>DATIYT010000033.1:0-38639 GCA_035517495.1 Allostellaceae bacterium | reverse complement strand
CGAGGCGGTCGTGCACCGCATCATCCTGGGCCTGCGGCCGGCGGGCGAGCCGATGCAGCATGACGGCGGCAGCCTCGAGGAGTTCCTGCGCCGGCTGGCGCGGCTCATCCTGCGCGCCGCGCTCATGCCGATGGCGCTGTCCTTGACCCGGCTGATGATGGCCGAGGCGCAGCGCTTTCCCGAGCTCGCCGCCATCGTCGCCCGCGAAGGCGGGCGCGCCGAGGCGGTCGGCCACATCGCGGCATTGCTGGCGCGCGAAACGCGCGCCGGCAGCCTGAGCATCGACCGCCCGGAATTCGCCGCCGAACAGTTCCTGCAGAGCGTCATCGCGCTGCCCCAGCGCCGCGCGCTCGGCCTCGGCAAGCCGATGAGCGAAGCCGAGCTCGATGCCTGGGCCGGGGATTGCGTGAACCTGTTCTTGAACGGCTGTCGTGGCTGGAAGCCCACGCCGAAAATCCCGGGTTGATCATTCGCCCAGCCGGCGATGCGCGACCTGAGCAGCCGCGGACCGCGCCCGGTTGAGGGGCGAGGCCCGGAGGGAGTAGGCTCGCGGAGAGGCAAGGCTGCACCACGACGACGAGGACGATGATGACCGAAACACCCTACACGCCGCCGAAGATCTGGACCTGGAAGAAGGATGCCAGCGGCTGGCGATACGCCAACACCAACCGGCCGATCGCCGGACCGACCCATGAGAAGGCACTGCCTGTCGGCCGCCATCCGCTGCAGCTTTATTCTCTGGCGACGCCCAACGGCGTGAAGGTCACCGTCATGCTGGAAGAGCTTCTGGCGCTCGGCCATCGCGGCGCCGAGTACGACGCCTGGCCGATCAAGATCGGCGAGGGCGCCCAATTCGGCAGCGGCTTTGTCGCCGTCAATCCGAATTCCAAGATCCCGGCTTTGCTCGACCGTTCCGAACCCAAGCCGGTGCGCGTCTTCGAATCGGGCGCGATCCTCGTCTATCTCGCCGAGAAGTTCGGCGCCTTGTTGCCGACCGAGCGCGCCGCGCGCGCCGAATGCCTGTCTTGGCTCTTCTGGCAGATGGGCAGCACACCCTATGTCGGCGGCGGCTTCGGCCATTTCTACGCCTATGCGACGACCAAGATCGAATATGCCATCGACCGCTTTACCATGGAGACGAAGCGCCAGCTCGACGTGCTCGACCGGCGCCTCGCCGAAAGCGAATACATCGCCGGCGACAGCTACACGATTGCCGACATCGCGATCTGGCCGTGGTATGGCGGCCTGGCGCAGCACAACCAATATGGCGGCGCCGAATTCCTGCAGGTGCAGGATTATAAGAACCTGCAGCGCTGGACGACGATGATCGGCCAACGCCCGGCGGTGAAGCGCGGCCGCAAGGTCAACCGATTGAGTGGCGATCCCGCGGATCAGCTCCACGAGCGGCACGACGCCAGCGACTTCGAAACGAAGACGCAGGACAAGCTCACGGCCGCCCAGAACTGAGGAGCGTGCGTTGCTGTGGTTCTAGACAGCACGATGTGCCGCGTCCCGCGAAGCGGGAAGCAGCATGACGGAAGGAAAGAACCTTCGAGCAATGTGCGAAGAGATATTTCGCCGCACTCAGCCTTGCGGTCTTATGTTCCGGGGTCTACCGGACCGCGACTCGCAGCCTTCGCTCAGGGGCAGAGCTCGATCGCGCCGAAGAAGAACGCGATCTCGGCAGCGGCGGTGTCGAGCGAGTCCGATCCGTGCACGGAATTCGCCTCGATGTCCTCGGCGAAATCCTTGCGGATCGTGCCGGGCGCGGCCTTCTTGGGGTCGGTCGCACCCATGATATCCCGGTTCAGCGCCACGGCGTTATCGCCCTCGAGCACCTGCACCACCACCGGCCCCGAAATCATGAAAGCGACGAGGTCGTTGAAGAACGGCCGCGCGCGATGCACGGCGTAGAATTGCTCCGCCTGTGCGCGCGAAAGCTGCACGCGCTTTTGTGCAACCACGCGCAAGCCGCGTTCCTCGAAGCGGGCGTTGATCTTGCCGGTCAGGTTCCGGCGCGTGGCATCGGGCTTAATGATGGAAAGAGTACGCTCGATGGTCATTGTCGCTCCTGGAGCTGCGGCGCGGCGCGGGTTATAGCGGCCGGTACCGGCGCTGGCAACTGAGCTACCGCCGGCTAACGCGTGATCCGGTCAGACAGGATCGGATCACGCCCTAGATTCGTTGATTTTGTCGCGCAATCTGACGGCGAACCGCTCACACTTCGCCGGATTGCGCTCTAGCCGCGCTTCTCCCACCCCTCCTCGCCCTGCTGCCAATAGGTGAGATTGTGACCCGCGCTTTTTGCGGCGGCCCAGCGCTCGCGCGCCGCCACCACCTGCGCCTCGTCGTTGCCGTCGAAGACATCGCAGCAGCGCTGGAAGCCCTCGAACGACGCGGGCCGCGCGCCGTCGAGCAGAACCAGCATCGTCGCGGCGTTGGGGTTCTCATCCCGATCGGTGAGGAAGATCGGCTGGCGCGGCGCGTTGGCGTCGTGCGCGCTGCCATGCGGCAGGAAGCCCGCCTCGTTATAGGTCCACAGCATCGCGTCCAGGTGCTGCACCCGCTCGGTCGAGCCCGCCAGCACGAGAATTCGGTGCCCCTCGGCGAGCCCACGCTCGAGCAGGCGCGGCAGCGCGCGGTCGAGCGGTGTTGTTCGCAGGTGATAGAAACCGATTTCCGCCATCGACTTCAGCGGCCTTCGTAATGCGCCTCGACCAATGCGTTGAGAAGCCGTACGCCGTAGGCGGTGCCGCCTTTGGGCGTGAGCGGCGCATCCTTCTTGCTCCAGGCGACGCCCGCGATGTCAAGGTGCGCCCACGGCACTTTGTTGACGAAGCGCTGGAGGAACTGCGCCGCAGTGATACTGCCGGCATCGCGCCCGCCGCCGATGTTCTTTACGTCGGCGGCATCGCTGTCGATCTGACGATCGTAGACGTCGGCCAACGGCATGCGCCAGAGCGGCTCTTCGACCGCCTTGCCGGCCGTCAGCAGGCGGTTTGCGAGCTGATCGTTGTTGCTGAAGAGCCCCGCATGCTCGTGACCCAAGGCCACGACGATGGCACCGGTAAGCGTCGCGAGGTCAATCATGAATTGCGGTTTGAAGCGGTCCTGGCAATACCAGAGCGCGTCGGCCAACACCAAGCGGCCTTCGGCGTCGGTGTTGAGGACCTCGACGGTCTGGCCGGACATGGTCGTGACGATGTCGCCGGGTCGTTGCGCATTACCGTCGGGCATGTTCTCGACCAGCCCGGCGATCCCTACCACGTTGGCTCTGGCTTTGCGCCCCGCGAGCGCCATCATCAATCCAACCACCACGCCTGCGCCTGCCATGTCCCACTTCATCTCCTCCATGCCGGCCGCAGGCTTCAAGGAGATGCCGCCGGTATCGAAGGTCACGCCTTTGCCGATGAAGGCGATTGGCGCCTTGCCTCGCGCGCGGCCGGCGCCGTTATACTGCATGACCAACAGCCGGGGCGGTTTCGCGCTGCCTTGACCCACGCCCAGAAGCGCGCCCATGCCGAGCTTCTTCATGGCCTTCTCGTCGAGCACTTCCACCGCGATGCCAAGCTGGCTAAGCGCTTTGGCACGCTCGGCAAAGCTCTCGGGATAGAGAATATTCGCGGGCTCTGAGACCAAGTCGCGCGTGAAGAAGACACCGGCGGCGATCCGCTCCAGAGGCTGGTAGGCCCTGCGCGCCGAAGCTTGCGACGGCGAGAGGACCATCAGCTTCTCCAAGCTGGGTTTCTGCTCGGGCTTCTGGCGCGTGCGGTATTTGTCGAAGCGGTAACTGCGCAGCACCGCACCATGGGCGAGGTTGGCGGCGCCAACGCCGGGATCAAGGCGCATACCGGGCATCTTGTCCCAAAGCACGGTAGCGGCAGTGGCGCCCACACTGTTGAGGGCGGGAACCAGGACACCGCCCAGCCGCTGCAGCGCCAACGCGCTGAGCTCGGCCGGCTTGCCCATTCCCAGCAGCACCACGCGGTCATACGCAAGGCCGTTCGGCGCCGGAACCACAAGGGCCTCTTCTTTCTTGCCGGTAAAGCGGGTCGCTTCGATAGCACGAACCAACACGCCACCACCGCGACGGTTCAGCTCCGCGGCAGACGGCGCCAATTTTTTCCCTTCGAGCACACCCGCTACCACCGTGCCCGAGTCCGGAACGCGCAAGCCACCGAAGGTTATCTCCATGATCGCTGACCCCCCGTTGGAGTGTGTCAATGAACCACGCATCATCGCGCATAAACGAGGGGCGGGGCCGAGTCAATCGTTGGAAGCTTCATCACTTGTGAGTGCCGGTTTGGCCGCGTAGTCTCCGCACGGAAATGTTATTCACGATATGTACCATCGATGCTGATGCCTGATTTGCCGAAGGCGACGATCCGCGCGGACATTGACGATTGACCATGAGCGAAGAGCACGTACCGAAGGATAAACCGTGCCTCGCCTGCAACGAGGGCATTCCGGAATTCGCCTTCAAGAAGGGCGGATACAGCTTGTACCGCTGCCCATCTTGCGGGTTCCTGGTCGTGCATCCGTTTCCCGGCGACGATCAGATCAGGGCGTTCTACAACGACAACTACCAATTCGCTTCAGCCGAATTTTATCCCAAGGCCGGTTCAAGGGCGCGTGAGCGTTTGGAAAAGCTCTGCAATTGGCGCGCTACGCACACCGCAAGTCGGTGATCGTATCGGCTGCGGTGGTGGTTTCATGGTTGGTGCTTTTGCTCGCCTGGGCGCGCGGGCAATCGGATTGGACATAAATGCCGCCGCCATCGCGTACGCCCACAGACATTTCCCGCGTTGTGAATTCTATTGTGAATCGCTGCGCGACTTCAGGGCGCGCGGATTGCATTTCGACTTCGTGTTTTCAACGGAGGTGTTCGAGCATCTCGCCGGGCCGAGCGAGTTTATGGCGACTTTGGATGCGATCACCAAGCGTGGTAGCCGGGTCTACATCGCGACCCCCGACTCCGGACATGCCGCGGTACCCGCCGATCTCTCGCAGTGGGATCAAATACAGCCGCCGGCGCATCTACAATTCTTCAACCGTGAAGGCCTGTCGGTTCTGTTCCGCCGATACGGCTTTGTACTCGAGAAAGCTTACCGCAAGCGATCGCCCGCACGCTCCCTCGTCTTCCGCCGAGAAGCGATGTCCGCGCTCAAGCCTTGACGCGCTTGCGCCAGGTGGCAACGCCGCTCATGGCGTAGTTCCAGACCGCCCCCACCAATGCGCCGGCGGTGCTTGCGAGCCAAGAGGGAAGCGCGAAACTCTCGAACAGCAATGTCGCGGCGCCCCAGTTGGCGACCGCACCTGCCGAGCAGACCAGGCAGAACGACAGCAGTCCGCCGAGCCAGCGCCAGCCGGTCAGGCGAAGGTCGCGGTATGTGAGGACATTGTTCAGCAGAAAATTGCCCACCATCGCCACGACGATCGCGAGCGCCTGCGCAGCCTTGAAGTCCATGCCAACGGCACTGCGCAAGATCGCAAGAGCCGCGAGTTGGACCAAAAGGCCGATGCCGCCGACCGCCGCAAACGAGATGAAACGGATCGGCACGATGTGGCCCACGAGCTTGTCGCCCATCAGCATCAGGTATTCCCACACCACCAGCGCGTCGAGCTTGCTCTCGCCATGCCGCCGCGCTCGGAATTCATAGGGCAGCTCGCGGTAGCGCAGCGGCTCCGGAGACGAGGCAAACAGATCGATCAGGATCTTGAAGCCGATGCCCGAAAGGCGCCGCACCGAGCGGTCGAAGGCCGATCGGCGCATCATGAAGAAGCCGCTCATGGGATCGCTGACGTCGGCGCGCAGGATGGTCCGACTGAGTCTGGTCGCGAAGTTGCTGATACGCCGGCGGCGCTCGCCCATCGCACCGAAGCCGCCGCCCGAGACGTGGCGGCTGCCCACGACGATATCAAGGGGCTCCCGCTTCAGAATTGCCAGCATTTCCGGCAGCAGCCGCTCATCGTGCTGCAGGTCGGCATCGATGACGGCGATGAACGACGCCGAACTCGCAAGCGCGCCCTCGATGCACGCCGATGCCAACCCGCGCCGGCCGATCCGCTGCACACACCTTACCCGCGCGTCGCGCGCGGCAAGCGCGAACACCGCGTCCCTCGTGCCGTCGGTTGAATCGTCGTCGACAAAGATCGCCTCCCAGGCGACGCCGGGTAGCGCCTGCTCGATCAATCCGATCAGTGGCGCGACATTGTCTCGCTCGTTCAAAGTCGGGATGATAATCGCAAGCTCCGGCGCGCCGCTCGGGCTTGCCGGTGCCGGAGCCTTAGGCGTCGGCGCTTCCTGCAACAGAGGCATCAACAAATCTCCAGGCTCTCAGGAATAAATCTTTTGCCCGGGACGGCCTAACGAAATCTTAAGCCCAATCTACGCTCTTCAGCTGCACAGAGACGTTGCCGGAAGCGATGCGTCCCAGCGCCGATTGTCGCGCACGGGGTAGCGCCAGGCGGCGATGCGACGCCATTCCGTGCCACTCCGTTCGAGCAACACGGCGTGGCCACGCGGAAGATCGGGCGACCCATCCGTGACGCAAGAAATCAATACCTTAGTCACGCCCTGCTGCGCCAATCCCGATAGGGTGGCATCGTCGATGCGAGACACGGTGACGAGGTCGACGCCCGGACGCCGCGGCGTCTCATAGCGCAGCACACCCTCCATCATCGTGGCGATGCCGCCGCCGTCTCCAGGCAATATGAGCGCGAGCTTTTCGTCGGACCCGATGAACGGCGCGACATCTTGAGCGAGAGCGCGGATCAACGGCTGCGGCGGCATCAGGTCGAATCGCAGGCGCCCGATAAACGCGACCGGAAACACAAGCATCGCAACAACCGCCAAGCGCGCAGCGACACGCCAGCCCACGCCTAGCGGGCGCGAGCGCTCGGTGAGCAGCGTGCGACATAGGCTTGCAAGCGACAGTACCAGGAGCAACGAGAGGTGCGTGTTGTATCGGAAGAAGGAATGGGCGTCCGCGGCCATGCGCGGCGTGAAACTCGCGACATAGGCGATCAACAGGAACAGATCATAGGCAACCGCGACCGCGACCGTCAGCGTCAGCAGGCGCGTCGCGAATTCGAAGCGGCGCCGCCGCAAGCGCCACAGCAAAAGCAGCAGCGCAATCAGAAGGAGGCCAAAATAGAAGCCCTTCCCGGCAACGATCAGACCGACGGCGCGCAGGATCTGCGGCAGCAATTGCCAGTTCCACTGCTCATACGGCAGCAGACCAAGCTCGCCTCCACTCAAGCGGCTATGAACATACAAGCGCCAAAGCAGATACAACAACACGGCCGGCGCAAAGGCCGGCGCAAAGGCCATGCTGGCGCGCGCGAAACCAACTTGGCGATCGAGCAGTCCCAGGAACGGGATCGAGACTGCGAGTGCAATCACGAAAGCAACACTCTCCTGCTTGATCCCGACCAGAGCCACCAGCGTCGCCGCAAAGAGCACAAGCGTTGGCCGCAGGGTCGTTTGAGTGGCAATGCGTTCGAAACCGCGTGCGACCAGAAATCCCGCGGCTCCCAAACACACGGAGATCGAGGTCTCGCCATAGACCGTGAGCGCGACCCTCGGGACGAAACCGGGATTGAGAGCGGTCGCCAGCAGCAAGCCCAGCGCGGTCGCGCACCAGGCGGGCGCACGCGACCCGCGCTCATCCAACACCGGCGCGAATTGCAGAACGCGCGCCAGCAGCAATCCGAACGCCAAGTAGAGCACTAAGTTGATATGCGCCATCGCCACCGCCGGGAATCGCGGCACAGCGATGCCCACGAGATACGCCCAAAACTGCAGATTGTAGGGAGCCCCCGGCAGGAAGGAGTGGCTTTCCGGCCTGTCAGCCGCTGGAAGAAATCCGTGATCGTAGAGATAAGCAGCATTCGGAAGCAGATTGAGGAAAGTGTCGGGTTGCGAAGGACGCTCGCTCGCCAGAACCGCCCAGAACGGCAGGCTCAGTGCCAGCACGCGCCCGAGCGCGATCCAATCCTCGCGCCGCGGATTGACGGCGGGGATGAGCAAGCCGACGACGCCAGCCGCCGCGACCCCGGCGGCGGGCCACCAGAGTGGGTAGACGGACGGCATGAGGGCCCCCCACGCCGTCAGCACGAGCGCGAGCACGCCCCACCCCGCCAGCAATTGCAGCTCGGGAAATCCTTGGCCGCGGGTCAGCAGGCGGCCGAGCGAGAGCAGCAGCAGTGCCGAGCCCCAGACCGCCACGAGCTCGCAGAGATCGAAGGCGGTCGGCAGCAACGGCTCAATGTCGATCGAAGGAAAGAAAACCCAGTGGCTCAAGCGGCGATTCCAATGTTTCCGGTGCCCCTCTATCTGGCGCGGTCCGGACCGTCAAGGCGGCGAGCGATGCACGCTGTAGAGCGCGAAGTCAGGTTCGCTCTCAAGGGGTGTCAACCCCGGCAGCGCTGGCAAGTCGAAGGGGCGACGATCGAGCGCGAGCACAAAATCAAAATCCTTGAGGACCGCCGCCATCGCGCCCTCTCCCCCCGCCATCCAGGAACGCCAGAGCATACCGGGCTCCGCTTCGGCAGCCAGGCGCTCGCCGAGCGGCGTCAATACTACGGGCTGCTGACCCGGGTAAGCGAACAGCGTCGGAACGAAGGCATTGCTGCGGATGACCGCGAGCAACGGCAAATGCGTCTTGGGAATGGCATCGAACGAGATCGCCGCCGGGGGATAGGCCAGCGCCACGCGCGCGCCTTCGGGAATCCGGTTGAGAATTGAAATATCCCGGCGATAGACGGCATCGGCTCTTACCCAAGCCTCGGCCACCAACCCCATGCGCACGATGAACAAGGCGAGCATGAGAACGGCGATGCTTCGAGCCCAACGCGCCGGCAGCCGAGGCGCAACGGTCGCGGCGACCAGAAGCAGTGCGAGCACCAGCGGCAGCCGGTGATCGACCGCCGATGCCGTCATGATCTGCGTCGGCGCCACGAGATAGAGGATCAACAACAGCAGCAGCGGCAGGCGAAGCGATGCGATCACCGCGAGACGCCGCCGCGCGAAGAGTAAAGCGGCGCCCAATACCAAGAGTGCGAAGCAGCCGACGTCGAATGCGCGATGATAGTCGTCGAGCACGCTGAACGGCAGGTCGAGCTTGCGAACCCAAGGGCTGAAACGAATCGCATCGAGTCCATAATGCGGGCCGGCCAGAAAAAATATCGCCGGCGCGACGAAGGCGAGGCATGCGACGCCGAGGCGCGGCAGAACCGGCTGCTGCCGCAGCGGTCCACCGCGCAGGAGTCGGCCGAGTTCGTACCCCCCGACCATCACGGCGAAGACGATTGCCGCCATGAGATGCGCGAAGAAAGCGGCGAGCGCAAACAGCGCCCCAGTCCCGAGGCGCAGCCAGGCGGATCGCTCGGCAAGCGCGATCCACGCCGCCAGTCCCACCAGTGCCAAACCAATCCCGAAGAGGTAGTTGAGGAAACCCCAGAGCAACACGCGACTGTAGAGGAACAAAAACGCACCAAGGGGCCAAAGCGTCCAGCGTCCGTAAGCGGCGCGGTGCACGAATGCGACGCCCGCGGCAATAAGCATCAGCGTCGCCAGGAAAAACAACTTGGCAGCCCAAACGAGAGGTATTACTCGCGCCAGTAACGGAATGACCGCGTCCATAGCAAGATTGGGGATGAGCGACCAATCGACCGCGTAATAATCCTGCAATACCTGCGAGTCGGCGAGGTGACCGAGCAAATACATACGTGCGAGGTGATTGGGGTAGTCGAAGAGCGGCGGCACGTCGGCCAGAATCACCGGGAGCCCCGCCGGTACCAGAAGGACGAGGAAAATTGCCCAGAACCGGCCTACGCCGACCGCCAGCGGGTCGGCCTGCTCAACGGCGTCGCTCGCGCGCATCTTGGGATTCTCTCGGCTCGCTTCGCGAGGCCGCGACCCTGCCCGAAGGCCGAGCGCCGCGCAACGGGGACGCAATTGGCGCTGGTCTCGCGCGAAGTCACCCCCGTATAATCCGGCCGCCATGAACGGGCTCACACGTTACGTCCTCAAGCAGACGCTGTTGCTGACCCTCACCTTCACGCTGGTCTTCAGCGCAGCCATATGGCTCGTGCAGTCGGTGCGCTTTATCGACCTGATCGTGAACCGCGGACTATCGCTCGCGGTTTTCGTCGAGATCACAGCGCTGGTCGTTCCGCGCCTGATCGAAATCGTGCTGCCGATCGCGATCTTCCTGGCGATCCTCTTCAGCTACAACCGGCTCATTTCCGAAAGCGAGCTGGTGGCGATGCGCGCCGCGGGCCTCAGTCAGGCGAGGCTCGCGTGGCCGGCGGTGCTGCTGGGCGCGATGGGCACCCTACTGCTGTTCGCGCTCACGGCCTATCTGCTGCCCGCGATTAACCGCGAGTACAAGGACCTGCAGTTCGAGATTCGCAATCGATTCAGTTCGGCATTCATCCAAGAGGGGGTCTTCAACACTCTCTCCGACAACCTTACGGTTTACGTGCGTAGCCGCGATCGCGAGGGCGATTTGGGCGGCATCGTCATCCATGACACCCGCGACCCGCAGCGACCGATCACGCTCTTTGCCGAGCACGGCGCCCTCGTTGCCACGACCACCGGAGGGCGCGTGCTGATGGTGAACGGCGTCCGCCAGCAATTCGACGAGCATACTGGGAAACTCAATATTCTCACCTTCGACAGCGACACGCTCGAGCTGCCAGGCGCGTCGGATACGCCGGGCGCGCGTCTGCGCGAGCCCGCCGAGCGCTACTTGCATGAGTTGATCTGGCCCGACGCTCAATCCCAGCAAATGTACGGCTTGGGCATTGCGGCCGAGCTTCATATGCGCTTGGTGGCCCCGTTCGCGGCCTTGGTGTTTGCGTTTATCCCGCTTTCATGCCTGTTGCCGGGCGAGTTCAACCGACGCGGCCAGGGTCGCCGCATCCTTGCGGCGGTCGTCCTGGCGATGATCTTCCAGGTCCTCGACCTCGGCAGCAAAAATCTCGCAACCCGGGTGCCCGCGGCCCTGCCGCTGCTCTACGTGGACTGCTTTGCGCCGATCATGATCTGTGCCTGGCTATTGCTGCGCGAGGGCGGCTGGCCCAGGCTTCTCCGCGGCGCGACCGCGACATCGAGCTGAGTCGAACATGGCCTCCTGGAAAATTCTCGCACTTTATATTGCCCGGCAATTTTTCTTCTGGTGCCTCAGCGTATTCACCGCGATGACGACGATCGTGTTCCTCCTGGATTATATCGAGTTGATTCGGCGGGGCGGCACGCATCCGAACGCAACGTTGTTGATCCTGCTCAAGATGGCGTTGCTGAAGCAGCCCTTCATGGCGCAGCAAATCATGCCGTTCGCGATTCTGTTCGGCGCAATGATCGCGTTCTGGCGCATGACGCGCTCCAACGAGTTGATTGTCGCGCGGGCCGCGGGCGTTTCGGTCTGGCAATTCCTCGCGCCGGCGGTGATGGTGGCGCTGCTCGTCGGCGTTTTCGCGGTCACCGTCTTCAACCCGATCGCATCGGTAATGCAGACGAGCTACGAGAAACTCGAAGCGAGCGTGATGCGCGAAAGCAACGACCAGATGACCCTCTCTCGCGCCGGGCTTTGGCTGCGGCAGAGCGACAAGCAAGGCACGCCCTCGGTCATCCACGCCGAGCGACTGTCGCAGGGAACCGGCATCACGCTCGAGGACGTGCTGATTTTGTTCTTCGATAAGGGCGATCATCTGACCGCCCGGATCGACGCCAGACGGGCAACCCTCCGCGATGGCTATTGGGATGTAAACGACGGCACGCGGTGGGAACCCACCAAGGTCGCCGAACCATTCTCCGAAATCCGCGTCGAGACCAATATGCGGCCGCACGACATCGAGGAAAGCTTCGCCACCCCCGAGTCGATGTCGTTCTGGGAGCTGCCGGGATTTATCAGCCTGTTGGAACGGTCGGGTTTTTCGACGCAGCGCCACCGGCTTTACTACAATGCGCTGCTGGCGCGACCTTTCCTGCTGGCCGCGATGGTCCTGATCGCGGCGCCCTTCAGCCTCAGGATGCACCGGCGCGGCGGCGTTCCGCTGATGATCGCCAGCGGGATCGCGAGCGGCTTCGTGCTGTACTTGTTTTCGAATGTTGTATTCGCGCTGGGCCTTTCCGCCACGATCCCGGTCAATCTCGCGGCCTGGACGCCGGCCGGAGTCAGCCTGCTTACCGGGGCAACTCTGCTGCTGCATCTCGAGGACGGCTGAGCCTCGATGCGCTGCCCGGCTGCCGCTCTCGGAATCCTAGCGGCCCTTACCTCCGCAGCGACCGAGTCGGAAGCCCAGGCGCCGTCGCATGGCGCAGCTTCCCGCAACGAGCCCTTCCTCTTGATCGCCGACGAGGTGCAGTACGACGAGGACCTCGGCCTGACCATCGCCAAGGGCCACGTGGAAATCTCCCAGGACAAACAGATCATCCTCGCCGATATCGTCACATACAACAAAAAAACCGACACGCTCACCGCTTCAGGCCACGTAAGCCTCCTGGACCCGAGCGGCGACGTCGTATTCGCGAGCTACGCCGAGCTGCAGGACAAGCTCAAGGACGGTTTCGTCAAGGATGTGCGCGCACTGCTTCTGGATCGATCGCGCGTCGCCGGAAATACCGGCCTCTACTACGCGGGCAACCGCATCGAAGTGCGGCGGGCCGTCTATTCGCCCTGCAACATTTGCCAGGACGACCCCAGCAGGCCGCCGTTTTGGCAGATCAAAGCGGAGCAGGCCGTTCATGACGATCGGCTGCAGCAGGTTGAATTTCGCAACGCCACTATGGAACTTGGCGGTGTCCCGGTTTTTTTCACGCCCTATCTTTCGCTTCCCGACCCCAACAACAAACGCGTGAGCGGATTTCTCGATCCCACATTCGGTCACTCCTCGACCCTCGGCTTCCGCGCGCAAACGCCCTACTACTGGGTCATCGCGCCGGATAAGGACATGACCCTCGACCCGCTGGTGACAACCGCGGCCGGCAGCGGACTTGGGCTCGAATACCGCCAGCGTTGGGGCGACGGGTTTCTGAATATGAATGGCAGCTTCATGTATACCAACCAGCAGGTCACCTCGACTGGCAGCTCGACCACCGGGGGCGACGTGTTTCGCGGCTCGATTTTCAGCCAGAGCGAATTCGACATCGACGAAAATTGGCGGACAAGTCTCAACGTCCAGCGCACAAGCGACCAGACTTATCTGCAGCAATTCAATTTTCCGACCGGCGTCACGGGGGTAAACCTCACGACCGCGCCTTACCTCGTGAGCCGCGGTGACGTCGAAAATTTCGACGATCGTGCCTACACCCTCTTCGACAGCTACCTATTCCAGAGCCAGCAAGCGACCGTCGGCAACTCGACCCAGCCGGTCGTTATTCCCGACATCACCTACAACTGGATCAGCCATCCCGACGACAATGGCGCCCGCTGGAGCTTCAACAGCAACGTATTCAATTCGTTCAGCTCGAACGGTATCGATATGCGCCGCCTCTCCACGACGGGCGCCTGGAGCATACCGTTCGACGGCCTGATCGGAGACCGCTTCACCTTCACCAGCGCTGTCCGGGCCGACACCTACTATTCGAGCAACTTCATGACGGAACCCAACGGGCCGCTGGGGGACGCGGTCGCGGGTCGGTTTTTCCCGCAAGCCAAGCTCGAGTGGCACTATCCCTGGATCCGTCACGGAGGGAGCAACAGCGAGGTCATCGAGCCGATCGTGGCATTGATTGCGAGCCCGATCGGATGGAATCCCCCGACCATCCCCAATCAGGACAGTCAGGACGTCGATTGGGACGATACTCGGTTATTCGCCATGGACCGCTTTCCCGGCTACGACCGAGTCGATTCTGGCCAGCGGGTCGACTATGGGATCCACGGCGCCATTTATGGAAACCACGGCGGCAGCACCAGCTTCCTGGTCGGGCAGAGCTACCGCTTCCAGAATGTCAGCGCTTTTCCGACCGGTTCGGGTCTCGAGGACCGCACCTCGGATGTCGTCGGTCGCCTGACGGTCTCCCCAGGATCCTATCTCGATCTCATCTACCGCTTCCGGCTCGACCACAACACCCTCACTCCGAAACGGCAGGAAGTGACGGCCTCCGGCGGCCCCCCGAGCCTGCGGGTCAATGTCAGCTTCATCTCGATCACTCAGGATCCGAACATCGTGGGTTTCCAGGCACTGCGTCAAATCACCGGAAACGCGACGATCGACCTCACTCGCAATTGGACGTTCGCTCTCTTCGGCACGCAGAACATCAACAGTGTCACTACCGTGTCCTCGACACCCACTACCAGCCCCGCTTTCGCGCCCCAGCCTGCAACTCTGGGATCCGGGGTGGCGCTTTCCTATCACAACGAATGCATTACGATTACGGGTGCAGTCGGCCATTCCAACACGCATGATCTGAACGTCGTGCCGGGTACCACGGTGCTGTTCACGATCGCCTTCAAGAATATTGGCAGCTTCAACTTCCCGCTCTATTCGACCGGCAACACGACCGGCCTGACAATCCCCTCGCTCTAAGCCCAATCGTTGTCCTAGTATCGGACGTCGCCCGTTAGGCCAACCAATGGGCAGAAGACAGGGGCGCCCCCGAAGTGATAGTGTTGCCGCAGCAACGCCGCGTAACGTCAACCGCCGGATCAATAATGAGTCGCGTCGCCGTCCTGGTAATTTCCCTTCTGCTGCTCGCCTCCGGCGCGATGGCGCAGGAGACTCGTATCGCGGCCGTCGTCAACGACGACGTGATATCGATCGCCGATCTCGAAGGCAGGATCCGGCTCGTCCTTTTCTCCTCACGACTCCCGGACAACGATCAAATCCGCCAGCGCGTGACGCCGCAGGTGATGCGCACGCTGATCGACGAGAAATTGGAATTGCAGGAAGCCAAAAAATACAAGATCAAAGTCAGCGATAAGGAAATCGCCGACGCTATGGAGAAATTGGAGCAGCAAAACAATCTGGCCAAGGGCAGTCTCGATCAACTCCTGAAAACGAACGGTATTCCGCGCGCGACCCTGGTCGCGCAGATCACCGCCAACCTCGCCTGGAACAAGGTCATCGAGGGCAAACTTACCTCGAGCGCGACCGTCTCGGAACAGGAAATCAGCGAGAGTCTGGCCCAGATCAAGAACAACATCGGCAAGCCGCAGAGCCGCGTCGGCGAGATTTTTCTCGCCGTCGACAATCCCAATCAGGAGGCCGAGGTGAAGGCCCTCGCGGATCGTCTCGCCGAACAGATTCGCGGCGGCACCGGGTTTTCAGCCGTGGCACAGCAATTCTCCCAATCGCCCACCGCCGCTGTTGGCGGCGACCTTGGCTGGGTGCTGCCGGGCGAGCTGCCGCCGGATATCGCCAAGGCCGTCGACGGCATGCAGCCGGGCCAGCTCTCGGTGCCGATCCGCGGCAATGGCGGGTACTATCTGCTTTACCTGGCGGAGCGGCGCACCGTAGGCCAGGCCTCTCCCGGCGACGCCACCATCAGTTTCGCGCGCCTAGGATTTCCGGCGCCGAGAAATGCCCCACCGGCGGATCGCCAACGCGCCGCGCTGGAAGCGGAGCATGCTAGCGAAGCTGTGCATAGCTGCGGCGAGCTGCTCAAGTATGGCCACGACCATTCCTCGCAGCTAACCGGCGAGGTTCACGACGTCAAAGTCGGGACCCTGCCGCCGCAAGTGCAGAGCCTGTTGGCGGGCTTGAAGGTTGCCGAGGCCAGCAAGCCCGTGAATTTTGGCGACGTGATCGGCATTGTGATGGTGTGCGACCGACAGTTACCGCCTTCCCCGATTCTGACTCGCGAGCAAGTAACGGAAACTTTGCAACGTCAGCGCCTGGACACGCTGGCGCAACGCTACCTGCGAGACCTGCGGCGCGCCGCCTACGTAGACATGCGGGTATGACATCGCCGATCGCCCTTACCATGGGCGAGCCGGCGGGGATCGGCGGCGAAATCACGCTTACCGCTTGGATGCGACGTGCCGACGGAGTGCCGCCGTTTTTCGCGATCGACGACCCGGAGCGCCTGCAACGTTTGGCGACCATGCTTGGCCTTGACGTGCCACTGCAGGCCGTCGCGGGTCCCGAGGAAGCGGCGCAATGCTTTCCCGATGCGCTCGGCGTTCTGCCGCGCCGGCTAGCCCATCCAGTGCTGCTAGGGCGCCCAGATCCCGCCAATGCGCGCGCGGTGATTGGAGCGATCGTGACGGCCGTGGAGTTGGTCCGCAACGGGCGCGCAGCGGCGATGGTCACCAATCCCATTCAGAAGGAAACGCTTTACACGGCGGGTTTTCGCCATCCCGGACACACGGAGTTTCTGGAGGAACTCGCCGGCGGCGACAGCAGGGCGGTCATGATGCTGGTGTGCCCCGGATTGCGCGTTGTGCCGGTCACAGTTCACCTCGCGCTCAAGGAGGCGATCGCGACGCTCACGACCGGCGATATCATCGTGGCCGGCCGGACCACCGCGCGGGCGCTTAACTCGGATTTTGGCATTCCGCGACCGCGCTTGGCGGTCGCCGGGCTCAATCCCCACGCTGGCGAAGGCGGCACCATGGGACGCGAGGAAATCGAACTGATCGAGCCGGCGATCAAGCGCTTGGCGGGCGAGGGATACGCGGTCGACGGTCCCCATCCCGCCGACACCCTCTTTCATCCGGCGGCACGGCGGCGTTATGACGCCGTGCTCTGCATGTACCACGACCAGGCGCTGATCCCGCTCAAGACCATCGATTTCGATCGCGGCGTCAATATTACGTTGGGTCTTCCCTTCATCCGCACTTCGCCCGACCACGGCACCGCCTGCGATATCGCCGGCAAGGGTATAGCGAGCGCCGAGAGCCTGATCGCCGCGCTGCACATGGCCCACGACATGGCGGCACGGCGCCAGACACAGCGCTCGGTCGCCTGATCGGAGGCAATGCGCGAGCCCCCTTCGGCGCTCCCTCCGCTCCGCGAGGTTATTCGGCGCCATGGATTGAGCGCGCGGCGCTCGCTCGGACAGAATTTCCTCCTCGACGGCAATTTGACCGCGCGCATCGCCCGCGCGGCGCGCCCGCTCGAGGGGGTCAACGTGATCGAGATCGGACCGGGCCCCGGTGGGTTGACGCGAGCACTGCTGCAAGAGGATGCGCTGAGCGTCACCGCAATCGAGCGCGATGATCGCTGCGTCGCGGCGCTCGCCGAACTGGCGGGGTTATATCCTCGGCGGCTCACCGTCGTTTCGGGGGATGCGATGGCGATCGATCCCGCAAGCCTGGTCGAGGCGCCGCGCAAGATCGTCGCCAACTTGCCCTACAACATCGCGACCGCGCTGCTTTTGCGCTGGCTCTTCGATATCGCGCGATACCAAAGCCTGACCCTGATGCTGCAAAAGGAAGTGGCTCAGCGGCTCACCGCGAAACCGCGCACCAAGGACTACGGTCGACTGTCGGTCCTGGTGCAATGGCTCGCCGAGGTGACGACGCTTTTCGATGTGAGGCCCAGCGCCTTCGTGCCGCCACCCAAGGTGACCTCGACCCTCGTTCGCCTCGTATCGCGCCCGGCGCCGCTTGCCGACTGCGCGCGCACCGATCTCGAACGAGTCACAGCCGCGGCCTTCGGGCAGCGCCGCAAGATGCTTCGGCAAAGCTTGAAGTCGCTGGGCGTCCCGGCGGACGCGCTGCTGCGCGCGGCCGGGATCGCGGCGGAGCGTCGCGCGGAGGAGCTGAGCGTGGGAGAATTCTGCGCGCTCGCGCGCGCTATCGGCGCTCTCTCAGCCGGTTGACGAATTCCGCGAGCCCGATCTGGCGCGCTCGGCGGTGCCGTTCCGCGGTCAGAACTGCCTCCACTTGCTGCAGGCTCAATTCCAGGTCCTGATTGACGATCACGTAATCGTATTCCGGCCAGTGGCTCATCTCGTCGGCGGATTTGGCCATGCGCTGCTGAACGACCATGTCGCTGTCCTGGGCGCGCTGCCGGAGCCGTTGCTCGAGCGCCGCCATGCTGGGCGGCAGCACAAACACCGAGACCAGGTCCTCGCGCACGCTTTCGGCAAGCTGTTGCGTCCCCTGCCAGTCGATGTCGGTCACGATGTCGCGGCCGTCGCGGAGTGCGGCTTCGACAGGAGCGCGAGGCGTTCCATAACGATGGCCGAACACCGTCGCGTTCTCCAGGAGATCGCCTCCCGCCACCATCGCCTCGAACCGCTCGACGCTCACGAAGAAATAGTCGCGCCCATCCTTTTCCGAGGCACGTGGCGGCCGGGTCGTGACGGAGATCGAGATCGAGAGGTTGGGGTCGCGCTCGATCAAGCGGCGGGTGATCGTGGTCTTGCCGGCACCCGAGGGAGACGAAAGCACGAGCAACAATCCGCGTCGGCGGATCTGCGGAGGATCGTTCATTCGATATTTTGCACTTGTTCGCGCAGCCTTTCGATCGCCGCCTTGAGCGCCAGTCCGATCCGCGTAAGCTCGATATCCGAGGACTTGGAGCAGAGCGTATTGGCCTCGCGATTGAATTCCTGGCACAGGAAATCGAACCGCCGCCCGATCGCCGCTCCTTCGGCGAGCAGATCGCGCGCGGCGCTCACATGCGCCCGCAGCCGATCCAACTCCTCGCGTATGTCGGCCTTGGCGACCAGCAGCGCCGCTTCCTGTGCGAGACGCTCCTGCGGCAGCGCCGGCACCGCATCGAGAAGCTGCGCGAGCAGGTTTTGGAACCGAGCGCGGATCGCCTGGGGCTGCGCGGCCGCGGTTTCCTCGGCGGCCGACACCAGTGCTGCAATCTCGTCGAGGTGTTCGGCGAGCACCCGCGCCAGACGCTGCCCCTCGCCGGTCCGCATCCGCACCAGCGCCTCGATTGCGCGCCGGCAGCCCGCCAACAGCGCGGCATCGCGCCGCTCGCGAGTCGCGGGATCGGCCTCGTCCTCGCTACTCTCCAACACGCCTTTGAGCGCGAGCAATCCTTCGATGCTCGGCGGCGGCGCGTCGAGCGCGGGCCGAAGCTCGCGCACCAGCGCCATCGCCTGCTCCAGTGCCGCGCGATTGACGTGGAATGCGGTCGCGCCCGCGGTTCGGGTGAGGCTCAGCGTCGCCGTAATCGCACCGCGCTTCAAGCTCTCGCCGATGATCGCGCGTAGCGGCACTTCGAGCGCATCGAGGCCGGGGGCGAGGCGGCAACGCAAATCGAGCGACTTGCTGTTGACGCTCTTAATCTCCCAGGTCCATGCGAGCCCATCCTCCTCGCCGTCGACCCGGGCGAAGCCGGTCATGCTGGCGATGACGCCCTTGGCAAGGGAGGCTCCCTGGGACACGGTGACTCGGCGCTCCATTACTTCCACGGCATCGCTCGACCGTGATCCAGATCAGCCTTATAACCTTGCGCGCCGCTTGCAACAACGGGTGAAGGTTTGAGCAGCGCCGGCCATCATATCCTCATTACCGGCGCATCAAGCGGCATCGGCGCAGCCTTGGCGCGCCACTACGCGGCGCCAGGCGCGCGACTCGCGCTCGGCGGGCGCGACGCCACCCGACTCGCTGAAGTGGCTCGCGCGTGCCGCGACCGTGGCGCCGCCGTTGCGGAAGAGACCATCGACGTGACGGACCGGCAGGCGACGCGCCGCTGGGTCGAGGATGCGGACGACCGGGCTGCGCTCGACTTGGTGATCGCCAATGCCGGCATCGGCGAGTCGGGCCGAGAGCGCGAAGACGCGGCGCGGCGGGTGTTTGCGGTCAACCTCGACGGCGTGCTCAACACGTGCTGGCCCGCCATCGATCGAATGAGCGCGCGCGGCGCCGGACAGCTCGCCATCATGAGCTCGCTCGCGGGCTATCGCGGCATCGCCGACGCGCCTTCATATTCCGCCTCCAAAGCGGCGGTGAAGGTCCTCGGCGAAGCTTGGCGCGGTGCACTCGCGCCACTGGGCATCCGGGTCTCGGTCATCTGCCCCGGCTTCGTCTCGACGCCGATGACCGCCGGAAACGACTTTCATATGCCGTTCCTGATGGCGCCCGAGCGCGCCGCCGGAATAGTCGCACGCGGCCTCAAGGCCGACCGACCGCGCATCTCATTCCCGTTGCCGATGACGCTCGCCGTCTGGTTCGTGGCCGCACTGCCGCAACGGATCGGTGATCGATTGCTGACGCCCCGTAGCAGAAGGTCGGCCGTTCAGACGGCCAGGTAACTAGCGCGGTGGCGGTTTCGCCGCACCTTGACCCTGTTGCAGTCGCCGTAATTCGGCCACGTGCTGATTGTGCTCGGCGAGCGTCTTGGCGAAGACGTGCTTTCCCGTGCCGTCCGCCACGAAATATAGGTCGTCGGTCGTCATGGGGCGTAACGTCGCCTTGATCGCGGCCAGCCCGGGGTTGGCGATCGGAGTCGGCGGCAGGCCTTTTTCCACATACGTATTGTAAGGCGATTCGACCCCGAGGTCGTCGTGCGAGAGCGGCCGATCGAGCGGCTTCTCTCCCTTGGTGATCGCATAGATCACGGTTGGATCGGCCTGCAGGGGCATTCCAAGGCGCAGCCGATTGAGAAACACCCCTGCGATATGTGCGCGCTCGTCGTCGCGGCCGGTCTCTTTCTCGACGATGGAGGCGAGCGTGAGCGCCTCCTCGGGATCCTGGAACGGCAAATCCTTGGCGCGTCCCGCCCAAAGCTCGTCCACCGCCTTCGCCTGGGCGTTGCGCATGCGATCGAGGACCGACTGCCGCTGATCTCCGAGCGCATAGAAATAGGTCTCGGGCAAGAGCGTTCCTTCCGCCGGACGGTGGGAGACCGCACCTTCAAGCATGACCGTTCCGTCCAAGATCGCGACGATTTCGGCGCTGGTCAGCCCCTCGGGAATGGTCAGACGGTGCTGCACCACCTTGCCGCTCGCCAGCAATGCCGCGACGGCAGCGGGCGTGCTGGCGGCGGGAATCTCGTACTCGCCGGCCTTGAGGCTCAGGATGTTGAGGGTTCCGGCCGCGCCCAGCAGAAAGAGCCATGGGTGAGCGATGACGCCCTCTTCGCCTAGCTGGCGCGAGATTTCGATCGTGCTGGCGCCGCGCGGCAAGACGATGGTTTTGGCTTCGCTCAGCGGACCCGGCGACGACCAGTCCTGCGCCACCCAGAAACCGAAGCTCGCCACCGCCGCGATCAGCAGCAGGATGGCGGGGATGGTCCGGGCGCGCATGCGGCGACGCGGAGCGCCCGATCAGCTCACGCGGGAGAACACGAGCGATGCGTTCGTTCCGCCGAAGCCGAATGAATTCGACAGCGCATAGTCCACCCGCCGCTCTTTGGCATGGTGCGGCACCAGATCGATGTCGCAGCCGGGTGACGGATTGTCGAGATTGAGCGTCGGCGGCACAATCCCGTCCCGGATCGCCAGGATCGAGAAAATCGCCTCAACCGCGCCGGCGGCACCCAGGAGATGCCCGATCGCGGACTTGGTCGAGGACATCGAGACCTTGTAGGCGTGATCGCCGAACAGCCGCTTCACCGCGCCCAGCTCGATCTCGTCGCCTTTGGGGGTCGACGTGCCATGGGCGTTGATATAGTCGATCCGCTCGGGCGGAAGTTCCGCGCGCTTGAGCGCGTTGCGCATCGCGCGAAACGCGCCGTTGCCGTCCTCGGCGGGCGCGGTAATGTGATGGGCATCGCCCGACATGCCGTATCCAATCACCTCCGCGTAGATCTTGGCGCCGCGGCGCTTGGCGTGCTCCAACTCCTCGAGCATCAGACACCCCGCGCCCTCGCCCATGACAAAGCCGTCCCGAGCCTCGTCCCAAGGCCTGGAGGCGCGAGGTGGGTCGTCGTTGAAGTGGGTCGAGAGCGCACGCGCGGAAGCGAAGCCCGCAAGACCAAGGCGGCAAACCGCGGCTTCGGCACCGCCGCACAGCATCACGTCGGCATCATCCCACATGATGATGCGAGCGGCGTCGCCGATCGCATGCGCACCCGACGAGCAAGCGGTTACGACCGAATGATTCGGGCCCGAGAAGCCGAATTTTATCGAGGTGTGCCCGGATGCGAGATTGATCAGGTTCGCGGGAATGAAGAAGGGCGAGAGGCGGCGCGGGCCTTTTTCGTGGACTGTGATCGCGCCTTCCATGATGCCGGGGAGTCCACCGATGCCGGAACCGATCAGGACGCCGGTGCGCTCCCGGCCCTCCTGGTCTTCCGGCTTCCATCCGGAATCCTCGACCGCCTGCGTCGCCGCCGTCAGCGCGAAGACGATGAACTCGTCCATCTTGCGCTGTTCCTTGGGCGGGACCCACTCATCGGCGTTGAAAAATCCGGAGGCGGTCTCGCCGCGCGGCACTTGCGCCGCGATCTTGGCCGGCAGGTCGGAAACGTCGAAGGCCTGAATGGCGCGAATGCCCGAGCGACTCTCGATGAGACGCTGCCACGTGGGTTCAACCCCGCATGCCAGCGGAGTGACCATGCCCAGTCCCGTGACGACGACGCGTCTCATGCAGTGCGAACCTGAGCTGACGGCGCTCGGGAGCGGCGCAACGCCGCTGCCGAGCGGCCCATCAGCTATGCGCCTCGATAAAGTTGATCGCGTCCTTGACGGTTACGATCTTTTCCGCGGCATCGTCCGGAATCTCGCAACCGAACGCTTCCTCGAATGCCATTACCAGTTCCACGGTATCGAGGCTGTCGGCCCCGAGATCATCGATGAAGCTTGCATTGTCAGTCACCTTGGACTCATCGACCCCAAGATGCTCCACGACAATCTTCTTAACCCGCTCGGCGACATCGCTCATAAGTACCTCGAAGGATGATTTTCAATGCGTTGTTTGGAGGACAGTCCGCTTCGGCCTTGCCCCGCGAGCTGCGCGAAGATCGGCCGCGCTCCGCCGGCCCCCCGCCGAAGGTGCCGTGACATATCATAGTTCCCGTCCTTTTGCCAACGGGCCGCGGCGCTTTTAAGACGGCCTCGTGAACGCCATTAGATCATTGCCATTCCGCCGTTTATATGAAGGGTTTGGCCGGTGATGTAGGCGGCTTCGTCGGCGGCGAGAAACGCCACGGCGGCGGCGACTTCGGAGGGGGAGCCAACGCGCCCGATGGGAACCGCCGCTGCTATCCGCTCTTTCTGCTGCTCGGTGAGTGCATCCGTCATCGGCGAAGCGATAAACCCCGGCGCAATGCAGTTGACTGTAATGCCGCGCGAGGCGACTTCGGCTGCGAGCGCCTTGGACATGCCGATCATGCCGGCCTTGGCGGCGGCATAATTGGCTTGGCCCGGATTCCCCGTCACACCCACCACCGAGGCGATGCCGATGATGCGGCCGGCACGGCGGCGCATCATGCCCCGGAGTGCCGCGCGCGCGAGGCGGAACCCCGCGGTCAGATCGACATCGAGCACCTTCTGCCAATCCTCATCCTTCATGCGGACCGCGAGACCGTCCCGGGTAAGACCCGCGTTGTTTACGAGAATGTCGAGCTTTCCCATCGCTTCTTCGGCGCGCTTCACCAGCGTATCGCCGGCGGCGGGATTGGCGAGATCGGTCGCGGCCACGTGCGCGCGCTCACCCAATTCACGGGCGAGTGCCTCGAGCGCGTCGAGGCGCGTTCCCGCGAGCAGCACGCCGGCACCTTGGGCATGCAATGTGCGAGCGATGGCGCCGCCGATCGCGCCCGAGGCGCCCGTTACCAGCGCAGCCTTGCCGCCCAGATCGAACATCGTCTCTCTCCACTCAAAGCGTCTTTAGGAAGGCCTCGATCTCCGCCGGCGTGCCGACTGACAGGGTTTGCAACTCGCGATCGATGCGTTTGACCAGGCCCGCAAGCACGCGGCCGCCGCCGATCTCCGCGACGGTATCCACGCCTTGAGCCTTCATTGCAATCACGCTCTCGCGCCAGCGCACCAGCCCCGTTACCTGTTCCACCAACAGTCGGCGGATCGTTTCGGGGTCGTCAACCGGCGCCGCCGTCACATTCGCGATGAGCGGAACCGCCGGCGGCCGCAGCTGAACCGATGCCAGGGCCTCCTCCATCTCGCGCGCGGCCGGCGCCATCAACGCACAATGGAAGGGCGCGCTCACCGGCAGCATGATGGAGCGCCGCGCCCCGCGTTCGGCTGCGATCTTGAGTGCGCGCTCCACCGCAGACCGCGCGCCGCTAATCACAACTTGCCCGCCGCCGTTGTCGTTGGCGGTGTCGCAAACTTCACCCTCGCGCGCGGCTTCCGCGATTTCTCGCGCTGTCTGAAGCTCGACGCCCAGCAACGCCGCCATCGCACCCTCGCCCACCGGCACCGCACGCTGCATGGCGAGGCCGCGGCGCTTCAGCAGGCGCGCGGCGTCGGCCAGCGCGATACTGCCTGCGGCCGCCAGTGCCGAGTATTCGCCGAGCGAGTGGCCCGCAACGAGCGCCACGTGGCGCGGCAGATCGAGCTTGCCCTCGGATTCGAGGACGCGCACCGCCGCGAGGCTCACCGCCATCAGCGCCGGCTGCGCATTCTCGGTCAGCATCAGCTCGCCCTCGGGCCCTTCCGTCATTAGTCGCGAGAGCTTCTGCCGGAGCGCGTCGTCCACCTCCTCAAGCGCGTGCCGGGCCACGGGAAAGGCCGCGGCAAGCTCGCGCCCCATGCCCACGGCCTGGGACCCCTGTCCCGGAAACACCAAAGCTCGGATCATCGTGAATTCGCGCATCCCCTTTATTTCCGCGAGGGTCCGTAGTCCGCCTCGGGGAGTCAAGCGCTTGCAGGCCGGGGGCCTTTGTGTATAGTGCGCCGCCTCCTTGCCGGGTCCCGCGATCCGGCTAGGTCCGGCAAGCCGGCGTTATGAATGCCGCGGGCTCCGGGCCGTCTACATCCACAAGGAGATAGAAACACGATGGCGTACTACGAGACCGTATTCATTGCGCGCCAAGACATCTCGACCGCCCAGGTCGAGGCGCTCGCCGACGCATTTTCCCAGGTCATCCAGGAGCACGGCGGACAGGTCGCCAAGCGCGAATATTGGGGCCTGCGCAATCTCTCCTACCGCATCAAAAAGAACCGCAAGGGCCACTATGTCCTGCTCAACATCGAGGGCGGCGGGCCCGCGGTGAGCGAAATGGAGCGGACGATGCGGATCAATGAAGACGTGCTCCGCTACCTGACCGTTCGGGTCGAAGCGCTCGAAGAAGGACCTTCGGTGATGATGCAGGCGCGCGCGCGCGGCGAAGAGCGTGACCGCGGCCGGCGCGGCGGCTACGGCGATCGCTACGGCGACCGCGAGCCGCGTGAAGAGAATGCCGTCGCCGCTGGCGAGGGAGCACCAGCATGAGCGACATGCGCGATGGCGGACGCGACGGTGGACGCGACGGCGGTCGTGAAGGTGGGGGTCGCTCGGGCGGAGGCGCCAGGCGGCCTTTCTTTCGCCGCCGCAAATCCTGTCCCTTTTCCGGACCGCACGCCCCCAAGATCGACTACAAGGACGTGAAGTTGCTGCAGCGCTTCATCTCGGAGCGCGGCAAGATCGTGCCGAGCCGCATCACGGCGGTATCGGCCCCGAAGCAGCGCGAGTTGGCCCAGGCGATCAAGCGCGCGCGCTTCCTGGCCCTGCTGCCCTTCGCCATGCGCTGAGGACCGACCGATGGTGCAAGTGATCCTGCTGGAGCGGGTCGAGAAGCTCGGCCAGATGGGCCAGGTGGTGGACGTGCGGCCCGGCTACGCCCGCAATTTCCTGCTGCCGCAGAAGAAAGCCCTGCGCGCAACCAAGGAAAACCTCGCCTATTTCGAAACCCAGCGCTCGCAGCTCGAGGCGCAGAATCTGGCCCGCAAGTCCGAGGCGGAGCAGGTCGGGCAGAAGCTCGACGGCATTGCCGTCATGATCATCCGCCAGGCGGGCGAAAGCGGCCAGCTCTACGGCTCGGTGACCGCCCGCGACATCGCTCAAGCCGTGACCGAGGCGGGCTTCACCATCGCCCGCGGCCAAGTGGTGCTGGAGCGCGCAATCAAGGCGCTGGGCTTGCATAAGACGCGAGTGGTGCTGCATCCCGAAGTCTCGGTTGGCGTCACCATCAACGTGGCGCAATCGCCGGAGGAAGCGGAAATGCAGGCGAAGGGCGTCGATCCGCTGCGGCTCGCGCAGGAAGCCGCGGCGCGCGAAGCGGCCGCGCAGGCGGAGGTCGCCAAGACCGCGGAGGCGGAACCACCCGCCGCATCTTAGCGCCTACGCCGTTCCCGACAGGCTGGAACGGATTTGTATCTCGGAGGTCAGCGTGCGGTGCACCGGACACATGCCGGCGATCTCCAGCAATCGCTGGCGCTGAGCGGCATCAAGCGCGCCCTCGAATTCCAGCACGCAGTCGATGCGATCGAGCATTCCCTCCTTGGTTTCGCACTCCGCACAATCCTGAGCATGGATGCGGCTGTGATGCAGGCGTACCCGGGTGCGCTGCAACGGCCAGCCCTTTCGCTCCGCATAGAGCCGCACCGTCATGGATTTGCACGCGCCAAGGGCCATCAATAGCAACTCATAGGGTCCAGGACCGCGATCGTCACCACCGACCGCCTTCGGTTCATCGGCGGTCAGCTCGTGACGCCCATCTCGTAAGCGATTGGTAAACTTGCCAGTTTTGGTTTCCTCTACCTCAATCCAATCGGGATCGAGAGGTCGCGCATCACTCGAATGGGCGCTGCTCATGGTCTTTCTCCTCGCGAAATCGTGACCGGCAAAACAGCTTAGATGAATCTCGCCGCGTCGGCGGACGCGGCAGAATTCCAGCAACGCAAAGGAACTAGAGGGTCCGCCATGCGCTACCTGCATCTTCCCTCCGGCGCCCCGATGCCGATCCTCGGGCTCGGCACCTGGCGCATGGGCGAAGCCGGCTCGCGCGGCGCCGACGTCGTCAACGCGCTCCGGCTCGGCATCGATCTCGGCATGACCTTGATCGATACGGCAGAGATGTATGGCGAAGGCGGCGCGGAGGAAGTGGTGGCGAAGGCGATTGCCGGGCGGCGACACGAGGTTTTCTTGGTCACCAAGGTTTATCCGCACAACGCCACGCGCAAAGGCGTCAGCGCCGCCTGCGATCGTAGCCTGAAGCGCCTCGGAACCGATTACATCGATCTCTACCTGCTGCACTGGATCGGCAACGTACCCTTCGAGGAAACTCTCGCGGGGTTCGGCGATCTGCAGCGCGCCGGCAAAATTCGCAGCCACGGGGTCAGCAATCTCGATACCGACGAAATCGCGCGCTGGTACAAGCTCCCGGGCGGCAACACCGTCGCAACCAATCAAGTGCTCTACAATCTGACGCGCCGCGGGATCGAGCGGAGCCTGCTGCCATGGTGCCGCAAGCATAAGATCCCCGTGATGGCCTATTCGCCCATCGACCAGGGAAGCCTGCTGAACAAGCGCGCGTTGAAGCAGGTGGCCTTGAGCCGCGGCGTCACTCCCGCCCAGGTCGCCCTTGCTTGGGTTCTGCACCAGGACGGCGTAGTCGCGATCCCCAAGGCGGCGCGGGCGGAGCATGTGCGCGAAAATCGCGCCGCGCTCGACTTGGCGCTTACCGCGGACGAGCTCAGCGAGTTCGATCGCGCATTCCCACGACCCAAGGCGGCGCGTCCACTGGAGATGCTGTAGGCTCCGGCTCGTTGGACCTGATTGCGTTCAAGCTCACGGCAACGCCGCTGCTAATCGCAGCGGCGACCTTGGCCGCGCGGCGCTGGGGCCAAGCCGTGGGCGGCTGGCTGGTTGGATTGCCGCTCACATCGGGGCCGGTGGCGTTGTTCCTGGCGCTCGATCAGGGAACGCCTTTTGCCGCATCCTCGGCGCTCGGCTCACTGCAAGGCGTGATGGCGCAGGGACTGTTCAGCCTGGTGTTCACCCGGCTGATCCTGTCCTTGAGCTGGCCCGCGACCTTGGCGTTGGCAAGCATCGCCTACGTCGCCGCCGGCGCCTTCCTCCACACGCTCGCATTCTCGCTTCCGGTATTGTTTCTGCTCTGCCTTCCGGCCCTGGCTCTATCCCTGTTAGCCATGCCGCCAAGCCCTCAGAGCGCTCCGTCAACGATCCCGGCACCGCGATGGGACCTGCCGGCCCGCATGGCGGTGGCGACTTCCTTGGTGCTCGGCATCACGGCGCTCGCTCCGACATTGGGTCCGGTCACCAGCGGCGTTACCGCGAGCTATCCGGTCTTCGCGACCACGCTCGCGGTGTTCGCAAAGCGCAGTTATGGGGCGGCTCAGGCGGTTCGTGCACTCCGCGGGCTGGTCGTGGGCCTATATGCTTTCACCGCCTTCTTCTTCGTGATCGGTGAAACGCTCGTTCCGCTGGGCATTGGTGCGAGCTTCGCGCTCGCAATCGCCGTCGCATTGGCGATCCAGGGGGCAACACTGATCGCGGTGCACCGCCTCCGGCTGGGCTAGGGCCGCCGATCCTTGCATCTTGTCCTGACAGCACTACTTGTCCAATAGTAACCCCTGCTAAATCCCCGGGGAGGATGGGATGTTGCTCTCGGTCATGCTTCGGCACCTCATTCGGCGGGGACGGCTCACGGTCATCGATGCCGGTGGCAAGCCCCACGTGTTCGCGGGGGAGCCTGGCCCCGACATTACGGTGCGGCTGCACGATCGGGCGCTGGCCTGGAAGCTTTTCCTCAATCCTCGCCTCTATTGCGGCGAAGCTTTCATGGACGGCTCGCTCACCGTCGAGAATGCCTCGATCTACGACTTCCTCAACCTCTGTACCGAGAACATGGCATCGGCGCCGCCCCACTGGATGACGCCGCTCTACAACGGATTCGGATGGACGTTTCGCCAATTTCAGCAGCGCAACCCCGTTACACGCGCCCATCGCAACGTCGCGCACCACTACGATCTTTCCGATACGCTCTACGATCTCTTCCTGGACGCCGACCGGCAGTACTCATGCGCCTATTTCCCGAACCTCGGGATTTCCATCGAGGAGGCGCAAGCCAACAAGAAGCGGCACATTGCGGCCAAATTGCTGCTCAAGCCGGGGCAGTCCGTCCTCGATATCGGCTGTGGATGGGGCGGACTCGCGATCTATCTGGCGCGCGAGTGCGGCGTCGAAGTGACGGGTCTCACGCTCTCGGTCGAGCAGCACAAGGTCGCCGAGCACCGGGCCGCCGCGGCCGGCTTGAGCGAGCGCGTGCGTTTCCGCCTCGAGGACTATCGCGCCCATCGCGGCGCCTATGACCGCATCGTCTCGGTCGGGATGTTCGAGCATGTGGGCGTGCCGCAATACCCGGACTTTTTCGGTGCGGTGCATGCGCTGCTCAGCGAGAACGGAGTGGCGCTGTTGCATTCGATCGGCCGTATGGACGGCCCCGCTGCCACCAACCCCTGGCTCCGCAAATACATCTTTCCCGGCGGCTACTCGCCCGCGCTCTCCGAGGTCGTCCCGGTGGTCGAGCGGGCGCGGCTTTGGATCACGGATATCGAGATTTTGCGCCTCCACTATGCCGAGACGCTGAAGCTGTGGCGGCAGCGCTTCAACGCCAACCGCGAACGCATCCGCGCGCTCTACGATGAGCGCTTCTGCCGCATGTGGGAGTTTTATCTGGCGGGCTCCGAGGTGGCGTTCCGCCATCAGGGACACCTCGTATTCCAGATGCAGATGGCGCGCTCCATCGATGCGGTTCCTCTGACCCGCGACTACATGGTGGATTGGGAGCGGAGCCATCGCGTGCCGGTCTCCGAGCGCGCGGCCTGAGGGCGGCGGTTCTGGCTCGCGATTGTCGGTGCCCGGCGTCAATCCCTATGCCCGTCACACGCTCTGGTCCGACCCCGGAGCGTTTCGCGCTGCGTTGAACGAGCTTCCGGCCGAGCCCGATGCGATTGCTGACGCGCTCGAGCAGTTCGTAATGCATCCAACCGCGGCAGTCGCACTCGGCTGCGACATCCCGATGGGAGCCGAAGCGGACAAGAATCTCCGGAGTGCGGAACGCCTGATCGAGGCGGCGATTAACCGCGGCGGTGGTCCGCTAACCCAGGCCCGCGCCGCAAATCACTATCTCTTCGGCACGTGTCGGGACTTCGCTCTGCTCGCCGCCGCGATACTTCGGGAGCACGGGGTTCCGGCTCGGCTACGCGTCGGATACGCCAGCTACTTCGAGCCCGGACGTTGGGAGGATCATTGGGTCTGCGAGTATCGGACTGGCAAGCAATGGGCCCTCCTCGATGCCGAACTCGGACCCCGAGCGCGCGCGAGATTTGGCATCGACTTCGACCTTGCGCACGTGCCGCGAGATCGCTGGCGCTCCGCCGCGTCAGTTTGGCACGCGATCAAGTCGGGCCTCATTGAGGCAAATTCGTGCGGCGTCAGCATCGCCGGCATCGCCGGCGACTGGTTCGTGGCTGCGGCCATCCTGCGCGACGCCGCGGCTCTTGCGGGCATCGAAGCGCTGCCATGGGACTATTGGGGTCCGGGCCGGTCTATCTGCAAGAACCGCTGCGTACCGCCCGAGCGGGTGCGCGACATCGACGATCTCGCGGACGCGCTCGATCCGGCGCCCGATACATATGGAAGTACCCAGGCGGTGCTCGAGCGATTTCCGTGGGCGCGGCCGTCCCCAACCGTGCTGAGCTTTCCCGATGGCAGGACGCCGACGGAAGTGGCGCTGGCACCGCAGGGTTGAAGTACCATTCAGGGACGGGTTTGGCCCGCACCGGCCCGCGCGCGCTCGCGCAGCGCCGCCTTTTGCACCTTGCCGTTGGCATTGCGCGGCAGCGGCTCGGTCGCGAACTCGACGATCTCCGGAACCTTGTAATCCGCCATTCGCTCGGCGCAGAACTCGCGGATCGCCGCGGCCGTGAGGCTGGGAACGCGCGGCAGCACGAAGACCTGCACGCGCTCGCCCAGCACGGGATCGGGCCGCCCTACCACCGCGCATTCGACGATGCCGGGGTGATAGCTCAGGACGTTCTCGACCTCCGCGCTGAACACCTTGTAGCCTCCGCGATTGATCATGTCCTTGAGGCGGTCGAAGACGCGCAGGAATCCGTCGCCGTCGATCGAGCCGATATCGCCTGAATGCCAATACCCCTCGGTGAATTCGGTGCGATTGGCCTCGGCCTTCCCCCAATAGCCCGGCACCACCATGGGCCCTTTGATCCAGATTTCGCCGGCAACGCCCGGAGCCGCATCGCGCCCCTCGGCATCGACGATGCGTACGTCGCCGCAGGGAACCACCTGCCCTACGCTAGCAGGGTGCTTGTTGTTCTCGCCCGGCGGCATGATCGTCGTGGGCGACGTGGTTTCCGTCGCGCCGTAGGCGTTGATCAAGGTGAGATTGGGCAGCCGTTCCGCGAGCGCCGCGATGGTGGCTTCCGGCATCGGTGCGCCGCCAAAGGCGCCGATCCGCCAATCTCCGAGATCGAAGCGGTCGAACTCCGGCTCCATTAGGCAAAGGATGTATTGCGCCGGCACCAGCACGGTGTAGGTGAGGCGCTCCGCCGCCGCGAGCTCGAGGAAATTCCGAGCCTTGAAAGCGCGCATCAAGATGACGGTGCCGCCGATGCCGACCATGGCCAGCAGGATCGCGACCAGGCCGGTTACGTGGGAACCGGGAACCGCGAGGATGGCACGCTGCGGCGCGCGGAGATCGGCACAGCGCCGGAATGAAATCAGCGAGTGAATGATGCCGAGATGCGTCAGCATCGCGCCCTTGGGACGCCCCGTGGTGCCGGAGGTGTAGAGAATGACGGCGGTCGTCTCCTCGGCGGCGACGATCCTGGGCACCGGCGGCGCCGGATCGAGCAGGCGTGCCGCGGGCTCCGCTCCCGCATGCTCACCCCCGACCACGAACCGGTGGCGGAGCGCGGCGAGCTTGTCCATTTGCGGCAGATGATCGGCGAACTCCGCTTCGAAGATCAGCACCGCGGCGCCGCAATCCTCGAGCAGATAGGCGAGCTCATAGCCTCGCTGGCGCACACCCAACGGAACGGCAACCGCGCCGATGCGAAAACACGCCAGCAGGAAGATCAGGAACTCCGGACAATTGCCGAGCAGCAGCGCGACCCGTTCGCCCCGGACGATGGCGCGGCGCAACAGTTGGGCGGCGGCATGATCAACCAGCCTGTCGAGCGCGCGATATGAAAACCGTTGCCCGTCACCGACCAGCGCCTCGCTCTCCCCGTGGGCCGCTACCGTCGCCGCGAACAACGTGTCGAGATCGCCGTGCCGCTCGCTGAAGCAGCGGAATTCGCGCGAGCCGTAGTGACGTTCGACCCGAAGCTCCCCGCCCGGTCCGGTGGCCGGCCAATATCGCCGTTGCCCCTGGTTCATTGTCGCCAGAGATTATCCGAGCCCGCGCGGGAGGGCTGACAAAAACTAATCAGGCTGTTTTTCTCTTGTTCGCTATATGTTCTCGTGATATTCTTCGGGTTCATATCGTTTGGAGAGCCCGAATGCGCGATTGTTCCGCCACCCCTCGTTGCGGCCTGCGGATCGAAGGGGAGACATATTTGATCCTCGTGGTGGGTTGGCTCGTAGCCCTCCTCGTCACCTGGAGCTGACGTCCGCGCCATAGGCCTCGCCTCGCCCCTTTAACGCCGCAAATCCGGTGCTATGGTTTGGGGTGAGAGCACCCCATGAAGCTGTTGGTCATCGAAGACGATCGCGAAGCGGCGGCCTACCTCGTCAAGGGGCTGAGCGAGAGCGGCTATGTGGTGGATCACGCTCCCGACGGGCGTGACGGCTTATTTCTCGGGACCTCGAATCAATACGACGCGATGATCGTCGACCGCATGCTGCCCTGCATGGACGGCCTCAAGGTGATCAGCGCGCTCCGCGCGGCGGAGGTGCGGACGCCGGTGTTGATCCTCAGCGCGCTGGGCGCCGTCGATGACCGGGTCAAAGGCCTGCGCGCCGGCGGCGACGACTATTTGGTGAAGCCGTTCGCCTTCTCCGAGCTGCTGGCGCGGATCGAGGCGCTGTTGCGCCGTGCCGCGCCTTCGGCCGCCACCACGCGGCTCCAGGTGGACGAACTCGAGATCGACCTGCTGGCCCGCGCCGTCCATCGAGCGGGACAATCGATCGAGCTGCTGCCGCGGGAATTCCGGCTGCTCGAATATCTGATGCGCCATGCCGGACAAGTCGTGACCCGGACCATGCTCCTGGAGCACGTATGGGACTACCACTTCGATCCGCAGACCAATGTGATCGACGTGCACATAAGCCGCCTACGTCAAAAGATCGACCGCGGATTTTCGCACGCGCTGCTGCGCACGGTGCGCGGCGCCGGCTATATGCTGCGCGGCCGAGAGCACGGCGCGTGACGCCGGTTCGCCTGCTCCGAACCAACGCGTTCCGGATCGCGGCGCTCTATCTCGCGCTGTTCGCCGCCTCGATGCTGGCGCTGCTGGCGTTCATCTATGTTTCGACCGCCGACTACATTGAGCGGCAGACCGAAGAGACGGTGGATCAGGAAATCAGCGCGCTCCGCGACGAATTTCAGCGCGGCGAGCTGCCGCTGCTGCGCCATGCGATCGCGCAACGCAGCGTCGGGCCGCTGCGCAGCGACCAGACGCTGTATCTGTTGACCGACCCCAACCTGGTGCCGATCGAGGGCAATCTTTCCAAATGGCCGAACGCGCAATCGGTGCGCCCGGGCTGGATCAGCTTTCCGCTGGACGTGGAGGTCAAGGGAGTGATGGAGGTGCACCAAGCGCGCGCCGCCGTGATCGACCTCTCGGTGGCGGGGCGTCTCGGGCACTATCACCTGCTGGTGGGACGCGATCTCAGGGACGCGAACCTGTTCCGCTCCAGCATGCTGCAGACGCTCGCCTGGGCCTCGGTGTTGACCCTTGCCCTTGGCGTCGTGGGCGGGCTTTTCCTCACGCGCAACATGCTGCGCCGCGTCGATGCGGTGAACCGCACCAGCGAGCGCATCATGCGCGGCGACTTCTCGCAGCGAGTGCCGCTCTCGGGATCGCGCGACGAATTCGACCAGCTCGCGACCAACCTCAACGCCATGCTGGATCAAATCGAGCGGCTCATGAGCGGCATGCGCCAAGTGACCGACAACATCGCCCATGACCTGCGCACTCCCCTTTCGCGGCTGCGCGCGCGGCTCGAGCTGGCGCTATTGGAAAAGCCCGATGCGGCCCGATACGGCGAGGCGTTGCGGCAGAGCATCGCCGAGGCCGACACGCTGCTCGGTACCTTCAATGCACTGCTCAGCATCGCCGAAGCGGAGGCGGGAACGCGGCGCGAGATGCTGGGCGTGATCGACCTCGAGGAAACCGCGCGATCGGTGGCCGAACTCTATGAGCCGGTTGCGGACGAGAAGGGGCTGGCGCTGATCGCGGCGCTCGATCCTCGGGTGCGGGTCAGAGGCGACCGGCACCTACTGTCGCAGGCAATCGCCAACCTGCTCGACAATGCGCTCAAGTACACGCCGGAAGGCTCGGTGACGCTGACCGTGCGAGCGGCCGAGGGATGGGCCTATGTGGAAGTGACAGACACCGGGCCCGGCGTGCCGGCGGAGCAGCGCGAGGCGGTGTTCGACCGATTTTACCGGCTGGAAGGGAGCCGCAGCACCCCCGGCAACGGCCTCGGGCTCAGCCTTGTGCGGGCGGTGGCGCGCATGCACGGCGGCTCGGTGCGCATGGAGGATGGGCGACCCGGTACGGCCAGGCCTGGTCTCAAGGTCACCCTGGCGATCCCCGCCATCGAAACAGCGGAGCGGCCGGCACAAGTACCGCATCCGGCGCCGCTCGGCACATCGTAGTAGCGCGCTCGCTTCTGCCTCACGCCGAGGCCGCGCACGTTGCGTTCGCACCCTCGGTGCACGAGCGCCGCGCGATCCGAGACGCCGTTCGGCGCAACATCGCCCGCAATTCCTCGGCGCTCACTCCGGAGCGGCGCATCACGAGAACCATGATCTCGTCGGATAACAACTCCTCGATGCTGGGCTCGGTCTCGCAGAGCATCCACCGTCGCATCGGCCCCTCCTGACGTTCGCCTCGAGGCCAAGCATCGCGTCGAACGATGACCGCATTGTGGCACGAGCGGGATATTTCGGAGGCCGCAGCTCACCCTTTCGGGTCCGTGGGAATCCGATGGAGAGAAACTCGATGCGATGAGAGCGGAGAAATTTGGCCGCTCTGGAATCTCCTCGCATTCGGAAACTATCGAGATCGACCGGTCAATCTTCAGCGATCCGCTATCAATACGCGCCACCGACGTGGCCGAAAAACTACCGTCAGCATCTCTCGCACCTTGATTGGAGAAAGACGCGGCGCACGTTTCTCTCCGTGTCGTCATCTAGCACACCCAAGTGATAGGGAGGCCGTGGCCGATGAAGGTTATTTCCGTCCATGTTGGGCTGCCCCGCACAGTGCAATGGAAGGGCAAGGCGGTTTCGACCGGCATCTTCAAAGCCCCGGTGTCCGGTCGGATCCGCTTGCGGACCCTCAATTTAGACGGTGATCGTCAAGCTGACCTGTCGGTGCATGGCGGGCCGGACAAGGCGCTCTACGCCTATCCGGCCGAACACTACGCTTATTGGCAACGCGAGCTTCCCGACATGACCCTGCCATGGGGCATATTCGGCGAGAATCTAACCACCGAAGGGCTGTTTGAGGACGACCTGAAGATCGGTGACCGGTTTTTCATCGGCTCGACCGAGGTCGCGATAACTCAGCCGCGGCTGCCATGCTACAAGCTGGGGCTGAGATTTGGCCGCGACGATATGGTCAAGCGACTTCTCGCAAGCGGTCGCACCGGCTTCTATTTCAAGGTGGTCGCCGAGGGCGAGCTGGCGGCGGGCGACCCGATCATCGCGGCCCAGCGCGCCCAGGACTCTGTTTCGGTCTCGGAGATCACGCGCCTCTATGCCCGCGACAAGGACGACGTGGATGGACTGCGGCGCACCGTGGCGGTCGCGGCGTTACCCGACGACTGGCGCGATTACTTCAACGAGCAGATCAACCGGATGTCCGCGCGCAGCAGACCCCGCGCCGTCCAGCGCCCGGCCTGGGCGGGTTTCAAACCGTTCACGTTGCGAGAGAAAGTGCGAGAGGGCGACGACGTCTCCTCATTCCATTTGGTGCCGGAGGACGGGCAGCCTCTGCCGTCCTATCTACCTGGCCAGTATCTGACGGTCCGGGTCGCCATTCCCGGCCTGGAACGTCCCCTCGTTCGCTCCTATTCCTTATCCGATGCGTCGAGGAACGACTATTACCGCCTGACGATCAAGCGGATCGCTTCACGTTCCGAAGATCGGCAAGCCGCATCCGGTCTCGTATCGACCTATTTCCACGACCGGCTTACCGTCGGCGATCGCATCGAGGCGAAAGCACCGTCCGGCTCATTCACGATCGACGTCACGCAGCATGACCGCCCCCTTGTCTTGATCGGGGGCGGCATAGGCCTCACGCCGCTGATCAGCATGGTCAACAGTATCGTGGTGGCAGGCTCGCTGCGAGAGACGTGGCTCCTGTACGGGGTCCGCAATGATCGAGACTACATCATGCGGACACATCTGGAGGCCGTTGCCACGATCCATCAAAACATCCACCTGCATATCTTCTATTCGCGGCCAAGCCGGGAGATGGACGGCCCGGGCGTCCACAGCGGACACATCGATCTCGGCGCCATGCAGCATTTGATCCCGTCAAATGCATATGACTTTTACGTCTGCGGGCCGCCGTCGATGATGGCCTCCGTCACCGGAGATCTTGAAGCGTGGGGTGTTCCTGCCGACCGCGTGCACACGGAGGCCTTCGGTCCCGCGGCGATCAAACAATCGGTTCGTGGCCCGGAGACTCAACCCGACTGCGGCACTGAAGTGATTTTCGCCCGATCGGGCGTGACCGTTCTGTGGAGCCGATGCGAGTCTCCGCTACTCGAACTTGCGGAGGAGAATTCGGTGGCGATCGATTTCGGCTGCCGGGCGGGCAGCTGCGGCACCTGCGTGACGCGCCTCCTCTCCGGCACCGTTCGCTACCTGCACGAGCCCAACGCTCCACTTGAGAGTGGCGAGATTCTCCCCTGCATCGCCGTGCCCGCCGAACCGGTTTCGCTTGATGCGTGAGACTTCGTAAGGTCGGCTCCTATCGATTGAGCGCCTGCGGACCGCTGACGAACCGATTGCCGCGAACATAGAAGCGCAGCAGGCTGTCGGCTGCGCGTGTAATGCCGATCCGTTTGCTCTGCCCGATTTCGTCGGACGCTCGACCGTCAGTGCCGAGCCACAGCGGACCGGCCCGACAAAGGTCGATCCCGTCCAATCGGCGGTCAATCTCCAGGGCCACACTCAGCCGTCCCGGGCCCCGTGCCAAGTCTCGCACGCGCTCGGTGCCGCGATTACGTTCCATGATCGTGATGCCAACGGTGGGCTCGATCGCCCTGATCAGGACGCCTGCGCCCACGCCTGGTGTTTCGCTGGAGACGTTCAGCATGAACGAGCTGCCATAAGCGAGATAGATATATGCGTGCCCGCGCTCGAGGAACAGCGCCCGATTGCGCGGGGTGATGCCACGATAGGCGTGACCCGCGGGGTCGCCGATGCCATATGCCTCGGTCTCGACGATAGGGCCGCCCGTCACGCCGTCGGCCGACACCCGCACGAGCATTTTGCCGATGAGAAACCGAGCGAGCTCTGCGGTATCGACGGGGATCTCTGCCCGATCCAGAACCCGCGGGCGCACTATTGTCGTGTCGCCCTCATCCCATTCGCTCGACCAGATGGGCGCGCGACGGTCCGGGCTCGAACGGCTCACCGAAGTACTGGGTTTCGCGGGCCACCCTGCCATCGAGGAACTCCATGATGCTCACGGTGTAGTAGGGCTGGCCATCATAGGTGAGGACGAATTCCGTGACCCAGAGGTCGCCCATGCCGACGATACGGCGCACGTTGAATCGCTTCGTGTTCGGCTGCGCCACGCGCGAGGCCTCAATGTTGTGCCGGCCCCTGATGCGCTCGCCCGATTGGGGGTACTCGAGCACGGCGTCCTCTCGGTAAATGTCGTGCTCAACATCGAAGTCATTTGCATCCGATGCGGCCCAGTGGCGATTCAGTGCCTCTCGTATCTCATTCTCAGCCATGTTGCCGCTCCCGTTCCTGTCATTGAGGCTCGGCCGCTCCGCACCATCGCACGTCGGCCGAATATCCCGGTGAATCAATTGGACAAACATATCGACGAGACTATTACGCGCGGCACGGGCAATGTGTTCGCCCGATCTCCGCTACCCCGACGCCGGGGAGCGACAGACAAAGCCGCGTCCGCATGCGATCAACAAAATATTTAGCGCCGGCGCCTGATGTAGGAAGGACCCGCGGAGAAGCTCGGGGTCAACCAGCCGAAGACATCAGCGCTTGCCCACCACAAACTCGACTGCGTAGGAGCAAAGCCGGGCCAGCCTACCTCGATAGGGGTGGCTCCCCGGTTTTCTATTCCCTACGCCGTTCTCGCGATACCTTCAACATCATTCCACCGACCTACTCCCACTCGATCGTGCCTGGCGGTTTCGAGGTGATGTCGTAGGTGACGCGGTTGATGCCGCGGACCTCGTTGATGATGCGGGTCGCGACCCGGCCCAGGAAATCGTGCGGGAACGGGAAATAGTCGGCGGTCATGCCGTCGGTCGAGGTGACCGCGCGGAGCGCGCAGGCGTAATCGTAGGAGCGGTAATCGCCCATGACGCCGACCGTGCGCACCGGCAGCAGCACCGCGAAGGCCTGCCAGATCT
>DATIYT010000032.1:0-87884 GCA_035517495.1 Allostellaceae bacterium | reverse complement strand
CCGCACGCGGTCGATCTCGGCCTCGAGCCCTTCCGGATCGGGCGATCGGCGAACCATATTCGTCAGGCGACCTTGCGACCGGCTTTGGCCTTGCCTCTCGTCGAAGCTTTGCCGGCGACGATGCGGTAGCGGCGCTCGTCGCCACTCTTCTCGGAGACGAGCGTCAAACCGAGCTTCTTTCGCACCACGCCGGCCAGGAAGCCACGTACGGAATGTGGCTGCCATCCCGTCGCCTTCATGATCGCTGCGACGCTGGCTCCCTGCCGGCGGCGCAACATCTCGATCACTTGGGCCTGCTTCGAGACTGTGCGGGTTTGTCTGACCGGCTGTTTGGGTGCCTTGTCATCGGCCTTGCTCTGGCGGCGAGCAGGAGGCCGCCCGGACGGCGTGCTGCCAGCCAGGTCGGCCCCTTGTTCGATTCCGGTATCGGTGAGATTCATCGCGATCCTCCGTTCGGTTGATGACGGCTGATCGCGCCGTCACCACCGAAGCCCCGCACTGGCGACACAGCCGGCGGGGCGGGATCCCGGTGGGCCTATAGCCCTGGTCGAGACGCCGACAGTGACGCTCCCTTTGGCGCGGAAGTCCAGTCGCCGCCGCGATCATTTTGTTGCTCAGATCGGGCGGTCCTGATCATGGGATGATCCGCCGGGACCCGATCAGCGACCGCCAGCGTGATTTGACGCTGGTTTCACTGTATTTACGGTCTGTCGCTTGGACCGACAAAAATTTCCCTCGCCGTTTGCTCAAATCATCTTCGTTGTCCGCCATCGAGGTCCGTCCTTATGGTCAAAGTCGCGCCGTCAATCCTGCATTCAGGTTTCGATGGTCATGTCCTTTGGCATGGGCTCCACCAGGGGCGCAGACCAGCGATAAGATGCAGCGTGTTTCTTGATCGGTTCATTTCTTTCCAATCAATAGGGCATTGGGATTGCGTTCGAGGTAATCGGCCAAGGCGTGGATGGACGACACCGCGCTCTTGATTTCCCGCAAGGTACTGAGGACCTCGAAATACACTGGCGACTCCGGTGATATCAAATTCTGCGCGGTGCGGAGTGTCTGGTCGGCTTGATTGAACGCAGTAGTCGCCGATTTCATCGCCTGCAGCGCGCCGGCGACGAGCGGGGGCAAATCAGCGTCGGCATTGGTGAGCAATCGGTCGGCTTGATCCGAGGTCGCCTTGAAACTATCGGCGAGTGGCTTTACCTGCCCATCGAGATCGACCATGAGTCGGCCCGCTTGGTCCGAGGTTTTCTTGAAACTGTCGCCGAGCGGATTCACCTGTGCATCCACGTCCTTCAAGGTGCCGTTGGCAGTCTGCAGAACGTCAATGACGTCATCGGCGATCTTTTCGAGCGGTAGCTTATTGACCTTCTCAAGGAAGTTCGTGACGGTGGCCTTGAGCGCCTGCAACTCCGACGGGACCGTTGGAAGTTCGGGAATGCTCTTGTCGATTCCGACCAAGACGATTGGTGTATCGGGATGGAAATCGAAATTGACGCTTACTTGGCCTGTCACGAGTGATTGAACTTCCAGCTGTGCGCGCAGTCCGCGCTTGATGAGTTCCTGGAGGTTCCGCGCTTCGTTTCGCTCCCCGTTAAGGAACTGAAATTTGTCAGGTAGTATCTGGATGTAGATCGGGATGTACAAGTGCTGGGCGGCTACGTCGTAGTCGATCTTGATGTCCGTAACCTCACCGACCTTGACACCTTGGAATGTAACGGGTGCGCCGACTTCGAGGCCGCTCAACGATTGCCCGCTAAAGAACAGGACGGCCCTGTCCTTGGGTGTCAGCAGAGCTCCACCACCGAATGCGAGCACAGCGACAACAACAAGCGCCACCGCGCCAATGACGAACGCGCCGATAAGCTTCGGATTGGTTTTCCTGGCCATTGCATCGCTCCCTACGTTGCGCGCCTGAACAGCATTTGCTGCGGCTTCGTTTGATTTGGATCAAAACAGCCGTACATAAGTATATTGTACCGGGCATGCCCCGATCTCGGCCTCGAGCCCTTCCGGATCGGGCGATCGGCGAACCATGCTCGTCAGGCGGCCTTGCGACCGGCTTTGGCTTTGCTTCTCGTTTGAGCTTTGCCGGCGACGATGCGGTAGCGGCGCTCGTCGCCACTCTTCTCGGAGACGAGCGTCAAACCGAGCTTCTTTCGCACCACGCCGGCCAGGAAGCCACGGACCGAATGTGGCTGCCATCCCGTCGCCTTCGTGATCGCCACGAAGGCCACGAGTGCAGTAGTGCGTGTGTATTGATCCTTGCTGCCGGAGTGGACCGAAACCCCTGGGGAAGGATAGGAATTCATCGGCCGCATTTTGACGAGAAGTTTTTTGCGCAGTTAACGCAAGCAGAGGCACGCAAAAAGTATGATCAGATGGCGGATACCGTTAGACGGTACTTGGCAAAAATGGGGCTTAGCGAGAATCTCTACACCGCTATGTTGCATGTACCGTCCGATGATGTCGTCTATCTCACTGTGTCTCAACTCAACGCCTATGGACTGCATGGCCAGGATGCTGGGTGGTCAGAATGGCGGCGAGCAAAACTGATACAACAGTGGGGCCGTGACGAATATGATACGAACAAGTCTCTTATATCTGTGTTGCAGGCATGTACTGACAAAACAGGCGATGGAGAGGCATGTTATAGGCAGGTCAAGCCGGAGTTCGAGCGGCAGCTTGATATTTGTCAGCGTACCCAGGCCAACAATAGCACGGCGTGCGCGGGGCAAGTCGCACAGCGGATGATTTTAAGATATCAATGAAGTGCGATGGGAACTGCGGGATATCCTTAGCAGCGCAGAAAAGCTAGCGCTCAAAAAACGCCGGACCACCAGCCATCGCTGCCATCGTCGCCCTGAACCGAGCAAGTTCATCCGATGTGACGTATCCCGCAATGCACATGCGACGGCAACAACATGAAGCTCGCACGCTATGCAAATGTCACGATTGCAGTTGTACTGCTTGCCGCCGGCCTTGGGGTGATCCATTGGCCGTGGCTCACGGGTGACGCGACGGTTAGCGCACCGGCCACCGCAGCAAGCCTCGCAGGTGCCCTGTTCGGCGCGGGAGCGCTGTTCCTGGGTGCGCAAATTAATGAGTACCTGCGGCGTCAGAACGAGCAACAGGAGGCAGAGGATAAAGTCGCCGCGTGAGTAGGTGTTGTCGGCACGCTTCGATTTGGCGAAGACCGGGATAGTAAGGTTCGATGCCGCGTTCGTGCACCAGCCATTCGAGCATCGCTGCGACGGTCAAGCAGAAGACGGCTTCCAGGTCTTGTGGGAGGACGGTGAACGCGTGTTCTGCCGAGGGTCGGCCGCAAGAATTGCTTCCACGGCGCCATCTTTCAGTTTACGGTCCCCATACACGGAGACCACTAATAAAATGGATCAGTGCGACAAACAAACGGCTGTCGAGCTCCGGACCGCGCCTGCATCCCTGGTCGGGGAAGCCGCACCATGGTGTTATTGCTGAGCCTCTGCTGCCAGGGCGGAGGCGGGCGGTCGATGGCCTGGGCGCAATTGAACGCGATGGCTCGACAGACCAAGAAAGCACTGGCTTGCCTGCTCGTCGTGTCGGCTTTTCTCGCGATGACGGCCAGCGCGGCACGCGCCGAGACGCTGGTTCTCGCGGCGCCCGACGCGCGGCCGACGACTTTCCTGGCTGACGGCAAGCCGACGGGCATCCTGGTCGATGTCGTCACCGAGGCGTTTCGGCGGACAGGCCGCTCGGTGGACATCAAGATCATGCCGTGGGCGCGATGCCTGAGAGAGGCGCGGACCGGGGTGGTCGACGGCGTCTTCCCGATCTACCGGCTGCCAGAGCGCGAACAGTTTCTCACGTATCCTAATGAGGTCTTGCTTCCCCAAGTCATCGTCTTTTTCAGTCGGAAGGACACGACGACTGCTTTCAGCGGTGAGCTTTCCAAATTGCGTGACGTCAGTATCGGAATCGTTCGCGACACCAGCTATGGCAAGAAATTCGATGAAGCCGTCAAGGATGGAACACTTCAGAACATCGACGTGGCAGATGACATCGAGCAAAATTTGAACAAACTGATGCATGGCCGTGTCGTCCTGATAGCGAACTATCGTCACGGCGTTTTGGAAGCCGCCGAACATCTGGGACTGCTGACAGAGATAAAGGAAATATCGCCGCCTATCGAGTCGGTTCCAAGCTATCTTGCCTTTACCAAGCAACGGGATTTTGCGAAGCCGCTGGATGACTTCCAGGCCGCTCTGGCGTCAATGAAACAAGACGGTACCTATGACCGCATCATCGGGCGATACCCGCATTGACATGATGCAATGGCTGAGTGCGCACGCCCGGCAGGTTGGGCAAGCTGCGAAGTGAAACAGAGAGGAGCGATATTTACGTGATCTGGGTGGGGTGGGGAAGCAACACAGGCGTGGTAGCAAACGGAGATCTTTGACCGATCGAAGGTGGCTGCGGCACCGCTGGAGCACACATTGGACGGACGCTTAGCACGCCGACGGGGTTTCACCAGCGCGCTGATTGTCCGTGGTCGCGAAGTTTTGCGGTCACTGGCCGCGAGCCGCCACGGGATTGGCGCGCGCCTGCTGATTGGCGTTTTGTTAATAAGCAGCTTCGTCACCGTCGTCCTGACCGCGCTTCAGCTCTACGCCGACTACCGCCGCGATGTCGGGGACGTCGAGTCGCGACTTGAGGGAATAGGCGAAACCTACTTGGACAGCTTGGCTGAAGGTCTCTGGAACCTGGACGAAAGACAGCTGCGGCTCCAACTCGATGCGCTCCTTCGACTTCCCGACATCCGAGGCGTCGAAATCCGCGAGGTCGGCAGCACGGGCAAGGTGCTTGTCAAGCTCAGTAGGGATCCAGAAGACCCGACGTTCGCGCGGGAGTATCCGCTGCACTACATTGCCCAGGGGCAGGACAGAGTGATTGGCACGCTCCGCGTCGACGCCACGCTCGCCGGTGTCTATCGCAGGCTTGCAACCATCGCATCGACTGTTCTGGTGACCCAATCGGCAACGATATTTCTGGTCTCCTTGTTCATCCTCTATTTTTTTCACCATCTTGTGACCCGCCATTTATCCGCCATTGCAGCCGATGTTGGCAGTCACAGCATCAAAGACGCTCCGCTGGAGTTGCACCTGCGGCGTCGTCCGCCACGCCACGAGGACGAACTGCAGCAGGTCGTCGCGGCCTTCAACGCACTGTCTCACAATCTTTACACCGCCTATCGCGATCTCGCTGAACGCGAAGCCAAGATCCGACGCTTGGTGGATTCCAATATTATCGGGATCTTCATCTGGAATATCGATGGCCAGATTATCGAGGCCAACGACGCGTTCCTGCAAATGGTCGGATACGACCGAGAGGACCTCGCCTCCGGAAGCGTGCACCGGGCAAACCTGACACCGCTGGAATGGCGTGAGCGCGACGCAAGGACGGTGGCAGAGGCGAAGGTGACCGGAACCGTGCAGCCATTTGAAAAGGAGTACTTCCACAAAGATGGTCGCCGCATTCCCGTCCTGATCGGCATCACCGCGTTCGACGAGAAACGAGACCAAGGGATCGGCTTCGTGCTGGATTTGACCGAGCGCAAGCGCGCCGCTGAGACGTTGCGCGAGATGCAGACGGCGCTGGCGCATTCCACCCGCATCGCAACATTGGGGCAGCTGACGGCCTCCATCGCTCATGAGGTCAGCCAGCCGATCACTGCGACAATTACCAACGCGCGGGCGGGATTGCGCTGGCTCGGTGCCCATCCGCCCAATCTCGATGAGGTCCGACAGGTCCTTGGATCGATTGTCCGTGACGGAACCCGGGCCGGGGAGGTCATTGGCCGAATTCGCGCTCTCATCAAAAGTGCGCCGTCCCGGAGAGAGAGCATGGACATGAATGAGGCGATCCTGGATATCATCTCGCTGACCCGGAGCGAAGTTCTTAGGCATCGCGTCTCGCTCCAGACAGACCTCGCAGCAGCCTTGCCGCGCATCGAAGGCGATCGCGTGCAGCTGCAACAGGTAATCCTCAACCTGATCCTCAACGCGGTCGAAGCGATGGGAGACAACAACGAGGTGGCGCGAGAGCTTTGGATCAGCTCGAAAATGGATGGCGAGAACCGCGTGCTGGTCGCGGTGCGAGATACCGGTTCGGGGTTGGACCCGAACAGGGTGGATCGCTTATTCGAGCCCTTCTATACCACTAAAGCCGAGGGCATGGGCATCGGGCTATCGCTGAGCCGCACTATCATCGAAGCGCATGGTGGGCGACTGTGGGCCAGTGCCAACGAGCCCCGTGGCGCCATCTTTCAATTCACCGTGCCCGCCCACGCAGACAGCGCATCGTGATGCATGCTGCCACATTAGAGCGTCTCCCAGAAGGGGCGAGCGTTGACAAACGGTCCACGTCCGAGATAAGTCACACCCAGTAAAGGTAAGAACGAGAATATATGCTTGTAGTTCAGGAGAAAGACGCAGCGTTCGATTCATCAATAACAGGGGGACCGGATGTTGCACCGCATGCTCGCTGGTCGGGCGTTGACCCTTGCCGGAGCGGTGTTGCTGGCGACGGGGTCGTTTGCGCAAGCGGCTCAGACCGCGGGTCCAGTTACCGATGATCTCGGCGTCCTCACCGTTCCCAAGGGCGCGCCAATCACGGTCGGCGGCATGTGGGTGTTCTCGGGGGCGGATTCTGCGCTCGGGACCGATGCCAAGCGCGGAGCCGAGATCGCCTTCTCGAACGCCGGCAACAAGATAGCCGGCCACGGCATCAAATTCGTGGTCGAAGACGATCAGTGCAGTGCCGAGGGCGGGCAAACCGCAGCAACGAAGCTCGCCGCCTATCCCGGCATGGTGGGCGTGCTCGGGTCTGCCTGCTCGAGTGTTTGTACGCCAGCCGCACCGATCCTGTGGAAGCAGGGCATCATCGAAATCGGCACAGCCTGTTCGGCGCCTGCACTGACGGCAGCCGACCGCAAGCCGGAATATGACGGCTTTGTGCGAACCATTTTCAGCGACATCGACCAGGGCGCTGCCGACGCCAAATACCTCTATGACGGCCTCAAGGCCCGCAAGATTGTCACGGTCCACGACGACAGCGCCTATTCGCAGCAGCTGACTGTCGTGACCGCGACCAATTTCACGAAGCTGGGCGGCACGGTCCTATCCCAGGAGGCGATCACTTCGACCGACGTCGACATGCATCCGCTGCTGATCCGGGTTGCCACCGAGAAGCCGGACGTCCTCTATATCCCACTATTCATCGCTGGCGCCGCTCAGATCTTGCGCCAGGCGAAGGATACCCCGGGCCTTGAGAAGACCGTCCTCATTGGCGGCGGCGGGCTCATGGCGCCCGACATGATCAAGGCGGCAGGCGCGGCGGTCGTCGGGTTCAAGATCGCCTATCCCAACGTGTCACCCGAGGCGATGGGAAAGACCTATCCGAAGTTCATCGCTCAATATAAGAACGCTTATGGGGAGGGGCCGATCTCCGGCTTCCACGGTCAAGCCTATGATGCTGCTCAGCTATTGATGAAGGCAATCGGCCAGGTCGCCAAGACCGACGCAAGTGGCGCCACCTATATCGGTCGTAAGGCACTCAGGGACGCGATCTTCGTCATCAAGTTCGACGGCGTCTCCGGGCCGATTGCGTGCGACGCGCATGGCGAGTGCGGCGAGTTCAAGCCAGCGGTCTACGAGTATACCAGTGCCGACCCCTCGACTTTCGCCATTGGTAAGAATCCGAAGAAGATATATCCGTGAAAGGATGTCGATCGGTTGGTGGTCGTCTAGCCCGCGTCTAGCCCTGTGCGCTACTCGGCTATCGCGTCGAGTAGCGGCAGCGGCGGCCGCCTCATCCACCACGCCGGAATTGTCTGTCGGGCCTTGCACCATCTGCTGACGATGAGCCCGTGGCCGTGGTTTATCCCACGCTGCAGGCTGGTTATTTGGGTAGGTTAGACGAACTGAGGAACCGGCATGACCGCCGACGGTTCGATCCCTTGGTCGCTCAGCCAACGCAAGGGGCGAGACAGGCGGATGGCGTGGCCTCGGTGCGGCAGGCCCTCGTAAAGCGCCTGCCAGACGGCGGAGAGATGCCGGCTCGGCAAATAAACCAAGGTTTAGAGCGCCGGACAGGCTTGTTTTGGCAGAATTGTCTAGAATCGGATGACTACGAACGGGCAGCTTGCCAGCGGAGCGCGGCAATTGGACCCATCATTTCGGCTCGGCGCTGAGGGAGAACATGGCCTCCAGGTCTTGTGGAAGGACGGCGAATACGTGTTCTGCCGGGGATCCCACCTGGGCGCAGATGGCAGCCGCGATTCGGTGCTGGCTGTGCTGCTCCCCGCAGAGCACCCATCACCCTCGATCCTCTCTCGCCTTGCCCACGAATTGGCCCTCAGGGATGAGCTCGACAGCGCGTGGGCTGTGCGGCCGCTCAAGCTTGAGCGCGACGCCGGTCGGACCATGCTGGTGCTCGAGGATCCGGGTGGCGGCCCGCTCGCTGGGCTGCTCGGCGCGCCCATCGAGGTGGGCCGCTTCCTACACCTTGGCATCGGCATCGCCTCGGCCCTGAGCAAGGCCCACCAGCGCGGTCTCGTGCACAAGGACATCAAGCCGGCCAATATCCTGGTGAACGGCTCGGACGACCAGGTGCGCCTGACCGGGTTCGGCATTGCCTCGCGCCTGTCCCGCGAGCGGCAGGCACCCGAGCCGCCCGAGACCATCGCCGGCACCCTCGCCTACATGGCGCCCGAACAGACCGGACGGATGAACCGGTCGGTCGACTCTCGAAGCGACCTATACGCCCTCGGCGTCACCTTCTACCAGATGCTCACGGGCGCCCTGCCGTTTGCGGCGTCTGATCCGATGGAGTGGGTGCACTGCCACATTGCGAAGCGGCCGATCGCACCCGTTGAGCGGCTGAAGGAAATCCCAAATGCCGTGTCGGCGATCACTATGAAGCTGCTCGCGAAGTCGGCCGAGGACCGCTACCAGACCGCGGCCGGTCTAGAGCACGACCTGCGGCGCTGCCTGGTCGAATGGGCGGCTTTGCGCCGGGTCGACGACTTCCCGCTCGGCGAGCGCGATATGCCAGATCAGCTCCTGATGGGCGAGAAACTATACGGCCGAGAGCGCGAGATCGAGACCCTGCTTGCCGCCTTCGATCGCATCGTCGAGAGCGGGACTCCGGAGCTGGTGCTGGTCCACGGCTATTCCGGGATCGGCAAGTCCTCGGTTGTGAACGAGCTGCACAAGGTGTTGGTAGCGCCTCGAGGCCTCTTCGCATCCGGTAAGTTCGATCAATACAAGCGCGACATCCCTTATGCGACCCTGGCGCAAGCCTTTCAGCGCCTCATCCGACCACTTCTGGGGAAGAGCGAAGCCGAACTGGCACCCTGGCGCGACGCACTCCACGAGGCGTTGGGTCCAAACGGCCAGCTCATGGTCGATCTCGTCCCGGAGCTCAGGCTGATCATCGGAGAACCGCCACCGCTCCATGAGCTTCCATCACAGGACGCGCAACGGCGCCTCCAGTTGGTGTTCCGGCGGTTTATCGGCGTCTTCGCCCGGCCGGAACATTCACTGGCGCTCTTCCTCGACGATTTGCAATGGGCGGACGCCGCGACACTCGATCTGCTCGAGGATCTGCTAACCCGCTCGGGTCTGAAACACCTCATGATGATTTGTGCCTATCGCGACAACGAAGTCACAGCCGCCCATCCACTGATGCGGAAGCTCGATGCGATCGAGGTGGCCGGCGGAAAGGTCGTGGAGATCAGGCTCGCGCCGCTAGCCGGAGAGCATTTCGGACAGTTGATTGCAGACGCTGTTCGCTGCGAGCCCGCGCGCGCCGCGCCGCTCGCGCAGTTGGTCTACGAGAAGACCGATGGCAATCCGTTTTTCGCCATTCAGTTCATATCTTCTCTCTCCGAAGAGGGGCTGCTCGCATTCAATCATGATGCTGCGCGCTGGTCCTGGGATCTCGACCGCATTCGCACCAAGGGGTACACCGATAACGTGGCGGACCTTATGGTCAGCAGGCTCGCACGCCTGCCGGTCGAGACGCAGAAGGTGTTGCAGCTTCTGGCTTGTCTCGGAAATATCGTCGAGATCACCACCATTTCGATCGTCCTCGGGACTTCGGAGGAGCAGGTCCACGCGGCGCTGCGGCCGGCCCAGGAATTAGTCGAGCGCCTGGCGGGTGCCTACCGGTTCGTCCACGATCGCGTTCAGGAGGCTGCCTATTCGCTGATCCCGGAGGAGCTGCGCGGCGAGACGCACCTTCGGATAGGGAGAATGCTCGCGGCGCATATCCCTCCCGAGAAGCGGGAGGAGGCGGTCTTTGACATCGTCAACCAGCTCAACCGCGGCGCGGCCTTGATCACCTCACGAGAGGAGCGCGAGCAGCTGGTCGAGCTCGACCTGCTTGCGGGCCAGCGTGCCAAGGCATCGACAGCCTACGCATCGGCGCTCGCCTATGTCGTCGCGGGTGCAGAACTGTTGGAAGAGGATTGCTGGGGACGTCGGCACGAGCTGATATTCCAGGTGGAGCTGAACCGGGCCGAATGCGAGTTCCTGACCGGCGCAATGGCGGAAGCAGAGGAGCGTCTAGCGCTACTCTCAAACCGGGTCGCAAATACAGTCGAACGAGCGACTGTCGCGTGCTTGCGAATGGACCTGTACGTGGCGCTCGATCAGAGCGGGAACGCCGTCGCCGTCGGTCTCGACTACCTCCGGCATCTGGGCATCGAGTGGTCGCTGCATCCAACGCAAGAAGAAGCGCGGCACGAATACGCGCGGATCGGGTTGCAGCTTGGGAGTCGCAAGACTGAGGATCTGATCGGGCTCCCTCTCATGACCGATCCGGAGTCGCTCGCGACTCTCGATGTTCTGACCAAGCTTCTGGCACCCGCATATTTTACGAATCTCAACTTGGTTTCCCTGACTGTCTGCCGAGCGGTGAATCTCAGCCTCGAGCGCGGCTACAGCGACAGTTCGTGCATCGCGTATGTATGGCTGTCGATGGTTGCGGGACGGTTCGGCGACTACCAAGCCGCGCGTCGCTTCGGTCAACTCGGCTATGACCTGGTTGAAGTACGCGGACTCAAGCGTTTCCATGCCAGGGTTTGCGTGGACTTTGTCGCTCTGCCCTGGATGCAACACGTGCGGGCCGGCCTCGATCTGGTGCACCGGGCGTTCGAGGGTGCAAACAAGATCGGAGACCTCACTTATGCGGCGCATGCCTGCTGGCTGATGATCACAAACCGTCTCGCGGCGGGCGATCCGCTCTCCGAGGTGCAGAGTAACGCCGAGGCTGGCCTGGCATTTGCGCAATCGGCACAGTTCGGATTGGTCGTTGACCTCATCGCCACCCAGCTCGGGCTAATCCGGACGCTCCGGGGACTCACGCCGAAATTTGGCTCCTTTGGTGATGAGAAGTTTGATGAGCGTCGGATTGAGCAACGTTTGTCCAATAACCCGAATTTGGCACGCGTCGAGTGTTGGTACTGGGTCCGCAAGCTGCAGGCGTGCTTCTTGGCGGGCGATTATGCCGCGGCGATTGAAGCCTCATTGCGGACGCAACGGTTGCTTTGGACGTCGGTGTCGCACTTCGAAACGGCGGAATATTATTTTTATTCCGCGCTGTCACACGCCGCTTGCTGCGACTCCATAGTTGGTGATCAGAATGCCTCGCATCTGGAGGCTTTGGACGCCCACCGCCGGCAGCTCGCGATTTGGGCGGAGAATTGCCCGGAGAATTTCGAGAACCGCGCCGCACTGGTTGGCGCAGAAATCGCCCGCATTGAAGGCCGCGTGCTCGACGCGGAGCAGCTCTACGAAGACGCCATCCGCTCCGCGCGCGCAAATGGGTTCATCCAGAACGAGGCGCTCGCCTATGAGCTCGCCGCCGCCTTCTATGCCGCACGTGGCTTCGAGACCATTTCCCGTGGGTATCTGCGAAATGCTTGTTACTGCTATGTCCGCTGGGGCGCCGATGGCAAGGTAAGGCAGCTTTATCAATCACATCCGCAGCTCAAGTATGAGCCGCCGGATGTCGGGCCGACGGGCACGATCTGGGCACCGGTCGAACACCTCGACCTCGCAACCGTGATCAAGGTATCACAAGCCCTTTCAGGCGAGGTCGTCCTCGGAAAGCTGATCGACACAATCATGCGCATGTCGATGGAGCACGCGGGTGCCGAGCGAGCGCTGCTCATTCTGGGGCGAGGGGCTGCGCAGAGGATCGCTGCGGAGGCTGCGACCAGCGGCGATACTGTGATCGTGCGTCTGTGCGACGATGCCGCGGCCGAGGCCGCGCTGCCGCAGTCGGTTCTGCATTATGTTCTGCGCAGTCGGGAGAGCGTCATTCTCGACGATGCCGCGGCTCAGTCCGCGTTTGCCACGGATCCGTACATTCGTGAGCGCCAGGCTCGTTCGGTTCTCTGCCTGCCGCTGCTTAATCGGGCCGAAATCATCGGTGTGCTGTACCTCGAGAACAACTTGGCTCCCCGGGTATTCGCGCCGGCCCGGACCGCGGTGCTAAAGCTGCTCAGCTCGCAGGCGGCGATCGCGCTGGAGAATACCCGTTTGTACCGTGATCTCGAACAACGCGAAGCGAAGATTCGGCGCCTCGTCGACGCCAACATCATCGGGATCTTCATTCGGGCGATCGAAGGGGAGATCGACGGGCCGGTTGTCGAGGCTAATGACGCATTTCTGCGCATGCTGGGATACGATCGTGAAGATCTCGGTTCCGGTCGTGTCCGCTGGACAAATTTGACGCCGCCGGATTGGCGCGACCGCGACGCGCGGGCTATGGCCGAGCTGAGGACAGCCGGAACCATCCAAGCATACGAGAAGGAGTATCTCCGGAAAGACGGCAGCCGTGTGCCGGTATTGGTCGGGGCGGCGAACCTCGAAGACGGATGCAGTGCCGTTGCTTTCGTGGTCGATTTGACGGAGCGCAAGCTTGCGGAAGCGGCGCTGCGTGAGAGCGAGAAGAAGCTTCGCGATGTCATCGAAACAATTCCGGCGTTGGCATGGGCTGCTCTGCCTGACGGTTCCAGCGAGTTCGTGAACAGGCGTTGGATCGATTACACAGGCATATCTGCGGAGGACGCCGCCGGTTCAGGTTGGCTATCTGCAATCCACCCCGAAGACGTTGAGCGACATGCGCGCTTGTACCGGGAGTCCATAGCCTCGGGCGAGCCGTTAGAACAAGAGACGCGTTTCCGTCATGAAGCTACCGGCGAATATCGCTGGTTCTTGGTTCGCAGCGTCCCGCTCCGCGATGAGCAAGGTAATATTCTCAAATGGTATGGAATTCTGACGGACATTGAGGACCGCAAGCGGGCAGAAGCCCTGCTGGCCGGGGAGAGGCACATTCTCGAAATGGTCACTAAAGGGGATACACTTTCGCGAATCCTCGATTCTCTGTGCCGATTGGCGGAAGAGCAGGCTCGTGATGTGCTCGCCTCGGTGCTCCTGATCGAAGACGGCCGGCTGAAGCATGGCGGCGCGCCGAGCCTGCCCAAAGCCTACGTCGAGGCCATCGATAGAGTCGCAATCGGACCCGCCGTTGGCTCATGCGGAACCGCCGCGTACTTTGGCAAACAGGTCATTGTCTCGGATATCGCGAGCGACCCGTTGTGGGAGGATTATCGCGACGCGGCCTTGCCGCATTCGCTGCGCGCCTGCTGGTCCACACCGATCATGTCCTCCGACGGCAGGGTGATTGCGACCTTCGCCATGTATTATCGCGAGCCGCGGAGCCCAAGCCTGCGTGATCAAGCGATCATCGAACAGATCACGCATCTGGCGGGAGTTGCCATTCAACGTAAGCAGACGGAGGAAAGGCTGCAGCGCAGCGAAGCCTATTTAGCGGACGCACAAAGGCTGACGCACACCGGCAGTTGGGCCAAGGATCTTACTGCGACTGAGATTTCGTATTGTTCAGATGAGTTGCTCCGCATCTATGGTTTTGACCCGCACGGCCGGATGCCGACCCTCGAAGCACTCAGGGAACGCATCCACCCAGACGAGCGGCAGAAGGAGCGCGAGCGCGTTGAGCAGGCAGTCCGCCAAAAGACCAATTTTACCGATGAGTTTCGGATCGTGCTGCCCGACGGAACGGTGAAACACCTGGAGAGGGCGAGCCATGCTCTCTTCAATGCGAATGGTGAGATTGTGGAGTGGGTCGGGATCACAGTGGACGTCACGGAACGCAAGCGCGCCGAACAGGAGAGGGAGAGGCTCCGCCAATTGGAAGCAGAACTCGCCCAGATCAACCGGGTGATCACCATGGGCGAACTCACCGCCTCCTTGGCGCACGAACTCAATCAGCCGATCGCTGCGGCAATCAACGACGCCAACGCCTGCTTGCGCTGGTTGACGCGGGATTTGCCTGATTTGGTAGAGGCCCGAGAGGCCGCGATGAGCGTCGTTGCAGACGGAACCCGAGCGGCTGAGATTATCGACCGCGTGCGGTCGCTTTACAAAGGTGGCCTGCCTCGACGCGAGCCAGTCGATGTGAACGAACTTTTCCGCGAGATGCTCGCGCTGCTGCGCAACGAAGCCGATCGGCACTCAATTGCCATGCGTGCCGATCTTACTGACCTACCTAAAGTCATGGCCGATCGCGTGCAATTGCAGCAGGTATTTATGAATCTCATGCTCAATGGCATTCAGGCGATGAATGAGACGGCCGGCGAGCTTACGGTCAAATCGCAGTTGGCTGACGGTGGTGAAGTGTTGATCTCGGTCAGCGATACTGGTGTGGGACTGCCGGCAGGCAACGCCGATCAAATGTTCAAGGCATTTTTTACGACGAAGCCGCAAGGCACCGGGATGGGACTCGCCATTAGTCGCTCGATCATCGAAGCGCATGGCGGACGGTTGTGGGCCACCGACAATTCCGGACGAGGCGCAACCTTTTACTTCACGCTGCCCTGGGAAGTGAGCGCGCACGCCGCCGTGACTTCGCGGGCACCCTCATTCAGATGATTTCGGTGCCCGCGGTTCCGGTCTTTCGCCGCCAGAGATCGGCAGCGGCAGCATCGCCGTGGTTGCTGTTCAGGCGGACGGGACCAGCCACATCGGCACGTGCGTCGTTTCACAAAGCGGCTTGTGCGCGGCCGCTAGCTGAACTTACCCGCTCGTGCGACCCTCGTTTGGAGGCGCGCCTGGCATGGAAATGACGCACAAGCGCATACTCCACAAATGGACTTGGGCCGTGCAATGTTGCTTGGGCGCCATCGGCCTGGCGGTGATTACTGTCGTGTGCTTTCATTTCGGAGCCGAGCTTGCGACCACGGCATTCGCCTATCTGCTCTTCATCGTGCCACTTTCCCTGCTTGGGAGCTTTACCGCCTCCCTCATTCTCTCGATCGCTGCGGCAGCCTGCCTGAATTATTTCTTCACTCAACCATTGTTCGATTTCCGAATAGAATATCTAGGGGATGCCCTGGCCGTCGCTGCCTTTGCGACGACAACGCTTATCGTAACGGCGCTCACGACCAAGGTGCGCCAAGCGCTGATGGCCGCTCGAGCCTCGCACCAAGCGCTGGCCGACACGGTTCCCGCCTTGGTCTGGACCGCACTTCCGGATGGTTCGCGCGACTTTCATAATCGACGGTGGTTGGAATTTTCGGGGACCTCAGCGGTCGATGCGAAGGGCGATGGCTGGGTCAGCCTCTATGATCCCGAAGACCGTGACAAGATCCTGGAGAAATGGCGCGCCGCCGTCGCGACAGGAACGATGTTCGAAGTCGAAGCACACGCACGGCACGCTACCGGCGAATATCGCGCCGTCCTGCTCCGCGCCGCGCCGCTCCGCGACGAGGGAGGGATGATCGTGAAATGGTATGGCGTGACGATCGACGTCGAGGATCGACGTCGCGCCATGGAAGCGCTGCACGCCAGCGACGAGCAGCTGGAGCGGGCGCGGGAGGAGCTTGCTCGGGTTTCTCGCCCAATAGTCCTGGGGCAGCTCGCCGCCTCGATTGCCCATGAGGTCAACCAGCCAATCACCGCGGCGCGCAACAACGCAAGTGCGGCCCTCCGTTTTTTGGGAAGAAAACCGCCAGATCTGGAAGAAGTTAGGGAAGCGCTCGGCTGTGTTGTGAGGGACACCGGTCGAGCCGGCGACATCATCGGCCGGGCCCGTGATCAGATCAAAAGTGCACCGACCCGACAGGAGAGATTCGACATCAATGGCGCCATCAACGAGGTGATCGCAGTGGCGCGAAGCGAAGCAACCAGGAACGGCATCTCGATCGAGACCCGTTTCGCAAACGAATCGTCTCCGGTTCAGGGGGATCGCGTTCAACTTCAGCAGGCGATGTTGAACTTGATCCTGAACGCGATCGAGGCAATGAGCAGCGATGGCGACGGATCGCGCAAGCTATCGATCAGCACAGAACAGGGCCAATCGGATGGCGTCCTTATCAGCGTGCGTGACTCAGGCCCGGGGATTGATCCGGAAGATATTGAGCGCGTTTTCGACTCCTTCTACAGCACCAAGTCCATCGGACTGGGAATGGGGCTGTCGATCTGCCGATCGATCGTCGAAGCGCATGGCGGACGATTGTGGGCAGGATCGAATGAACCTCGAGGCGCCGCCTTTGAGTTCACACTGCCAGCGGCTCCAAAGGACTCATGAATGCTCGTCCCGCGACTTACCTCGCGCGAGAGCGGTGCGCACGCAAAACATAAGGTTGTTCTCGTCGAACGGCTTGCGCAGGTAGCCAATAACCCCGTCCTTCAGGGCGCGGGCGCGGACGGCATCATCAGGATACGCGGTGATGAAGATTGTCGGGATCGCTCGCCCTGTCTCGATCAGGCGACGGTAGAGCTCCACCCCGGTCATCGCGGGCATATTAATGTCGGTGATCAAGCAAGCAGTCTCGTCGAGACGCGGGAAGGCGAGAAAATCGACTGCCGATGGGAAAGCCTCGACGGCGTAACCGAACGACCTCATGAGCCTTCTGAGGGAGTCGCGAACGGCGCGATCATCTTCAACGATCGAGATCAACGGATCTTGGGGCAAGCAGGCCTCCGACATGAGCCCACCATCAGACGAGTGCCCCAAGCACCGTCGCACCAGTGCGCGAGTTCATAAGTTGAGCTAACGATATCATCGAGGGGAGTACCAGAGCATCTAAACCTTCGTATATCCGGCCCATACCGTCGGACGGAGGAAAAGATTTTGAGGTTAGACTAATATTTATTATCGTAGCGTTTGGGAGTCGGGGCTAGGTTAATTTTGGTGACGCATTCATCGCGAGCGGAAACGATGCCCGAAGCAAACTCCACAGTCATGATCATCGACGATGATCAGGCACTCCGCGAATCGCTTGGGAGCCTGATGCGATCTGTCGGCCTCGAGGCTCGGTTATTTGCGTCCGTGCCCGACTTTCTCAAGTCCGACCGCCCGACCGGCGCCACCTGCCTACTAGTCGATGTGAGATTACCGGGGCGAAGCGGTCTTGAGTTTCAACGCGACCTCGGTGCAGCGAATGTCCAGCTCCCTATCATCTTCATGACGGGGTATGGCGACATCCCGATGTCGGTGCAAGCGATGAAGGGCGGCGCCATCGAATTCCTAACCAAGCCATTCCGTGATCAAGATCTCCTCGACGCGATCGAGCTCGGGCTTGCTCGGGATCGCGCCCGACGCGAGAGTTACGAAGCCCTGGGCACACTCAGGGGACGCTTCGAAGCGCTGACTCCGCGTGAGCGCGAGATCATGATTCACGTCGTGCGAGGCCGCCTCAGTAAGCAAATTGCATTTGATTTCGGTCTCAGCGAGGTGACGGTGAAAGTGCATCGCAGCAACATGATGCGGAAGATGCAGGCCGCATCGCTGCCCGAGCTCGGCCGAATGGCAGACAAACTCAATTTAGCATCTTAAAGCTGCAACCTCCTAAACCGACGTATCGTCTTTGCTAACGTTTGGGTAACGAGTCTGTCCGCGCGTCCAATATCGGTGGTCCCGCGCGTCTGCCATGCTGCTGTCCACCCTCCCTGGTCGGCTCCCTCCCCCCGCCGACCAAACTAAGGCCCCGTCGATCGGGGCCTTTTTTCCCTAGTCGTCCGTGAAGATCGCTCGTAGCGCTGGATTTACGCGATGATTGACGGTGCGCTGTCGTCAGCGAGCAGCTGGATCAGGGCACGCAAAAGCGTTGCGAGCCAGCGCAGGAGCAGGCTGAAGTTGTGTCCGGCAGCGGCGAGAACGGCATTGATGCGGTCACCCTGGCGTCCCTTGAGATGATTGCGTTCCATGCGGTGCTCGGCCTTGAGATGACCGATGACGGGTTCGACGGCGGCGCGGCGCTTCATCTCGCGGCGGATCACTTTGGTGACGCGGCGCACCTGACCCGAGATCCAGACGCGGAACTTGTGCGGGTGGCTGTGGCCGCGATAGCCCTTGTCCACATGGATGCGTCGCGTCTCGACGCCGGTGAGGTGCTCCAGCGCGGCGACCATGGGGCCGAGGGTGCGGCCGTCATAGGGATTGCCGTGCAGCGCCTTAGCGTGGAGCACGAACTGGCCGCCCTTGGGAGCGGTCGCCGAGGTGGCGATCGACACTTTGCAGCCGAACTCATAGGGCGCTCTGGCCTTGCCCTTGCCGATGCATTCGACCTCGGGCGCGTGCAGCGAATAAATCTTGGGCCCGCGCTGGCGCTGATCTTGCAGGCGTACCCGAGTGGCGAGATCGAGCAAGTGCTTGAAGCGGGCTTCGAGATCGGGATTGCCGTCGATCCTGCGGCGGATGTCGCGGATGACCCGGCCGAGCCTGGTGCGCAGGAACTTGAGCGCCTTGCGGGCGCGCTTGAACTGATGCGCGTGGGTGTAGCGGCCGACCATGATGGCGGCGCGCTTGGCGAGGCGAAGATAGCTCTGCCGCAGCGGCACGCCGTTGCGCTTGGCGAGATCGACCAGCTTGACCAGCGCGCGGTGCATCAGCCGCGCGTCGGTCGGATGGGCGATCGCCTTCGGTTGCACCGTAGTATCGACCACCACCCGTTCCAGGTCCTTGCTCTCGACCGCGCCCGTCTTGTGCGCCACCGATAGGCTCTCCTGGATTAGCGCCAGCAATTGCTCCTCGCCCAAGCGCTGACGCCAGCGTGTCAGCGACGAGCGGTCGAACGGCAGCTTGTGGCAGAAGCTCAGCTCGCCGCAGAAGTATTGGTAATAGGGGTTCTCCACCCAGCGCGCGCACAGCACCTCGTCCGAGAGGTTGTGCATGTGCTTCTCTATTCGGCCATTTGAGGTCAAGAGCTTTCAGGCTGCCTGCATTGTGACGTGGACTTGTCCCTACGGGCTCTCGCTTCTCTCCGGAATCGGCACCTTGGCCCTTCCATGATGGGATCAGAAGAACGAAGTGGAACAATCTTTAGGGCGTCCTTTGTGCTCGCGGAGCACAAGGAACAGCACATGCACCGAACTCACTTCGTCCATCGTCCCGCGAGGGACAACTCTCCGCCTCAGCGCGGAACCGTGGATGCCTCCTCCTGGTCTACTCGCCTATTGTGGAGCTGTTCGCATCAAGTTGGTTGCACGTCCCTTGTCCAGCGGAAGTCCGTGCCGCTTACCCACATGCGATGCAAGACGACGGCCAGCCGTCGAGCCAAGGCGACAATCGCCTTCTGCATCCCGCGGCGTGCCGCGACTTTCATAGCCCACGCTTTCAGCCACGACCACTTGGTCGTCCGCGTCAGCATTACCTGAGCTGCCTCATAGAGAAGGGTCCGCGTCATTCCATCCCCACACAGCGAGACTCTGCCGATGCGTTTGCTCTCGCCGGATTGATTGAGGATCGGAGTCAATCCAAGCGCCGCCCCGACAACCTTGGAGTTCTTGAAGCGGGCCGGAACGTCGACGGTGGCGGTGAAGGCCATGGATACCACAGGGCCGATTCCCGGGACGGTCATCAATCGCCGGCACACTGCGTCATCCCGCACGATCGCCAAGAGCTTGCGGTGAAGGAGGGCAAAGAGCTCGCGCAGCTTCCGGCGGGCATCAAGCAGTGGCCCGATGATCTCGGCAAGTTCCGGCATGTCTTCGATGAGCTCGCGGATGCGTGCCTCAAACTTGGACGCACCGACGGGTCCGACTTTGAGGCCAAAGTTCCGTAGCAGGCCACGGATGTCGTTATCGACAGCAATGGCTTTCTCCTGCAACAGCTTGCGCGCGGTCAGCAGGGTGCGCCGCCTCTGGCTCGCTAGCGTCTTTACGTGCACAGGTCGGAACAGGTTGACACGCATCATCTGCGCGATTCCACGTGCGTCATTGCGGTCGCTCTTGTTGACCTGCGCCTGGAGAAAGGCTTTCGTGTGCCGCGTCTCGATGCACACCACCGGCAAACCCGCTTCCGCCAAGCCACTGAACAGCCATTGCGACAGTGGCCCGGCTTCGAGACCGACGCGCTCTAGACGCCAGGCGGGATCTTTGAGTGCCTGCACGAGATCCTCGGGATGGCTCGGCACCTTCATCTCGCGACACACCTTGCCACCCTCGTCGACGATGCACACGGACGTCTCTTTGACGGAGACGTCCAGACCGGCATGATGCTTCATCCTGCGCTTCTCCTTCTGATGTTTGTGGCTGCCACAACGCAGACCGCCTCTATCATCAGCCTGAAGCGCAGCACCTGCCTTCCAGGAAAGGGCACCGGCCGGCCGAATACCCCATCTTCAGAATGAAGAGGCCCGCCACCAGCCGCGTCGGCAAGCCAGGCTGTCCGGGACCGGGCGCGCACACCGAACTGAAGCGCCCGTCGAGGAACTGCCAGTCGATCTGCTCACCCAGCCGCACCAGCGGATGGCCCAGGTCGATGATCTCTTCCAGTGCCGGGCGCAGCAGGTCTTTCTGCCGCTCGTCTCGCGGTCGTCCCATGCGTTCCCTCCGCCGTGCATCACGCAGGGAATCGAATCACGAACCGCGACAAAGCGGAATCCCAAAACGCAAGAAAGCGAGGCTCGACACCTCGCTTTCTTGCAAATTCGATTACTCAAACCGACCCGATTGTGCCCATCACTCAGCACAATCCGCGTTCTTCACGGACGACTCCCTAGCTTGTGAACCAAGGCTTAGCGCAGCCCGACCGAGGCTCATTCCTCCATTACCCGCGTGCAATAGCGACGGCGGCTCAGACTCCCCCAAGATGAGGTTCATCGAGCAAATGCATGGTGAGCCAGCCGTGATCTCAAATGCCACTCTAGATCAACGATTCCGCATATCAGCGCGCGCAGCAATTCTCTTCGGTGCGCTCGTCTCACTCTTAGCTTGGGGAGCCATCATTTCTGCCACGATGCTAATTTTGCTGCGATAACTGTGAACTCAAGTTCGGACTGGCGCCATCATGTCTCGCGATGCGTTGGCGTGGACGATGAGGCAGTCTCGCCCCGGCGCGTGCATACCCGAGAGGGGCTTCCTGATGCCTGCGCGAGGTCAGGCTGTAACTGATCGGGCGTACTCTCCTCGCCAATAGTTGTCACAGAGACAGAGAGAGGCATCGGATCACGACCCACGTCGCAACCAAGAGGGCGAGCCAGAAGGCGCTGTCGAGAACTGCACCGGTTTGGATCAGCAGGACCAAGCCCCGATCCGAATCGCGCTGAACGTCGGTCTGGATGGGAATCGCAGCTGCTTCTGGGCTGCGCGTAACAAAGTCGACTGCCATTGATTCCACCGCACTTCTTTGGATGCTTACCTGGCCCGTCGGCCTGCCTCGCGCCTTTCCGCATCGCGAGTCCTCTCTTGCTGGCGGCGTCGATAAGGTTCATTTCTTCCCCGTCCAGCGAGGTTCCGCAGAACCGTAATGCCCGACCCTCGCGGATTTCGAGTCGCGCATGCTATTGCGCGCGTGTACCTATGGAATGGACCTTTGTTTGACAGCGGTTAACCTTAGTTCAGATTGCAGCCGATATCGGCATCAGCGAAATCACGGTTGAGACTCATCGGGGCAACACGATCTGCCGTCGTCCCGACGTTCCGCTGGGCCGATTGATTCGCTCGATCGCGCCAGATTTCCAGATTTCGCCATCGCCGAGTTGACTTGTCGAACGTGAGGCGGTGCGACTCTCGATTTGTACGAAGACTTAGAAACGTTGTGCCTGGAGGCAGGAGAATCCTCCGTTCGTGCAATAACAAAACGCCCACTCCGGCGAAAACAGTTCGCGTCGATGCCCTGCGCGTCCCGGAAGCAAAAGCGAGGAATCGCCGTGATCTCGACCATGTTGGCGCGCTTCTTCCAATCGTTGTGACGTTAATGCTCGGCTTCGCGGCCGGCTGGCACCAGGACTTCGACGGCAAGCAGGCGGCCATCTTGAATCGGATGGTCATGCTTTATGCACTGCCACTCAACCTGTTCGCTGGGATGATGAGCACGCAGCGTGACGATGTTCTTGCGCAAGGCCCGCTGCTCTCGCCATTCTGCTGAGCATGGCCGGCACATATGCGATCGTCCTTGTGATCGCGCGATACTTATGCGGACGCGACCTTATCACGTCCTCGCTCCAGGCGCTGGCAATCGGAGGGCCGGCCGTTCCATTCGTCGGCGTACCAGTGCTCGGACACCTGTTCGGAGCGGCGAGCGCGATTCCGATTTCGGTTCCGAGCCTGATGATGAACCTGATCCAGGTTCCAGTCACGCTCATGCTTCTGTCCGCCGGCATGGGCGCCAAGAGAGTTGCGGCAGGCGGGGGCACACCGACCTTCGTGAGCCACATTGTTCATGCGCTGCGCGAGCCTGTGGTCTGGGCGCCGCTGCTGGCTCTGGTTCTTGTGCTTGTCGGCGTAAAACCCGTAGGTTCGATTCAGGTACCTCAAGCTGTCCGCCCCAACTAGGGTATCGGTATCCTTCCACGTTCGCATGATGAGTCTGCCCGCGGGCCCAATATCGGCGGTCCCGAGCGTCTGCCATGCTGTCGTCCTCCTCCGAGGTCGGCCCAGCTGACCCCGGCAAGATAGTCAACACTGAGTCCCGGTGCGGGACCACCGACGTCGCCCGCCACCTCAACCAACACATCACGACGTCTAATCAAAGGAGTTGTCCGATGACTGTTGCTGTACACGCCCGAAATCACAAGAGCGATCATTCTTACGCGTTCCGCGGCGTCGCGTTGCTGCACGATCCCGCCGTCAACAAAGAAACGGCGTTCGACGAGGAGGAGCGACACAAATACAAGCTGGAGGGGCTTTTGCCGCCGTCGGTGGAAAACCTGGATCGGCAGGTTGAGCGGGTGCTTCAGCACCTCGACGTCAAACCGAACGACCTCGAGCGATACATCTACTTGATCGGACTGTCCGAGCAGAACGAGACGCTCTTTTACCGCACCGTGATGTCGGACCCCGCGCGTTTCGTGCCCATCCTCTACGATCCGACGGTAGCCGACGCGTGCCTTGCCTTCGGTCACATCTATCGACGGTCGAACGGAATGTATATTACGCGGAAAATGAAAGGCCGTATAGCCGAGGTGCTGCGCAACTGGCCGAAACAGGATGTCCGCTTCATTTGCGTTTCTTCGGGCGGGCGCATTTTGGGGCTTGGCGACATCGGCGCCAACGGAATGGGCATCCCGATCGGGAAGTTGCAGCTTTACACCGCCTGCGCAGCGGTTCCGCCCGACTGCCTTCTCCCGGTATTGTTCGACATCGGGACTTCCAACAAGACGCTTCGTGCCGACCCGCTGTATCTCGGCAGTCGCGAAGAGCAACCGACGGAGAAGGAACTCGACGAGCTCGTCGAGGAGTTCGTTCAAGCCGTACAGCAGGTTTTCCCCGGATGCTGCATCCACTTCGAGGACTGGAAGGGGACCGACGCCGTTCGTCTGCTCAAGCGATATAAGGAGAAGGTCCTTTGCTATAACGACGACATCCAGGGCACCGCTTCGATTGGGCTCGCGGGTTTGACGACGGCGTTGCAGATCATCCAGGGCAAGCTGACCGACCAGCGAATCCTGTTCCTAGGAGCGGGCTCGGCCGCGATCGGCATCTCCAACCTGCTCGTCGCGGCTATGCAGACCAAGGGGCTTTCGATCGATGATGCCCGTGGGCGGATCTCGATGTTCGATATCAACGGGCTTGTTGAGGCATCGCGCACCGACCTGACAGACGCGCAGAGGGTCTATGCACACAAAGCAGCGCCATCGAAGGACCTCGTCCAAACCATCGAGACACTGAAGCCGACCGTCCTGATCGGCGTCAGCACCAAGGGCGGAGCCTTCACCAAGAAGGTCGTCGAGACGATGAGCCGGCTGAATGCCCGGCCAATCATCTTCGCGCTGTCCAATCCGACATTCAAGGCGGAGTGCACGGCGGAGCAGGCCTACACCTGGTCCAAGGGCAAGGCGCTGTTCGCCGCGGGAGTGCAGTTCCCGGACGTAACGATCGGCGGAAAGACCTTCCACCCCGGCCAAGCCAACAATTTCTACATCTATCCAGCGATCGGGCTCGCAACCTATGTAGCGCGACCGAAGCTACTGACCGACGAGTGCTTCATCGTCGCGGCCGAGGCCACCGCTGACCAAGTCGACAAGGATCTTCGCGCGGCAGGGAGGTTATTCCCGACCCAAGCGAACATCCTCGAAACCGAAGTCACGACGGCAGCACGGATTGCGGAGTTCATGTTCGACAAAGGCCTGGCGAGTGCCGAGCGTCCTCGCGATATCCGCGCCTGGATCGAGGGACAACTCTACAAGCCCCAGTACTGATCTTTGGATGCGGGCGGTCGTACGTTGTCCGTCCGGATCATTCCATTCCCTGCCGACCTTTGGGCCCGGACGGTCACGGTCGTCCGTCCGGGCCATTCGATCCCTTTGAAGGAACCGCCGACATGAGTGCGATAGATGCGATCGTTTCGACCCTGCGCGAACAACCCGAGATCACCATTTTCCTGACGCTGGCCATCGGCTTTTGGTTCGGCGGCCTAAAGTTCGGGAGCTTTAGTTTAGGGGCCGTCACCAGCACGTTGATTGCCGGCCTCCTGATCGGCCAGTTGCACATCGTCGTCTCACCGACCGTGCAAGGCACCTTCTTCCTGATGTTTCTCTTTGCGGTGGGATTCAGCGTCGGACCTCAGTTTTTCCGTGGGCTGAAGAGCGACGGATTACCACAGGTTGCCTTCGCCATCTTGCTTGCTGTCGTAGGACTTCTGTCCGCCTACGGGATGGGAAAGCTACTCGGCTACAACCCAGGTTTGACCGCTGGGTTGCTGGCAGGAGGCTACACCAACTCGGGGACGCTTGGGGTGGCGACGGCCAATCTTGGGCAGCTTGGACTGAGCGCCGATGCCACGAAGCAGATGGCTGCCCTGACTGCCATCGCGTACGCCGTCACATATCCCTTTGGGACCGCAGGTGCCGCGTGGTTTCTCGCCTCGATCGGCCCCAAGCTGTTGCGTATTGATCTGGCCGCAGCCTGCAAAGAACTCGAGAAGAAGCTGGGCGTCGGCAACGCTGAGCCGGGGGTCGGCACGGCCTATCGCGCCCTCGAGGCTCGAGCCTTTCGCCTGACCAATTCGCCTTTCGTCGGGAAAACCGTGAGCGAACTCGAGGCCGCCCTTGGGGACCAAGGGTGCGTAGTCAGGCAAGTTCGGCAGGAGGGCGCCATTATTGAGTGCGAGCCCAACACGATCCTTTCTCAGGGCGCGACGCTCGCCATAGGCGGCCACATCGATGCTTTGCTGGCAGCCGAGGGCAAGATAGGTCCCGAGGTGGAGGACGCCGAGCTCTTGAGCTTTCCGACTGAGGAGTTGGACGTTGTCATCAGAGACAGAGCCGTCGCCGGGAATACCGTGCAGCAGCTCCGGTCGAAATACCTGGCGCATCCTGGAAGCGGCATCTTCCTTACCAAGATAACCCGCAGTGGGCACGAGCTACCCTTTCATCCAGATTTCGAAGTTCATCGCGATGATGTCCTCACGCTTGTCGGCGCAAAAAAGGACGTTGAGAAGGCAGCCAAGCTGCTTGGATACGCCGACCGCGCGACGTCGACGTCCGACATGGTCTTCATGGGTGCCGGCATTGTAATAGGCGCTCTGCTCGGCACGATCACCGTCCATATTGGCGGAATTCCCTTGAGCTTCAGCTCGAGCGTCGGGGCGCTCGTCGCGGGTCTCGTTTGCGGCTACCTTCGGTCCGTTCATCGCACCTTCGGACGCATCCCAGCTCCGGCACTATGGGTTTTTAACAATGTCGGACTGAATGGCTTCGTTGCGGTTGTCGGCATCAATGCCGGACCTGGCTTGTTTTCCGGCTTGCAGGCTTATGGGATCGACTTGTTCCTGGCCGGCATCGTCGTGTCGATGGTTCCGTTGATAGTGGGGATCTACGCTGGGAAGTATATCTTTAAATTCCATCCGGGAATCTTGCTGGGAGCTTGCGCTGGTGCACGCACAACGACCGCGGCTCTGGGCGCTCTCCAGCACGAGGCGAGGAGTAGCGTGCCAGCGCTCGGCTACACGATCACCTATGCGGTGGGACGAATCGTGTTAGCGGTTTGGGGTGTGGTGATCATCTTGCTGATGAGCTGAGCAGAACGATCCGACCCGTGGAGAGCATATGCATGCAGAATGCCCGCCAACCATCGAGTACCGTTGTCGAGCCGAGGGGCCAACTTGCATCCCGTACTCTGGCGATGCCGGCTGATACCAATGCGCTCGGCAACATGTTCGGCGGCTGGACCATGTCGCTCATGGACGCGGCCGGTGGGATGACCGCGACGAGACACGCGAACGGTCCGGTGGTGACAGTGGCCGTCTCGAACATCACGTTCATGCAGCCGATAAATGTCGGCGACGTCGTCTGCTGCTACACCGACGTGGAGCGGATCGGCAGAACTTCGATAACGCTTCACGTCGATGTGTGGGTGCTTCGCCAAGGCCAAGGTAACCGGGTCAAGGTCACGGAGGCGGAATTCGTTTTTGTCGCCGTCAACGGCAATGGCCGCCCTCGTAAGCTGTTGAGATTGGACCGGTCCCTACCTCGTGACTAAGTGTCCTGCCGGCGCCGGGGCGCTTCTGACGATAGCGCAGCGAACTTGAGCACTTCGAAACACGGTTCGACGAGATGAACGACCTCCGGAAGATGGCCAAACACGGTGTCGACGGAAGCTGAGGGCCCGATGGCGTTGGTATTGGCACCGTCGGTCGACAATTCGCGCGCGGTCCAAGCGCTGCTGATCGTGCTCAGCGTCACTGCCGGATGCACGGACATCATCGGCTTTCTCGGCCTCGACGGGCTATTCACCGCCCACATCACCGGTAACCTGATCGTCCTGACCGCGCACATCGTCAACGGCGGCGAAGGCCAGATCGCGAAGATGCTGTCGGTTCCAGTCTTCATCGTGATGGTCGGTCTGACGAGACTGCTGGCGGGCAGTTTGGAATCGATCGGCCTCTCCTCGCTTCGCCCCCTGCTGCTGCTACATTTTCTGCTGCTCACGGGCTTTCTGGTCCTTAGCATCGCGGCCGGCCCACGCCTCGACCCGAACACGACAAATGCGGTCCTCGCAGGCATGGTCGGGGTGTCAGCGATGGCCGTGCAGAACGCACTCGTACAGGTCACGGTTAAAGGAGCGCCGTCCACAGCGGTGATGACGACCAACATCACCCGCTTCGCTATAGATTTCGGCGAGGTGCTGTTCGGGAGCGATCCGGCTGATGTCGCCAAAGCGCGCAACCGAGCCGCGCGTACTCTGCTTGTGATCGTCGGTTTTGTCGTCGGCTGCGGCCTCGGTGCGGCCTGCGAGGCCGCACTCGGTCTGGGGTCCCTGGCATTGCCTGTTTGCCTCGCCCTGCTCGCATTTGCGATCGCATTTGCGACCGAACTCGACGGAGGCTCATGAGCCGAGCCAAACTTTGAGAACCTAGTTCGTCTCAGCCCTGCTGTTTCGGTGCTAGACCTCTGGCAAGCGCGCCGGCCGCCGGGCCATCCGCCAATGGCGCGAGCTCAAGGATGCCCCGTGGTTCGGGCGGGTACCATAATGGCAGCGACGTGTGGCCCGGCGAGTACACCGTGAGCGCGCACGTTTATCGCTCGGTCGACGGCCGCTTCCCCACCCCCGCGCGCGAAGGTCTCCGTGCACGACCCTGACGGCGTGCAGGGTGCTGGAGTCGACGGCGGACCTCACCTTCCTGGGCCAGGAAAGCACGCTCTTCCGCTTCAAGCTCGACGAGAAGGGCAACCTGATGCCCGGCAGTCTCAACTGCGTCCATAAGCCACTGCGCGCCCAGCAAGCCACCCAAGGATTCAAACAGTGACGCCGTTTATCCCGGCCTTCGGTGGGCTTGTGGGCCCGCCGTTCGGGAGCCGCGGTCAGCGCGGCGCCGTCAGCATCGGATACGCCGCCATGCTGGCCGCGCTCTCTTTTTTGGCTACTCGGACGTGCTGGGACAGCCGAAATCGACCCGGCTCGAGGTGCTGCGCCGACCGGACACCGAGCTCAAGGTACTCGGTTCCTACCTCGTAGAGGGCGCGGGCATCTATCTCCAGCTCAAGCTGCTGGGCGAGCGCGAGCCGCGCTATTACGAGCTCCCTTGGGACGCCAACTGACGCCAGAAGGCGATCGCCGAAAACAAGAGCAACCATGGCGACGGCGTCGCTCCGCTATAGGAGTTTCAGCGAGGCAGCGCGGGCAGAACTACGAGGTCTTGTCACGCCGCGAAGTGACCTAAGCGGCGCGGAGTGGGCCGGGAAATGCTCATTTTGGTATCTCAAGCTGTTTGCCCCAACCAAGGTATCGGTATCCTCCCGCGTTCGCATGATGAGTCTGCCCGCGGGCCCAATATCGGCGGTCCCGAGCGTCTGCCATGCTGTGGTCCTCCTCCTCCCCGGTCGGCTTCCTCCCCCCGCCGACCAAACTAAGGCCCCGTCAATCGGGGCCTTTTTTTGCCCTGGCTTCTAAACCAGGGTTTATTGCAGCCCTACAGATGTCCACTCCCTCATACCCGCGTGCAATAGGTACAACAGCTCAAAGTCCTCCAAGATGAGGCTCATCGAGGCAGGTTGTTTGAGGAGTGCGGCCATGACTGAACAAGGCGCCTATATTACCCGGATCGGCGAATATTTCGGGTTGAAGAACCCGCCGACCCTCACAGCCACCATTTCGCGGAAGGCTAAGCTCACGATCACCCGCTTGCGCTCCGACAGCGCGGATCACGCGATGACAAAGACGATCCCGCGCGAGAGTGCGTTCATCGTCGCCCTACAGCTTCGCGATTTGAGGGCGCACGAGCTGTGGATGAGTGGCAGACCGATCCCCGTAACGCCCTATGCAAAAGACACCATCAGCGCAGTCGATTTGGATTTTGAGCCGACCTGGCATCTCAAGAGCCCATTCGATCTTCTGCACTTCTACCTACCAAGTGCGGCTCTCGACGAGATCGCGACCCAGAACGCGAGCGGACGAGTTGACACTCTTTCCATCGCTCCGGGCGCGGCCCTGCTCGATCCTGTGGTTCGGCAGTTGGGTTCATGCTTCCTTCCGGAGCTGGAGCGACCTGAGAGAGCCAGCAGCCTCTTTGTCGATCACGTCGCCCATGCGCTCACGGCGCATCTCGCGCACACTTATGGAGGTATGCGCTTTGCGCGACCGCTGGTGCGCGGAGGTTTGGCGCCCTGGCAGGAGCGCCGCGCGAAAGAGTACATGACGGCAAATCTCGAAGAGGATATTTCGTTGGCGCAGTTGGCGAGCGAATGCTCCCTATCTCTGAGCTATTTCGCGCGCGCTTTCAGGCAGAGCACCGGCCAACCGCCACATCGTTGGCGCCTGGAGCGCCGCGTGGACCGGGCCAAGGACCTGCTGCTCAATTCGACTCAACCGCTTGCCGAGATCGCGCTGGCTTGCGGCTTCGCCGACCAGAGCCACTTCACGAGAGTGTTCTCGCGGATCGTCGGGGTTGGCCCTGCGGCTTGGCGCCGCGCCCAAGGCAGCATGTGGAAATACGTGCCGCCGCGGGAGGTGTCGGCATCGGAGGCAAAGAGCTCGAGAAGCGGTTGCTCACCACGGGCCATCCCGTGGAATTCCCAACGCGAGATAGAGGCGCGAGTTTGATCTCTACGAACACGGAAATGGCAGTTTTGGAAAAAAGAGCCGCTGTCGATCAATTCGGGCGGGAGATCAACGTCTAGCGTTGGTCAGACGGTTCTGTTCACTCGACTTCGCGAGGCAATCGAACCACCGTCTAAACGCAATCGTGGAAAAATATCCTAGCCAGGAGGACCCCGTCATGGGCCAACGCATCGATCAGTTCTGCGAGAATCTTCGCCTCAAGCTGACAAATATCGACAGTGGCCTTACCAGTCTCAAAGCCAAGATTGACGGAAAAACGCAACAAGCGGAGCAGGAAGCCCGCGGCCATCTCGAGAAAGTGCGGCGTCAAATCCAGCAAAATCACGCCAAGGTCTCGGCCGCACAGGCAGAAATGAAAGAATGGGCGGAAAGCCGGAAGGCTGCCACCGCCGAGAAAATCGCCGAGTGGAAGGTTAAGCGCGAGACCAGCAGGTTGCAGAATCGCGCCGACAAGGCCGAGCGGTACGCCGCGGCCTCGATCGAGGTGGCGCTGGCGGCTGTGGACGACGCCGAGGAGGCTGCGCTCGAAGCGTGGCTCGCCCGGCAAGACGCCGGTGCCGCGCTGGCCAAGTCAGCCTGAGATCGATCTGGAGCGAATTCCGCTCACGCGGAATCGCTCCATTCTTGCCTGTGGGACACTCAAGCGCCGTGCGCGCTGGGCGCCTACTGACGGCTTTTCCTCTTCCAAGGCGTAGTGATGATCATTCTTGGCGTCGTTGCCGTTGCGGCGCCAGTGGCGGCAACGCTCGCCGTCGGCCTTTACATCGGTTGGATTCTGCTGCTCAGCGGCCTCGTTGGGCTCATCGCGATGTTCTCGGCGGGGAGCCTTCCGGCTTTTCTCTGGACCCTCGTCACAAACGGCTGGTCTGCTTCCGTAAGCCGGCAGTGACGGGCTCCTGATCAATGTATCCGGCTGCACGGGGTCGCCCATAAAAGAAACCGTCAGGTCTGTGGCACAGCTTGATCAATCGACAGTCGAGCTTGGAGCGGAAAGCATTGTTGCGTATCCCGCATGCCCAAAGCTGCTAGTCTAGGCCGGCGTTCAGTGAATCGCGGTGCTGTTGTCGCCTCGCGGCATGGAACTGCTATTTCAGCAATCCGACCCAAAAAACAGGGACGCGACGGCTTGTAGGCTTCTGTGCACTTACAGGTGCAGGAGACCGCGATGACCAAAATGCTCATAACGGCGTTCGTACTCGCCACGCTCTCGACGCTTTCGGGGCTGCGTTGATCCCGCTGATCTACCGCAGTTGGGAAGTGCGACGGGTTATAACCGCGCGGTCGATCAAGACGTCGGGGACTCGCACGATTCTGGATCTACGGTACGAAGCGAGAGTTGAGGACGGCGTCGTCGATCATCGTAGGGGCGGCGTAGATCGGCCCGCCGTGGAGAACCAGATGCCCCATGACACCGGCTAGGTGGTCACGCAGCCAAGTCTGAGCACGAGCAAGCGCAGCCGGAAGGTCATTGACCTCGCCGGCAGGGTAGTGCTCGTCAATCAATGCGACACAGGTGGAGTCGTAGGCGGCCAGCCTTGGGTGCGTGCCGATCCCATCGACCCGGCCCCTAACTTGTCGTACCAATGCGTCCTGCCTGCCGACCGAAAACACCTCGAACTTAAGGCTAGAGCTGCCAGCGTTGACGACCAGGATGATATCGGCCATCGCGCTACTCAGCGGCGAGAGCGGTGCCAACCCGCCGCGAATGGGCGTAGAGCGCAGCAACGGCGCAGGAGGCCATGCGGGTTCGCACCGAGTCGGCGCGCGAAGTCAAGATGATGGGCACGCGCGCACCGAGAACGATGCCGGCCGCGTCGGCCTCGGCCAGGAAGCTCAAATTCTTTGCAAGCATGTTGCCGGCTTCGAGGTCGGGGACAACGAGGATCTGGGCGCGCCCGGCTACCTCCGATTTGATACCCTTGATCCGCGCCGCGTCGGGACTTATCGCGTTGTCGAGGGCAAGCGGTCCCTCAAGAAGTCCGCCCTTGATCTGACCGCGATCGGCCATCTTGCAGAGTGCGGCGGCTGTGATCGTGTTTGGGATCTTCGTTGTCACCGTCTCGACCGCGGACAGGATCGCGACCCGCGGCGGCCCGAGCCCGAGCCCTTGATGCAGATCGATCGCGTTCTGGATGATATCGACCTTCGCATCGAGATCGGGGGCGATATTCACGGCAGCGTCGGTGATGAAGAGCGCCTCCGGATAGGTCGGGACATCCATGATGAAGACGTGACTGATCCGCCTTGCGGTGCGGAGCCCAGTCTCGTGCGCCGCCACTTCGTGAAGAAGCTCGTCGGTGTGGAGGCTGCCCTTCATGAGGAGTTCGCCGCGTCCGCTCCGCACCAGCGCGACCGCCTTGGCGGCAGCGGCATGACTGTGTTCGGCGTGCGCGATCTCGAACTTGCCGATATCGAGCTTTGCTTTCTCGGCCGCGGCGCGGATTTTGTCCTCGGGACCGACCAACGTCGGCACGATGATGCCCGCCTCTGCTGCCTCGATCGCTCCCCTGAGCGACGTCTCATCGCAGGGGTGCGCGACCACTGTCGGCATGGGTGATAGCTGTTTGGCGCGCGCGATAAGGCGCTCGTATTTCGCGTGGCGGCAGACTTCCATTTACATCCCCATTAATTCGAGTAACGACGACTGGGCGTGCCACGACGGACGACGTGTGCCCTCACCAGGAGAGGAAGAGGCCGACGTCGCCGAGGTCTCCGTGCGGGTAGTCCAGAATCTGTGCATGCAACTTGTAGCCTGCCGGCTTCAAGTGCTCATGGAAATAGTCGTAGGCGCGCCTACCGAAGCCTTGAAGAGAGTCCGGCCAGTCTGGCTGGAAGTTGTTCACTCGTCGCCCGCCATCGGTAAGCAGCTCCGCGGAGAACTGAAGGACGAGAAACTCGCTCTTTCCCTGCTCGGCGTGGTGCTTCACGCCATTCATCAGATATTTCATCACGTCGGGGCGTATCTGCCGTTCCATGAAGGCCTTTCGGAGGGCCTCACGGTTCTCTTCGGCTTTCTTCGCGGCGACGGCTGCCTTTTGCTGCTCTACAACGGCGGTTTCCTTCGCGAGATTCCGAATCTGCTGCGCCGTGAGCAGAGTTGCAGTCTGGGTCGCGGCAGTCATGTCGCTCTCCTTTCGATTCAGCTGCCGAGGCGAGGCCGAGCGATCAGTCGGCCTTGGCTGTCTCAGGCTTGTCGGCGTTCGCTCGCGGATTCTTCACGGTCTTGCGCCGTGGCCTGGACAACCAGACGGGACTCGCACGCAACGGCTCCACTTTTGGGGGCGGTGCGCACGCCTTCGTGCCACAAGATGACGCGCGTTACGTCCGCCATCTTGGACAGCCCTGCGTTTTTTGAACTATCCTGGTGATTCCACCTACGAACCGGGGGCGCATGGGGTGATTGGGGAGCCCCACAGTCGCTCTGGACAGGCGCCGTGCCAGTGATCGTCTCGGAAGGCAACCAAGACGGGGCCGCGTAACACGATAAGAATGATCAATCAGATTGGGAAACGACAATTCGAACGGAAATCCTATCGATAGAATGTCTCGCAGTTTCCGTGGATCCCTTCGGCTGACCCCACGGACACAAAGAGCCGCCGGAGCTTGATCGAGGAGATATCCGATGTCAGTGCGAAACGCGGACGTGGCACGAGTAACTTTGCCTAAGCATGTTGAGGGGCTGGGCCAATGGACTTTTGTCATGGCCTGGCTCTGCTGTCTCGTCTTTTACTTCCTTCAGTACGCCCTGCGCTCAGCACCCGGCGTGATGATCCCTGAATTGAGTGCGGCGTTTGGCCTGACGGCGCTCGGCGTCAGCTCGCTGGTCGGGCTTTACTATTATACCTATGCCGGCTTTTCCATTGTTGCCGGCGCCTCGCTCGACCGGTACGGGGCTAAGCTGCCCATCGCGTTCGGCGTATTTGCCGTGGCGGTCGGCAGTGTCCTGTTCGGGCTTGCCTCAATGGGAGCCGCCGAGAGCGGACGGTTGTTGCAGGGCGCCGGCTCGGGGTTTGCGTTTACGGGCGCAGTTTATCTGGCCACGCACGCATTCAGCGACCGCTGGCTTGCCACCGCGGTTGGCTTCACCCAGCTCGCGGGAATGCTCGGCGGCTTCGCGGGACAGTTTTGCGTAGGTCCGCTCGTGCACGGCGTGATCGCATGGCAATTATTCTGGGTCTATGCTGGCGTGCTGGTTTCCATCGTAGGCCTCGGCGTCTTGATAGTGACGCCGGGTCACCACGAGCCAACCCGTGGCTCCCTGCGGGGACTCTTCGCGCCGTACAAGGTGGTGTTGACGAACCCGCAATCCTACCTCTGTGGAATTGTCGGCGGCTTGCTATTCATGCCGACTACCATTGGCAGCATGATCTGGGGCGTCCCGTTTCTGGCTCATGGCTACAACTTGGATCCGGGAGAGGCCGTGGCGCGGTCTTCAATGGTTCCGCTCGGATGGGTTATCGGTGCCCCGCTGCTCGGTTACATCGCCGACCGAATCGGGCGACGCAAGCCGGTGCTGATCGGCGGTATTGCGCTCATGTTGCTGTCGCTCATCGGAGTCGTCTATCTGCACGATTTCATGCCGCCCTATGTGGGCGGTCTTGTCTTCGGCATCGCTTCCGGCGCCGCGATGATCCCTTATACAATGATCAAGGAAGTGAATCCGGATGAGGTGAAGGGCAGCGCCACGGGCGCCATGAATTTCCTGGTGTTCAGCCTCAGTGCCTTCCTTGCGCCCGCCTTTGGATTTACGCTTTTCCGCCTTTCCGGCGGGCAGCCCCTGACGTTGCAGACGTTCCAGCAGGCCGATCTTATTTGGGTTTGCGCGATCGTTCTATCCTTCGGACTGACGCTGTTCCTGCGCGAGACCGGCGCCGCGGCGCGATCAACACCCGAAGCATAGATTGGCAACTATCGGGCTACCTCGGGCGGCAGACCGTGAGTCGGCAAGGTTCTCTGGCGCCGCCCGGCGATCACTCGGCGACGATCATCTCGTGCGAGTGTTGTGAATTTCGTTTGCGAGCGGGCGGCCCGCGGCGAAATCCGATATGCTTGCGAGTGTCGTGTTCAGAATTGTTCGCAGGGCCTCGCGCGTGAAAAACGCCTGATGCCCCGTCAGGATCACGTTCGGGAACGATACGAGGCGCTGGATCACGTCATCCGGGATCACCGTGCTCGACAGATCTCTAAAGAAAAGGCCGCCTTCTTGTTCGTAAACATCGATTGCCATGCCTCCAAGCTGACCGGATTTGAGCGCTTCAATCGCCGCCTCGGTGTCGACGAGACCGCCACGGCTTGTGTTGATCAACAGCGAGCCCTTCTTGACGCGGCTGAGCGCCCGGGAGTCGATGATGTGATGGGTCTGCGGCGTCAACGGACAATGTAGCGAGATGACATCCGCTTCGGCGTGAAGCTTCTCGATCTCGACATAACAGCCGCCAATTGTTTTGAATTCGGGCGAGTGATACATGTCAAAGCCGATCACGGTGCAACCAAATCCGGTCATGATCCGGCCGAATATGGTGCCGATTTTGCCGGTGCCAATTACGCCGACCGTGCGACCGGCCAAGTCAAAACCCATGAGGCCGTCGAGCTCAAAATTACCTTCGCGCGTTCGATTGTATGCTCGCGGGATCTTGCGATTGAGTGCGAGGAGCAACCCAACGGCAAACTCGGCCACTGAGTTTGGCGAATAGTTTACGACCCGCACAACTTTGACGCCAAGCTGCTGTGCCGCTTCTGCGTCGACATGATTGAAACCAGTGGAGCGCGTCGCAACGAGCTTCGTGCCGCCGGCTGCTAGGTGTTTCAGCACATCTCGATCGACGACGTCGTTTACGAAGACGCTAACTGCCGGGAACCCCACCGCCAGTGATTTAGTACCGGATTCGAGGGGCGCATCAAAGTAGACGAGTTCGTGTGCGTGATCGGCGTTCAGCTCGTCGAGCAGCGTACGCTCGTACTTCTTTGCACTGAATATTGCGACCCGCATTTATACACCCTGACAGCTAAGTCGTGCAGCTAAGCCAATTTGTGGGTGCCTGGCGCCGTCCCGAAGCGCGCTCGATTCGCGTCTATGAGGTGCTGCAATGTGTAATCTGATAGCGAGCGCAGGTAGTGGGTCCGCAGGAACATGTCGGTCCGCTCGACATGCGTCCCATCGAGACGACCACGAATATCCGCGACGGACTCAAAGGCGCTCTGCGAAAGCCATCGTTCCAGGCCGGCGACGAGCGCCGTCATGTGTTGCGGGCCGTAACGCAATAGCGCCGACGTGGTTGCCACGACGTCGGCGCCGGCGAGCAAAAACTTCACGACTTCGATGTGGCTATCAACGCCCGTTCCCGCCGCGAGAGACAACCTGACGCGGCGCGATAGCAATGCAATCCAGGTCAGGGGCAAGTGGATGTCAGCGGGGGAGGAGAGCACCACTTCGTGCTTTACACTCAACGTCTCCAGATCCAAGTCTGGCCGGAAAAGGCGGTTGAACAGCACCACCCCGTCAACGCCGTTCGATTCCAGTCGATTGACGAAGTTGCCGGTCGCACTGAAGAATGGCGGAATCTTGACCGACACCGGGACCGTCACCTTGGTTTTCACATGACGGGCTATGTCGAGATAGCGTTGCTCAATGTCTCGCCCACTCACAGTCAGGTCGGTGGGCAGAAGATGTAGGTTGAGCTCGAGCGCCGCCGCACCGGCCTGCTCGAGTTCGACCGCAAAGTCGAGCCATCCGGCATCGCTGATTCCGTTCAGACTGGCGATCACCGGGATATCGAGCGCTTCCGCCGCACGCCGCACCGTCTCAAGGTGGCCCGAAACGCCGTGCCGGTAATCGGGTAGTTCGGGAAAATAGGTCGCCGCTTCGGGATGGCTGCCGGCGGTCTGTTCAGTGAACATGGCGTAGTCCGCATCCTCGGCTCGGATTTGCTCCTCGAACAGCGAGGCCACCACTACGGCCGCGGCATTGGCGTCCTCAAGACGCCGCATGCCGTCGAATGTTGCGGTCAGCGGCGACGCTGAGGCGATGATTGGGTGCGCCAGTTCGAGGCCGAGGTAGCTGCTGGCAAGATAGCTCATGTCAGGCTTCCTCCCAATGCGGGTGGAAGCGGCTGCCGTCGCGAGCCGCCAGATCCTCGTATAGCCGGTATTTCTCCTGAAGTTCGAGCTGCGCCTGCGTCAGCATGCGGCGTGCGTCATCGGGGCGCGTTTGGGTCAGCGATTTGAACCGCACCTCATTATTGCGATATTCCTCGAGCGGAATCCGTGGCCGGGTCGAATCGAGCCGGAACGGATTCATGCCGCGCTGGCGCATGGTCGGATCGAAGCGGAACAATGGCCAGTACCCGCTCGCAGTCGCGCGTGCCGCCTGCTTCATCCCGAACCGCATGTCTATCCCATGTGCGATGCACTGCGAATAGGCGAGGATCAATGACGGGCCGGAATATGCTTCCGCCTCGCGCATCGCGATAAGCGCCTGTTCGCTGTTGGCACCCATTGAGACTTGCGCCACGTAGACGTTGCCATAAGCGATCGCCATCAGCGAAAGGTCCTTGCGCGGAACCCGCTTTCCGGCTGCGGCGAATTTGGCAGATGCCCCGAGCGGAGTCGCCTTCGACGCTTGGCCGCCGGTGTTGGAGTAGACCTCTGTGTCGAGAACGAGGATGTTGACGTTGCGGCCGGAGGCGAGCACATGATCGAGACCGCCATATCCGATGTCGTAGGCCCACCCATCGCCGCCCACGAGCCAAACTGAGCGCCGCACGAAGAAGTCGGCAAGTGCCAGAAGATTGGCGGACTCGTCGCCGCGCATCAATGCAAGCTTCTCCTTCAAAGCCGCGACACGCTCACGCTGGATGCGGAAGTCCGACTCAGTCACCTGCGGCGCGCTGAGCAACGCTTTCACCAGGTCATCGCCGATTTGCGGCGCAAGTTTGAGTGCAAGCACATGAGCGAGCTCGGTCTGCTTGTCGATCGCAAGCCGATAGCCGAGCCCAAATTCGGCGTTGTCTTCGAACAGTGAATTCGACCACGCTGGCCCGCGGCCGTCAGGGTTCTTAGCCCAAGGGGTGGTAGGCAGATTGCCACCATAGATCGACGAGCATCCGGTCGCATTGGCGATTTGCAACCGGTCGCCGAAGAGCTGGGAGAGCATTTTCAGGTACGGTGTTTCGCCACAACCCGAGCAGGCACCGGAGAATTCAAAAAGCGGCTGTAGGAACTGGACGCCGCGCACATTGGAAGAGTTCACGCGAGTGCGGTCTGCCCAAGACAGCGTCTCGAAAAATTCGATGCTCCTGCGGCCCGTCTCGAGATGCTCCAGTCTCGGCTTCATGTTGATCGCCCGAATACTCGTGTCCTCCAAGCTGCGGGCCGGACAGTTCTCGACGCATACGCCACAGCCGGTGCAATCCTCGACATAAATCTGCAGCGTGTAACGGGACTCAGGATAGCCGCGCGCATTGATGGGAGCGGCTTTGAAATCGGCCGGCGCGCCGGCGAGTTGATCCTCGTTGTAATACTTCGCACGAATAACGCTGTGCGGGCAAACGACCGCGCATTGCCCGCACTGGATGCAGAGGTCCGACTCCCACACCGGTACCTCCTCCGCGATGTTGCGCTTTTCGTATTGCGTCGTAGCGGTGGGATAGGTGCCGTCGACCGGCAATGCGCTCACCGGCAGATCATCTCCGTGTAAGGCAAGCATGACCGACGTTACGTCGCGGACGAATTGGGGCGCCGTGCCGGGCACAAGCTTATGTTGCACCTGGTTTGCGGTGGCAGAGGTGGGAACCTTGACCTCGAACAGGTTGGCGATCGCCGCATCGATGGCTTCGAAGTTCTTCTTGATCACCTCCTTGCCCTTGCGGGCGTAAGTCTTTTCCGTCGCCTTCTTGATCGCCACAATCGCCTGGTCGCGCGGCATCACACCCGACAATGCGAAAAAGCATGTCTGCAGGATGGTGTTGGTCCGTGATCCGAGACCAAGCGACAAGGCGACTTTGGACGCATCGATGACGTGCAGCTTCAGGTTCTTGACGATGATCTGCTTCTGCACTTCGAGCGGCAATTCGTTCCAGACCTCGGTCGGGCCAAAGGGGCTGTTGAGCAGCAGCGTGCCGTCTTTGGCGGCGGCGGCGAGGGTGTCGATCTTGAACAGAAAATCGAATTTGTGCACGCCAATGAAACTTGCCGATTTGAGAAGATACGGTGCACGAATGGGTTTCGGACCGAAACGCAGATGGGAAATCGTATACGAGCCGGATTTCTTGGAGTCGTAGACGAAATATCCTTGCGCATACCGACCGGGTTCTGACGCCAGGATCTTCGTCGAGTTCTTGTTTGCTCCGACGGTTCCGTCCGCTCCGAGTCCATAAAACAGCGCGCGGACCGTGTCTGAAGTTTCGATATCGAAACCGCGATCGACGGAGAGGCTTGTATTCGAGACATCGTCGGTGATTCCGACCGTGAAGCCGTGTTTCGGCTCCGGCTTCTTCAGCTCATCGAATACGGCCTTCGCCATCTGCGGATCGAAATCTTTGGAGGAGAGGCCGTAACGGCCACCGATGATGGTGGGCATCGTCGCGAGCTTCCCTGCCGCGGCGGCTCGGGCGTAGGTCGAGAGCACGTCGATATAAAGCGGCTCACCCGGCGACCCAACTTCCTTGGTGCGATCAAGCACGGCGACCGCTTTGGCGCTCTTGGGCATGGCGGCAAGAAACGCCTCGCCATCCCACGGCCGATACAACCGGACCTGCAGCACGCCGACCTTTTCCCCGGCATTGGCCGAGAGCCAAGCGGCGGTCTCTTCGAGTACTTCGACTGCGGAGCCGATCGCAACGACGACGCGCCCGGCTTGCGGGTGGCCGGCGTAGCGGAACAACTGATATTTGCGGTCGGTCAGCGCGCCCAATCGATCCATTACCTTCTGCACGATGCCGGGGACTTTCGCGTAGAATGGGTTAGCGGCCTCGCGCGCCTGGAAAAAAGTGTCGGGATTGTGCGCCGTTCCGCGCAGCACGGGATGGTCAGGCGACAGCGCGCGGGCCCGATGAGCGCGCACGAGATCGTCGTCGATCATCGCCCGGATCTGCTCGTCCGGAATGAGCGTGGTCGTATTTTCTTCGTGCGACGTGCGGAAGCCATCGAAGAAGAAAATAATCGGCACGCGCGATTCCAGCGTCGCCGCCTGCGCAACAAGGGCGAGATCATGTGCTTCCTGGACGGAAGAGGCCGCCAGCATCGCAAATCCCGTCATCCGGGCGCTCATCACGTCGGAGTGATCGCCGAAGATTGATAGCGCTTGAGTCGCGACGGCCCGTGCGGCCACATGGAAGACGCAGGCGGTGAGCTCGCCTGCAATCTTGTACATGTTGGGCAGCATCAGCAGAAAACCTTGCGAGGCCGTGAAGGTCGTCGTCAGCGCGCCGCTCTGCAGAGCACCATGCACGGCGCCCGCGGCACCGGCCTCGGACTGCATCTGTTGAACGACCGGAACCTGGCCCCAAATGTTCTTGATGCCTTCGCCCGCCCACGCGTCTGCCAACTCCGCCATCGTCGAGGACGGTGTGATGGGAAAGATCGCGCAGACCTCGTTGACGCGATACGCGATGTGAGCGGCGGCGGCATTGCCGTCCATGACGGCGGTTTGAAGTGTCATGACGCGCGCATTCCTTTCATGAGAGCCGCGTGTCAGGGGCGGACTTTGAATTTCAACGGCGCTGTCGGCTCGCTGATCAATCCGTCCGCAATTACCGACACCGCTTCGGGGACCATCTCGATTGCGTGGCAGGGGCACTGCTCGAAGCAGACCGCGCAGCCCGTGCAGAGGTCGTAGTCGACGCGATAAAACCGGCCCGGGCCGAGCTTTACGATCGCCTGTTCCGGACACGCGGCGTAACAGTTGTCGCATTCAAAGCAGTTGCCACAGGACAGGCAGCGGCTCGCCTCGTATCGGGCCTCGGCCTCGGTCAGCCCGTGCGCGACCTCCTCAAATCCCTTGCGCTGATTGACCGACACTTCCGGCGCTTCCTTGCATGCCGCATCGAGAAAAACCGGCAGATTGAGCGCCTCAAAGGGAACGATCGGGTGCTTTGGCGATTTGGTGTAAGACCCGCCCCTGAGGAAGGCGTCGATGTTGCGCGCGGCCTTTTTTCCGTGACCAACGGCCGTGGTCATCGTGCGCGCACCACCGATCAGATCGCCGCCGGCGAAGATGCCGGGATGTGCGGTGCTCATGGATGCGTCGACTTCGATCACGTCGCCACGTCCGATTTGGATGCCAGGCACGGTCTTGAGAAATTCGACGTCCGAATGCTGGCCGACAGCGAGCACGAGGGAATCGGTCTTGAGTTTCTCGAACTGGCCTGTTCCGACGCATCCCGAACCGTCAGGCGTCATCGCCATCCGCTCGATCAGTACTTCGTCCTGACCAAATTGTTTGACGGTCGATAGCCATCTGATCTTTACCCCCTCCGCGAAGGCTTCCATCGCTTCGTAGGGATGCGCCTCCATGTGCTCCTTGTCGAAGCGAAAGATCAATATTGCTTCCTCCGCGCCAAGACGCTTGGCAACACGCGCGGCATCCATGGCCGTATTGCCGCCGCCGACAATCCCGACGACCCGCCCAAGCGTCGGCGCACGACCCGTCTCGACCTGCTCCAGGAGCGAGATGGCGTCGATCATTTTGCCGCCATCCATTGCCGGCACATTGAGATGGTTCGCAATCTGCGTTCCGATTGCGACGAATACGGCGTCGAAGTGGCCCTGCGCTTTTTCGGCGAGAACGTCGGTGACCCGGTGGTTCCGCACGATTTGGGCGCCCATCGCCTCGATGCGTGCGATCTCCTTGCCAACACCGTCGCGAGGCAAGCGATAGGCGGGAATGCCGTAGCGCATCATCCCGCCAGGCTCCTCGCCGCTGTCATGGATTTCGACCTCGTGTCCCAGCCGACGCAGATGGTAGGCGCAAGACAGTCCCGCCGGACCGGCACCAATCACCAGGACGCGCTTTCCGGTCGGAACGCCCGCAGGAACCGTCCAGCCTTTTTCGAGCGCGAGGTCGCCAAGAAAGCGATCGAGAGAATGGATTGCCACGGGCTGGTCGAGGAACTGTCGATTGCAGGCGCTTTCGCAGGGATGGTAACAAGCACGCCCATGTGTCGACGGAAGTGGGTTGTCCTCCATGTATTTGCGCCAAGCTTCTTCATATCGGCCGTTCTGCGCCAGTGCCAGCCAAGCCTGAATATTCAGGCCGGCCGGACAGGTGTTGTTGCAGGGCGGCAGGAGATCGACATAGGCGGCCCGTTGCCACCGCATCGCGTTCGTACCTTTTGCGATCGTGGCCTTATAGACCGGCGTCATGTCCTTTGGGATCAAAGTCATATAGCCTCGCGATCGACGACGTGTAATTCGGAAGGTCGCTACTCCGTGACGGCCCGATGAACGTTGCCCGGCCTCAGCTGTTGAGAAGCGCGACGCAGTTCGCGACGCCGTCCCGCCCGACGCGTAATCTGTTGGCCGGGAAGTCCAGATCGGTATACGGACATTGGGCCATGCGGGGATTGCTCCGATATTTGACAATCCAGTCGCATTTGGCCGATCCTGCTCGAATAGAGTCGACGGAGTGGGATTCTCGATATCGAGAAACTCAACTCGCCGCTTGACAGCTCATCGAGTGTTTGTCGCTGATATGGATCCTGTTGCAATGCCAATGCCGCGGCGGCGGTGACCGCGTCCGCGTGGGCGTCCTGCAATGCGGATTGGGACCGCGTAAATGCGGTCTCTCTATTGACGAGATTGGTGTAGGTACCGACACCGTTCCTATAGGCATCAAGCGCAGCGTCATACGCTGTTCATGCCGCCCGTTGAAGCGCCGTCGCCCGCGACGCGCTGCCCTGGGCACGGCGCCAAGCCGCAGGGCCGAGAACACTCTCGTGAAGTGGCTCTGGTCGGCGAAGCCGCAGGCGAGTGCGATCTCGGCGAGCAGATTCACCTTCGCGTCGAGATCGACCACCAATGAACCTGCTTGATCCGAGGTGGTCTTGAAACTCTCGCCGAGCGGCTTCACTTGGCGTCGCGTCCTTCAGTGTACCGTTGGCGGTCTGCAGGACGTCGCTGATCTCGTCGGCGATCTTCTCGAGCGGTAGCTTGTTGATCTTTTCAAGCACGCTCGTGATGCTGGCCTTACCGCCGTGAGCACATGAGCCTGGTGATCCTTGGCGAGAAGGGAGTTGGGGAACATCCAGCCCCATTAGACTTTGGTTCAGCTTGCTAACGCTTGCGTCTCGATCGCGGGGGGTCATCCTTACACATCTAAGCGCGAATCATACCTATGCCTAATGGCTTGGGATCCGCTCATGGCGCTAGGCTCGGTCAGGATATTGGAGGCTGGCGTGCTGAAAAATGCAGTGATCTCGATCGCCGGTGACAACGCCTCGGGCTCCATTGTGGGAACGTTCCGGCGCGCTGGGGATCTTCTGGGTTCCAATCACGCGCCGAGCGCGTCTTCCTTGACCGCGCAAATGCGGATGCCGCGGGTGACCGAGCTTGAGATGCGCGATGAGTTAGTCGGGCGGGTCAAGATCCCTCCCACCATTTTGATCGCCGCCTTTCCCGATGGTCGAGACTGGGCATGCGCGCTGCAGCCGGGTGCGATCCGCCACCACCTACCCATGCCATTCAGTGAGAATGAATTCGCATGCCATCGTTCGGCACCCCAATTGGGGAGTAATATCGCATGAACGCACACGATGAGCTCTTCAGTCTCTTTTCTCGCCTCTACGAGGGCGAGAAAGAAACCGAGATGTCACTTGAGGATTACCTCAAGTCATGTGCTCGGGAGCCGATGGCGTACGCCAGCGCCGCCGAACGGATGCTCGCCGCGATAGGCGAACCGCGATTGATCGATACCAGTACCGACACGCGCATGGGCCGGATTTTCATGAACCGGACCATTCGGGTTTACCCCGCCTTCGAGGACTTCCACGGTATGGAAGAGACGATCGAACGGATAGTCGCGTTCTTCCGCCACGCCGCACAAGGGCTCGAGGAACGCAAACAGGTACTCTACCTCCTCGGTCCGGTCGGTGGCGGCAAATCCTCGCTCGCCGAGCGCCTGAAGGCGCTGATGGAGCGCATGCCGATCTTCGTGCTCAAGGCCGGCAAGGAGCTGAGCCCGATCTATGAGAGCCCGCTCGGCCTGTTCGACCCAGAACGCATGGGCGAAGTGCTGGAGCGGCGCTACAAGATTCCGCGGCGGCGGCTCACCGGCCTCGCCTCACCTTGGGCGCTGAAGCGCCTCGACGAGTTCGGCGGCGATCTCAACAAGTTCACGGTGGTGAAGCTGCATCCTTCGCGGCTGCGTCTGATCGCCATCGCCAAGACCGAGCCCGGCGACGAGAACAATCAGGACATCTCGAGCCTGGTCGGCAAGGTCGACATCCGCAAGCTCGAATTCCATGCGCAGAACGATCCGGATGCCTACGCGTTCTCGGGCGGGCTCAATCGCACCACACAAGGCATTCTCGAATTCGTCGAGATGTTCAAGGCGCCGATCAAGATGCTGCACCCGCTGCTGACGGCGACGCAGGAGAGCAACTACATCGGCTCCGAGAACATCGGCGGCATACCGTTCCAGGGCATCATCCTGGCGCACTCCAACGAGGCGGAATGGCAGACCTTCAAGAACAACCGCAATAACGAGGCCTTCATCGACCGCATCTGTGTGATCAAGGTGCCCTACTGCCTGCGCGCCACCGAGGAGTCGAAGATCTATCACAAGCTGCTCAGCGGTAGCGAGCTCGCCAACTCACCCTGTGCGCCCAGCACGCTCGACATGTTGGCGAAGTTCTGCGTGCTCTCGCGCCTCAAGGCGCACGAGAATTCCAACCTCTTTTCGAAGATGCGCTGCTACGACGGCGACAGCCTGAAGGACAGCGACCCCCGCGCGCGCACGGTGCAGGAATATCGCGACGCCGCCGGGGTCGATGAAGGTATGGAAGGGCTATCCACGCGCTTCGCCTTCAAGACCCTGTCGAACACCTTCAACTTCGACACTCAGGAGGTGGCGGCCGATCCGGTCCACCTCATGTACGTGATCGAGCAGGCCGTGCGGCGCGAGCAATTTCCGGAAGAAACCGAGAAGCGGCTGCTCAGCTTCATCAAGGCCGACATCGCGCCCCGCTATGCCGAGTTCATCGGGAATGAGATTCAGAAGGCCTATCTCGAGTCCTACGGCGACTACGGGCAGAACCTGTTCGACCGCTACGTCGCCTACGCCGACGCCTGGATCGAGGACCAGGACTTCAAGGACCCCGACACCGGCCAGCTGATGGATCGGGAGATCCTGAACCAGGAGCTGTCGAAGATCGAGAAGCCCGCCGGGATCGCCAACTCAAAGGACTTCCGCAACGAGGTGGTCAAGTTCGCGCTGCGCGCGCGGGCCGCCAACGCCGGCAAGAACCCGTCCTGGACCTCCTACGAAAAGCTGCGCGAAGTGATCGAGAAGCGCATGTTCTCCCAGGTCGAGGATCTGCTCCCGGTGATCAGCTTCGGCTCTAAGAAGGACTCCGACACCGAGCAGAAGCACGCCGACTTCGTGGAGCGGATGACGTCGCGCGGCTACACCCAGCGCCAAGTGCGTCGTCTCGTCGAGTGGTACATGCGGGTCAACAAGGCCGGGTGAGCACGAACCTGCGAGTGAGTGACATATGAACATCATCGATCGCCGTCCCAACCCCAAAGGCAAGAGCCTGCCGAACCGGCAGCGCTTTCTCGAACGCGCCAAGCACGAGATCAAGGACGCGATGACCGAAGCGCTGAAACGGCGCAAGGTCGGCGAAAGCGCCAATGGTGAGAAGGTGTCGATCCCCACGCGCGGCATCGCCGAGCCCAATTTCCGCAGAGCGAGCCAAGGCGGCACGCGCGATTACGTGGTCCCCGGTAACAAAGAGTTCGTCACCGGCGATCGTATCAAGCGGCCGCAGGGCGGTGACGCCGCCGGCGGCGGAGAGGCGAGCAAGGAAGACGGCGGTGAACAGGATTCGTTCGAGTTCGTACTGACCAAGGAAGAGTTCCTCAATCTCTTCTTCGACGACCTTGAGCTGCCGGACCTCGTCAAGACCAAGATCACCGACCAGGAATCGGTACAGCTGGTGCGCGCGGGATATTCGGTTGCAGGCACGCCCTCGAACCTCAATCTGAAGCGGACCATGCGCAACAGCCTGGCACGACGCATCTCCCTGAGCCGGCCGACGGAGACGCAAATCACGGCACTCGAGGTGCAATGGAAGACGGCGCTCGATGCCGACGACGCCGAAGGCGCGGAACAGAGCCGCGTCGAGCTGGACGCGGCGCTGCGCAAGAGCCGCCGTGTTCCCTACATCGACCCGGTGGACGTTCGCTACAGCCGATTCGAGCGCATGCCCAAGCCCAACACTCAAGCGGTGATGTTCTGCCTGATGGACGTCTCGGGATCGATGACCGAGCAGATGAAAGACCTGGCGAAGCGCTTCTTCATGCTGCTGCACGTATTCCTGACGCGGCGGTACAAGCACGTCGACATCGTCTTCATCCGCCACACTTCGAGCGCGCAGGAAGTGGACGAGGATACCTTCTTTCACAGCCGCGAAACCGGCGGCACGATCGTCTCGACCGCGCTCGACGAGATGATGCGGGTGGTGCGAGCTCGCTACAATCCCGATACCTGGAACATCTACGCGGCGCAAGCCTCGGACGGCGACAACTACACCGAAGATAGCGACCGTTGCGCCTTGCTAATCGCCAAGGAGGTGCTGCCGGTAAGCCAGCATTTCGCCTATATCGAGGTCGGTGCCGAGGCGACCTTGCGGAACGTCTATTCGACAGCATCGACAGACCTATGGCGCACCTACAGTGCGATTGCCGAGCAACACCGCAATTTTGCCATGCGCAAGGTGGCCGACCCCGGGCAGATTTTCCCGGTGTTCCACGACCTGTTCTCCAAACAGCGGGAGCTCGCTGCGTGAGCACCGCCGCGGTCCTTGAGCACAAACCGCTCTTCGAAGGACCGGAGTGGGACTTCGAAAAAATCCGGCGCGTCCACGACGCGATCCAAGAAATCGCGATCGGCGAACTCGGCCTCGATATCTACCCGAACCAGATCGAGGTAATCACCTCCGAGCAGATGCTCGATGCCTATGCTTCGGTGGGATTGCCGCTGATGTACCGGCACTGGAGCTTCGGCAAGCGCTTCGCGCGCGAGGAGGCGCTGTACCGGCACGGCCTGCAAGGCCTCGCCTACGAGATCGTCATCAATTCGAGCCCCTGCATCAGCTACATCATGGAGGAGAACTCCATGGCGATGCAGACGCTGGTGATCGCTCACGCCGCCTTCGGCCACAATCATTTCTTCAAGAACAACTACCTGTTCCGGCAATGGACGGACGCCGACGGCATCCTCGATTACCTGACCTTCGCGCGCGACTTCATTCACCGCAGCGAAGAGCGCCACGGTCTCGCCGAGGTGGAGCGCGTCCTGGACGCCGCGCACGCGCTGATGAACCACGGCGTGCACCGCTATGCGCGGCGCCCGAAGGCGAATCTCGCTAAGGAGCGGCGGCGCGTCAAGGAGCGACGCGAGTACGACGAGCGCACGTACGACGATCTCTGGGAGCACGTGGTCCCACGGCGCGAGGCAAAAAGCGCCGAAGACGCTGAACTCGACAAGGACCGGCGCGAGGCGCGGCGTAAGCTCGGAATTCCTGAGGAGAACCTTCTGTATTTTCTGGAGAAGCACGCGCCGCGCCTCAAGAGCTGGGAGCGCGAGCTGCTGCGCATCGTACGCAACGTCAGCCAATACTTCTATCCGCAAAAGCAGACCCGCCTCATGAATGAGGGCTGCGCCACCTTCGTCCACTACGAGATCATGAACCGCCTGCACGAACGCGGCCTGATCAACGACGGCGCGTTCCTGGAAGCTATGCATTCGCACACCAACGTCATCTTCCAACCGGAGTACGACGATCGGCGGTACAACGGCATCAATCCATATGCGCTGGGCTTCGCGATGATGCAGGACGTGAAGCGCATCTGCACCACGCCCTCCGACGAGGATCGCGAGTGGTTCCCGGCGATCGCTGGCAATGGCGATCCCTGGGGCACGCTGCGCGACGCCTGGGCAAATTACCGCGACGAGAGTTTCGTGCTGCAGTTCCTCAGCCCGTGTTTGATGCGGCAATTCCGCCTGTTCAAGGTGCTGGACGACGCGAGCGAGGATGCGCTGGTGGTCGATGCGATCCATGACGAGCGTGGCTATCGGGATATCCGAAGCGCGCTGGCGCGGCACTACGATCTCGCGCGCCAGGAACCCGACATTCAGGTCGTCGATGTCGATCTCTCCGGCGATCGTCGGCTGATTCTGCGCCATGCGGTTCATGACGGCGTTCTGCTGGACGAGGCGAGCTGCCGGGGCGTGCTCGAGCATCTCTCGACACTCTGGCACTACGGCATCGTTATGGAAGAAGCGGACGCCAGCACCGACAGGGTGTTGAAAACGCACGAGGTCCCGGCACACATGCACTGATGCGGTGGACCTTCCCTTAGCCGAAGATCGCGTAGCGCCGGTTGAGTCATTCACCGTGGGAGCGATTACCACCGCCAGGGTGTCCTGAAGCATATAGCGGGGTTCCCGCGAAACCCTAGGCGTGTTCCGCTGTGCTTTCGACGGCAATCGAGCGCGGTTAGGATGCGTCAACTTCAGGGAAACGCGCCTTACGCTGCATCGGGCTATGCGGAGCTTGCATCCTGCCGGGCCAGCCACGCCTCGAGCACTGCCTGCTCCGCTTCATCCACGGCCGCCAACGCGATATCTATCGCGGCTGCAGCATACCGCTCGGCCTTATCGGCTCGGTTCCGCAGTTTGGCCTTCTCATGCTTGGCTTTCCACTTGGCGATCTTTTGCGGCGTGCGAGTCGCTTTATCGAGATGGCGGCAAACCTCCTGCTCCACGTTCTGACCCGTCAGAGGCGCATGATCCGCTTTGGCTTCAAACATCGGCGTGGAGCGCGGAGAGCTGTGCTAGTCCCAATCACGACGAGTGTAAGGAGAACCGTCTCAACGATTAGCGTCGTCATCATTAGCTCCCTTGGGCTCAATCTCTCGGACGCCATTTATCCAACTCACGCGCGATGGCGTCGATTGCACAGAGGTGTACGCCCCCCTATGCCAAGAGATCGTTTCCTTGTACCGAGGTATCCTTACTCACGTCGGGAGTAGTGCCAATGTCGCCATCGTAATTGCGACGAGCTGGCTCGTGCGGTCGCCCAGAACAAACCGGACGGGGTCGTTGGTAATTCGGCAGCGCCGCGCCATCAACCAGATGTGGGTGGCCCAATAGACGAGGAGCGGAAAAGCGACCCAGATAAGCCCTGGGCTGTTTTCCGGTGGATGATCAAAAATGGTCTCATAGGAAAGTAAGGCGACCGCCAGATAGCTGCTTGCGCAACCGCAAAGGCCAACAAGGCTCGAATGCCGCCCGAAATAGCCCCTGGCCCGCACCTGCTCCCCGTCGATCAAGCGCATAGCAATCAACTCCGCGTAACGTTTGAGCAGCGCGAGCCCAAAGAAAAAAAGTATGCAGGTGAGCAGCAGCGGCGATGCGACTGCTAGTCCGGTGGCAGCCGAACCAGCCACTACGCGCAACCCATAGCCAGCAGCCAAGGTTGCGACATCAACCACGGGCACGTTCCGCAGTCTGAGGCAATAGGCCAGCATTAGGGCCATATAGGCGCCGAGCGTGATTAGCATGGCGGGCGGTTGTGTCAGGCTCACACTGACAGCACCCGCCAAAAGCATGGGTATGAGCGCCACAGCCCGCCTGACAGACATTTTGCCGGAGGCTATCACCCGCTGCCTCTTGTGCGGATGACGGCGATCGTAGGGCAAATCCAGTACGTCGTTCATAAGATAGACACTTGACGCACACAGGCAGAACGCGATGAACGCGGCCGAGGCGTGCACCAGCGCGGCCACGTCATGGAGCCGATGCGCCGTCAGCAGCGGTAGGAAAACCAGGGCATTTTTGAACCAGTGCTCGATCCGAAGTGCACGCCACAGCACTCCAGCCTCGCGCACGAGGTCGCCCGCCTTGTTGCCCACATTGTTCGACGCGTCGTCTCGACCGTCGAAAGCTGAGGCGTCCTCGACGAAGCGATAGCCGCGATCAGAAATAGACTTGATGAAATGTCGATCGAGCCCTAACGCCTTGCGCAATCTCGAAATCTTTAATTGGAAGGTGTTCTGTTCGACGATTGGCGTTTCGCCTGGTCGCAGCGATAAATGTTCGCTCAATGGATTCACCGCTGAAATGGTACGGATCAGGTTCGCCCGATGGAACGATCTCCGCAGTTCTGCTACCAACCTGCTTTATTCGGCGGCTCGCCGCCATTGTGCACAGGTATAGGAACGTAACGCTTAGGTAACGGGCGGTAAGCTCGTTGATCAATTGTGTCTCGTCCATCGTGATGGAAATTGCTCGGAGTTGACGTGCTGGTATCGCTGCTGCAGCGCGCCGACGAAATAATCAGAGACGGACGGCGAACTTACGGTCAAATCGCAGTTGGCTGACGATGGTGAAGTGTTGATCTCGGTCAGCGACACTGGTGTAGGATTGCCGGCAGGCAACGCCGACCAAATGTTCAACGCATTTTTCACGACGAAGCCGCAGGGTACCGGGATGGGACTCGCCATTAATCGCTCGATCATCGAAGCGCATGGCGGGAGGTTGTGGGCGATTGCGAATTTGCCTCAAGGCGCCGTCTTTCAGTTCACCGCGTCAGCGGAAAGAAAGGCATCATGAATTCTCGTCCGGGGGCCCGGCGCCGTCGACAGCTGTCCGAACACAGCGTAGCAAGTCGTGGTCGTCAAACGGCTTCCTAAGATAACAAAGGACGCCCTCGGCCAAGGCACGGGCCTGGACAGCGTCATCGGGGTAGGCGGTAATGAGAATGGTCGGTATCTGGCGCCCTGCCTGGATCAACCGGCGAAAGAGTTCGAGCCCGGTCATCGCGGGCATATTGATGTCGGCGATCAAGCAAGCGGTCTCGTCGAGGCGCGGAAAGGCGAGAAAATCGGCCGCCGACGGGAAAGCCTCGACGGCGTAACCGTACGACCTCACAAGCCTTCTGACGGAGTCGCGAACGAAGTCATCATCCTCAACGATAGAGATCAACGAGGGTTTTTCACGCAAGATGTCTCCAGTCTTTCACCTGAAGCAAGCGACCATACGCGCGCGCCCCAAGCGCGGCTGCGATACCGTCTCGCGTTCCGTAGGTATCGCCGTACACCATACGGCAAGGAGACCGCTGTGGCCTCTAAACTCTGGTTTAGAAGGAAAAGGGTTGGCGCTGCACGTTAATCTGAATTAAATTGGCCTTGCTGTTCACCCCATCGAGGCCGGGGCACGGATCATTTCGATGATCCCTTCGTCGCGAGTAGAAGCGATACCTGAACCAGAGCCCACTGTCATGGTCATCGACGATGACCAAGCAGTTCGAGAGTCAGTTGGGCGCTTGCTGCGCTCGGTTGATTTGAGGGCCCAGTTATTTGCGTCCATTCCGGAATTTTTCAAGGCCGACCGTCCGAAAGGCACCTGTTGTCTGGTGCTCGATGTGAGATTGCCGGGAAAGAGCGGCCTCGATTTTCAGCGCGAACTCGCAGAAGCGGACATTCAAATGCCAATCATCTTCATCACCGGGCATGGCGACATCCCGATGTCGGTGCAAGCGATGAAGGGCGGTGCCATCGAGTTTCTGACCAAGCCGTTCCGTGATCAGGATCTCCTCGACGCGATCGAGCTCGGGCTTGCTCAGGATCGCGCTCGACGGGAGAGTGACAAGGCCCTAGGCACACTCAGGGAACGCTTCGAAGCGCTGACTCCCCGTGAGCGCGAGATCATGATTCACGTCGTGCGAGGCCGCCTCAGCAAACAAATTGCCGCTGATATCGGCGTCAGCGAGGTGACGGTGAAGGTGCATCGCAGCAATATGATGCGGAAAATGAAGGCAGCTTCGCTGCCCGAGCTCGGTCGAATGGCCGACAAGCTCAAACTGCTATAATAAGGATAATCTTCTAAACCGTTGTATCGGATCCCGCTTGTGTTCGGGTGACGAGTCCGTCCACCGCGTCCAATATGCGAGAGCCTGAATGGCTTGACGGATGCGATCCGCCGTCAGGGCATGATCGAACGGATTCACGCCCCCTGCGCGAACCAAACCAAGGCCTCCACGATGCGGAGGCCTTTCTTATGCCAAGGCGTCTAAACCAAGGTTTATCGCAGCCCAACAGAAGCCTATCCCGCCATACCCCCGAGGGCAATACGTCGAGCCGCCCAAATCATCGAAGATGAGCCTCAGCCCCTCGAAATTAATTCAGAGGATGCCGGTCGATGAAAACAGTTGCGGACCAATTCGCTGAAACTCTCGCGACGGCAGGCGTCAGGCGCATTTACGGCATTGTCGGCGATAGTCTGAACGGCCTCACCGATGCTATCCGCCGGCAAGGCAAGATCGAGTGGCTCCATGTCCGACATGAAGAGGTCGCGGCGTTCGCGGCGGGCGCCGAGGCGCATCTGACGGGCGCGCTCGCGGTGTGCGCTGGCAGCTGCGGCCCCGGCAATCTGCATCTCATCAACGGTCTTTTCGATTGCCACCGTTCACGCGTGCCGGTGCTCGCGATCGCGGCCCACATTCCCTCGGGCGAGATTGGCGCCGACTACTTCCAGGAGACGCATCCGCAAGCGCTGTTCCAGGAATGCAGTCATTATTGCGAGCTCGTCTCCGGCGCCAACCAACTGCCGCGCACGCTGGAGGTCGCCATCCGTGAGGCTGTAGGCAAGCGCGGCGTGTCAGTCATCGTGATCCCGGGCGACGTTGCCTTGCAGCCGGCCTCGGACGCGCCGCCGCCCAAGCTCGCCGGCCTGTTGCCGCCTCGGCCGGTGATGACGCCGGTGGCCGCGGATCTCGATCGCCTCGCGGCGCTGCTCAATGGCGGCAGCCGCGTGACGATCCTTTGCGGCTCGGGATGTGCTGGAGCGCATGACGAGCTGTTGGCGCTCGGGCAGCGGCTCAAGGCTCCGATGGTGCATGCGATGCGCGGCAAGGAGCATGTCGAGTGGGACAACCCCTACGATGTCGGTATGACCGGCCTCATCGGCTTTTCCTCGGGCTATTACGCCATGCTCGACTGCGACGTGCTGCTGATGCTTGGCACGGATTTCCCTTATCGGCAGTTCTATCCGCAAGAGGGCGGCGTGCGCATCGCGCAGGTCGATATTCGGCCGGAGAATTTGGGACGTCGTGCCGCGATCGACCTTGGCGTGGTCGGCGATGTCGGGGCAACGCTTCGGACCCTGCTGCCGCTTCTGGACCAGAAGCGCGATGACACGCATTTGCGGCTAGCTCAGACGCACTACGCCAAGGCCCGCAAGCAACTCGATGAATTGGCTATCGGCACGCCGGGTCGGGGCCTGATCCACCCACAGCAGGTCGCCAAGGCGATCAGTGACCACGCCGCCACTGACGCCGTCTTCACCTGCGACGTCGGTTTACCGACGGTATGGGCCGCGCGCTATCTAGCGATGAACGGCACGCGCCGGCTCCTTGGTTCCTTCTGGCATGGGTCGATGGCGAATGCCATGGCTCAGGCGATCGGTGCCCAGGCCGCCTATCCCGGGCGGCAAGTGGTGTCGCTCTCGGGCGATGGCGGCTTTACCATGCTGATGGGCGACCTCATCAGTCTCGTGCAGCTCAAGCTCCCGGCAAAGGTCGTTGTCTTCAACAATGGGGCGCTCGGTTTCATCGAGCTCGAGCAAAAATCGACCGGGTTCCTCAATTTCGGCACCGAACTCAACAATCCCAATTTCGCAGCGATGGCCGAATCCGTCGGTATCCGCGGCGTTCGCCTCGAAGATCCAGCGCAGGTCACCGACGGCATTGCGGCCGCATTCGCGCATGACGGTCCCGTTCTAATCGATGCGGTCGTGAACCGTACGGAACTTGCCATGCCGCCCTCCATCACGGTCGAGATGGCGAAGGGCTTCTCGCTCTACATGGTGAAGGCGATCATGAACGGTCGGGGCGACGAGATCGTCGACCTCGCGAAGACCAATCTCTGGCGCTAGCGGAGGTCTGCCATGGACCTCACGGCGCTTCTCCTGTCGCGGCTGCAGTTCGCGTTCACGATTTCGTTTCACATCATCTTCCCATCCTTCACGATCGGCTTGGCGGCTTGGCTGACCGTGCTCGAGGCGCTTCATTTCGCGACGGGAAGGCCCGCATATCGTCTGGTCTTCGAATTCTGGCTCAAGATTTTCGGCGTCGCTTTTGGGCTCGGTGTCGTTTCCGGCATCGTGATGGCTTTCCAGTTCGGCACCAACTGGAGCGAACTCTCGCGCATGTCGGGACCGATCCAGGGCCCACTCCTCTCGTACGAAGCCTTCACGGCCTTTGCGCTAGAGGGCGGCTTTTTCGGAGTTCTTCTCTTTGGCCGCTCACGCGTTGCTCCGTGGTTTTACCTCTTATCCACCGGAATGGTCGCTCTCGGAACCACGTTCTCCGCCTACTGGATCATGGTCAACAACAGCTGGATGCAGGTACCCGTCGGCTATGCCATGGAGAACGGCGCTTTCGCACCCGACGACTGGCTCCAGATCCTGTTCAGCCCAGTCGTCTGGGTGCGCTTTCCGCACATGCTGCTCGCCTCTTATCTGACCGGCGCCTTCTGTGTCGCCGCAACCGGCGCCTGGTATCTTCTACGGCGCGAGTTTCGCGCCGAAGCGCAAATCATGGTACGGATGGGCCTGTATCTCGCGGCCGTCCTCGTGCCGGTGCAGATCTTCTTCGGGCATCTCACCGGTGACTACGTTCACAACTACCAACCGGTCAAATTCGCGGCGATCGAGGGCCGCTGGCACGACGAACAGCCCGCAAGCGAGGTCTTGATCGCAGTCCCCGACTCCGGCGCAGAAACTAATCACTATGCCCTGAGCGTTCCGGTCCTGGGCAGCTTGATTGGAAGCATGAGCTTTAGTTCCAAGGAAGTCGGCCTGACCGATTTCCCGCCGCAAGATCGCCCGCCCGTGCTCATCCCATTCTTCGCGTTTCGGATCATGGTCGGCTGCGGTCTCCTCATGTTGCTGATTGCTTGGCTCGGAGCTTATTTGAGCGTCAAGAACCGACTGGAGCAAAACCGCTTGCTGCTCTGGTGCACCTTCCTCAGCTTTCCTTTGCCGCATATCGCCATATTGACCGGCTGGTTCACCGCAGAGGTGGGACGGCAGCCCTGGACCGTCTATGGCGTCTTGCGGACGGCCGACGCGCTGACGCCGTTCCTGACGACACGCATGGCAACAATCTCGCTCGTCGTCTTCTGCGCCGTTTACACTTTCATCTTCGCCTTCGGGATCTTCTACATCTATCGATTGCTGCGCGCGGGACCCGTCGGTCGCCTCGTTCTGCCACCCGTTGCCCCGACCCCCAGACGCCCGATGTCGGTCGTCGACCACCCGGTCGCTGCGGCTTCCCATCGCCTCGCCGCAGGAGAATAGAAATGATCCTCTTCTGGGTGGCCGTCCTCACGATCAGTACGTTCCTCTACGTGCTGCTCGACGGCTTCGATCTCGGCGTCGGCATTCTCTTCGGCTTGACGCGGGATGAAGGAAGCCGGCGCGCGATGTTGAGTGCCGTGGCGCCGATCTGGGATGGCAACGAAACGTGGCTCGTGGTGACCGGCGTCATCCTATGGGGTGCCTTTCCGATCGTCTACGCGACGTTGCTCTCCGCATTCTATCTGCCGCTGCTGCTCATGCTTGCAGGCCTCATTCTGCGCGGCGTTGCGTTCGAGTTCCGCAACAAGACAGAGCGGCTACGGTGGATCTGGGATGCCGGCTTTGGCGGCGGCTCGCTCGTAGCCGCCTTCGTTCAGGGCATGACGGTCGGCGCTCTCGTCGAGGGACTTCCAATTAGCAACGGCTACTACGCCGGCGGTGAATTCGGCTGGCTCAGTCCATTTGCCGTGTTGTGCGGTATCGGCCTCTGCCTCGGCTATACGCTTCTCGGCGCCTGCTGGCTCGTCAAGAAATGTGAGGCTGCCGTCCGCGACGCCGCCTATCGGTTGATTCCCACACTTTCGATTGGGTTGCTCCTCTTCCTGCTGATCGTCTTCGGCTACGCGCTTGGCGAACACCTTCAGGTCATGGGTCGCTGGGCTGAACGGCCGTATCTGTTCGTCTTCCCGGTGATTGGCGTCGTGGCCGCCATCGTGCTCGCCGGAAGCGTCCGCCAGCGTCACGACGACGCGCCGTTCTATATGGTGGCCCTCATCTTTGCAGCGGCCTTCGGCACGCTCGCGATCTCCTTTTGGCCGTACATGATTCCCTTCTCCATCACGATCGACGAGGCGGCGGCGCCTCATTCCAGCCTCACCTTCATGTTCTGGGGAGCGGGCCTCTTCGTCTTCCCGCTGATGCTCGTCTACACGGCGATCAGCCTGCGCGTCTTCAGAGGCAAAGCCGATAGCACGGCGCATCATTACTAGAGGAGTACAGCGTGCGCATTGGGCTCTTTATCCCCTGTTACATCGACGCCTTCTTTCCCGAAGTCGGTGTCGCGACACTCGAATTGCTTGAGCGCTATGGCTATGAGGTTGTCTATCCGCGCGACCAGACATGCTGCGGGCAACCGATGGCCAATAGCGGCTTCAACGCTGATGCCGCCGACACCGAGGCATTGTTCGTGCGTAATTTCTCCGGCTTCGATTACGTCGTGGCCCCGTCGGGGAGCTGCGTCCACCATGTGCGCGATAACTTTGACGCGATCGAGCAGACAGACGACGTACGTGAGGTTCGCGCGCGAACCTACGAACTCGTCGAATTCCTGCACGATATCGTGAAGCCCCAGGCATTTCCTTGGGCAAGATTTCCGCACCGGGTCGGACTGCACAATAGCTGCGGCACCTTGCGCCGCCTCAAGCACGCCGCACCCTCGGAGTTACACGAGCCGTTCTTCTCCAAGCCAATGGATCTGCTTTCGAAGGTCGAGGGCATCGAATTCGTGACGCCGACCCGCCCCGACGAATGCTGCGGCTTCGGCGGTACCTTCTCGGTCTTCGAGGAGGTCGTGTCCACCAAGATGGGATACGACAAAGTCAGCGACCACGTGCGGGCCGGCGCCGAGTACATCGTTTCGGCCGACAGTTCCTGCATGATGCATCAGCAGGGCTGCGCCGAGCGCATCGGCGTGCCGATCAAATTCATCCATATCGCCCAAATCCTGAACGGGGCCAACGGATGAGCACTCCTCCTGCGATGCTGCATCCGGAATCGCTGGCGGCCGACGATCCGCATGGCATCGTTCGCGACGGGCATCGCCTCGATCACGCCGAGGGTACGTCCAAGCCCCTGCGGTCTCGACCCGAGCCGCAGCCACGCGGCGCCAAAATCCACGGCAATCGGCCGATCGACCAGCAGGAGGCCGCCGCGCGTTTCATCGCTTCTCCCGAGCACGAGAAGATGCATGACGAGCGGCTCTGGGACCTGCGCGAGAAGCGTGATCGCGAGATGCACGGCATTCCCGAATGGGAGGAGCTGCGGGCGCTCGCCTCGGCCATCAAAGAACACACGCTCACCCACCTCGACGAATACCTCGATCAGTTCGAGGCCAATGCGCGCTCGAACGGCATCCACGTGCACTGGGCGCGCGACGCCGCGGAGCATAACCAGATCGTACACGGCATTCTCCGCGATCACGGTGCCAAGTCCCTCATCAAGAGCAAGTCGATGCTCACGGAGGAGTGCGGTTTCCGGCCTTACATGGCGTCGGTAGGGATCGAGGTGATCGAGACCGATCTCGGAGAAAGAATCCAGCAGCTTGACAACGAAGACCCGAGCCACGTCGTCGTTCCCGCGGTGCACAAGCTGCGCACGGATGTGGCGGAGGTTTTCGCCAAGACAATCGGCACCGATCCTGAAAACAGCGATGTGCACTACCTAGCGGAAGCGCAACGGGAGGCGACGCGTCCGCTGATCCTCAAGGCCGATGCCGGGATGACCGGCTGCAATTTCGCGGTCGCTGAGACGGGGACCTTCGTTGTCTGCACCAATGAGGGCAATGCCGATCTCTCCGCCAATGTACCGAAGTTGCATATCGCATCGATCGGCATCGAGAAGATCATCCCGGGCCTTGAACATGTGGCGGTGTTCATTCGGCTGCTGTCGCGCAGCGCGCTGGGCTCGCCGATCACGCAGTACACCTCGCATTTCCGTGGACCCCGTGCCGGGGGCGAGATGCACGTTGTGCTGGTGGACAACGGCCGCTCCGAGCGCCTCGGCATGGAGGAGTTTTGGACCTCGCTCAAGTGCATCCGCTGCGGCGCATGCATGAACACCTGCCCGGTTTACCGGCGCAGCGGGGGCCTTAGTTACGGTGCCACATATTCCGGCCCGATCGGTCTCATCATCGATCCAACCTTCAACGCCCATAAGTACAGCAACTTGCCATTCGCGTCCTCGCTCAATGGCAGCTGCAGCAATGTCTGCCCCGTTAAAATCAATATCCACGAGCAGATTTATGCGTGGCGACGAGAGTTGGTGAAGCGGCATGAGACGCCATTGGCCAAACGGGCCGCGATGAAGGCGGCGGGGGAACTTTTGTCCCGGCCGGCGGCCTATCGCGCCGCGATTGCGGCGGCGGACACGGCACTCGCTCACCTGCCGCGCTTCGTCATTTACAATGGCCTGAACGCTTGGGGGAAGCATCGCCAGGTACCGCATGCGCCCAAACAGACCTTCCACAGCTGGTATCGGGCAAACCGTGGAGGGAAGCGATGAGCAGCCGCGACGACATACTGGCGTCGATCCGCGCAAATCGGCCGCGGTTGGACCGGCCGCTTCCTCACGTACCCCTGTTCGATGACGACCCGCCGGCCTCGCTGATGGACGCCTTCAAGGACAGTCTGCACCGCATGGGCGGAACGTTTATCGACCTGCCAACCTCTGGCGATGTATTGGCGCCGGCTCGAACGAAGATCGCGGGCGCAAAGGTCGTGTGCTCGACCGTGCCGGAGATTACCGGCAATCGCGATATCGCCAAAGTCAGAGCGACGCAGGAATTGGCAGATGTGGATTTCGCAATTGTGCGCGCTTCGTTTGGCGTCGCGGAAACGGGTTCCGTGCTCTTGAGCGATGCGGACCTCCACCTCAATGCCGTGGCCTACTTGGCGCAGCACTTGATCGTCTTGCTCGATCCCGCGGATATCGTCATCAACCTGCATTATGCCTACCGCCGCCCCGAGTTCCGTGAGAGGCACTATGCCTCGCTTCACACCGGCCCTTCTGCGACCGCCGATATCGAGGGTGTCCTAATTCACGGCGCTCAGGGCGTGCGCTCGCTTTCCGTTCTGCCGATTGCGAGGGCGGAAGGCAAACCAGTCTGATTGATCCCAATGACTCCTCTAATGGGCAGGCTTCACATGTCCCAGGCCGCCACACACCCGACTGCAAATACGCTGCGGGGTTGAGGGAGGCATCGCTCAGTAAAGCGACGAGGCCGCGGCCTGTTCCTCTGCGGTCTGGTTAGTTCCGGCAAAATGGCGACGCATCTTTCCTGGAAGCATCTCACCCAACTTGGCCCCTTCCGATGGAACCAGGTGGCGCCGGCGCGCGCGGCGCGAGGTGCGATCGGCGTGGTGGTGCCGCTGGCACTTGGCTGGGCGAGCGGCCAAGTCGACTTCGGTGCCTACGCCGCGTTGGGAGCACTTCCCGCTGGCATTGTCTCATTCCAGGGCGAAGCGCGCAGCCGCGTCGCAGCTGTGGTGCAGGCCAGCATCGGTATGGCGCTCTCGACCTTAATCGGCGCGACCACGGCCGCAATGTCTCCATGGCTTCTGGTGCCGATCGTGGCGCTCTGGGGGTATTTCACCGGACTCTCGGTGTCCCTTGGCCAGCGATGGAGTGTCGCGGTTCTCCAATGGTCGATCGCGCTGCTGATTGCAGTTGGACTGCCCTTCGGCCCGGGGGAGGCACTATTGCGTGCGGCGCTGGTGCTCGCCGGCGGGCTGTTTCAAGCCGGCCTTGTCGCTGCGTCCTGGGCGCTTCGCCCAGGATCGCGCGAGCGGGTCGCGCTCGCGGATTGCTACCGGGCACTCGCCGCTTATGCTTCGTCTCTCGCGGCCGGCAAGTTCGAAGCGCCACCCGCCGCCTTCCCGGCGGGCGTCGCACTCACGGACGCGAACCCACTGCTGCCGACTCCCGTGCGGTTAATCTTCATCGATTTACTCGAGGAAGCTGAACGCATACGCGCTTCACTTGCCGCGCTCGCGACCGCCGACGATGAGAGCGAACTCCGAGCATTGATGAGTGACGCTGCGATCGCCCTCGGTCTGATCGCTGATGCTCTGATCGTTGCGCGCGCCGGGCGTCTTCCATTGATACGTGAGCTCCGGCAAAGACTCGTCGGCCGCTCCATCGTTCTCCAGTCAGCCTGGCGCTGGGCGGGCGAGGGACTGCTCGGACAATTGCGCGCGGTCGGACGCACGGTGGCCAATCTCGAGAGAGCGCGAGCTCGAGAACCTACGGAGAGCCCCGAGGACAGGAGACTTTGGGCCACCGCTTATGGCAGCGTGGCACAGGTTCTCCTAACATTACGCGCCAACGTCACCAGCACCAGTGAAGCGGGCCGCCACGCGCTCCGCTTGGCCGCGATAGCGGCGCTCGCCGAGGCGATCACCCAGGCGACGGGCCTTTACCAAGGCCGTTGGGTGGCGCTCACGGTCTTCCTCATCCTGAAGCCGGACTACGCGGCGACGCTCTACCGCGGCGTACAGCGAGCGGTCGGCACCGCGATTGGAGCCGTGCTCGCGGCAGCGGCGGACATTACCCATCCGGGTCCAGGCGGTCAGATCGTCGGAGCCGGTCTTTGCATTGCGACCGCCTATGCGCTCTTCGATGCGAGCTATCTCCTCTTCAGCGTGTTTCTCACCGCCTTTATCTTGGTGCTGCTTGAGCTGCTCGGCAGCCCCGGGTTGTTGACGGCGGAGGCGCGCTTCATCGACACCTTCATAGGAGCAGCACTGGCGCTCGCCGCCTATCTCGCTTGGCCGACCTGGGAGGGCTCCACCGCTCAGGAGAAGTTTGCGCGGCTCATGGAGGCGCACCGGGACTACGCGACAGCATTGCTACGCGCGCTTGCCCGTCCCGGCAGCGTGGACGCGGCGCGCTTGCGGGCGCTGCAAGTGGTCGCCCGTCGCGCAAGGAGTGATGCCGAGGCGGCCGCGGCCCGGATTTCCAACGAGCCCGCGCGTGCCTCCTGGACGATTGAAACAGTCGAGCCCGTGATCGCGGCAGTGGCCCGGCTTGCCCATGCCGAGCTCGCGCTGCACGCGCTCGCCCTGCCGCCAACTCCGGCCACGGAGCGAGCCGATATTCCCGACATCGCTTCGACGCGGATCGATGCCCTGGCGACGGCGATCGAGACGGCCATGAATCGTTTGGCTTCGGCTTGCAGGACGCTCTCGCCGCCCGATCCAATTCCGCCCCTGCGCCAAATCCACGCCCAATTACGGAGCGAAGCCATCGTCGACAGCGCAGTCGTCGGGTTCACGGATCGTCTTATCGACGCCATCAACACTTTAGACGCCATCATGCGCGAGCGGTTCGCAGCGGCATTCCGCGGGCGTCCAGTTACGGCGGATGAGCAAGGTGCTGGCGATCCGAGTAGGCCTGCACAGCGCTAACAAGTCGCGTGTGCTGGCGCGTCGCGGGACGGCCCAGGGCGCCGCGCATGTTGGCGATTGTCCATGCAATGGAGCGAAAGAGCCGTGCTGGGACGGCACGACTTGGAATAGCGGGCGCTGCGTTCTTGCCGTGACGATCTTGGACCAAGGTTTAGGGCGCTTCCTCCCAGGTGGTATCGCTCCGTCCTCGCGAACAATATTTCAGCCCCCGCAGTCCGCTATCATCCGCATGAAACAGCCCAACAATTTGGAGAAACGGGCAACTTCTATGGCCGACCACTGTGGTGCACAAGTGCTTGTCGCAAACCTCGAGCGCCAGGGCGTCACCCACGTCTTCGGCGTGCCAGGCGCCAAGATCGACCGCGTGTACGACGCGCTGAACGACTCATCGATCAAGACTGTGGTCTGCCGGCATGAGCAGAATGCCTCCTTCATCGCACAAGGCCTTGGGCGCATGACGGGGCGAGCCGGCGTATGCCTCGTAACCTCGGGACCCGGCTGCACGAACCTCGTCACGGGATTCGCGACAGCTACCGCTGAGGGCGCGCCTGTCATCGGGTTCGGTGGCGAAGTGCCGCGCGCGGACCGGTTGAAGAGGACGCATCAGAGTCTTGACGCTGTGAGTCTCTTCGCGCCGATCACCAAGTTGAGCGTCGAAGTGGATGCGCCCGGCGCCATCGGCGAAGTCGTCGCTAACGCCTTTCGGGCCGCCGAAAGCGGTCGCCCGGGAGCGGTTTTTGTCAGTCTGCCGATGGACGTGATGGTCGAGCCGGCACCGCACCAGGTGCTAACACCGGTAAGTCGCATCGCGCTTGGTCCAGGACCGCGGGATGCGATCGAGAAAGCGGCACAACTCATCAATGCCGCGCGAGCGCCCGTAATGCTTCTGGGGATGATGGCGAGCGAGCCGAAGAACGCTGCGGCCGTTCGCAGGCTGCTCGAGAAGGTTCCCTTGCCGTGCGTATGCACCTATCAAGCGACTGGGATGGTCCCGGAGAAGCAAGCTCATCAGATCTTCGCCGGGCGGGTGGGCCTCTTCCACAACCAGCCGGCGGACCAACTCCTCGATGCCGCCGATATCGTCATCACGGTGGGCTACGACCCGATCGAGTATGATGAAAAGCTCTGGAACGCCGGGAAGGACCGCACGATCGTTCACGTCGACGTCGTTCCCTGCGACATTGACAGCGCATACAGTCCCACGGTGGAGATCGTTGGGGACATTGCAGACACCGTCGACATTATTGCGACAAAGCTGCAGGCCCGGCGCCACTTCGTTGAGAATCCGTTGCTCAAACGCGTCTTATCGGAGCGCGCCGCGGCTCTTGCGAGCGGTGCCAAGAAGTCTGGCACGCCGATCCACCCTCTTCGTGTGATCTCCGAACTCCATCCGTTCATCCGCGACGACGTCACTCTCGCCCTGGACATGGGCTCGTTCCACATCTGGCACGCGCGCTACCTCGAGAGCTTCCGCCCCCGCCAAATGTTGATCTCGAACGGACAGCAGACGCTCGGTGTGGCCATGCCTTGGGCGATCGCCGCCTGCCTGGCCCGACCGGGCGAGAAGGTGCTCTCTGTCTCGGGGGATGGGGGCTTCCTGTACTCGGCGGTCGAACTGGAGACCGCAGTCCGTCTTGGTTGCAACTTCGTTCACATGATCTGGCGCGACGGTACCTACGACATGGTCGCCTTCCAGGAAAAACTGAAGTACGGACGAACCTCTGGCATCGATTTCGGCCCAGTCGATACGGTGAAATACGCTGAGGCCTTCGGCGCCACCGGGTTCGCCGTCCGCGGGCCTGAGGAGCTTGCACCGATCTTGCGTAAGGCGATGGACACCAGGGGCCCCGTGCTGATCGATATCCCCGTCGATTACAGTCACAATATGGACCTCGGTCGGCACCTCCACGCCAACGTGATTGTGTGATTCACGTGGAAGTGCAGAAAGCAAGATGCCTACATTGAACTGCAATATCTCGCAGTCGCTCTCAGACGCGCTGGCAGCGCGACGCGATCGGACGGGCGAGACCATCGACCACATTGTCGTCAGCGCGCTCGCCGACGCGCTGCAGGTCGCGCATGCCACGCTGTTCCAGATTTCCACCGCGGGTGCGCTGGTCGAGGGCGTTAACCAGGGCGCCATCACCGTCGGCGAACTGATGCGGCATGGCGACTTCGGCCTCGGGACATTCGCCGACTTCAGCGGCGAGATGGTCGTTGTTGATGGCACGACCTTCAAGGTGACACGGCAGGGAGTGAAGTTGGCGGCCAGCAGCGCCCCGGTGCCGTTTGCGGTGGTGACGCGCTTCGTGCCCGGGAAGGCTGTCGACATTAAGAAGATCTCGTCCTTCGAGGATCTCGCTGTGCGCCTCGATGCACTGCGCAACACCGACAACGAATTCTTCGCAGTGCGCATCGACGGGATCTTCGACCGCATCAAGACCCGGGCGGTCCGCAAGTCGGACCGCCCCGCTTCGCTTGTCGACGCTGCCTCAAGCCAGGCCGAGTTCCAGTTTCGCGATGTCGAGGGCGTTTTGGTCGGCTTCTGGACTCCCGAGTATATCAAATCTTTGAACATCGTCGGCTGGCACTTGCATTTTCTCACTGCCGACCGAAGCGGTGGTGGCCATCTCCTCGACTGTCAGGCCACCAGACTCTGTGTGCAGATCCAGCACCTTGCCGACTTCCACATGGCTATTCCCGAAACCGCCGCCTTCCTTGAGGCCGACCTCACACGAGACATCAGCCATCAACTCGCCAAGGCGGAGAAGAACCACTCCTGACCGTCGCTGCAACGGCGGACGAACAGACCGTGACTTGACTCGGCGTGTGTTTCGGCGTGGGGCTTTGTAGATTTGAGAGAACAAGTCCATCGGCGTGACGACGCATGTTGCCGATCGGCTCTGAGGCGGGATCCACGGAAAAATCGACGTCTTGCGTGGGGAACTGGGCTAGGAACCACGTAAGCCCCAGCAAATCCGCGGCCCCGCCGGGGCTCAGATGGCGTGCAATCAGAACGTCGTCGAACTCCGCCATCTTCTCGAGGCCGTCGGGTGCCAGTGCACCGCCCTCTCGCAGGAGCCTCCTGGCGTAGTCCCGGACAAAGTCCAGGCCAGCGAGACCGCCGCGCGACACGAGATTGGTGTCGGCGTTGACCGCGAGTAGATGCAGCAGTGCCTGCAGAAGCGCCATGTCCTCCGCGATGCCGTCCAGCCGCAAGCGCTCGTAAAGCGGCAGTACGGTCGTGCGAACCGTCGCAAAGCCCGAGGCCGCTTCACCCCTGGCGCCGGTGAGTCCATAACGTCGGAACGCTCGTTCACCCGCCGTTTGCGCGTCCCCTGGCCGGTTGAGGTCCCGATCCACGAGCCCGACGCAGATGCTGGCCACTTCGCTGCACATTCGCTCCTGGTCCAACAGGATCCCGTTCGCCAAGAGACGACCAGCAGCGACACACAGCAGGCCAAGCGAAAAGATCGCCCCCTTATGCGTATTCGCTCCCCCCGTCGCACGCAGCATGGCTTGTTCGCAGCGCACGCCGGCGGAACGAGCCGATTGGAGCGAACCGCGCGCGGGGACATGCGCCGAGGCATAGCCGATTTCCACGAACCTCGGCCACCAAGGGGCGATGGCGCGTGCGCTCGCGAGGAACGTGTGCAAACCCATGTCACGGTGGGCGCCGCAATTGCGCCGGTCCACCAACCCAGGTTTCGGCGTGAGCATTACTTCCGTGAGCAGTGCCCGATCGGCATGCTCGGCGATCGCGCCAGCGGTCGTCGCCCGGTGCGCGTCGCGCCGAAAGGAGGGCAGCACACTAGGCGGCTGAACGCCAATTACGTTCATAAACGATCTCTCTTATCGCCCTCAATAACTCTTCCATCGGGTGCCGGCGCGAGCGGCCGCAGGCATGGGCGGGCCGCTCGCACAGCAGGCAGCGGCGCGCGGGAAAGCCCAGGTCCTGGCGCGACAGCCGGACCGACCCTGGTGCGATGACATCGAGATCCCAGAGACGACCCATGGGGTGGCGGTCCTCCAGCTCAACAGTGACCGCTTTGAGGCTCCGGGCGTCCGTATCCATGACATAGAGCGCCTCGGGGCCGGTCTCCCGCAACACGACCGCGCGCCACAGCACGCGCCAGATCCGCGCCTTGAACACCGCATCTAATTCCTGAAGCGCTTCGGCCAGCACCCGTCGTGGCAGCCGGCCATCCTTGACTGGGCCCGGCATCACCACGGTCATGGACACCAGCGGTTTGTCGAAGCGCAACAGAGCAGCAGCTTGGCGCACGGCCCGCTGCTCTCTGGCTACCAGCATCGCCTCGAGGCTGACGGTCGCTCCGGTGGCCATCTGGACTGGCGCGGGCATAATCAATTTTTTACCTGCCGTACGACATCGATCACGCTGCCGTCGCGATAACGGATAATGCCAATGATGCGCTCAGCGAACTCGAGCGGCTCCGGCTCGCCGGTCAGCTCCACCGCGCGCTGGCGCAACTCCTCGATGGTCATGACTGGCAGGCGGGCATCGCGCAACCGCTGCTCGATTTCCGGACGCGTCGGGTTCACTGCGATACCGTGGTCGGTTACCAGGACATCGACCGATTCCCCGGGCGTAAGCAGTGTCGTCACCCGACGCACGACTGTCGGAATACGACTGCGCACCAATGGCGCGACGATGATGGTCAAATCGGCCGCCGCCGCCACGTCGCTATGTCCCCCCGATGCGCCGCGCATGACGCCGTCGGAACCGGTGATCACGTTGACATTGAAGTCGAGATCGATCTCGAGCGCACTTTCGATCACCACATTCACGCGATCGACGTAGGCGCCTTTAGATGTGGGGTTCGCATATTCGTTTGCCGAGATCTCCAGATGTCCAATCGAGGTACGCAGGGATTCCGCGGCGTCCCCGTCGAACGACTGCACATCGACGACCGCCTTGATCAACCCTTTCTTGTGCAAATCGACGATGCCCCCGGTGATACCACCCAGCGCAAAGCTGGCTTTGATGCCCTTGCGAGTCATGCGCTCTTCGAGGAATCGGGTGGCCGCCGTCGACGACGCGCCCGAGCCGGTCTGCATGGAAAATCCGTCGTTGAAATAGCCGGAGTGCTCGATAACATCAGCCGCGCGGCGCGCGATCAGGAGTTCGCGTGGATTGTTGGTGACACGCGCCGCACCGACGCTGATCAGCGAGGGATCGCCTACCTGATCGAGCTTGACGATCCAATCGACGCGATCCTGCGAAATGCTGACCGGAAGAGTTGGAAATTCCGTAAGCTCTTCGGTCAGCAGCACCACTTGACGGGCGTATTGCGCATCCACCTTCGCATAGCCGAGGGAGCCGCAATTCAATTTGCCATGCGACCCATTGGCGTTGCCGAACTCGTCGCAGCAGGCGACGCCGAGAAAGGCCACATCGATCTTCAGCTCTCCGGTTTGGAGGAGATGGACCCGGCCCCCGTGCGAGTGAATCTGCACGGGTCGTTTCATCAAACCGTTCGATACGGCCTCGGCCAGCTTGCCGCGCATTCCGGAGGTATAAATCTGTGTGACGACGCCGCTCTTGATGTGCTCGACCAGCGGGTTGTGGCAGTTGAGCAGCGAGCTCGAGGCGAGTGTCAGGTTCTTGAAACCAAGCCTCGCCAGAGTATCGACGACCCTGTTGACCACCTTGTCGCCTTCCCGGAAGGCGTGATGAAACGAGATGGTCATCCCATCCTTGAGCCCCGAGCGCTGAATGGCTTCTTCGAGCGAACCACAGAGCTTCCGATGCAGTTTGGTGTCAAGGTTTGCGAGATAAGGCGTCTCGGCGTTCGCTCCAGCAAACAGCTGCAGTTGGCCGAGCGTGGGATCCTGGGTTCGCAGTCGTTCGACGGCGCTGCTCATATCAATCGTCCTTCTGATTTCGGTGGTTACGTTCAAGCTGCCGCAGCAAGCTGCAGTGTCATTTCGGCCTCCTCGATCACGGGCGGGTCGACCATCTTGCCGTCGAGCGACACGACGCCGAGTCCCTTGCTGTGCGCTTCCTCCGCGGCCGCGATCACGCGCTTCGCATGATTTACTTCCTCGGCGGTCGGCAGATATGCCCTGTGCAGGAGGTCGATCTGCTTCGGGTGGATCAGGGACTTGCCGTTGAACCCGAGGTTCTTCGCGATCCGGACCTCACGCAGAAAGCCTTCGTCGTCGCTCACGTTGCCGTAGACGACGTCGAAGGCATCGATGTGCGCCGCTCGCGCGGCATGCAGCACGGCGGCACGCGCATAGAAAAGCTCGGGCTCCCAGCCGTCGCTGCGCCTCGTGTGCATATCGACCAGATAGTCGAAGCCCGCGATGGCGATCGCAGTCATCCGGGGGGAAGCGCTGGCGATAGATACCGCATTGACCACGCCCGACGCAGATTCGATCGCGGCCATGAGCTTCGTATCGCCGACGGGCCGCCCGCACGCCTTTTCGATCTTCGCCACGTGCTCCTCGAGCTCGTGAATCTCCTGGGCATTCTCGGTCTTGGGCAGGCGCACCACGTCCACCCCGCCTCTGATGGCTGCCTCCAAATCCTTCTGCCAGAATTCCGTATTGACGCCGTTGATGCGCACAACCGTCTCAATATCGCGATAGGCCGGGTGTTGCAGCGCCTGGTACACCATGAGGCGCGCGGAATCCTTCTCGCGCGTCGCAACCGCGTCTTCGAGATCGAACATCACCGCGTCTGGTTTGTACACGAATGAGGTGCTCAACATCCCCGCATTGTCGCCGGGGACGAAAAGCATGCTGCGACGCAATTTCATGACAGGCTCCCCCAATCGAGGTCCTGAGAGCCGCAGCCGCGCAGCACTGCCGCCTGCACCCGTGCGCGAATCACGCAATCCAGCGCCCCCTTGTCTTCGATCACGATTGACCCGCCGCTGACCGACAACTTGTCCAGCGTGTCGGTGACCACGTGCCTGATCTGCTTGCCGAACTGCTTGATCACCTCGCTCCTGATCACGATGTCGCGAGTCCCTTTGTCGCTAGGGGCAACCTTGACCAGCAGATCGCTGGATTCCAAAGTGCCGGCGACTGCTTCCTTGGTGACTTTCATTCGAATTACCCTTTCATTGAACGGTGGTTACTGCTGCCGGAAATTTTGTCTCGAGTAGCTGCAGTGTCGTCGCGGGGACGAGCGCTGCGATCCTTTCGAAATCGCGCTGCGCCAGAAGCCGTCTCACCTCGGTCGCAGAAATAGGGACGCCGCCGATGAACGCCCGGGGTATTTCGACGACGGTGATTGGCGGTGCCGGGGACGCTGCGTGCCGCAGCCAATGCTGCATCTCCGCGTTGTAGTTTTTCGTGACGGGATCGAACGGCTCGGTCCCGACATAACGATGCGTGATGCCGAGCGCTGGGGCGATGTATTCGCGAAACAGGAGCAGGTCGATCGCGGCCCAACTATGATCGATGACGGCCTTCTCCTTCAGAAAATAGCCGGGGAAGGTGGCGCGCGAGATGATGTAGGCCGAACCGGGATGCAGGGTCAGGTTGTGGATGTGCTTTACGCCCGCCGCCACGAGCGAGAAACGATCGACATAGGAAAACATTGACGCGTCTTCCTTCACGACGAACACGTGGAGCCAATCGCACACGCGAGCGGCCTGCTCGACGAGATGACGATGACCGAGGGTGAATGGATTGGCGTTGAGCACAATCCCGCCGATGTTGGTCCCCGGCCGGCGTCTCTCACGCAGACTGCCGCAGTATCTTTCGATCGCAACGGGACTGTTCTCCATCAGAACCACCCGCTCCGGAACTTCCACCACCGGATAGAACCCCCAGCCGCGGAAGAACGGCAGATTGTGGGGTGCGGAGTACAGAAAAAGGTGGAACTGTCCTCTTGCAGCTGCGAGGTTGATGACTTCACTGCCCAGCCGCAGGCTGAGCGCCTCGCCGCGAAAATCGTCGGCGACGGCAACACACTTGATCGTATAGTGGTCGAGACCGGCACAGGCGACGATGCGTCCTTGCTGGCGGCGCAGGACGAACACCTCGACCTGACTGTCCAGCTCCAGATCGTTGGCAGCCAGCAGCCCCCGGATTGCCTCCATCTCGGGAGGCGCGCCCTTCGGCTGGACGGTGTAGAAGTCACCTGTGGCATTCATGGCGTGGCGTGTGTCAACGCGATGAATGCGCCGACCGTGAAGGGGGACGCGAGCGTGCTGATCAGCAGGATAGATGGGGCATACTCTTCAGCCACGCCGTATTCCAGCGCAAGCATGACCACGATTGGCATGGCGGGAATGGCCACCGTAACCACCGCCTCGGAGATGACGGAGCCGCTGAAGCCGAGCCAGAGCAGCCCACCGAATACCAACGCCGGCAGCACGACGTTCTTGAGCAGCACGAAGAGCCCGGTGTACGGGTCCAGCTTGACCTTGTACGCGGCAAGCACGATGCCGGCGGCGAATAGAGCGACACCAGCCGACGCGTGTCCCAGCAGCAGGAGGGACTGGCTGACGAGGGTTGGCACTTGGATGTTGAGCAGCACCATCGCGAAGGCCAGAAGGGGCGCCCAGACGAGCGGCTTCCTGACCGTTTCCTTGAGATGTTCCATGAGGACGGCGCTCGCACTTTCCGGGGCTGCCACGGCCGCGGCGACGCTGGCGCCCGCCGGCGCGAGTTTGGGCGCGTTGCCCATCGCGAGATGTTCCATGAGGACGGCGCCGGCGCTTTGCGGGGCCGCCATGGCCGGGGCGACGCCGACGCCCGCCGTCGCGCGTTTGCTCGCTTGGCCCATCGTGAGAAGGAAGATCGTGAGCGGCACGATCGTGATGTTGATGACGATGCTGGCCACGCCGATGGGAACGGCGCTGGCGGCGCCAAACACACCGCCAAGGATGGCCGGTCCATAAAACGGCACGGCGGGCCCAGACGCGGTACACGCCGCCAATGCGCTGGTGGTCATCGTGAAACGAAGCACAAAGCGGCAGAGCAGGTATACGAGCGCATACATGCCGACGATGCCCACTAGGATAGTGAGGACGAGGGGGATGCTATACATAAGGTTGGCGCGTGACGTGCCAACCGTGCCGACGAACACCGCAAGCGGCACGGCATAGGTGAGCACCATGCGGTTGAGGATGGTCGCTTCCTTGGAGGTGAAGTCGTGGTGCCAGGCCGCCACGAAACCCAGCATCAGGGTGACGACGATAGGGACCATCGTGCTCAAAATGGTCGAGATCATGACGGCGAGACCTCCTTGGTCATGTCGAAGGCGGAACTCTTCGCAAGGTATGCCCGTGCTCGGTTGCGTAGCCTGTCTGCGATGGCGAGCACCCGCTCGGCCTCTCGGAGCATTGCCGGCTCGATGATCTGACCGGAAAGGACGGGCGTGCTGTCGCCGGCCGCGGTACAGGCCGCCATGACAGCACGAGCGTGCGTGATAGAGTCGGTCGAGGGCGTGAAGATGGTGTTGATCGCAGCGAGCTGTTCGGCGTGGCGGGCGGCCTTGCCTGTCATACCGAGCTTGCGGCTCGCCGTCGCTTCCTGCTTTAGGCCTGCGTCATCGGGCTTGAAGTAGGGTACATCGATCGCCGCGATGCCGGTCATGGCCGCGGCCGCCACGATCCGAGATCGTGCGAAGAGTAGGTTCTCCCAGGAGCCTTCGGCACCGAGATCGGCCGCGAGGTCACCGCCGCCCAGGAAGAGCCCGCAGACTCGTTCGTGGGCCTCCGCCATGAGATTGGCGACGAAGACTGCCCGTGCGAGCTCGACCATCGGGACGACGCCGATCGTGGACTGGGAGCCTTCCAAATTCTCGGCCACGAGCCGGATCTCGTCGGCGGACTGACACTTGGGGATGATGATTGCGTCGGGGCGCTCGCCGGATTCGTGGAGCGCGAGCAGGTCGCGAAGGCCTTCCACCGAGCGCGGGCTGTTAATGCGCAGAATGCGCACGAAATTCGCCTCGGGCGGGTTACGCAAGTACGCCAGCGCGGCCTTACGGGCTTGGCCCTTGTCGCGGGGCGTGACGGTGGATTCTAGATCGACGATGATGGCATCGCCGCCGGCGGCGGCAGAGAAGCCGTCAGGGAGCGAGCCCGGAGTGAGGAAGAAGCTCCGGCATGCGCGTAGCCGGCCGCGGAGAGGAGTGTTCATCATCGTTAGCCTCGCAGTTAGCGTTCTCGGAAGTCACGCGCCCGTCGCTTCACGTTGCGACAAGCCCGGTATTCCCGGCTGAGAATTTTCGTGGTCGCCCTGTGGTCATCGAAAGAAAATAGGTGAGGCAGCGCAGCACCGCTTGTCCATTCTTGCTGTAAGCGGGCGATCTCGCGCTAAATGCGAGCCGAGATTTCAGATTCGGAACCAGCGCTACTTGCGCGATCGCGCATTAACCGGCCCCAGAACGAATTTGGTTGCAAGAGTTAGTGTAACGGCATGCTCGATGTGAATGCGCGATCCGTCGGAAAGCCACAGGCGTCTGAGCTTGCGCTGTTTCTGCGGCGCCTTGAGCCGCTCCCGGCGCCAATGCGTTCGATCTGCTTCCGATTCATCAGCCACCCGCAATCGCGCTGCGGTCAGGTCAGTCAACGCCGACGTCGACCGGGTCCAGAAATCAGGCGATGCGCCTGAGGACCATTCCAACATGAGCGGCATCATCTTCAATCTCAGCGCGACGATCTTGGGCACCCCCGCGACCCCCTCTCGGTGAACTCGAGATTGCTTATGGCCGCGGCATACGGTTGGGCGAGTACACTTTGAATGCCCAACTCCATTGCTAGTTCGACAGCTGCTTTTCCATCTTGGCGCAAGGCCGAGCCAGAGAAAGCAGCCTTTGGCCTGTAGCCGCGAAACCTCTCACAGCTTCGGCCGGACCCTGGCGAGCTCGCCCTCGGCGCTCGCGCAGTGTGAGGGTGCTTGGCCGATTTGCGCTTTGCGCGGGGAGTATGCGTCGCCGTCTTGCGTCGCGGCTATCCCGCTGCCCTAAACCAAGGTGCCGTCGATATCGTCCGCACTGACATAGCGTTCCTCCCTGCGCGCAATAGAAGGACCCGAGGCCCCTCCGTAGCTTACTCGCGGGACCCAGGTGCTCGACGACGGCACGACCAAACCGCGTCGCCGCGCATCGCGGATCTATCAACACCTCTCAATGGAGACACATCATGCGAGTTGACAGAAGCTCTCGGCGTTTCCTCTACGCCAGTCTGATCGTGGCTGGATTTCTCGCGCAGACGGCCGCACCAGCGCTTGCCGACGAATACACATCGCCGGGTTGGGGCAAACCCGCCGCTCCAATCCTATACGACTTCAGGAGCGGCTGCTGGAACGACTCCAAGCGGTATTGGCCTGAAATGACCCGTTGCACGAGCGGAGCCGTGCCGTCGCGTCCGCTCCCCCCCGACACAAAGGTCATTTATGAATACAAGGTTGGCGGCGATCACTATGTAGAGATCGCGAGCCCAACACCCGCCGCTCCAACGGGGTTGCTCGCCGCTATTTTCCAGCGGTAGTGGGACGCTTTTATACCGCCCGTTAAGAACGCAGATCGCGCTGAGGGTCGGGAGTAAGTGGATCGGAAAGACTAATCGAATTTGCAGGAAAGCGAGGTGTTGGCCCTCGCTTTCTTGCGTTTTGGGATTCCGTTTTTGCGCGGTTCATGATTCGATTCCTGCGCCGTGAACGGCAGAAGAAGCGCATGGAGGCGACCACTGGACGAGCGTCAAAAGGACCTTCTGCCTCCCCCCCGGCAACGCGCTGCGCCTTGGAGCACGGCACTGCCGCGCCGGCGATCGTGCACGGAAGCCCTATACACATGTAAGCGAAAATCATACCCGGGCGTAATGGTGTCAACTCCTGAGTGGCGCTAGCTTGATCGGCATATTGGAGAGTGCCGACGAGGCCTGTAAGCACGACCTTGGGAGACGATCATGTCGCATCTCTGGCTTGGTGCTCGCCCTTGTTATGTCAGTGCCGTTGGAATGAGCAATTCGCTCATGGAAATTTGGCACTGAAACGGACTCGCATGCACGACACTATCCACATAATCCCGACGGCGAAAGCCAGCGTGTCGCATACCGATTCCACAAGCTCGAGCCCGAAAGCGCTGCGATTGCGTGCGAGCTCGCCTCTGGTCGGGTGGCTCATTGCGGTAAGCTGTAGGCGAGCGTGGCTCACCGTCCTGCTGACAGCAGTGCTCTGCGGTGTGGCCGTGGACTATGTCGCCACGCATTTTGCGATCACCACCGATACCGCGGAGCTGATCTCGCCCGACCTCCCGTGGCGGCGCGACATGGCGGCGTTCGATGCGGCGTTTTCCCAGCGCAGCGACGTGATCGTGGCGGTGGTGGATGGTGTGACACCCGAACTGGCGATGCGAGCAGCCAACGAGCTCGCTGCGCGGCTCTCGAGCCGTAGCGATCTCTTCAAGTCGGTGAAGCAAGCGGACGGTGGCGCCTTTTTCGAGCGCAATGGGCTTCTGTTCCAGTCCGTCGCCGACCTACAGGAAACCACCAGTCAACTGATCGACGCGCAGCCGTTTCTCGGCCCGCTGGCCGCGGATCCGAGTTTGCGCGGTATCATGGACAGTCTCGCAACTGTGCTGGAGGGCGTGCGGCGGGGCGAAGCCGATCTCGAAAAGATCGATCCTGCCATGCGCGGACTCGACGATGCCCTCGAACGTGTCGAGGCCGGCAATCCCGCCTTCTTTTCGTGGAGCACGACGATTTCCGGGAAACCGGCGGGCACTCGAGAGACCCGGCACGTTGTCCTGCTCCAGCCGAACCTCAAGAGCTCGCAACTGTTCCCGACGGCAGTGGCGGTCGACGCCATCCGAGCGGCTGCTCAACAATTGGTGCTCGACCCGGCTCACGGCGTCACAGTGCGCCTCACAGGGCCGTCAATCTTAGCTGACCAGGAGTTCGCGACGGTGGCTGAGAACTCCGATCTCATCACCATCGCGATGTTGTCGGCGATGCTCCTGATGCTTTGGCTTGCGGTACGGTCCGTCCGCATCACCCTCGCCATCATGGCAACCGCGCTGCTCGGCCTCGCATTGACGGCGGGTGCGGGCTTGCTTCTGGTCGGGCGCTTCAACCTGATCTCGATCGCTTTCGTACCGCTGTTTGTCGGGCTCGGTGTCGATTTCGCGATCCAATTCGCAGTCCGCTACCGCTCGGAGCACGCCCAACGCCCGGACCTGAAGGCCGCGTTGATCGCGGCCGGCAATGGAGTCGGCGGCTCGCTCGGTCTCGCCGCGGCGGCCATCGGCCTCGGGTTCTTCGCTTTCCTGCCAACGCACTATCTCGGTGCCTCCGAGCTTGGTTTGGTCTCCGGCGTCGGAATGGTGATCGCTTTCGTGCTGAGCGTCACTCTGCTGCCGGCGCTCCTCGTCCTCGTGCACCCGAGTCCTGATGCAAGACAAGTCGGTTTCGCCGGCCTCTCCGGTCTCAATCGTCAGCTGCAGGTGAACAGGAGGGCGGTCCTTGTCGTCGGTGGTCTATCGGGTGTGCTCTGCATAGCGTTGCTCCCTCTTCTGCGGTTCGACTTCAACCCGCTCCACTTGCGCAGCCCGAAGATGGAGTCGGTTTCGACGTTGCTTGATCTGATGTCGGATCCCGACCGGACGCCGAATACGGTGGATGCGCTGGCACCCTCGCTCGCCGACGCCGATGCGCTTGCGCAGCGTCTGGAAGAGCTGCCCGAGGTCCAGCGCACCGTGACCCTGAGCAGCTTCATCCCCGATCAGCAATCGGAGAAATTGCCGCTGATCGAAGATGCTGCCAACATGCTGGCACTCACATTAAGCCCGCCAACCGTGCGGCCAGCGCCGACCGATGGTGAAACCGTCGAAAGCCTTCGAACGACGGCGAGTGCCCTCGCGCAAGTGGCCGGGTCCGGGACATCAGCGGCGTCCGGCGACGCACGGCGGCTCGCGGGTATCCTCAACAAACTCGCGGTGGGAATGCCGGGGCTGCGCGTTCGGGCTTCGGACACTTTGATCGAACCGCTGCGTACCCTGCTCGATCAGTTACGCAACTTGCTTCAAGCCCAGGCGGTGACACTTCAGACTCTGCCGCCCGACATCGCACAGGACTGGGTGACCAAGGACGGGCGAGCGAGGATTCTGGTGTCTCCCCGCGGCGATCCTAACGACAATCAAAATCTGGAACGCTTTGTCACGGCTGTGCGCACGCTCGCGCCGCACGCCAGCGGCGCCCCGATCTCGATCCAGGAGGCCGCGAGGTTGATCGTCGGCTCGTTTGTCGAGGCGGGGTTGCTGTCGTTCGTGGCGATCGCGGCGCTGCTCGGCTTCGTGCTTCGGCGCGCCCGCGACGTGATCCTGACGATGATTCCGATCCTGCTCACGGGGCTCCTGACCCTCGGCAGCTGTGTGCTGATCGGCCAGCCCTTGAATTTCGCCAACATTATCGCCTTGCCGTTGCTGTTCGGCTTGGGTGTCGCATTCAATATCTACTTCGTTCGGGCGTGGCGCGCGGGCGAAACGAACCTGCTGAAATCGAGCCTGACGCGCGCCGTGCTGTTCAGCGCGCTGGCGACCGGCACGGCGTTTGGCAGCCTGCTGCTGTCGGCGCATCCGGGAACCGCGAGCATGGGTCTGCTGTTGATGATTTCGCTCGGCTGGACGTTGGCCACGACCCTTCTGTTCGTGCCGGCCTTGCTCGGCATGCAGCGCAAAGGAGCACAGGCAGGCGAGGCGACCGTCGGTCAAGCTCAATCGAGATTCTCAGAGATCCAACCACTCCGAATGAGATCAATCAGATGGTGACTCAAAGTTGGCGCCGCTACATTGCGACGCGGCATAGGCCATTAAGCCGCTCAAGAAATGTGATGCAGCATTCGTGGATTCTATCGAGAGCGGAGAACGCCACCTTGGTGGCCCGTAGCGGCGACTACGGATGAACACTGACGTTTACATACGGCAGGGATCGCCAAGGAATGAGCCGCGACTCGCTTTTGTCGCCCCGTCGGTGGGAGTTCGGCCGACCAAGGGCGTGTTCAAGCCGATTGTTCCCGAGCGCTGGGTTCCCTGGGTCTTCGCGTCCAAGACGACGATCTCGGCCTTGCTGGCGCTGCTTGTCGCCTTTACATTTAATCTCGATCAACCTAAATGGGCGTTGCTTACTGTATTTATCGTGGCGCAGCCGCAGAGCGGGCTCGTTCTCGCAAAGAGTTTCTATCGCATCATTGGGACTCTGGTTGGCGCGGTGGGCGCCCTGGTGTTGGTCTCCCTGTTCGCTCAAGAGCGCGTCCTTTTTCTCGGGTCGCTCGCGATCTGGATAGGTCTCTGCACCTTTGGTTCAAGGTACGTGCGTAATTTTGCATCTTACGGATTCGTCCTCTCGGGATACACCGTTGCAATTGTGGGAGTTTCCGGCGCTCTCGATCCCGGGAGTGCCTTTTACGTTGCCGTGGCCCGGGTGACTGAGATTTCGCTCGGCATCATGACAGCGGCGGCGATCAGCCACCTTTTTCTTCCGATCCCTCTCGCTGACTCTTTGCGTCGCACCATCGCAGCAGGTCGGAAGGACATCGTCGATTACGCGGTGGGCCTCCTTGGCGGGAAGGATACGACCTCGCTGCGGACCAAGCTTCTGGGGCATGTAATCGCGATCAACGATCTTCGCGCGTCGGCAGTTTTCGAGGATCGCGACATTCGGAATCGAAGCGATGCGCTTCGGCGCCTCAACATCGCCATGATCAGTGTTACCAATATCGGACAGCTCTTGGACAAGTCGTCGCATTGGCTGGTCGGCAGCGGGGAATTGATCGAACCAACTCGAGCGGAGGCGCTGAAGAGTGCTTCGACCGCGATGGGGCTTTGGGGGGTCGGTAGGCTTACCGTAGGCGCATTAAAACAGCATTTCGTCGCGGCGTGCGCGAGGCTTCCCCTTGCTCGAGAATTCTATCGCAAGCCCGCGAGCTCAGATGCAGAGATCATACAAACAATAGCCGCGATCATACATCTGCGTGACTTCCTAGCAGCGCTCGTGGGTTTCGCCGACGCTTGTGACGACTTTTCGGCTGCGGCCCCTAAGCGGCAACCATCGGACAATTTTTCGATCGCCAACGATCCCGTCGGCGCTTTATGGGCGGGCCTACGCGCGGCGGCGGCGCTGCTTTTGGTGGGCGCCTTTTGGATTCTTGCCGATTGGCCGACCGGTACCACGGCGGCGATTCTGGTAGCTGTGGCGACGGCGCGGCTCGCGACGATGGAGCACTCTTTGAAAGCTGCAGTTGGGGGAACCGTCCTCGTCAGTCTAGCCGCTCTTCCGTTCTTCATCGTAATCGAAGTTCTGCTTCCCCAAGCCGGCGGATTCGTAATGTTTGTGCTGATCGTTGCACCCACGTTGTTTTGCTGCAGTTACCTTATGGCGCGCCCCAAAACAGCGGGCCTCGGTTTCATTGCTAGCCTCTATTTTGCCTACGTCTCTGCATTTCAAGACCGCATGAGCTATGATCCGGTGGGATTTCTCAATTCTACTTTCGCGGTCGCTCTGGCAATTGGAGCTTCCGCGGTGCTCTTTGCGATCATCGATCCGGATACGCCACGGACCGCGCGGCGGCGCTTCACTCTCACCGTACGCAAGATTTTCGAGCGTATTGCCGCGGGGAGACCGAACATCCGACTTGTCGAGTTCGAGACAGCTACTGCAGACGCACTGAGTCGGTTGCGCAGTGGGCTCCGACCGGATCGAAAAGAGGATTTGGATGTGGTCGAGGCCGGAATCGCATTGCTGGGCGCCGGCCGCGAGCTTATCCAGATTCGCGATGGTGGGTCCTCGGGCTCCGCGGACACTCAGGTAATGGGCGAGGTCGTCTGCTCCCTCACTGGCGGCGACCCTTTGCCATTCGGTCGCGCACGGCGCCTCGCACGAGCCGCGGCGGCCATATGTTTGGCAGAGTTACGCGACGGCAGCCCGGGCGTGGCGAGCGCGCGAGCGCTGGCTCGTAAGATGGTCGCCTTTACAGCGATCAGTGACCAACTGGGACATGCGGGTCCGCTCTTCGTGGATTCAAGTGCAAAGGAGGCGCCGGTTCATGCTGCGTGAGATCACGCTCTTCGGTGCGCTGGTGCCCTCGCTCCTGATCTATTTTCTCGGTTCGATGCTGCTCTATTTCTGCGTCGATCGGTTGATCGCCGGCTGTGGTCTCTACCGTATCCTGTGGCATCCGCCACTCGCTCGTTTCGGGATCTTTCTCTGCATTTTCTCTATGCTCGTGCTCTCCACAAGACCTTGAGGTACCGTGATGAAAGCGTTACTACGGCGGTTGACACGCTTGATTCTCACACTCTTGATCCTCGGTGCCGGCTGCGCAGGGGGATATGAGCTCTGGAACTACTATATGTTTTCGCCTTGGACCCGCGACGCCAGGGTAAGCGCCGACGTCGTCACGATCGCGCCAGACGTGGCAGGATACGTAAACGACATCCGAGTTAAGGACAACCAGTTCGTCCACAAGGGTGACATTCTCTTCGTCATCGATCAGGAACGTTACAAGCTGTCGCTGGAGACGGCCGACGCGATCGCGGCCGCGCGAAAGGCGGAGATGCTCATGCGGCAGAGCGAAGCCAACCGCCGCGCCAAGTTGACGGACATTGCGATTTCGGTGGAGGGCAAAGAGGATGCGCGGCACATAGCGGACGCGGCCGCCGCCGCATATGAGCAGGCGATGGCAGATCGGTCGACAGCTGCTCTCAACCTCGATCGGACGATTGTGCGAGCACCGGTAAATGGATTCGTTACCAATCTCACGCTTGTCGTTGGGCAGTACGCGGCTGTTGGAGCCAAATTGCTGGCGCTGATCGATAGCGACTCCTATCGCGTCGAAGGTTATTTCGAGGAAACGAAAACTCCGGTCATCAAACCGGGAGATCAAGTAGAGATTTATTTGATGAGCGGCGAGCCAGCCCTGCGTGGGCACGTTGAGAGCATCAGCCATGGCATCACGGATCGAGACAACCCGAGCGGTCCAGAACTACTCGCGAATGTTACGCCGACCTTCGAGTGGGTCAGGTTGGCGCAGCGTATTCCGACCCGTATCCACATCGACAAGGTTCCCGAGGATGTACGCATTAGCGCGGGCATGACCTGCACCGTCGTGGTAGACGCGCCTCCGCACGAGTGGGCGATCTTGTCGCTCATCAGGGGCACCCTTTCGTCGCGAGCGCAGGCGACAGAAGCTCATTGACGGAAACCTTGGGCGCGGCTCCGGCACCATGATAGATAGCCTCATCGATTTCGCGTCAGTGCTTGACGATCGGCTCCTCCTCGCCGGGGTAGTAATCCTTATCGGCTTTGCCGTTACGCGGTTTGCATTCAAATCTCGCCCGGTCGGCCGATTCATCAGCCACCTGGCGTTCTTTATTGGCTTCACGATCGTGCTCGTCCTTGCCGGCGTCGTTCCTTACCTGCCCACGCCAAGCATAGTCGGGACGACGACGTATCTGGTGGTCAGCGTCTATAAAGTGGTCTGGTGGGTTGCGGCATGTCGGCTATTGGTCGGCTTTATCCGTGCATTCATGATTCTCGAAACCCAACCCAGAGAGACCCGCCTGCAGCAGGATCTCTTGGCGGGTCTCATTTACCTCGGTGCCTTCTTCGCCATCGTCGCAAATGTTTTCGACATACCGGTGAGCGGCTTGGTTGCCACATCGGGCGTGATTGCAATCATCCTCGGCCTTGCTCTTCAAAGCACACTGGGGGATGTGTTTTCCGGCATCGTGCTCAACCTGGCGAAGCCTTACCGTCCCGGAGATTGGGTGATCTTCGACGGCGAGACGCAAGGAAAGGTCGTCGAGATGAATTGGCGAGAGACGCAAATCGTCACAGGCAGCAACGATCTTGCAATTGTGCCGAACAGTGCGATCGCCAAGTCCAAGCTCGTCAACCTCGGCCAACCAAACAAAGCCCACGGAATGAGCATACGCCTGGGGATCGAGCCGACGGCGCTCCCTTCGACCATATGCACGATTCTTGAATCCGCTCTTCTCAGCAGCAATCGGATTCTCCATACGCCGCGCCCAACGGTCACCATCAAATCGCTCAACGCCGTGTCGATGGATTGCGAACTCTACTTTTTCGTGTCCGACATCTCTGCGAGTTCCAATGCCCAGAACGAATTGTTCGATCTCGTTCAGCGTCATTGTCTCGCCGCGGGCATTCGTTTGGCACCACCGCCGGGCACGCAGTTCGCGCCAACCCTGAAATTCCTCGAGCGCGATTCACAAAAGGCGCCGCAAAGATTGCTGGGCCATCTGGCCATCTTTGCGCCTCTAACCGAGGAAGAGCGCGCTTCGCTAGCCGCAAAAATGCAGCGACAGTCCTGTCGGGCGGGCGAAACAATTGTCGAAGCCGGTTCGGCACTGCATGCGCTGTTTATCGTCCGCTCTGGCGTTCTCGTGGCATCTCGCAAAGAGGGAGAGCGGGAAGTTGAGCTGCGTCGGCTTAGTCCAGGCGACTGGTTTGGCGAGGCCAGTGTGCTAACGGGTGCTGTCGCATCGGCAAAGCTCGTCGCTCTTACGAACGCGGTTCTTTATGAAATATCAAAAGACAATCTCGCCCCCATTTTCAAAGCAAGACCGACGATCGCGACGGAACTTGGCCAGATCTTAGCGCGCCGCGAGGCGACACAGCGCGAGCGGCTCGAACAACTTGCGGATCATGGTCGGCATCAAGAAGATCTCGCAGAGTGGCTGGCGACGCGCATGAAGAGTCTCTTTCATTTGAACTGGGTCGCCAGGAGGATCGCGAGGTTGGCCTCGTCCTCCAGCACGATGACGATCTTCGCGTGCTGAGAATCAATGACGGCGATGCATTCAGAGCGCGCAGCCCCACGTAGCAGCACACCGCACCTGCGCCGCTCCCCGGATGTACGCCATGGCACATCCCGGGAGCGCCGTCTGCCGCGTGTAGCGACTGATTCGGTCGCTCGGTGGGAAGTACGCCACTTTGAGGCATCCAAGGAAGAAAGAGCGGCAGCTTTCCATGGAGAATGCTTGATGCCCAATAGCGCTACATTGCGACGCGGCATACCATTACGTCGCCTAAGAAATGCGATGCAGCATTCGTGGATCCTATCGAGAGCGGAGAACGCCACCGCGGTGGTCCGGTGCGGGCGCTTGCGGCGTGCGTTCGGTCTGTCGCGCGCCTTGGTGCGGGCGCTCCGCGGCACCGCTTCCGAGCGGCCTCTCTCGCTCGCCCTTCAAGGCGGCGGCTCGTTCGGAGCGTTCACCTGGGGCGTTCTCGATCGGCTGCTTGAGGAGCGCGACATCAGATTCGATGCGATCAGCGGCGCGAGCGCCGGCGCAGTAAATGCCGTGCTTGTGGCCTCGGGCATGATCGAGAACCGCGCGGAGGCCAAGGCGAAACTCGCCCGATTCTGGAAGCGGATGAGCCATTCGGCGTCGTACCTGCCGATAACAGCCCTGGCCTCAGCGACGATGGGTGCCAGCTTGAGCCATTTTGCGCGCACGCTGTCGCCCTACCAATCCAATCCGTTCGATCTCAACCCGCTGCGCCAGGCGCTCGCGGCGGAGATCGATTTCGAACGGTTGCGAGCGCAATCGCCGGTGAAGTTGCTGATCGCCGCGACGCGGGTGCGCAACGGCCAGTTGCGGATATTTCGGGAGTCGGAATTAAGCGTCGAGACGGTACTTGCCTCCGCCTGTCTGCCGCTAATCCACCACGCAATTGAGATCGATGGCGAATCCTATTGGGATGGCGGCTATGTCGCGAATCCGCCACTTATTCCGCTGGTGCAAGCTTCGGATGCCGCCAATATTCTTGTCGTGCAGGTGACGCCGGCCAAGTCAGACCGGCTGCCCAAGACGTCGCGCGAAATCTTGAAGAGGATCGACCAGATCAATTTCAACTCAACCCTCAACGCCGAGATCGAGGCCGTCAAGATCGGGATAAGCGTGGGTGCGACGCCGAAGCTGCGCCGCCTGCGAATAGACCGGATCTCCGCCCAGGACGAGTTCGAAGGGCTTGCAGACCAGAATGCAGCGAATCTCGGCTGGGGTTTTCTCAAACGCCTGCGCGAGAGCGGCCGTAACGCGGCCGAAACCTGGATCGCGCGACCAACCGCGTAAAATCACCCCTGCTCCATGAGCAGGTCGAGGTCGAAGCTCTTCGGCCCCCGTCTCGGCGGGATTTCCTTGAACAGAGCGATGAACTCAGAAATGATTGGTTGAGCCGGAAGCAGCAGAGACAATCCACGCAAACAGTTATAGTATTGGGGTCAATCTCTCACCCACGTCGAGGGCGATGCCGTTGAGGAGCTCCAAAGGTGAATCCGCCGACGAGCGTCGCTTCCGATTAGTCGTCGAGGCGGCGCCAAACGCTATGGTGATGATCGACAGGGCCGGCAAGATTGTCATGGTCAATACTCAGGCCGAGCGGGTTTTTGGTTACTCGCGGGCCGAGCTGATGGGGCAGCCGGTAGAGATGCTCGTACCCGAGCGGTTCCGCAGTCATCACCCGGATTTGCGGAAGACATTTTCTGCCCATCCGCGCTCGCGGCCGATGGGGGCCGGGCGCGATCTCTACGGTCTCAAGAAGGATGGCAGCGAGTTTCCTGTCGAAATCGGCTTGAACCCGATCGAGACCGACGAGGGAACAATGGTGCTGTCAGCGATCGTCGATATCACCGCGCGCAAAGCAGCCGAACTGGCTCTGCGCGAGAGCGAACTGCGCTATGGCGTGTTGGTCGACGGCATCACCGACTACGCGATCTACATGCTCAATACAAATGGTATCGTTACCAATTGGAACCGGGGCTCACAGCGCATCAAGGGTTACCGCCCCGAGGAGATCATTGGCCAGCACTTCTCCTGCTTCTATACCGAGGAGGACCGTGAAGCGAATGTGCCGCAGCAATCGCTCGAAATCACCGCCCGCGATGGCCGGTACGAGGCCGAAGCCTGGCGCGTGCGCAAGGACGGCAGCCGCTTCTTGGCCAATGTGGTGATCGACGCACTTAAGGATGACAGCGGCCAGTTGATCGGATTCGCCAAGATCACGCGCGACATTACCGAGCGCGTCCAGGCAGCACGCGAACTGGAGGAGGCGCGCATCGGCTTGGTGCAGTCGCGCGCCGAAGAGGCGCTGCGTCGCGCGCAGGCCGAGCTCGCGCGCGTCGCGCGCGCCACAACTTTGGGCGAGCTGACCGCCTCGATTGCTCATGAAGTGAACCAACCGATCACCGCGACGGTGAGCAACGCTCAGGCGGCTTTGCGCTGGCTGGGCGAGCGGCCGCCGAATTTCGAGGAGGTGCGGCAAGCGCTTGTGAGCATCGTCAAAGCCGGCAAGCGAGCGGGTGATATCATCGATCGCATCCGTGATCTCGTCAAAAAGGCGCCGCCGCGGGTGCATCCGTTGGACATCAATGACGCAATCCGTGAGGTAATCGAGCTCACGCGCGCCGAAACAGTGAAGAACGACGTTTCGGTGCAGACAGAGCTCGCCGACGGCTTGCCGTTCGTAAAAGGGGACAGGATCCAATTACAACAGGTCGCCCTTAATCTGATCGTCAACGCCGTAGAGGCGATGAGCACGGTTGCCGAGGGGGCGCGAGAGTTGCTGATCAGTACGGCGCGAGTAAAGTCTGACGTGCTGGTCACGGTCCTGGATTCGGGGCCGGGGCTGCCTGCGGAGGGTCTTGAGCGTATCTTCGAACCCTTCCACACTACCAAGTCGACCGGCTTGGGGATGGGACTATCGATCTCCCGATCCATCATAGAAGCGCACGGTGGACATTTGTGGGCGAGCGCGAACAAGCCTCGTGGCGCTATCTTTCAATGGACCGTGCCTATCGACGCGGGCAGCACATCGTGATTCCGGCCCTGGCGCGATCAGGGACGCATCGCTGCGGCCCACGAACTGCTCCGAGCGATTTATGATCGCTTCACCGAGGGACGAGGAACCGGCGATCTGGTGGCAGCGAAGGGGTTGCTGGACGAGCTATCGTCCAAATCTGCTTAGCGGTATTGCGCGTCCGCGCGGTGGTTCGTGAATCCACTCACTTCTTTCCCATCAACAAGGCATTGGGATTCCGCTCGATATATTCGGCCAAGACGCGGATCGACTTTGCGGCATCCTTAATTTCTCGGAGAGTAGTGATGACTTCGAAGTACACTGGAGATTCCGGTGATATTACGTTTTGCGCTGTGCGGAGCGTCTGATCCGCCTGGTTGAATGCCGTAGTCGCCGATTTCAGCATCTGCTGCGCGCTTGAGACAAGTTGCGGCAAATCGGCGTCGGCATCGCTCACCAACTTATCGGCGTGATCCGAGGTCGCCTAGGATGGAAATCGAAGTTGACGTTGACTTCGCCCTGGAATGTAACGGGTGCACCGACGTCGAGGCCGGTCAGTGATTGTCCAAAAAAAACGGAACGGCCTTGTCTTTAGGTTTTAGAAGACTTTGGTTGCTGAATGCGAGCACGCCCAAGACGACCAACGCCACTGCGCCGATGACAAAGGCACCGATGAACTTTGGATTGGCCCTCTTGGCCATTGAATCGCTCCCGTGCCGCGCGCGTCGACCTTTAGCCGTAGACAGAAGCCTACGAGTTGCGCCATGACTCCTTTTGGCTCGAAATGCAGAAATTGTAGTTCCACGTTGCGAAGCGACGGAATGCCGTGGAATGGGACAAATCCAGGATGACCCGGCATGTACCCGCAACTACGAGTTCGTGCCGATCAGGCCGGTGGTAGTTTCTCAATTGCCTCCGCTGCTTTGCTTTCGCGCTCCGCGAGTTGGTCATATTCCCCGGCTATCTCAAGGAGAGCGTCGCGGATTCCTTGCCATAGCGCCTTAGCAGCTCTTCGGCGCGTCATAGTGGCTCGCTTCTGGTAGTAGAGTTGCCACTCGCCAAGATTCATCGGGAATCACGTTCGGCCCCACTGGTCTTGCATCGCTAGCCGCGTAGTCGCATAGCTTCTCGAACTACCGGCGTTGCGTATACGTATCCAGCGGGACCATCATTGAGGGAAGTTCGCAGTGCGAGTGGTGGCATCATCTGTCGCCGGTGTTTTCAGAATGAAGTCCACCTGATTTCCGTCCTCTACGGTACGAAACATTACAGGCACGTCGTCCTGATCCAACCACACCTCCTGCTGTCGATCAGTAGCAGCAACGATGAAGTGACGCGCCTGCACGTGGATATTCTGAATCGCGATGTTGACTTCATCCCCACCACTGACACGCATGTTCAGAATCTTGCCGGTCATCGGGGTCACGAGAGTGCCTTCTCCAGTGTGCCTGATGAACCAGGGATCCGCGGGGATAACCTCTGCCGGAGCCGCACGAGTCCCTGATGGCGAGCTGATAATGAACTGCTCGCCGCGGGCCGCCCCGTGAACTTCAAGATGTTTGCCGTTGTCGTCTGCGCTGCTCTCGAGGGAAATGAGGCGGCCGCCACGAAAAACCTCGACACCTTCGGCATCCTGCCGGTACACGACCAAGCCTAATGCTTTCACCGCTATATGACGATGAAACGCGACACGTGTGACATCGCCAGATTGATCGATGTTCGCTACCAGAATGCCGATGTTGCCGTAAGTCGGATGTTTCATAACATAAACCACGGAACGCTCCGCGCTGCTCGCGGATTCACAAGCCATAAGAAGCAAAAGCGCGACTGCGCAGCCGACTTTAGCGATCCTGTTCACGTGGGACCTCGTGCGTTTTGGACGCGTTTCATCAGCGGTATCTTCTGAAGCCTACGAGAAGCCTACGAGGAGCTGCGGCTCCCCTCTTGGCTTTTAACGCCGAAATATCAGTTCCATGCTGTGAGTGGCGTGGAACACCAGACTAAATTGAGGATGATAGGTGGGGCCGACATGGGTGTGTACGCTCAAGCGGCGATGCGCACGCTGGCCCTGAACTCAGAATCTCTTCGCGAATTTCTCGCGGCCAATGAGCACGAGATCGCCCATCTTCGAGCGGCCTGAGCCAAAGGGCAAACGGCGCTGCACAGGCATGGATTGAGAGCGTTCCTACCGACCTTATTCGATGACCTGTATAGTTGGCTCCGCTGTTGTGGCGCGAATTGCCGGTGACGCTATCACGATTTACCTTTGCGGAAGAAACATAACATTCCGCACAAATTGCAAAAGCCGACCTCAGCGTCATCGCTCATATTCCCGTTATAAGGTTCAGTAGCTCGGTGCGATCGAATAGTACCGCGAGGCTGTAGAGCTAACTCGATCGGCACTACCAGCTGAGGAAAACAGATGCGGAGCGCGGTGAGAGACTTGAAGGCCGATTGGCGAACGTGGACTTTGGCTGAGAGGATTGTCGCCGTCGTTATGACGTGCATGAGCGGATTAGTGTCATCCTACCTGCTTCTCGGCTAGGAGCGGTCGCTGGTTAGCAAATTTTCCGGAACTCGATTACGGACACATATCGCCTTGGAGGATGCTTGCCATGCATATCATTGTTGGATCGGTTTTAAAGCGAACTGCCGGCTATGAATTCGATACCTGGACCGAGGATGGAGGCGTGAGCTCCAGTTATCCCTATCGCCGCATCGAAGAGGCATACCACGCACGCAGGGCCGCAATTGAGTCGTCGGGCCGAGCAGGATGGAACGTACGTACAGCCGTCGCTCCCGCTCTCTACGACTTTAGGTCCGGCTGTTGGAACGACTACTGGCCTGCTGCCGGTTTGGTTGACGCGTGCTTAAGCTAATCCGGCCTTCATCTCGAACTCCACAGGGCTTATGTATCCGATGGTCGAGTGTCGGCGCTTCGGATTGTAGAAGCGTTCGATGTAGTCGAAGACGGCGGCTTTAGCCTGGTCCCGCGTCCGATACACCTTGCGCGCGGAGCGCTCGGTTAGTCGCATCAATCGCTCGATCTTGTGAAGGCCGCAGGCGATGCCTTCAGCCAGGAGATCGCGCCACACCCGCCGTCGCTCGCCAGAAAGCTGGCGCGCACCTTCGCACCCAGCTCTTCATCCGCACGGCTGCGAACGCTGCGCGGCCTGGTCAGCCAAGCATAGAACCCACCGCGCGAGACACCGAGCGCCCCGCACATCCACTCCGCCGGCCA
>DATIYT010000031.1:0-2711 GCA_035517495.1 Allostellaceae bacterium | reverse complement strand
ACGGTGCCGGCAAGACCACAGTGCTCGACTTGATCTGCGGAAAGACCAAAGCAACTGCCGGCTCCATTCAGTTCCGCGGCAAAGAGCTGACGAAGATGAGGGAGAACGAGATCGTGCAGGCCGGCGTGGGCCGCAAGTTTCAGACTCCGTCGGTGTTTGAGGACCTCACGGTGCTGGAAAATCTCGAGATTTCATTTCCGCGCGGCCGCTCCGTGTTCGGTTCGCTCACCTTCGACCGCGACGCCGCGGTCAAGCAGCGGATCGAGGAAGTCGCGGAGATCATCTTCCTGAAGGATCGTCTGAACACCTACGCCGCCCTGCTCAGCCATGGCCAGAAGCAGTGGCTCGAGATCGGCATGCTGCTGATCCAGGACCCGGATTTGCTGATGCTCGACGAGCCCGTCGCCGGCATGAGCGTCTCCGAGCGCGCCAAGACCGCCGAGCTGCTCAACCGCATCATCAAGGATCGCTCGGTGCTGGTCATCGAGCACGACATGAAATTCGTCGAGGATATCGCCCACAAGGTCACCGTGCTGCACCAGGGCCAGATCCTGTCGGAAGGCACGATGGAAAAGGTCAAGAACGACCCCAAGGTCATCGAAGTCTATCTGGGGCATTGAACATGATGAGACTAGGGCAAGTCGCAGCGGCATCGGCGCTCCACCTCTCCCCCTGTGGGCTAGCTTGGGCACACATTTTTGGCGAGGATATATCCGTCTGCGATGGCGTAGAAGCGCTCGATGCCGTCGCGCAGGGTGATTGGGCCGGTGGATTTGTCGCTGCCGTAGCCGGTCCAGCCACCGAGGCGGGCGATGGTCCAGCCGGCCCAAGCAAGAGTATCTGGTGGGTAGGGGTTTTGCTGTTTGGGCGTACGGCCCTGCAGCTTTGTCTGCACCGCATGCAGGACTTCAATTTGCACGGGATCGAACACGCGGCTGGCAGGCCCGCTTTGGCTGCCGGCAGAGCGGGCCAGCACGAGTTGCATAGTCATCGTGGCGGCGATGAGTGCGATGACGACAAGCTTTTCGAGCGCTTGGCCGTCCTCAACGCCGCTCTGCTCGATGCGGAGCCCCTGCCGTTTGAGAGTTCGGAACAGCTGTTCGATGTTCCAGCGCATACAGTACCAGCCAATCACCGCGAGCGCCTGGGCCACAGTCTCGCTCTTATGCGTCGTCAGCAAGCGCCAGAGAATCGGCTCCTCGCCTGGCACAGCGTCGATCTCGCGTACTTCGATAGCGGACAGTTCGATCTCAGCAGGAGCTGCAGGATCCGAGCAGTTCCCAGATCGTCGGATGCGTACGCGGCCCATGCGCACAGTCAATTTCGCCCGGTGGGCGCTGCGTTTCTTATTCGGCCGTGCCGGAAGATCGACCTCATAGCGGTGCACCTCCGGAAACGCCCCCAGTGTCGCAAACAGCCTGCCGCCGCCGACCAGGCTGCGATCCCGGCAGGCGCGCGTGAGCAGATGGGTCCGCATGTCCGGCAGGCGCGCCCATTTCTCATAGATATCGCCCTCGCGGTCATCCACGACGGTGACGAGGGAGGCCTCACCCAACACCGCTTTGGCCTGATCGGCGCCATGCAGCCAGCGGTAGGATTCTTTCTCCTCAATCGGAAGCTTCTTGTAGTCCGCAGCCTTTGCTTTGGTCCGGCGCCACACTTGGGCGTCAACCAGACCGAGGCATTCCCCGCTTCCGGCATCGACCGCCAGCACAGGATGCACGAACAGTCCGACGTCGCTGCCATTGCCGACCGTGCCGAGCCCCCGCTTGCGCCCGCTTTGGGATTGATAGTTGATCTCGCTCGTGTCCTGAATGGCGAGCACATGCCGGCCGCGCGCCGCGGCCGCTACAAACGTCGCTCGATGCGACACCATCTCCTCAACCGTCACAGCGTCGTTGTAAAGAAAACGCCGGAACCTGACTTGCTCCGGACGATCATCCCCAAGCTTGCGGATGCAGACTTCCTGTCGTTCGGCCATCCGATCGATCAGCAGCTCGCCTACCCTTCTGCGTCGTTCATCCCCAAAATAGCCAAGGCCTTCATCCATCGCGGCCTCCCCGAATCGCGATGGTCTCGACAGAATCACGCCGGATTCAGTTGCGGCAAATGGAATCGCATCGCAGCATCCCCGAATCGCACCGCAACAAGTGTGCTAAAGCTAGCCCGCAAGGGGAGAGGTGCACCTTCAGTGCGGCGCCAATTTCGATGTGGTCGCACTACTTCAGCGCTGCCAGCAATTCGTCGGGTCGTTCCGCCATCATCATGTGGCCGGCGCCTTCGAGCACGACGGTGCGTGACCGCGGCAGCGCCGCCGCAAGTGCCTTGCCGGCTTTCGCGGGCGTCATCATGTCGCGCTCGCCGAGCACCAGCGTCACCGGGACTTTCACCGTCGCCGCCGCGGCAACGGCATTCTGATAGGAATTGCAGGCGACGAGGTCGTTGAACAGCACGCCGGGCCGGCAGCGTTCGAGAATGCGCTGCGCGCCGCCATGCATCCACAGCCCCGGCGCGAGACTGCCGCCGAGCTCGGCCTGATGGCCGAGACCCCAGATCGAGACCATGTCGACGGCATCATGGTTATTGGCTTCCGCCGCCTTGAGCAGGTCGGGACCGACGGTCATCGACGCCGCGGTGCCGATCAGCGCCAGGCCCGACACCCGTGAAGGATGCCGCGCCGCGGTCTCCAGCGCGATCAGCGAGCCCATGGA
>DATIYT010000030.1:0-51674 GCA_035517495.1 Allostellaceae bacterium | reverse complement strand
GCTCCGCAAAGCCGCCAAGCGCACCACCGAGGCAACATGGCGCCAGATCGGAACCCTCCTCAGCGCCTTCTCGCCACAAGAGTGCGCCAACTACTTCCGAAACGCCGGCTACGCTTCAATGTGAATGGATCAGACACTAGCCCTGATTGAAAATGGTAATTAACTCCCCAGTCACCTGTGAGGAATTGGGGGGAGAGCATGCATATCAGGGGGTTAGCTTTACTGGTTGCGACTTCTCTATTGTTGCCGCCCGCAGCGATCGCGCAGCAAGTGGCTCAGCAGCGGGTGGAGACCATAAGCTTGGTTGCTACGGACCCGACAGTTGCCGATCCCGGGCATTGGGTGGCGGGCGCCGGTCTCGAGGGCTTTTATCAATTCTGGTCCGGCCTGCCGCCTACGGTCGGAAATGCGACGGGGAGCAGCACGATTAGTGGCGGAGGTCCGGGCGCCACGCTAATGCTCGGCTACGACGATTTCTGGGCGCAACTTAACTACCGAAACGGCTCGTGGACCGACAATGAAAGTCTGGTGCACGTTCCGGATGGCACTCCGTTCACGGATCACTGGCAGTTCAGTACGAACGAAATTGAGCTGCGCATGCGGTATCTATTCCGCGACGACCAGTTCGCGGGAATCACTCCCTACCTGATCGGCGGCTACAACCACACAAACCTCAACGGCACGCGCACTATAACCAGTGGTAATATCTTCTTTACTTCCACCCTTTCGACGAAATTTGGCACATCGGACGCCTATAATTTCTTCTTCTTGGGGTTTGGGGGCCTGTACGAATTCAACGACCGGGTCGGTTTGAGATTCGACGGAGCGGGCGGCGTTGGCCCCGCGTCGCAGATCATCAAGAACCCGGCACCGGGCGTGAACCCCACGGCTTCGGATACGGGGTGGGGCGGCGTGGGTGTCCTCACCCTTTACTACAGGGTTACCGCGAACATCGTGGCGCAAGCCGGCCTGAAGGCAGAAGCCATCGTGCCAGTGAACGGAAGAGTTCAGAATCTGGGCGCCGTCGGCCCGTACGTGAACATCGGCTACACCACGAGGTTCTAAGCGCCGGGCGCGTCCCGGCTGGGAAGGCGCGAGATGGGCAGGTGGGTTTTTCTGCGGAGCCTTGTGCTTGCCTGTCTCGTCTTCCCGTTGAGCGCTCAAGCGGGCGGCTTTGCGCTCATCATCGGCATCAGTCAGTACGAGGACTGGAAGCATATCGACAATCTGCGGTTCGCCGATCGGGATGCGCAGCAGATCGCCGCGGATCTTCGGCTCTATTCGAATTTTCCCCAGGACTGCATTCGAGAACTCATCAACAGGAAAGCAACCAGGAACGGCATCGACGATACCTTCAATGATCTGGAAAAGCGCTGCTCTGGCGGACCAGGTCCCAACGTCGCCTTGATCTATTTCGCCGGCCACGCCGTGCGGGGAGGCAACGGTGCACTGAAGCAGTTCCTGATCCCCTATGACGGGAGAAATGACGAGGTCAACAACCTCACGATCCCCGGTCAGGGTCAGGGAACGACCAACACGACCTTTATCATGCAGGAATACTTCGCCAATCGTCTCGTTCACCTGAGCGAGCCGAATATTTCCGTGATCATCGACGCCTGTCACAGCGAGCCCCCCGATTTCGACGGGCTTTTGCAGTTCTATTCATTGAATTCCAGCAGAGGCGGCGCGCTTAAAGGCGGCGACCACCGCGTGGCGCTCCTTGGGGCCACCAACGAGGCTGGAATCGCGACGGAATTTCCTGCTTTGAACCATGGTGCATTGTCGTACGCGGTCCTCAAGGCGATCGACGCGGCGAGGGAAGCAAAACCCAAGGGCCAATTCTTCCCGCTGCAAATGAGTGATTTATTTGCGGACGTGCGCGCGAAATTCGAGGCGACCCGCATTAATGGAAAGCGGCTCGAGGAATGGCATAAGCCGGAATTGGTCTACTATCCCAAGACCGGCGATAGTTTGGTCGAGTTCGCGAGCTTGACCGGTCTGGCCATCCCTGCCGCGTCCCCTGAAATCGCGTCCATGCGACCACCCCAGCCCCCGCCGGTGCCCGCGCACATCCCCTCGACGCCGCCCCCCACTGTCGCGCGCGTCGAACCGCCGGCGCCGGCGCCACCACCGGCGCTGCCCGCTATCCCGCCGCAGGAGCCGCAATTTGGCTACGTTCAGCTCGTCGGCGCCATTCCCGGCAATGCGTATCTTGAGGTCGATGGGCAGCAAGTGCCCTGGCAGAAGGGCGCCGCTGTCAGGCTACCCGTCGGCTCACACATTCTGGTTATCGGCGAGCCCACGTTCAGTTACCGGGAGATCGAGACCTTTGAGATTGCCGCGGGAGAGACCAAGACCTGGGGACCATCTTTCCTCGGACGTCTTGCGGTCGTTTCGCGCGATCAGGCCAATCCCACCGCCGATGGCCCGCCGATGTCGGTGCTCCTGGACGGCAAGCCCGTGGGCCAGGGGGTATCGGTAGACCTTGGGGAGATTGCGGCCGGCACTCATCAACTCACTGTTCGGGTTTTTTCGACCGAAGTTACGCGGCCGGTTTCCATTCGACCGGAGTCGCCGCTTCTTGTGCAGTATCTGATCACCAGAGTTCCCGACCCCAACGCTGCCAAGGAACGGCGGCGGTTCGATATCCCCTAGCGGTTGACGTTCTCATGATGGAGCGCATGCGACTGTCGATACGTATCCCCCCGAGCATGGCCTTGCTGGCGATCGCCCTGATCGCCGCCCCGACCAGCCCTTGGGCGCAAACGAAACAGTTGAGCGCAAGCGCCACGACCGCAGATTTCATCCGCGCCTTGACGCCCGCTCCCGGCAAACCTACCCCGCCGAGATCGAGAGGCGTGACTATTGATGGCAGCGCCCAGCCGAACCAGGATTCCGGCGCGGACATCGCGGAAGTTTCAATCAATATCAAATTCGGCACCGCTTCAGCGACCCTGACCGGCGAAGGCGAGGACGTCATCAAACGGCTTGCCGCTGCGCTGAACTCCCCGCAGCTCTCGCCTTATCATTTTCTGATCCATTGCTTCACGGCGCGCGCGCACGACGCCGATCGCGCCTTGGAGTTGACGAACCGCCAGGCAGACGCCCTGCGGACGCTGCTGGTCAACACCTATCGCATAGATCCCGCTCGCATCGACGCGATTGGGGAAGGCCAAAGCACGCCCCTGGACAAGGCCCACCCGGAAAGTGCGGTCAATGAACGAATTGAGGTCGTCAATCTCGGGCCCTGAACCTCGTCACTTCCGGTCTATGTGTGCAATGCGATAGCGGCGGTGAGCTGACTTTTTTCACTTCCCACCGCGATGCAGCAAAAAATCCCCGGCGGGCAGTCAGAAAAACCTCCGGGAATTCCGCACTAATTTTGCGGTACTGCCTTGGGGATGCGGAGAAAATACCTAAATAGAATTTAATACGCCGCCGGCCGTACCGATGGTGGTCGCGCGGCTTTCGCGTATGTCGCATTTTCTCATGCTGAAGCGCCGCATTGGAAAATGCAGGGAGTTGCGCCATGCCAGAGTGGACAAGGCCGGCGCGCGAGGCCGGAATCGACGATTTGCTGACAGAGGAAATCGCTCGCTTGCTGATGCGGGCCGACCGGGTTGAACGCCAGGAGGTCGAAGCGCTGATGGTCCGTACTTTGGCCTTACGACTCAGAACCACGAAGCCCGCGCCTTTTGAGGAGATCGAGCCATGAACGTCGACGCAATCCTGCAGCACAAGGGAAGAAGCGTTGCAACCCTGTCGCCGAGCGCCTCCGTCGCAGACGCCGTGGCGCTGCTGCGCAAGAAGGGCATTGGCGCGCTCGTGGTGAGCAGCGATGGCGTCGCGCCGGAAGGCATGCTCTCCGAGCGCGACGTGGTGCGCGGGCTTGCGCAAGAGGGCGCGCGACTGCTGGAGCGCCGCGTCGAGGAGGTGATGACAAAGGCCGTCGTGACCTGCGGCCTGGCCGACCGTCTCGCCGACCTGATGGCGCTGATGACCGAGCGTCGCATCCGCCATCTGCCGGTCATGCACGGTGGAAAGCTCGTCGGCCTTGTCAGCATCGGCGATGTGGTCAAGAACCGCCTCGACGAGATCGAATCCGAGGCACACTCGCTCAAGACCTATATCGCGGGCGCAGCCTAGGGCTGCGCGCAATCGGGGTGGAGACGGGGCCAGCCTAGGGGTGCGCGCAATCGGGGTGGAGGCGGGGCGCCGCCTCGGCTATCGTTCTCGCGCCCAGAACGGAAGGACGATCCAATGAGCGTCGAGCAACGCCTCAAAGAACTCAACATTGCCTTGCCGTCCGTCGGCGCTGCGATGGGAAATTACGTGCATGCGCGCCGCGTCGGCAACCTGCTCTATCTCGCGGGCAAGGGACCACAATACGGGGACGGGCGCATGCCCAAGGGCAAGCTCGGTGCCGGCATGTCGGTCGAGGACGGCTACCGCCATGCACGCCAGGTTGGGCTGGTGCTGATCTCCGCCATGAAAGACGCGCTTGGCGGCGACCTCGAACGGGTCGAGGCGATCGTCAAGGTGCTCGGCATGGTGAACGCCGCGCCCGATTTCGAGGAGCATCCCAAGGTCATCAACGGCTGCTCGGACGTGTTTGTCGAGGTGTTCGGCGAAAAAGGGAAGCACGCGCGGTCGGCGGTCGGCATGAGCTCGCTTCCCGCCGGCATTCCCGTCGAGGTCGAGGTGATCGTCGCGGTACGGTGAACGGCGATGCGCAAGGAATATCGCGTCGCCGGACTTCCCGAGTCGATCAGTCACTACACGGATGCGGTTCGCTTCGGCGAGCTGCTGTTCGTCTCGGGCCTTGCCCCGCTCGACGAGCACGGCAAGCTGATCGGCGGCGATGACGCCGCGGCACAGACGCGTCAGGTTCTCGTCAATCTCGGGAAGATATTGAGTGCGGCGGGCGCCCGGTTCGCCGACGTGCTCAAGGTCACGGTCTATCTGACCGACATCGCCGACCGCACCAAGATCAATCCGGTGCGCCGGGAATTCTTCGGCGCCACGCGGCCGGCGAGCACCTTGGTCGAGGTGAGCGCGCTCGCAATCCCCGGCATGAAGGTCGAGATCGAGGCGGTGGTGGGCTTAGCTGCCAAGTCTTAACAGCGCCCGCCTCACCCCCGATACCCGAGCTCGTGCCGAACGATCGCGGCGCCCTGTGCCAGCGCCGCGAGCTTGCCCTCGGCGATCCGGCGATCCATGGGTGCCATGCCGCAGTTGGTGCAGGGGTGAATGCGTTCGGGCGCCACGTGACGCATGGCGCCGCGGATCACCGCCGCCACCTCTTCCGGGCTTTCGATCGCGTCGCTCGCCACGTCGATCACACCGAGGAGCACGTCCTTGCCGTCGAGCAGCCGCAACAGCTCGATCGGCACCTTTGAGTGAATGCACTCCAATGACACCTGATCGATGCGGCTCTTTGCCAGTGCCGGGAATATCTGCTCGTACTGGCGCCATTCGCCGCCGAGGCTCTGCTTCCAGTCGATATTGGCCTTGATGCCGTAGCCGTAGCAGATGTGCACGGCGGTCCTGGCGCCGACCCCATCGATCGACCGGTGCAGCGCGTCGATGCCCCAACTCCGCACGTCCTGCATATAGACGTTGAAGGCGGGTTCGTCGAACTGAATGACGTCGACGCCGATCGCCGCCAGCTCCTTCGCCTCCTCGTTCAGCAGACCGGCGAACGCCATCGCCATCCTGACGCGATCGCCGTAATGAGCGTCGGCGACGGTATCGACGATGGTCATCGGACCCGGCAGGGTGAATTTGAGCCGCCGTCCCGTGTGGGCCCTCGCGAGCCTCGCCTCCACGGCATGCACCGAGCGGCGCCGCTTGAGCGCTCCCGTCACCGTCGGCACCTGCGCCTCATAGCGGTTGTTGCGGATGCCCATGGTGACCTTCTTGTCGAAATCGATGCCATCGATCTCGGCGAGGAAGCCGTGTACGAAATGGACGCGCGACTGTTCGCCATCGCTCACGATGTCGATGCCGGCGTCTTCTTGCATCTTAAGCGCCAGCAAGGTCGCATCGCGCTTTGCTTCAAGGAGCGCCTCGCCTTGCTGCGCCCAGGGCGCCCAAAGCTGCTTGGGAGCTGCAAGCCAGGCGGGCTTCGGCAAGCTGCCAGCGACGGTGGTTTCGAGCATGAAAGTCCTCCCTGCAACGGCGTCGCGCGATCATAGGTCGCTCCGAGCTGCAGTGAAACTGTCGTATTCGAGACGCCCACAAAAACGCTGGCTACACCGATGAACACTGATCAACACCGATCGACACAGAGCCGGGGCAACATCGGTGTGCGTCGGTGTTCATCTCGCGTCCATCGGAGTTTCGCTCCCACATGGACAGGAGAAGACTGATGGCCAGCCACGAATTGCGATAATGTCGTCCCATGGCCTCCGAGCGACCTTTGTTCGCATTGCCCGATATTGCGGCGGAACCGCTGGCCGAGGGCGGAATGCTGCTGCGCTCGCGCGTGCCGCTCAATCCGGCGCCGCGCTCCATGGGCGTGTGGCTCGCTCATTGGGCCGAGCGTGCGCCCGAGCGCTGCTTCCTCGCCGAACGATCGGCGGACGGCGCCTGGCGGCGGCTCAGCTATGGCGAGGCCTTCCGTTCAGCGCGGGCGATCGGCACGGCGCTGCTGCAACGAGGGCTTGGCCCCGAGCGTCCCGTTGCGATCCTCTCGGAGAACGGCATCGATCACGGATTGCTGATGCTGGGCGCCATGGAGGCAGGAGTGCCGGTGGCGCCGATATCGCCCGCCTATTCGCTGCTGTCGCGCGACTTCGCCAAGCTGCGCTACACCGTCGAGCTGCTGCGGCCTGCGCTCATCTACGTCAACGACGGCGCGCGTTTCGCCGCGGCGCTGACGGCGATCGGGGCCCATGCCGCCGAGATCGTCGCCGGTGTCCACCCGCCGCCCGGCGCCATGGATTTCGCGCAGCTTCAGGCAACCAAACCCTCGGCCGCCCTCGATGCGGCTAGCCGGACGGTTGGACCCGATACGATCGCCAAGATCCTCTTTACCTCTGGTTCGACCGGTGAGCCCAAGGGCGTCATCAACACTCAGCGCATGCTGTGCTCGAACCAGGAAGCGATCGCGCAGCTTTGGCCGTTCGTTGCTGAGCGCCCGCCAATACTGGTGGATTGGCTGCCCTGGAACCATACCTTCGGCGGCAATCACAATTTCAACCTGATCCTGCGCAACGGCGGCACGCTCTATATCGACGAGGGGCGCCCCGTGCCCGCGCTGATCGAGCGCACCATCGCCAATCTCCGTGCGATATCGCCGACCCTTTACCTGAATGTTCCCCGCGGCTACGCCATGGTGGTGGACCATCTGGAGCGTGACCCCGCGCTCGCGGCTCATTTCTTCCGCGAGCTTGATCTCATCATGTACGCGGCGGCGGCACTGCCGCAGCCGATCTGGGAACGCTTCGAACGGCTGTCGCTCCAGCATCGCCATGTGAAAATCCCGATGGCGAGCGCCTGGGGCGCGACCGAAACCGCGCCCATGGCGACCGCCGTGCATTACCCGATCGATGGTGCGGGAAATGTGGGTAATCCCGCGCCCGGCTGCGAGATCAAGCTGGTTTTGAGCGGCGATCGGCTCGAAGCGCGCGTGCGCGGCCCGCAAGTGACACCGGGCTACTGGAAGCGGCCCGAATTGACCGCCGCGGCGTTCGACGAAGAGGGGTTCTATCGTCCGAGCGATGCGATGCGGCTCGCCGATCCCGCCGATCCCGCGCGCGGTCTGGTCTTCGACGGGCGCATCGCCGAGAACTTCAAGCTATCGACGGGCACCTGGGTGGGCGTGGGCGAGTTGCGGGTCGCGGCAATTGCGGCCTGTGGACCGGCGATGGAGGATGGCGTCATCGCCGGTGAGAACCGCGACGAGATCGGGCTGCTGATCTTCCCGAGCCTTGCGGGTTGCCGCAACCTTTGCCCCGATTTGCCGTTGGATGCGCCGCTCGCACGCCTGATCGCCGATCCCCGTGTTCGCGCCTCGATCGCCGATGGTCTAAGGCGCCATAACGCCACCGCAGGCGGCAGCGCGCGCCACATCGCTCGTGCGCTGCTGATGGCGGAGCCGCCTTCCATCGACAGCAGCGAGATCACCGACAAGGGCTATCTGAATCAGCGGGCATGCCTTGTGCGGCGAGCGAAGCTTGTGGAGGCGCTCTATCGCGATCCGCCACCGCCGGAAGTGATCCGCGCGTGAATCGGGGCCACAGACGGCACCGGGGGCAGTGGTACCCGCGACCATCGACGCGTCTCGATTAGCGCGAGACGATCCGCGCGACCAATCGCGCAAGAACCGCGTCGCTGACTTCGCTCAACGCAAGTACTCGACGGTGCTGGAGGACAAGTCGATCCAGCGCGCGTAGACGCGATCCCTCACGACAATGTGACGGATGGACGACAGGACAGGGGGGATCAGGAGTGTAGTTGGTTTCATGAGAACAGAGACCAGAGGAGAAGGACAACAGAGATGGCGAGCAGGGCCACCGAAGTGGCGGTGTGTGCGGTTGTCATGGATGCGAGCAGATGGAGGTTGAAGAAGGCGGCGGTCTTGGGAGCGACGCTGACGATACTCGCTGGCTGCGGGTCAACGGCCACGACCGACACGGGGTTCACTCCGACGCAGCAGGAATTCCACGTGGGTTGCCAGGGCGGCAATGAGACGTACTGCAACTGAGAGACAGGCGACGAGCACGCCAACGCTGGCGATGTTGCTAATGCTGCTGACGGGCTTGTTGTCAGCGTGCAGCTCGGCTTCGCCCGACTTCACGCCGGAGCAGCTACAGTGGGGTATGGGTTGCCGCGGGCCTAACGCGAAGCTGTACTGCGGGACGCACTGAACGAGGAGCGACCCAGCGCTCCCCGGCGTCCGTCAGAGGGAGCGCTACGGCAGTAGCGTCAGGTTTCTTGTTGAACGAATCTAACGGCGACGGCGGCGGAGGGCGCCTAGCCCGGCGAGGCCGGAGAACAACAACACGAGCGAGGAAGGTTCGGGAACGGAGACCGACAAATTGTCAAAATAGGCCTGGCTGACCGCCGCCCCATTAGTATTATTGATCCCGAAATCCACGTCGATCAGAGCCGTATTGGCCGGGTTAAAAGAAGCTGTGCCAATCAAGGTGCCGTCGACATAGCCCGCTTCCGTGTCCGTCGCAAAATTAATATCCATCGTGAAAGTGTGCCAAGCTAAGGCCGTAACCGGCACGGAGCCCACTTCCGTGCCGGGGGGGGAACATGAGAAAAGCGTCGCCAGAAATACCAACGATCAACTGCCCCAAGACCGAGGCATCGCCAAAGAGCGCGATGGCATCCCAAGCAACGTTCGGGTGGGGAGTCGAGCTCTCGAAAAACTCGTCGGTCACCTGCATGTACGTTCCACTGGAGGGCACCGCGTGACCATCAAAGTGCTGACCGGACACGCCGGTGGCGTCAAATTCGACGGCCTGCATGCCCGCGAGCACCGTGGTCGTCTCCACCATACCAATGTCGGTGCCAGAGCCGGCAAACCACCCGTCCTGACCCGCGAGCGCGCCGGTCGTGTAGGTTGGCGGCTCGAACCCTGTCGAGTAAACAACCCCCGCCAATGCCTGCTCGCTCGCTCCGAGCGTGATCGCGATCCCGACGGCTACTCCAACCAGCGACAGCTTGCCCATGGTAGTCCTCCCGCATCCGGCGAGGTCTCTGTGGTTGAGGCAATAACTGGGCCAAAACCGAGAATCACACCGAATCAGAGCAGTAGCCGGTGTTCGACGCACGCAGGTTGTAAAAATACGCGACGTTTTGACGCGTAGATTTACAAAGGCGAGAAGAAGCAGCACGTGAGATCCGAGAGATTTAAAGGCCACCCTCGTATAGAAAGAGAGGCTCCTACGAGCATGGCCTTTAAGTTCGGGACTAGGTGGTCGCGACCAAAGACCGACCTTCGAGCTTCCACCCGTCAGTCATCGTCTGCATCAACGCTACGGCCCGTTGGAACGTCTTGGCTGGTGTGTCCTTGAGGCCGAGCGCGGTCTTCAGTGACCTCGTTGAGATTGTCCCACCTGTGTGCGTGGCGAGGTGGTCGAGGATGCGACGTGCGAGGGTCTTCACCTTGCGGTCGCTGATGCCCTTGATGAACTTCGGCGTCCACTCGGACCACACCACACCGGCCATAGCGGTCCGCAAGGTGTCCCCCAAGGTGTCGTCGTGGTGGATGATCCAGGCCTTCATCGGAGCCGCCTCACCGTTCACGATGCGACGACAGCTTCCACGTGAGAGGGCTTGATATACACAGTGGGCTACCTCGCTCTGCTTGATGCTGCGGAGGTCGCCGTAGTCAGCGAGGAGGTCGTCCTTCTGCCCCACTACGTTCGCCGCAAGATCGAGATCATCACGGTGGAGAACTCCAGCCATGATAACGTTCGAGGCGTAGGCGAAGTCGTTGGTCGAAGTCTCGTTCCCCCACGTGAGGAACGCGAAGCGGGGTCGCGGGCCGTTAGGTGTGGCTACAGTGGCGCGAATGTCGATCCCTGCGGTGGCGAGATCGTCCTTCAAGAGTGATGTCGCGGTTGAAGGCTGGATCGTTCCCGAGGAGTCCACCCGTCCTGGAGATTGCCCGAATTCGATATGCAGTGCTCGCTACCCTCGATATCGTGTGACAAATGCCGCGCTTCAAGCCGTGTCAGCTCAGGGGATCCAGGCCATGAATCCGATCAGTTCTGCCGTCTTCATCGTGCTGTGCCTGTTCGCCGCGTTGGTCTTCGCGGCGACGCGGATGCCGCTGCCAACCGCGGTGCTCGTGCTGGCCGCGGTCTTCGTCCTCTATTCGCTCAAGATGGCGAAGCAATGGGAGCAGGCGGTGGTGCTGCGCGCGGGGAAGCTCAGCGGCATCAAGGGACCCGGCATCTTCTTCATCATTCCCGTGATCGACGCGATCGCGGTCTGGATCGACCGCCGCATCCAGACCACGGCGGTGACGGCCGAGCAGGCTCTGACCCGCGACACCGTCCCGGTCAATGTCGACGCGATCATATTCTGGATCGTCAACGACACCGAGAAGGCAGCGTTGCGGATCAGCGATTACAAGAACGCGATCCTCCGCGTGGCGCAAACCACCTTGCGCGAGATGATCGGCGCCTCGCTGCTCTCCGAGCTGCTGGCCGACCGCGAGGCCGCCGATCAGCGGCTCAAAGCCGAGATCGGCCGCAAGATCGCGGAATGGGGGATCACCGTGAATTCCGTCGAAATTCGGGACGTAGCGATCCCGGCCCAGCTTCAGGATGCCATGAGCCGCCAGGCACAAGCGGAACGCGAACGGCAGGCGCGCGTCATCCTCGGCTCCGCCGAGGCCGAGGTTGCGCAAAAATTCGTCGACGCGGCGAAGCTCTATGCCGATCATCCCGTGGCCCTGCAGCTTCGCGCCATGAACATCGTCTACGAGACCACGAAGGAGCGCGGCGCCACAATCCTGATGCCGAGTTCCATGGTCGATGCCATGAGCCCCATGGCGGCGTACACCATCGCCGCAGCGGTACAGCAGGGAACGGGAGCAAGCGCACCGGCGACGCCGGCCGCGGCGCCCGCTGGCTCGGCGGCGACGCCCACGTCCTGAACTTCAGACGCCCGCGATAAACCGGGCCATCGCCGCCAAGGTCGCGGCAGGCTGGTCTCGGTGCGGCGAGTGCTTGCACTGGGCGAGCACCAGCCGCTCGAACGGGCCGCGCACGCCGCGCTCGATCGCGTCGAGCTGTGCGAGGGTTCCGTACTCGTCATCGGCGCCCTGGATCGCGAGCACAGGACAGGTGATCGATGGCAGGCTCGCCTCGATATTCCAGGCGCGGAACGCCGGATCGAGCCAGATGTCGTTCCAGCCCCAAAAGGCATTGTCGGGGTCGGCGTGATAGCGGCGAAGGCGGTCGTTCAGATCGGTGGCGCGATAGACCTCGCGCGCGGCGTCGATGCTGCTGATGGTGGCGTCTTCGACGAAGACGTGCGGCGCTTCGAGGATGAGGCCGCGTACCGGCCAGCGCCCGGCGCCTGCATGGATGAGCGCGATCGAGGCGCCATCGCTGTGGCCGATCAGGATCGGATTGGCGATATGGAGTGCGCCCAGAAGCGCCGGTAGCGCCTCGAGCGCTTCTTCATGCATGTAATCGACCCGACGAGGCGCCGCGATCGGATCGGAATTGCCGTAGCCATAGCGCGAATAGACCAGCGCCGGCGCACCGCTCGCGGCGGCGAGCTCGGCCGGGAAGTCCTTCCACATGGCGAGCGAACCCAGCCCCTCGTGCAAGAAGACCAGCGGCGCCGTACCCGCGCGCGTGCGTGCGGTTTGCTGGTATTCGATGCGGTGGCCGCTAATCGCGATCGAGGGCATCGGGAACAGGCGATGAAACGCGATTGCCGATGGCGGTGTCTACCCCGCGCGCAATGCGCGCAGCTTGAAGCGTTGGATTTTCCCGGTCGCGGTCTTCGGCAACTCGTCGATGAAATCGATCCAACGCGGGTATTTGTAGTGCGCAAGCTTGGCCTTCACATGCGCTTGCAGCGCTTCCGTCAGCGCGGCGTTGCCGGCGATGCCGGCTTTCAGCACCACATAGGCCCGCGGCTTCACCAGCTTCTCCTCGTCCATGTCGCCGACGACGGCGGCTTCGAGCACGGCCTCATGCGTCATCAGCGCAGCCTCCACTTCGAAGGGCGAGACATAGATGCCGCCGACCTTCAGCATGTCGTCGGTGCGGCCGCAATACGTGTAATAGCCGTCGGCATCGCAGATGTATTTGTCGCCGCTGCGGGTCCAGGGGCCGAGGAAGGTCGACCGCGAGCGCTCGCGCTGATTCCAATAATGCGCGGCGCTCGTCGGGCCGCGCACTTGCAGCTCGCCGATCTCGCCCGCCGGCACCGCGTTGTCGTGCTCGTCCATCAGCCGGACCTCATAGCCCGGCACCGGCTTTCCCGTGCTGCCGTAGCGCACCTCGCCCGGCCGGTTCGAGATGAAGATGTGCAGCATCTCGGTCGAGCCGAGGCCATCGAGGATCTCGACGCCCGTGCGCTCGGTCCAGCGCCGGCCGATCTCCTCCGGCAGCGCTTCCCCCGCCGAGACGCAGCGGCGCAACGCCATCTCCCCGCGCTGCGGCAGGTCGTTGCTGTGCAGCAGCGCCGCGTAGAGGGTCGGCACTCCATAAAAGATCGTCGGCTTCTGCTCGCGCAGGATGCGCGAGACGCCAGCAGGGGTCGGCCGCTCGCCCAGGAGGACCGCGCTTGCGCCCACGGCCATCGGGAAGGTCAAGGCGTTGCCGAGGCCATACGCGAAGAAGAGTTTCGCCGCGGAGTAAACCAGGTCGCTCTCCGCGATGCCGAGGATCGGCCTTGCGTAAAGCTCCGCGGTCAAGTGCATGTGCGATTGCAGATGAACGGCGCCCTTGGGTTGGCCGGTCGAACCCGAGGTATAGAGCCAGAAGCAGGGATCGTCGGCCGTGGTGTGGGCCGCTTCGGCCTTGACCTGGGCTGCTGCCAGAGCATCGGAAAAGCGGCGCTGCCCCGCTTGAGCTGCACCGGAAATCAAGACATGACGGAGCGATGGCTGGTTCGCGAGCGCGCCGGCGACACGCTCGTAGAGCACGTCTGAAATCACCAGGGCGCGCGCCCGGCTGTCCCGCAAGATAAAGTCGTAGTCGCCGGGCGTGAGCAGCGTGTTGACCGGCACTGGCACCAAGCCCGCCTTGATCGCGCCCAGAAACGCCACCGGGAAATCGATACTGTCGACCAGCAGAAGCAGAACGCGCTGCTCCGGCTCCAACCCAAGCGCGCGAAGCGCATTGGCGGCGCGATCGACGCGCTCGGCCAAGGCTCCATAGGTGATCTCGGCTCGATCATCGCGGAACGCGAGCTTGCCGGCGCGGCCGGCCTTCAAATTCCGCTCCACCAAGTCCACCGCGGCGTTGTAGTCGCGGGGAACCGCGATCGACGGCCGAGAAGCGGCCGAAGCCGTGGACATTCCCGAACTCCTCCCCTTATGCGAATCCGCCGATCGTTTCGGCTCAATTTTCGTCAGTGTCGCCGAGATCGTTGTCGTCGAGAAGAAATCCGTCAAGCATTATCTTGCATGTGCCTTCCAACGCCGGATTTATAATGCCTGAACCCTTTTGGCCTACCCGGTTGCGAGAGGCGCTGCGGTGAGTGGCGCCGCCGTCGACGCGCGCGGTTTCCAGCGCAGCGCCCTCTTCTCGACAAGGTGCCAGGAGAGAAATGCCACCCCCGTAGTGATCGCCAGGGCAAGCAGAAACAGCACGACCGGCCCGGTGTCGGGGCGAAGGTAGAGCAAAGTTTGCTCGACCGGCCAACCATAGATGTAAAGGCCGTAGGAAAGATCGCCGAAGCGCGCGGCGGCAACGACCGGCAATGCCGGATGAATCGCGATGAAGATGATGAGAACCCCGCCGAAGATCGGGAACGCCTGGAGAAAAACGCCCAGCGGCACACTGACGGCAAGTCCGATGAGCGCCGCCAATGCAACCGGCCAGCGCGTTATCCAACGCCGACCGCGCAGGCGGTAGAGCATCATCCCCGCAACGAAGAACCCGAGCATCCAACCGACACTGCCGATAAAGTCGTAGTACCGGGTCGTGTCGTAGCAGAGGCACGCGATCCCGATCCCAAGCAGCACGGCCAGCACCGGCAGGCGGATCGCCCGCATGAGGCCGAGTGCGGCCACCATCGCGTACATCGCGACTTCGACCGGCAGGCTCCAGAGCGGCCCATCGACAACGTTGCCGATCGCCTGCCCCGTGAACCAGACTCCCGGCAAGTTGTTGTAGTCGGTGTGCAACAACAGATTGCGAACCAGGAAATTATAGGTGTCGTAGGCGCCGAGATATTGCGCGAGCGGCAAGCCGGTGACGGCGGGCCCGAGAGCGAAGGTCAGCACGAGGATGCACATGGCAAGCCCCGGATAAATCCGCAGCGCCCGCTTTGCCCCGTAACGGGGCAGTGAGTGCGTACGCTCCCAGCTCTGCGTCACCAAGTAGCCCGAGATCACGAAGAACACGAAGACGCCGGCGACGCCGAGCACCAATTGGCCATGGGTGAGCCAGATCAGCGGGTCTGCGTCCTGCTGGCCCGTCGACAGCAGCACCGCGTGCGATAGGATCACCGACGCTGCCGCGAGCAGGCGAAGGGCGTCGAAATTATTGCGCCGTTCCATCAGAGAATTAGACCTTGCGGCATCGATCTCCGCGCTCGGATGCGCGCCCGTGAACGCAAATCGTGCGAAAATCCCCGTCTACGTGCGTCCGAGTCCCTGCGCTCATTTGTGTTTACTCCGGAGACGACCGCCTTGCCGCAACGGTCACACTAAGATATCGAACGGCTCTCCCGCCGCCAAATTCCGGAGCACAACCGATGTGCCGCACCAATTCGATCCCGCCCGCTGAGGTAGATCATGCCGACGCCGCGGCCTTCGCCGCCAAGCTCGCGGCGCTCGCGGCAATGCCCCAGCAGATCGAGGCGCTGAGGGCGTCGATCCCGCGGGCGCTTTGGAAGCGTGGTGCCGGCAACGGCAAATTCTCGATCCATGAACACCTCTGTCATCTCCGCGACATCGAAATCGAGGCTTATCGCGCGCGGATCGAGCGCATGCTGAGCGAAGAAACGCCGGTGCTCGCCGATCTCGACGGAGCAAGGCTCGCACGGGAGCGGAATTATCACCGTCAGGACATGGAAACCGCGGGCATCGCTTGGGCGGCGATCCGCGCCGACCTGCTGCGGCGGCTGGCGGACCTGACCCCGGCCGAGCGGCAGCGCCCCGGCGTCATGGAGGGGGTGGGTCCGATCAGCATCGACGGTCTCGTCGAAATGATGCTCGCCCATGACCGCGAGCACCGCGAAGAGATCGCGGCACTTCGGGACGAGCTCACCGGGCTCTCGGATTGACCGCTACGCGGCCTTCGAGCAGGGGGGTATGAAGGAGCGAGCCCAGTCATGCGCCCAGTCGACCGCGACTTCTTCTGGGACGGTGCCGGCGCTCGCGTCATGCAGCAAAACCTCGCCCAGTCGCTGGGCGCCCAACGACGCCAGCAATTGATCGAAGCGCTTGCCGCCGAAGCAGAAGGTCTGCGCGTAGGTGCGGTCGCCCAACGCGATCACCCCATAGCGCACGCGGCCCAAATCGGGACGCTTGCTCTCGATTGCCGCGAAGAACGCTTGGGCGTTGTCGGGTACGTCCCCTTGGCCGTAGGTTGAAGTGCAAATGAGAAACACACCGGGGCGTTCGAAGACATCGGGAGCGAGCCGATCCATGGCTAGCACCTCGACCGCTCGACCCGCGGCGCCGAGCGCGTCGCACACTTCCTCGGCGACTAGCTCCGCCGTACCTGTCATGGTGCCTACTAAAATCGTCAGGCTTGACACGTGTCCTCGCTCATTTTCTAAAGCTGCGGCATTGTGATGCATTCAATCAGCTATCAAGTGACACTATAATGCATGTCCGTCTTAACGCAAGCATAATAATACATCTTTGATGCAATGGATCGCGACTCAACCCAGAGGTCCCAAATGCGCGGCAGTACACAAGTTGTAGTTGGGCGCGTTGGGGACAAAGGCGAGGCGGATTATCTCCGCCTTTTGGGCGAGCGCATCCGAGAGGCGCGGGCGCGCCGCGGCATGACGCGCAAAATCCTGGCTCGCGATTCTGGCGTCTCCGAGCGCTACCTCGCCCAGCTTGAGGGCGGACAGGGCAACATCTCCATCATCCTCTTGCGCCAAGTGGCGCAGGCGATGGGCCTGCCCTTGGCGGATATCGTGCGCGAGGGGCCGGAACATCCGGCGGAATTGACCTTGCTGATCCAGTCGCTGACGCGGCTTGCCCCGACGGAGCTGGCGGAGGCGCGGCGGCTTCTGGCGCAATCCTTCCGCCATGCGATGGAGCATGAGCGGCGTCACCGCGTCGCCTTGATCGGCCTGCGCGGTGCCGGCAAGTCGACGTTGGGCGCGGCGCTGGCGCGCGAGTTGGGCGCGCCCTTTATCGAGCTTGACCGCGAGATCGAGCGGCTCGCGGGGATGGATCTCGCAACTCTGTTCGACCTTTATGGCCAGAGCGCCTATCGCCGGCACGAGCGCCAAGCGCTTGAGAGCGTGATCGAAACGCAGAAGCGCGCGGTGATCGCGACCGGCGGCAGCTTGGTCTCGGAGCCCGCGACCTACGAGCTCCTGCTGGAGACGTGTTTCACGATCTGGCTCACGGCCACGCCAGAGGAGCATATGAGCCGCGTCGTGGCGCAGGGCGATCTCCGACCCATGGCCGACAATGCCGCGGCGATGGAGGATATGCGCCGCATCCTGGCGGGACGCCGCGCGCTCTACGCCCGAGCCGACCGCACGATCGACACCGCCGGCAAGAGCATCGAACAGAGCCTCGCCGAGCTGAACGCCGCCGTCCGCGCCGAGCGCTGATCCCGAACGGCGCTTTCCTTGTATTACCGGTCGACTATAGACTGGCGAGATCGATTGAAGGAGGACCGCCATGGCAAAGATCCGGCACATCGCGCTCGCGACCAACGACCCCGTCAAGACCGCGGAGTTCTATAAGCGTGCCTTCGGCTTCAAGGAGGTCGGGCGCGCGGGCCGAAAGGACGACCCTGGCGGCCTCGCCTGGGGTTTTTATCTCAGCGACGGCACGCTCAACCTGGCGGTGCTCAAGTTCAAGAATGTGGACCAGCTCGGCCGCGGCCTCGACTATGTGGGCATCCACCATTTCGGAGTATTGGTGGACGATCTCGACAAGTCCGCCGAGAAGCTCGAGGATTTGGGGGCGCCTTGCTTCATGAAGCAGGACCCAAGCCAGCGCAACAGCTTCTTTGAGACCAAGTTCCGCGGCCCCGATGGGGTGGTGTTCGATGTCTCCGAGCACCCCTGGGTCGGTGCCGCCAAGGAGGACGAGGCCGAGGCGACGTTGCCGGAGCCCCAGGCGGCCGAGTAATCCCGCCCTTCCCAACTTGTCATGGCGACGCTATAAGAGCGCCGGAGTCGTCAACAACCGAAAGGAGGTGATCCAGTGTCTCATTGTCTCACGCCGCGTATGCGGGAAGAGCGGACCTGGGTTGTCGCCTCGCGCGAGGTCCGGTTCCGCTAAACCCTCGATTTTCTGGCCTCGCGCCAGAAACGCGGTTCGACAATGGAAGGGCTGCCCCATGGGGCGGCCCTTCTTTCTTGGCGGGAACGGTCAGCTTCGCAGCGCCAACTGCAACACCACCACGTCCTGCGCCACCTGCAGCGATTTGATGGCGCGGCGCGCGACCGGAATCCCGTGCTTGTTGCAGTAAACGATCAGCGCCGCCGCGATCTCATGTTCGTAAAAGTGCATCACCGTGTCGCCGTTGTTGGGCTCGACGGTGACCTTGACCTCCCGCTCATTGGAAAAGACGAGCCGCTTGACGCCACCCTCGGGCAAAGGCCGCTGCGCCTGCTCGCTGAACAGCTCCAAGGCTTCGATCACCTCGGCATTGCTGAACGTGAGGGTTCGCGATTCGCTCGGCATTTACCCGCAACCTACGTGAGAAAAATCTTGAAAGGAAACCCCTCAGCGAAGCTGGGACCGGTCCGACGGGCGGCAATAGATAGCGCAGTCACCCGACACAGCGATACCGCGATCGTGATCCGTAAGCTCGGGGTGGGGTGGGATCGCCCGTCAATTTCCCGCCTTCCCGTCAATCCCCGCTGAGACGGATCAGCCCGAGACCGCCCAGAAGAGTGCCCACGATAGCGGCGGCGACGCCGGCGCTCATCAGGCGGGGGCTCGCGGTGTAGAGATTGAGCGCGGCAATGGCAAGGCCGGCGCCTCCCAGCGCCAGCGAGCCCGCGATGAAGAAGGGCAATATCAGCCGCATGCACTGAGGCTACGCCAGCTCCGCCGCTCGGGCCATGTGGATTTCGCCGGATGTCCCAGCCGTGAAGTTGCCGCGCCAAGACATGCGGCAAAAAATCTCACTTTCTGTGACCGCATTCACAAATTTTTGGCGCAATGGCCGCATATATACCTGCGTGGCTTTTGCGGCGAGGGGGGGAACTTGGCGGCGTACGTCCAGAATAGGTATTCGGTCGATGCAGGATTTGGTGCGTGATTGGCGGCGTTGGAGTGTCGGTGAGCGCGTTCTCGCCGTGGTGATGGCGCTTTCCCTATTGGCCGTACCTGCCCTGTTGGTTCTCATGCGACACCTCGTCGCATTCTGAGGTCGGCCTAGTGTGGCGGATTTGAAGTTCCTCCGATCACCGCCGGCCGCTCGGAGAGGAACTTCAAATCCGAAGGCCACACCAGCAATCAATGAGTTGCTAGAGCGCAATCCGGCGAAGTGTGAGCGGTTCGCCGTCAGATTGCGCGACAAAATCAACGAATCTAGAGCGTGATCCGATTCTGTCTGATCGGATCACGCTCCAGTGTCCCCATGATTCCGAAGTTCGCATCTGAGCTTGGCCGTATGGTCATGCGAACTTCGGAATCGGGACACTAGGCAGGCCGAAACAGCTCATGCGGTTGGGAAAGGCCGCGGAGTTGATGCCGACCGAGGGAGACGAGAGGGCCGCCGTAGCTGCCCGCGAAATCATCGCTCACGACAATCGGCAGGTTTTGGGCCTTCGCAATCGCTTCGATCCGGCTCACGAGGTTGACCGCAGGACCGATCACGGTGAAGTCGAGGCGTTCGGCGGCACCGATGTTGCCATAGATCACGTGCCCCACGTGGAGAGCCACCACGATTTTTAGCGGCGACTCACCGTCCATCGCCTGGTGCGAGGAAAGTGCCGCCACGGCTGTCTGCGTTTCCCTCGCAGCTTCCAAGGCATTTCGCGCGGCGATCCCCGCAAAGCCGGCATCCTCGATCGGAAATATCGCAAGCAAACCGTCGCCGATGAATTTGAGCACCTCGCCGCCATGGGCCGCAATCGCCTGCGCTTGGGCGTCGAAAAGTGCGTTCAGGATTGCGATCACGCGCGCGCCGGAAAGGCGGTCCGACCGCTCGGTGAAGCCACGCAGATCCGAGGACCAGATCACGGCACCGATTTCCTCCCCGGTACCGCGCCTAATCTCGCCTGCGAGCACGCGCGGGCCGGTCTTGGGACCGAGATATGCCGCGAGCAGATTGCTTGCGATGAACCGCTGGCTGTGCATGTTGGCCAGGAGGGCGAGCCGTTGGGCCGCTCGCGTCAGGATCGCGACTTCGTCCGCGCCGAAGCCGCCGGGCCGGTCGCTCACGAAGGTAACGACATAGTGGCCGCCGAAAGCGCTGGGCGCGGGCAGCGCGAGGTAATCGGTCGCGCCGACCGCGCGCAATTCCCGCAGCACGGTGAAATCCAGCGTCGGATTCTCGCCCTCGAGGGGGCGGCGAAGGGTCTCCCCGCCTTCGCGCACGCGCAGCACGGGATTTTCATCGTAGGGAATGAGGTCGTGCAGTTCATGTGAAACCATGACGACAGTGGTGCGTGCCTCCGTCCGCCACCAGGTGTACGTGGCGCCGAGGTATTGCGGGTGTAGCGTCCCCGCATGCAGGGTCACCCGCAGCACCGGCAGCCCTGCCGCCAACAACCGCCAAGCGAATTCGTCGAATGCTCGGGACGCCGAGTCAATCCGCTGCGCCGGCCCCGCCAGCCATTCGAGGATATTTTCGATCGTGTCCGCGACCGGCCGCTCGGCTTCGGGCCGCTCCACCACTTCGCGCAGATGAAGCAGCCGCGGGTCGATCCGGTTAGGGGGCTGGTTCGGCGAAGCCATGGAGACGAAGTTATCAGTTTTCAGTAGTCAGTAGTCAGTTATCAGTTATCAGTGATTGTCTCAGCTATCGTCCGAGGGTGTTCACTGCTGATTACAGACAACCGACAACTGATCACTGACAACTACCGCTTCAACCCACACGCCTTGTCGATCAGCGTCAGCACCTGGGAGAATCCTGCAAGCGCATAGGTGTCGGCCGTGTTGGTACCGCGCGCCGAGGTTCCCTTCACGACAGCCTGCCGTCCCTTCACCATCGCCTCGACGATTGCCTTCTCGGCATCGCTGTCGCGCGCCCAGGCGGTGTCTTTGTTGGTGAAGAGATCGAATTTCTCGCCGTCAATCGAAAGTTCGACGTCGCTCCCTTCCTTGAATGCATAACCCGCGTTGAAGCTGACGACATTGAAGCTGTGTTCGGCGGAACGGTGCGTCACATAGACGTAGACGTCGCCGCGCTTCGCCGCGTGCGGTTCACTCTTCACGGGCCGGCCGACCACATAACAGATTTTTCCGCCTTTTTCCGGATCGGCAAAGGCGGACCAGCCCTGGGCATCGCCCAGGTGATTATCGGCCGATTCGGCCGGCTGTCCCGGAGCGGGCGGGGACGGTGATTGCGGGTTGGGGGAGGGTTTGGCAGGAGCCGGCGCCGGATGCGTCGCCTGTGCCAATGGCGCTTTGCTCGGCAGGACCGCGCCCAGCGCGGCGCTGAGCGCAAACAATGTCGATAAAATGCGAAATTTCATAGCGGTAGAAGCTTACAGAGGGCGCGCGGTGCTGCCAAGCGCACACGTCGCAGGCGGCAGCGCCGCACCACTATCACTATATTCGAGCGAATGCTTCGTCTATGATCTCGCCATAGAGGGGGCAATCGATGAGCGAAACCGAGTTAGCGCGGGACGCGAGCGCCGAGCGCGCCGCCGCGAAACCGCGGCGTAATCGCACAACGCTGCTTGTCATCGCCGGTGGTGCCTTAGGGGCTCTCGTTGTCCTTCTGCGCCTTGCCGCTTTCGAGCCCTTCAACATCCCGTCGGGTTCGATGAACCCCTCCTTGGAGGTCGGCGACTATGTCGTGGTCGAGACCTATGCCTACGGCTGGAGCCGATACTCGCTGCCCCTCGGCTTACCTCTATTTCAAGGACGGATTTTCTCTCGTCTCCCCGAGCGCGGCGATATCGTCGTGTTCCGCGAGCCCGCCAATCCGAGAGTCGACTTCATCAAGCGCGTGATCGGCCTCCCCGGCGACAAGGTGCAGCTCCGCAACGGTGTGGTCTATATCAACGACGTCGCGGTGCCGCAGATCCGCGAGGGTAACTACCGAAGCACCGAGCCCTCCGTGCCTCCCGTTGTCCTGGAGCGCTACGTCGAGACCCTCCCCCAAGGTGTCTCGTACGAAATTGTGCTGCGGCCGCGCCGCGCCGGATCGGCGCCGACGGCTTGCGATGATCCCCGGGGACACACCAACGACGCCGAGAACACGTGTCCCTTTGAGGTGCCCGCGGACCATCTCTTCGTGTTGGGCGACAATCGCGACAACTCGGCCGACAGCCGCATCGTCGGATCCGGCGTCGGCATGGTTCCGATTGAAAACCTGGTCGGCCGGGCAGCTTTGATCGTGTTTTCATGGAACGGCGAGAGTCTGAGCCGGGTACTGAAGCCGGTGCGATAGGACCGCCCGACGCACGCTTGCTTAGCCGACGCACGGAAGGCAAGGTGGCGGCCATATCCCGTCATCAGGAACCCGCTTATGAATTCATCCAATCCGGTGCTGGTCGAGGTGTGGCGTGGCGATATGGTGGAAAGCCGCCACCACGGCGCCGCCGCGATCGTCGATGCCGAAGGGCGTGTCGTCGAATCCTGGGGCGCGGTCGACCACCCGGTCTTCGCGCGCTCCGCCATCAAGCCGCTGCAAGCGCTGCCGCTGGTGGAGACCGGCGCCGCCGAACGCTACGGCCTCGGCGACGAGGAGATCGCTCTTGCCTGCGCTTCCCATCGGGGCGAGCCGCAACATACCGAGCGCGTCGCTCGCTGGCTGCAGCGCGTGGGTCTCGGCCCCGCCGACCTCGAATGCGGAAGCCACCTCCCCTATCACGAGGCAACCGCCCAGGCGCTGATCCGCGTCGGCGAGGCGCCCTCGTCGCTACACAGCAACTGTTCCGGAAAGCATTCGGGGTTTCTGACCACGGCGCAGCATCAGGGCGAGCAGACGCGCGGCTACATCGCGCCCGATCATCCGGTGCAGCGCCGAGTGGCGCGGGTCCTCGAGGAGATGAGCGGCCTCGACCTCACGCGTGCGCCCCGGGGGACCGATGGCTGCGGCATACCCGTGATCGGGCTCAGCTTGCACGGCATGGCCCGCGCCATGGCGCGGCTTGGCAACCCCAGGGGGCTCAATCCCGATCGCGCGCACGCGGCGCGGCGCATCCTCGATGCCATGCGCAATGCCCCGCTGATGGTCTCCGGTACGGGCGCGTTTGCGAGCGAGGTGATGAGTGCCGCGGGCGCGCAGGTGCGGGTCAAGCCCGGTGCCGAGGGCGTTTATTGCGCGGTGCTGCCGGGGCTAGGCTTGGGTGTCGCACTCAAGATCGACGACGGTGCCGCGCGCGCGTCGGAGGTCGCGATGGGCGCGATCTTGTTGCGCCTCAAGGCGCTTGACGCGCCGGCACAGGAACGCCTCGCGCCGAAGCTCGCGCCGATCGTCAAGAACATCGCGGGACGGGACGTGGGCCAAATCCGCGCTGCCGCGCTCTTGGCGGCTTGACATGCGCGCTGCCCTGGTTCGTGCCTTCGGGCCGATCGAGCAGATGGAGATTGCGGAGGTGCCGCCGCCGGCGATTACGCGGGGCGCGGTCAGGATCGCGGTACACGCGATCGGCATCAACTTCGCCGACATCTTGATCGTCGAGGGTAAGTATCAGGAGAAACCGCCGCTGCCGTTCAGTCCCGGGTTCGAGATCGCAGGCGTGGTCAGTGAGCTTGGGCCCGGCGTCAGCGGCATCGCGCTCGGGACCCGCGTCATCGGACTTTTGGAGCACGGCGCCTATGCCGAAGAGGCGGTCGTGAACGCGGATCAAGTGGTTCCGATGCCCGAAGACATGGATTTCCCCACCGCCGCCGGATTTCCAGTGGCGTACGGCACCTCGCACATCGCGCTCGATGCCCGTGCACGTCTCAAGGCCGGCGAAACTCTCTTGGTGCTGGGCGCCGCCGGAGGCGTTGGCCTCACCGCGGTCGAGATCGGCAAGGCGCTGGGCGCCACCGTGATCGCGGCGGCCGGCGGCGCGGAGAAGCTCCGGATTGCACAGGCGCACGGCGCCGATCATCTGATCGACTATCGCAGCGAGGATTTGCGCCAGCGCCTCAAGGCAATCACCGGAGGACGCGGTCCCGATGTGATCTATGATCCCGTCGGCGGCGAACTCTTCGAGCAGTCGCTCCGCGGCATCGCTTGGGAGGGGCGTCTGGTGGTGATCGGCTTCGCGAGCGGCCGAATTCCGCAAGTGCCCGCCAGTCTCGCGCTGGTCAAGAATTGCGACATCATCGGGGTCTATTGGGGCTCTTATCGGGGGCGACGCCCAGACCAGGTAAGGCGTTCTTTCGCAACCTTGCTCGGTTGGTATTCAGCGGGAAAGCTGCACCCGCACGTCTCACATCGGCTCGATCTTGCCGATGCCGCGCGAGCCATGGCCCTCCTCGTCGAGCGCAAGGCCACCGGCAAGGTGATATTGACCACAAAACGCTGAGCGGCCCACAGGCGCCGCGGCGTTCCCCGATGGGAACGCCGCGGCGGACCGCGCAGAGACTCTCTTAGTCGGCGGTACCCAGGCTCAAATCCGCCACCAGCACCTTGCCCTTGGTCTCGGGGCTGAACAGGAGCGTGATCACGAAGACCATTGCGGCACCCGTGGTCGACACCATCATGGGCACCGCAAAGCCCAGCGGCTGGCCCGCCGCCAGCAGTGCCAGCACCGGCCCGGTGAAGCCGGCCCAGATCGCGCCCTGGTGGTAGCAGAAGCCGGATGCGGTGGCGCGTACCTCGGTCGGGAAGCGCTCCGAGAGGTAGCTCGGATTCTGCCCGTAGATTGCGCCGAGGAAGGCGCCTTGCAGGATGAACGCGCCGCAAACCATGAGGTAGGAAGCACTAAACAGATAGAACGGCGTTATGAAGAGCCCGATCGTCCCGGGGATGATCATCGCCCAGCGGCGGCCGTACCGATCCGCCACCAAGCCCCAGAAGCCGCTGGCGAAGAATGCCACCAGATTGGCGAGGGCAATGGGCGTCGCAACCAGCGCCGCGTCGTACTGCAGGTCTTTTTGCAGATGCGTCGCGAACATGCCGTAGACCGAGTAGTAAACCACGAAACCGCTTGCCATCCACAAGCAGGCCATCAGCGTGTTGGGCAGCATGCGCAGGCGGAAAATATCGAACAGCGGTGCGCGAGTCTCCTTCTGTTGCTCGCGCTGGAGGCGGCGGTTCTGGACCCAGACCTCGGGTTCCTTGACATAGACGCGAATCCAAACCACCGCTAAAGCTGGCAATACCCCCAAAATCAGCAGGCCGCGCCAGCCAATCGAATTATAGAGCAAGCCATAGGCTAAGCTCGAGAGCAGGAACCCGATGCTCCATGAACCCTGCAACACGCCGCTCATGAAGCCGCGTGAGCGGGTCGGCCAAGATTCCATCGCCAGGGCCGCTCCGGCCGGCCATTCCGCGCCCATCCCGATGCCAAGCACGGCACGGAAGAAGAAGAGCAGCCAAAAACTGGGCGCGAGACCCGCGGCCAGATTGCAGAGCGAATACCAGAGGATCGAGATCATCAGCGGCTTCTTGCGGCCGATGCGGTCGGCAAGCCAGCCGGAGCCGACGGCGCCGACGAGCCGCAGCCATAGGGTGACGGTGAAGACCGCGGTCACGGCAACCAAAGGCACGTCGAATGCCTTGGAGATCGGAACCATGATCAGCAGGAAGATCGTGAAGTCGAAGGCGTCGAGGGTCCAACCAAGCCAAGCCGCAATCCACGCCATCCATTGATCCTTGGTGGGTTCTTTCCACCAGGGAATTTGGTTAACCGCATCCGTAGACGTCGCCATGTGCAAATTCCTCCTGTTCGGGGTGGGCTTATCTTTGATTTTGCCGGGCTATATGCACCCGCCACACCGGCGACGGCCCACTGACCGACCCCAAAGAGTCGCGAAGGCTCTTGTTCGTTGCCCTGCGAAGCCTCCTGCGGCGCTCAACGCGAGCCTGAGGCCACTCGCCGTGCAGGAGAAACCAGTATCGCCCCGAAAGGGGCAATTTGCCAATGAAAATCAGTATTAACGCCCAGCCTGGGGGAACAGCGCGAACGGGTTCAGCCCCAGCTCCGCAATCGCAGCGGCCTAAGCGTTTCCAGCGCCTCCAACGCATCGGCAATCTCGGCGAGACCCGCGCGAATTCCCTGTGCGAGGCGTTTTCCCTCGGCGGTGAGCTCGATTTCGATCGTATGCTTGCGTGTTAGCGCGACGCTGAGGCGGGTTTCGAGGCCGGCTACATGCCGCCGAATTTCCGCCTCGCTGCAGCTAAGCTTTCGTGCCGCGGCCGCGAAGCTGCGCTCCCGCGCCGTCGCCTCGAAGGCTCGAAGCGCTGCAAAATCGGGGAACTCGAACCGCGAGCGCGGGCGTGCCACTCCGCCCGCCAAGCGTTCCAGGTAGCGCTCGAACAGCGCCTCCCGCTCCTCGCCTACGACTCCCATGGGTCGGCTCCCTGCATAGCTTGGCTTTTTGCAAATTTAGGGCATCGGCCAAAACAGTAGCTGTGAGGTGGATCACAGGACTGACCGGGACTTGCGCAAAAAGCGAAAGCGCCCCTCCGCCTCACGCGAGGCGGAGGGTCGGCTGAGATCACGTACCGTGGGCGTGCTCGATCAGGTCGCTTTAACCTCGATCTTTTGCTGTTGCTTCTGGGCCTGCGCGCTTTTTGGCAGAGTAACCGTCAGGACTCCCTTGCTGAAATCCGCTGCGATGTTGTTCCGGTCGACGCCATCAGGCAGTGCGAACGCACGCTGGAACGAGCCGAAGGTGCGTTCCGCGACATACCAGTTCTTGCTCTTCTCCTCCTTCTCCTGACGCTTCTCGCCCTTGATCGTGAGCACGTCGCCGGTCACCGAGACCTCGATGTCCTTCTCGTCGAGCCCTGGCAATTCGGCCGCCACCTTGTAGGCCTTCTCGTCTTCGGTCACGTCGACCGCGGGAACATTGAAGCTGAAGCTCGGCTCGAAGCTTGGCAGCAGATCAAAAGAGCGTCGAAGGGAAGGAAGCCCGAAGCCAGTGAACCGATCGAATAGCCGATCCATTTCGCCGCGGAAATTCTGCCAGGGATCGCTCGGCGCGCGCGGAGCCGGCGTCTTTTTTACCTCAACGGGTGCAACTGCCATGGTCGTTCTCCTCGGATGCTGAATGCCAATTCCCAACGAACTATGTCGTGCGATGGCTCGTCTTTTGCCTTGATCTAGCGCAAACGCCAGGAGTGCTTGAGCGAGAGCCCCGCGGAACCCGGAACGGGCGGCGTTCCCGGCTCTTTACCAGCTGGCAAGCAGGCCCCCCTTAGCGTGCTTGCAGGCGATTGCGAGAGTCACATGTCCGTCGAGCAGAACAATGTCAATCGCGCCCTGGGCCAGGGCGCGGCCGGCCACGCAGTTCGCCTACCGATCCTCCGCGTCGTCCCGCTTTTCGCGGTCACGCTGTTCCTGAGCGCATTGCTGTTGTTCTGGATGCAGCCTCTGTTCGCGAAGATGCTGCTGCCCCTGCTCGGCGGCTCGCCAGGGGTTTGGAATACCGCCATGGTGTGCTTCCAGACGCTGCTGTTGGGCGGCTATTCCTACGCGCACCTCTCTACCCGATGGCTCCGGCCGGGACAGCAGGTGTTGCTGCATTTGGGGCTGCTCGCGCTCGCCGCCTTCGCACTGCCGGTCGCGATCAGGGGCGGCTGGCCGCCACCGACGGATAGCTCGCCCATTCCCTGGCTCATCACCGTGCTGGGAATATCCATCGGCTTGCCGTTCTTCATCGTCTCGGCAACCGCGCCGCTGCTGCAGCGCTGGTTCTCCGCCACCGGCGACAATGCGGCGAGCGATCCGTATTTCCTCTATGGCGCGAGCAATCTCGGCAGCATCCTCGCGCTGCTCGGCTACCCGACGCTGATCGAGCCGTGGCTTCCGCTGGCCGCCCAGAGCCGGCTCTGGAATTGGAGTTATCTCGTATTGGCGCTGCTGATAGCCGCATGCGGCAGCACATTCCTCTCGGCGCGGATGGCCTTGCCCGCGCTCGATGCTGCAGAGGCATCGGCGCTCTCCCGCCCCTCGATCGGGTGGCGCGAACGTGCGCGATGGATCGCGCTGGCGGCGATTCCGTCGAGCCTGCTGCTGGGAGTGACGACGGAGATCACCACCGATATCGCGGCGGCGCCGCTGCTTTGGGTCGTTCCCCTCACGCTCTACCTGCTGACCTTCGTCATCGTCTTCGCGCGCCGCCCTCGGCTCCGTCACCAGTGGCTGATGCCGGCATTCCCCTATGCGCTGGCTTTCGTCGCGGTGAGCCCGGTGCTGCCGATTTCGGCCGCCATAACCCTGCCCGCGCACCTGGGTCTCTTTTTCGTGGCCGCGATGATCTGTCACGGCGAGCTTGCGCGACGGCGGCCCGAGCCGCGGAGCTTGACCGATTTCTATCTGTGCATGTCCGTCGGCGGCGTCATCGGCGGTTGCTTTTGCGCGATTCTCGCCCCCGCGATCTTCAATGGCGTCTACGAATATCCGATCGCTCTGGCGCTGACTTGCCTGACGCTGCCGCGTGCGGAGGGCCAACCGTTCCTCACCTGGCGCGATTTGGCGCTGCCCGTGGCGGTGGCGATCCCGCTGTTGGCGTTGTTGCGGTTCCAGGAGCCGATCGGCGAGCGATTCGGCACGATCGCAATCGTGCTGCCGGTTGTTATCCTGGGCGTCGTCACCTGCGCTTTTCGCAGGCGCCCGGTGCGGCTCGCGGTGGGAATGGCACTCTTGCTGATATCGGCGCATTCCGCCAACACGATCGGACAGATCATCGAACAGGAGCGCGGCTTCTTCGGCGTGGTGCGGCTGCAGCTCTGGCGCGAGGGCTCGGTGCTTCTCATGTTTCACGGTGTCACTGCGCACGGCGCCGAATATGTCGACCCCGCGCGCTGGCGCGAGCCGTTGCTCTATTACCATCAGGCGGGACCGCCGGGGCAGCTTTTCAGAGCGCTCGACGCTCAACAGAGGAAGCTCGAACGGATCGCCGTCGTGGGTCTTGGCACCGGTGCGATGGACTGTTACGCGAAACCAGGACAGTCCTGGACCTTCTTCGAAATCGATCCTCAGGTGGTATGGCTTGCTCGCGACTCCGGCTATCTGCATTTCCTGGAACAATGCGGCGGCAACACCGATATTGTGCTGGGCGATGGGCGGCTGTCGTTGCGCGAGGCGCCCGACCGCGCTTTCGATCTCATCGTCATGGACGCCTTTAGCTCGGATTCGATACCCACGCATTTGCTGACCCGCGAAGCGCTGGCGCTCTATTTCCAGAAGCTTCGCGAGCACGGCATCGTGCTCTACCACGTCTCGAATCGTCACTTGCAGCTTTTGCCGGTGCTCGCGAACCTCGCGGCGGACGCGGGCGCCGTGGCCTGGAGCGAATTCTACCGCGCGCCCGAAGACGATGAGGATCAGGTCAGTTCCCAGTGGGTAGCGCTCGCACGGAACGCCGATGATCTGGCGTTCCTGGCCGGTGATTCACGCTGGCAGAAACTCGAGGCCGAGGCTGGTTCGCGCCCGTGGACAGACGATTACTCCAATCTGTTGGGCGCGATTCGGCGCTGACAGTTCTCGGAGCGTCGGCCTGGCGCCATCAGGCGGCAGCGCTGCGGCCCGGCTCCAGTTCCAATGCTTGGGCGTCGCGCTCATAGTCGCGTGCGATCGACGCAAGCTCGGCCGCAATCGCGCTTGAATGCGCGCGCTCCGCCATGGCCAGGCAATGCTGCGCGCGATCGCGCAAGCGCGCCACCCTCACACGAACCTCCGTATACTCCAGGGAAGCTGTGTTCATGACTTCGCCTCCTTGAGCTAACGCAACCATTGTGCCAGGAATCGGGGCCGGCGCATATGACGTCGGTCACACGCCTCCGCCGAAGGCGTGCTGCTGGCGTAACTGGAGAATAGGCCCTCGGCGTTATGCCGCTTGTCTTGGGGTCGGGTCTCGATCGATCGCGCCGACCAAGCGCGCACCACTCCAAATTTCGATCCCGCGTGTGACCTCGTCTTCCCCGCGCAGGAATACACGTGCCATCGCCCAGGCTTCGGTATCGTCCGCGCATGGCTCGGTGCGGGCGCGGCGAATACGTCGGCCATCCGCAAGAAAGTCGAACCGATACCCGATCAGCATGCAGTTAATAGAGTGCGGGAGTAAGCCCTCTGGCAAGTAAATTCGGGCGCCATTGTCGCGAGAATCTCTGTCGTGCAATATCCTCTGGAATGGTGCGCCGTAGATCCTGATGCAATCACCACAAAGCCTGTTGGCGGTACCCGCCAGCCGAAAGCGCGGGGGATCTGAAAGCCGAGCTCTGGGTCGCGATGCCAGGCCCGCAATGGCGCATGGACGGCCACAATTAGGTCACTGGCTCACCTCCTTCCAGGGAAGGGAGGATGGTGCGGGCCAATATTGGGCCCGGAGCAAGATCGGTTCGGATCGAGTCGATCCGAACCGAGGATCTTGATCCGACGTTGCGACTTTTTGGAGCGCGGCTCCGGTTTCCAGTCATTCCGCCGAGAAACGGTCGCGCTCTGGGCAGAGCCATGTACGGTTTCACTTTGGCGCTATTTGGCGCGACCTGCCTCGTGCTGGGTTTCATTGTCGGCTTCGCGGCGCGCGCTCGAATTTCATACCTGCGGCATCAACAACAGCAGCAGCAATACCGCCACCGCTGATGCGGCGGCGCGGGCGATAGCAGGCTGCGGCTCAAGCCAGCGCCTGCTCCAGATCAGCGATCAAATCGGCCGCGTTCTCAATGCCAACGGAGAGTCGGATCAGCGCGTCGGTGAGGCCGATTTCTTCGCGCATTTTGCGCGCGACTCCGGAATGGGTCGTGGAGGCGGGATGCGAGATCAAGGTCTCGGTACCGCCGAGGCTCACCGCGAGCTTCATGATGCGCAGCCGGTCCAGCATCCGGAACGCTTCGCGCTCGCCGCCTTTGACGTCGAAGGAAAAGGTGGAGCCCGGTGCCAGACATTGCCGATCGAACACCGCCTTGCGCGGGTCGCCGGCATCGAGAAAGCCGAGATAGTGCACCTTGGCGATCCGTGGGTGAGCGCGCAAGTATTCCGCAACCGCGCGGCCATTCACGTTGGCCCGCTCCGCCCGGATCGCCAAGGTCTCGAGCGAGCGCAGCAGCATCCAGCAAGTATGCGGATCGAGCTGCGTCCCCAGGGCGCCGCGCAACGCCGTGATGCGGCGCACCAGTTCTTCCGAACCCGAGACCCCGCCCGCCACCAGATCGCTGTGCCCGCCCGCGTACTTGGTAAGCGAGTAGATCGCCAGGTCGGCGCCGCAGCGCAGCGGCTTCTGGAACATCGGTCCGAGCAAGGTATTGTCGACCGCGACCGGCGGGCGACTCCCCTGCTGCCGCCCGATCTCCTCGGCGATCTCGCGCATCGCCGTCAAATCGACGAGGCCGTTGGTAGGATTGGCCGGCGTCTCCACGAGAATCAAGCCGACGCGGCCCTGCCGGCGCGCATTCTCCGCCGCGGCCATGATCTTTGCGCGGTCAACGCCGTCGGTAAATCCGACGGCGCGAATGCCGAAGGCCGCAAGCTGATTGCCGATCAGGGTCTCGGTTCCGCCATAGAGCGGGCGGCTGTGCAGAATAGTGTCGCCGGGCCGAAGGAAGGTCAGCAGCACGGTCGATATCGCCGCCATGCCGCTTGCGAATACGGCGGAGCGCTCGGCGTCGTCCCAGACCGAAAGCCGGTCCTCGAGAATCTCGAAATTGGGATTGTTGAAGCGCGAATAGACGAGGCCTGCTTCCTCGCCCGCGCGCGGACGCCTGCGCCCGGCAGTCAAGTCAAAGAAGTCCTTGCCTTGCTGCGCGCTCGCAAACACGAAGGTCGAGGTGAGGAACACCGGCGGCTTCAGCGATCCCTCCGAGAGCGAGGGCGAGTAGCCGTAACCCATCATCAGGGTTTCCGCGTGCAACGGATGATTGTTGAGGGTGCGGACGCGGTACTGGTCGGATGTCATGGGCGCGCCTCCAAGGAACATTCCCCCGCGCCGCCATCATGAATCGCGAACGCCGCGGCGGCAATTACTGTCGGAGATACACCCAGGCTTGAGCGCCGGACCTGAGCGTCACCCAATTCCTGCGATAATCGGCGTCTTCTTCGTATTTGTCGGCGACGGCAAGCTCGGCCTCGGTGATTTCGTAGACGGTTCCTAAGACCGCATCGTCCGAATTCGCGCTTGGCACCGCATTCGGGTAGGTTGCTTGGCCGGCCGAACCGATGACCGTCACCATTCGCCGCGCGTAACCGGGTAACGCATCCGCGCGCCCCTCGAGTTCGCGACCGAAATTCGCGATCTGCACGGGTCTGTCTTGCAGCGTCCCATAGCAAAACAGCGGCACGGTTGCGATCGGTGGGTTCATCGGCCTTTCCGTCGGTCCTCTGATCGGCTCACACGGTACTTCAACGGTTCTAAGAATCGATAGGGTCGCCCACGATTCGGGCAAACATCCGAAAATCGTGAAACGAGCCCTTGAAATAGGCGCGTTGCCGCGCTGTTCCTTCGTATCGGAATCCGGATTTTTCAAGCACCCGATCCGAAGCGGGATTGCCGGGCAGAGTCCAAGCCTCGATGCGATTGAGCTTGAATTGCTGATGCCCGCACGCGACGACGGCGCGAACCGCCTCGGTCATCAACCCTCGTCCCCAGAAGGCCGGGTCGAGCTCATAGCCGATCATCCCGGACCTCCATTTCTTCTCGAAACTATTGAAGCGGATTGCACCCAAGAACGCAGCGGAGCGGCGACCCCGCTGCTCTATGACCCAGGCGCAGCCTTTGCCGCTGGCATACACCTTTGCCATCCAGCGCGCGTATCGCCGCGCCTGGGCGTTGCTGGGTGCGTCGGGCCAGTTTGTGAAGCCAGTGACCTCTGGAATTGCCAGGAGCTTCTGCAAGGCTGAGGCATCGTCCGCGCGCGGCGCTCGGAGCCTCAGGCGCGCCGTGACCAGTGCCGGAAACGTCTTCACGTCATCGGCACCATCACGTTCTTGCGGTAGGGCGCGCGCTCACCCAAACGCCCATACCAGGCTTCGAGATTCGGCAACGACACGCGCGAGATCGGCAGATTGAGCCAGCGATAAGCGAGACAGCCCACGGGGATGTCGCCCATGGTAAAGGCGTTGCCACCGACAAAGGCGCGATCCTTCAAGTGTGCGTCAAGGCGCCCCCAAAGGCCGTTGAGCGATTTCGCCGCGGCCTCGATCGCCGCCGGGTCGCGCTTGTCGGGCGGCGTGCGCACGAGACCCCAGAACACCGTGGTCATGTCGCGCGCGATCGTCGTGAGCTGCCAGTCCATCCAGCGCTCGGCGTCGGCGCGCGCCCGCGGATCGCCGGGCGAGAGCTTGCCGTGCTTGGCGGAGAGATACCGCACGATCGTGTTCGACTCCCAGAGGATAAAGCCGTCGTCTTCCTCGATGGTTGGCACCAGCCCGTTCGGGTTCTTGGCACGATAGGCCGGCTGGTCGTTGCCGCCGAAGGCGCCCCCGATATCGACGCGCTCATAGGCAAGGCCCAGCTCGTCGGCGCACCACAGCACCTTCTGCACATTGACGGAACTGGCGCGGCCCCAGATCTTCAGCATGGTACCTCCTTCAGATTTAGCGCCTCGGCGTCACCGACACAGGGGTGGCCTCAACCGACCCTAGCACGCCCCGAAGTGCCCGCAAGTTTGAGCTATAGGACTTCCCGATTGCGAGGATGCCGGGGTATTGGGTAATGAGATTTGTCGAAGTGCGCATGTCGGGGAATTGCCATGGCGATTCGGCTTCTTGCCGCGACGGTGGCGCTTGCATGGTTTATTGCGGCAAACCCAGCGGCTGCAGTTGGCGCAACACTCTGCGGCGGCACACCCATTCCCTTGGATACGTCGATCTCCGACAAGCCTTTCGTCAATCTGACGTTGGGCGGCATCAACGGCAATTTCGTGCTCGACACTGCGGCCACCGGCAGTCTGGTCGACAGAGCGCGATACGGCGCGGCCGCCGGCTCTAAGATCGCGCTTTCCGGATTCACTTTGCCAACGGTGCAAGGCGGCGAATTTGTCGCGGTTGATCTGCAGGCCTTTCAGGCCCCGGCCGGCGGCGAGCTTGGCGTCGTCGCGACCGATTTCCTCAGCCTGCGATCGCTCGAATTTCACTATGGACCGCCGCAACCCTTCGCCGCGCTGGGCGACAATGCGTGCGATCCGACGGTTTTGCGCCAGGCTGGCTTCGTGCAAGTCGGTTTATCAGGGTACTACGCGGCCGATCTTAATCGATTGAAGCACGGCATGCCCAACGTGCCGGTCATTGGCGCGCGGATCGGCCAGATCGAGTTCCCTGTCCAAGTGGACACGGGCTTCGGCGACTTTCCGCGCGGCATCGTTCAGGTCAATACGGCTCTCATACAAGCGCTCCACAAAGCGGGAACGCCAATGCACGCCGTGCCCTCCGATGTCGTGACCATCGGTTGCTCCGGAAAGCACATCTACGAGCGTTGGCAAATCGATGGGTTACCACTCGCCATTATCACCGAAGGCGGCGACGTCGCCGCAAGCTACCCGCCGCCGCTGCTCGAGGTGAAGGTCGACACAGAATGCGGCGGCATCTCCTCGTTCACCGACCCGTTCGGCCAGATCGGTGCCTCCTGGCTTTCCCTCTGGGAACAGAGCGTGTTCGACGGCCTCAGCTCCACGGTTTGGATTCGCGCAAGGAAGTAGCCGCCATTATTCGAGCGCGGCTGTCCGCACCCGAAACACCTCGATCGCGCCCACGCGGCGGAGATCCCCGGTCAGGGTGATGAACTCGCCGGCGCGCGAAGCGGCCGCTTCGGCGATCGGGCCGCCATCCTGGTCCGCGAGCAGCCGATAGGTCACCTTGCCCGCTCCATCCCGGGTCACGAACAAAGGCGGGATGCCGCCCAAGATGCACAGGCTCGCGCAGTCCTTGTGCACCTTGCCTTCGCCCGGAACCATCGCGCCCAGGAAGCATTTGGCGTCGACGATCTCGCCGATGAAGGTGCGCGGACCCAATTCTTCCGTGGCGACAGCCCCCGGCGCGCCGGTCTCCAGCGCGGGGTCCTGGTCCAATTGCAGCACCGTGAGGTCGTCGCGCAAGATTTCGTAGCCGCGCACCGTCACTTGCTTGCCGTCGAGCGCCGCTGCCGTGGCCGGTGCACCCGCTTTCCCCTCGGAGACCAGAAGTACCGCATGGGCCGGCCGTCCCGCAGATGCGGCGACCTGAACCACGGGATAAGGGCGCGCCACCATCGTACCGGTGATCGCGACTTCGCCCGACTCGTCCCAATGCCCCGAGGCGCGGTTTTCCTGCGCGCGGTATAGCAGCAGCGCCACGCCATCGGTCAGGAGCACGAGCACGATCGCGACATAGGTGACGAAGCGCACGATGCGCAGCGGTGCGCGGAAATAGCCCACGTAGAAATCGTCAGCGGGCGGCATTGGCCCCCCCCTCTGTGCCGGCATCGATGAGCGCGAGCACGGCCTTGCTGCCGAGCGGCAGCGGCGCCGGGTGAACCTCCACCACGCCATTCCGTATGCGCACGCGATAGGTCGCTACCTTTTCGGTGAAGGGCGGCGGCGAGCAGCCATCCTCGAGGCGGTACTGGAAGCCGTGCCAGGGACAAGTGACGCAGCCCTCGATCAGGCGTCCTTCGCCGAGCGGTCCGTTCTGATGCGCGCACACATTGCTGAGCGCGCCGATGCGGGAACCGTCGCGGAACACCGCGATGCGCTCGCCGCCGGGCACCGCGACGATGCGCGCGCTGCCGTCCGAAATGGAGAGCGGCGATCCCACCGCGAGCCAGCCTTCGCTTGCCCGGGATTCGTGGCCGCCGCGCTCGCGCCGATCCGCCATGATGTGCAATGCCGCCACCCCCGCGAAGGCGCCGCCCAGCAGCACGGGAATCATCGGGCTGCGTTCGGTCTGCATCGCGCCCAAGGCCACGTGCAGCACCAGCAGTCCATAGGTGGGGTAGACCGCCATGTGCAGCGCCTTCCAGACCGGCGGGGTCAGGAAGGCAAGCCAATAGTCGTGACTGGTCGCGGCCATCAGGAACAACACCAACAAGGCCGCGAGTCCCAGCAACTCGAACGGGAAGTAGATGAACGACATGTAATGCCGGTTGCTCACCAGCAGCGACACCAGCATCGGCAGCTTGCCGTCGGAGTGGTACCAGCCCAGCACGTACCAGGCGTGCAGCGCCGCGACGCAGAAGGTCACAACTCCGAAGTGCCGGCGATTATACAAAAGCGGAAGGAAGCGGCGGTCGAGCCGCGCGAGCGGGCCGATCGCGAGAATGACGGTCAGCATCACGAAGGCGCAGATGCCGAACGCGCGGATGCGCAGGATGTCCCAGGTCACGTCATTGGCGCCGGGCCACAAGCGAGGCGCCAATACCATGAAGCATGTGATGAAAAGCGCGACGCCCGCGAGCAGCACCGCATCGTAGATGAGCTTGTGCCGGTTCCATTGCACGGCGCGGAAACCGGCGCTCATTTCTGCGCTCCCGCCGCCGGCGGTTCGATCGGAATAGGCGGCCTCAGGATCAACGCCAGCGCAAAGGCGATGCCCACCGCGAGCGCAAGCGCCGGCCACAAACGGCGATGCACGCGGCGATGCGCTTCTTTCATTGACGCCGACCGCCGGCGATCCAGCGGCGAAGAATCAGCGGCCAGAGCGCCAGCGTCGCGGGAAACAGCAATGCGCGCGCGCCGAGCGTTACATGGCCGGGCGTCGGCGGCACGCGCGCAATGCCGAGCGCGAGAAATCCCAGCGCCACCACAGCGCCGACGGCGGCATAAGCCTCGACGATCAGGATCAGCCCCTGCGCGATGGCGGCGGCAGACATGTCGCCATCCTCGCCGATCACGGCTGCCTGGGCAAATATCCGCTCGCGCGCTATCATGGCTGTCATGCGGATTACTCGGCTCGGCCGGCATCTGGGGGCGCGGATCGACGGCGTCGATGTGGGCGCGCTCGACGATTCCGGCTTTGCCGGGATCGAGACGGCGTTCCACGACAACGGCGTGATCGCGATTTCGGACCAGCGGTTGGACCCCGCCGCGCTCGTCGCCTTCAGCCGCCGCTTCGGCGCGCTGGAAATCAACGTATCGGCTTCGTTCCGCGACAAGGACGTACCCTACGTCAACGTGCTGTCGAACCGTCGCCGACCCGACGGCAAGTACGTCGGCTCGCCCGATGCGGGGCAGGGTTGGCACGCCGACCTCTCCTACAATGACGTTCCGGCGCGCTGCTCGATCCTGCATGCGCACGAGGTGCCCATGCGCAACGGCGAGCCGCTCGGCGACACGCTGTTTGCCAGCATGAGCGCGGCCTACGACGCGCTCGATCCCGCGACACAACGGCGCATCGAGGGGCTTCGCGCCGTGCACGACTTCGCGAAGTTTTGGAACTATATGATCCGCGAGAAGAACTCACCGCGGCACGCGCTCACCGACGAGCAGCGCGCGGAGAAACCGCCGGTGATCCATCCCCTGGTGCTGCGGCATCCCTTTACCGGGCGGAAATGCCTGTACGCCGATCCCGGCTACACCATGCGTATCCTGGGCCTCGCACCCGAGGAGAGCGACGCGCTGCTCGCGGAATTGTTCCGGCATCAGACCCGTGACGAGTTCCTGTACCGCCATCGCTGGCGCGTGGGCGACGTGCTGATCTGGGACAACATCGCCACCATCCATATGGCCGCGGGCGGCTACCGCGACGACGAGCCGCGGCACATGTTGCGCACCCAGGTGCTGGGCGATCCCGCGCGCTATCGGGGCGAGCGGCTCTCCGCTTGATTTGTACGGCGCAAAATTTCACCGCGAAGACGCGAAGGAGAGGCCGTCTAATTTCGTCTTCGTGATCTTCGCGACTTCGTGGTGAAACGAGACGGCGTTTTTGCTCCCCGCCAAACGCAGCGAAGCACCGTCAGCTTCCGGGCAGATCATCAATCTCCGGGAAGAACAGGTCTTTCCAGCTTTTGGGCGCGGTCTTGATGGTGCCGACCTCGGCCATGAAGTTGGCGTATTTCATGGTGTTCTCCGGCGTCATGGTCCAGGTCACCTGCGGGCCCGCGATCACTTTCTCCACCAGTTCCGGATCGAGCTTGGATTTGGAATCCTCGATCCAGAGATGCGCCGCCGCGGCTTTGTCCGCGTTCAGAATCGCCGTCGCTTCCTTGAGCGCCGAAACCAGCGCGCCGTAGAGCTTGGGGTTCTCGTCGTGGAATTTCTTCGAGGTCCAGCTCACGGTGAAGGTATGGCTTCCGCCCAGCACGTCGAAGGAATTGAGGACCGTGTGAACATGCGGGTCCTGAAGCTGCTGTTCTTGGAAGGGCGGGACGCTGAACGCGCTGTCGAAGGAGCCGCCGCCGCTGAGCAAACCGATGGTCGCGTCGGGCGGCGCCAGTGAGACGGTCAACGAATCAAGCTTCGCGTAGCTGTCGCGCCCGAAGGCTTGCGCCGCCGCCATTTCCAGGGTCACCGCTTGCACTGAAACCTTGACCGCCGGAAGCGCGATCCGGTCCTCGTCCGTGAAGTCGCGGATGGTCTTGATCGTGGGGTTGCGTGTGTTGAGCAGGAAGGGCTGCGAGCTGAAGGCGGCGATGCCGCGGATTTCCTGGGGGGTGCCGACGGTCTTGGACCAGAGCGTCACCAGCCCCGGAACGCCGCCCGCCACCACGTCCACGCTGCCCGCGACCAGCGCGCTGTTCATGGCATCGGGGCCGTTGAAGGTGGCCCAGGTGACCTTGACGTCGCCGAGCCCGGCAGCGGCCGCATATTTCTCGATCAGCTTCTGGTGCTCGATGATGTTGAACTGCACGTAGCCCATGGAGAATTGCTTGGCGAGGCGAATTTCCTGCACCTCGGCGCGCGCGTCCGCAGCCGAGAAAAGAGCCAGCCCAAGTCCGAGCAACGCGAGCGATACCCGCTGAATCATGAGTCCTCCCTAACCTGCAATAAGAGCCCTCAGCCGTCCCAGCGCGGCGCGAAGGACGGGCTCACCACCCGGCTCGCGCCCGGCAGCGCATCGAGCAGCCGGTGATCCTCCGCGTCGAGGGCAAAATCGAAGATGGCGATATTCTCGCGCGCATGTTGCTCGCTCGAAGTCTTGGGAATCGCCAGCACGCCCTCTTGCTCCACGAGCCAGCGCAGTCCGACCTGGCTCACGGTCTTGCCGTGCTTGCGTGCGACCTGCTCCACTACCTTGTGCCCCATGAGCCTGCCGCGTGCCAACGGACAATAGGCGGTGACGGCGATCCCGTAGCGGCGCGCAAAATCGAGCACCGGCGCTTGCGACAGCATAAGATGATACTCGACCTGATTGCAGGCAATCTCGTCGCCGGCAATCGCCACGGCCTGCTCCATCAGCCGCACGGGAAAATTGCTGACGCCGATCGCCTTGGTCTTGCCAGCGGCCTTGAGCTCCCGCATCGCACCCAAGGTCTCCGCGAGCGCGACCCGCTCGTCGGGCCAATGGATCAGCAGCAGGTCCACATAGGGGGTCTGAAGCCGGTCCAGCGACTGGGCGAACGAGGACCGCACTTGCGCCGCGCGCAAGCTTGTCTGCGAAACCTTGGTGGTGATGAAGATGTCAGCGCGCTTCAGGCTCGACTGCGCGACCGCGCGGCCGACCTCGGCCTCGTTGCCGTAAACCTGCGCGGTATCGATGTGGCGATAGCCCAGGCGCAATGCCGTCTCGACCATGCACACGCAGGTGGCGCCGCTGAGCCGCCACGTGCCGAATCCCAACGCCGGCACCTTGCGCCCGCGCACATCGACAGAGATCATGAGTGCCTCTTTTTTTGCGGCGCCCAGAGTAGCGGGGGCGCCGCGTGCCGCAAGGCAAATCAGTCTGGGATTGAGCGGAGCCATGTCGATCGGGGTCTTCGGAATCGTTCTTCTTGCGGCGCTGGCGCACGCTTTCTGGAACGCGGTGGTCAAGAGCGGCCACGACAAGCTGCTGAGCGTTATTTTGGTGATGGGGACGAGCGGGGTGATAGCGGCGGCGGTGTTGCCCTTCCTTGCCCTGCCCGACCCCGCGAGCTGGCCCTATATGGCGGTCTCGCTGTTCTTGGAACTCGGCTATTTCGTTCTCATTTCCGGTGCATACGGTGCCGCCGATATGAGCCAGGCCTACCCTCTCATGCGCGGTACCGCGCCCGTTCTCGTCGCGATCGTGGGCACGATATGGCTCGACGATCGTTTATCGCTCAGCGCCTGGATCGGCGTCATGCTCATCTGCGCGGGAATACTGAGCTTGACCCTGGCGGCACGGCAAAGCGCGGCTCGAAGGGGTATCGCCTATGCGATGGCGAACGCGGTAGTGATCGCCGCCTATACGCTGGTGGATGGCAAGGGGGTACGCCTTTCCGGATCACCGGCCGCCTATGCTTTTTGGGTCCTGTTGCTAGCTGCCGCGCCATTGCTCTGTTGGGCGATCGCGGCGCGCCGCACCGCGCTCTTGCGCTACGCCCTCGCTAATTATCCCCGGTTGCTCGCCGGCGGCGGCGGCGCTTTGGCCTCCTATACCCTGGCGCTCTGGGCCATGACGCGCGCACCCATCGCCGTTGTCGCGGCGTTGCGGGAAACCTCGATCCTGTTCGGGATGGCAATCGCCGCGCTGGTGCTGAAGGAACAAACCGGCAGGCAGCGTCTCGTGGCTGCCGGCCTTATTACGCTCGGCGCCATAGCGCTCCGGTTGGCGTGACCTTGCGACGCAGCACCCGCACTCGACCTTAGCCCGCACTGGACAGCCATGCCTTGGCCCCGCTACTAGACGCACGCATATGAGCGATGCCTTGGTCGATGCTGAAATTGTGGTGATCGGTGCGGGCGCGGCGGGTCTCGCCGCCGCCCATCATCTGCGAGCAGAGGGCCGCTCGGTCCTGATCCTGGAGGCGCGCGACCGCATTGGCGGCAGAGCCCACACCCTGATGACGGCTCCGGGGTTCCCGGTCGATCTGGGCTGCGGCTGGCTCCATTCCGCCGACCTCAACCCCTGGGTCGGGATCGCGCGCACACTGGGCTTCACGATCGACGAGACCCCGCCCGGCTGGGGCGAACGCCTGGTGCGCGCAGGGTTCAGCATGGCGGACCAGGAGAACTGGCTGCGCACGCGCGACGATTTTTATGAGCGGCTCGAAGAGGCCGCGGACGGACCCGATCGTCCTGCGATCACCTTGCTCGAACCCGGCAACCGCTGGAACACGCTGCTCAACATGATCAGCACCCGCGCCAACGGAGTTGAGCTAGACCGGCTCTCGGCGCATGACTACCAGCGCTACGAGGATACGGAGCTCAACTGGCGCGTGACCGAGGGCTATGGCGCGCTGGTGGCGCGCTTCGGCGCTGACCTGCCGGTTCGCCTTGACGCGCCGGTCTCGGCGATCGACTGGAGCGGGGGTCGAGTCGCGCTCGAGACGCCGCGCGGAACCGTGCGTGCGCGCGCGGCGATCCTGGCGATGCCGCCGACCGTGATCGCCGCCGGCGCAATCGCGTTCACCCCCGCGCTGCCGGTTCGAAAGCAAGAGGCGGCGCATGGCCTGCCGCTCGGCATCGACAACAAATTCTATTTCCATCTTGCGGGCGACTGGCCGGAGATTGGCAAGAACTGGCACATCTCCGGCGCGATCGACCGCATGGGAACCGGCTCTTACCAGTTGAAGCCGCACGGGCGGCCGGTGATCGAGATGTACTTGGGCGGGGATCACGCGCTGGAGCTGGAGCGAGCGGGATTCACGGCAACCGCCGCCTTCGGCCGCGACGAGCTGGCGCGCCTTTACGGAAGCCGCATTCGCTCATGCTTAACCCCGCTCGCCGGCTCGGCCTGGACCACCGACCCCTATGCGCGCGGCAGCTATTCCTATGCCAAGCCCGGCCACGCCGATGACCGGGCGATCTGGGCGGCGCCGCTCGCGGAGCGGCTGTTCTTCGCGGGCGAGGCGACGTCGCCGAATTTCTTTTCGACTACTCACGGCGCCTATCTGAGCGGCCTGCGGGCGGCCAAGGAAGCGATCGCGGCGCTCGAGTCTCGGTAGTCAGCGAAAACTACATCAACGGATAGGCTTCGGCGAATATGTCCGGGTAGAAAATTGCCGTCGCGACTTGCGACAGCGCCATGGCCGCAAACAACAGCGCCCAGGGCCACATCCTCTGGGCAGTCTTGCGTCGTTGCCGGGACCAGTCCCCGTGCACCGGCGCCAAAAACCCTAGGGCAACGCAAGGCAAGAGTTGGCTGGCCAGTCCGTTCTGGATGAGCATGACACCGTCTCCATCCCGTCCACGGCTTAAAGCTATTATTGCCAGCCCCACTTGGCAGTGACTGATCTCACACCGCCCATGACTTTTGTACTTGGCGTGACAACCGCTAGAGTTACTTTTAGTACTAGGCATCTTTTCTATCGATCGCCCCGATGCCGCCGAGTGCGAAACGCAATTGACCTTTGGCCAGGCGAGCGGCTTTGTCGCTTGGCAACGAGGGAGACTTGGTCATGTGCCGCAACATCCGCACGCTCTACAATTTCAAGCCGCCCGCCAGCCCCGAGGAAGTTCGCGCCTCGGCGCTGCAATTCGTGCGCAAGCTCAGCGGCTTCAACCGGCCGTCGCAGGCGAATGAGCAGGCCTTCAATCGGGCGGTCGATCAGGTGTCGCGCGCGGCGGAGGAACTATTGAGGTCGCTGGTGACGACGGCGCCGGCGCGCGACCGCGAAACCGAAGCGGCAAAGGCGCGCGCCCGCGCCGCCCAGCGGTTCGGAACAGGGGCGAGCGACTAGATGATCACGGCGCCGACGGGGCCACGGTCGCTTCCGCCTGCCCGCTGGCCGCGAGCGCGCGGGCGACGAAGCCGCTCGCCTTCATCTCCTCGATGAATCGGCGGATATACTGAGCGCCGGCCGCGCGGCCCTTGGGACACGCCATCGCCTGTTCGATCACCATGAAGCGGCCGGGGATGACCCGCGTCTCCGGGTGATCCTTGGCGAAGGCGACAATGGGCTGCTTCACGCCGGCCGCGGCCTCGAGCTTGTCGCGCAGGAACGCGTCGAGTGCGTCCTTGCCGCTGGGGTCGCGGATCAACTGGGCATGCTTCAAGGTGCGGGTCAGGTAAAGCTCGTAGGCGCTGCCTTTGCCGACCGCGATCCTGACGCCCGGGCGATCAACCTCCGCGACGGTCTGCAACGGCGAGTGCTGGGGCACCAGATAGGCCCCTTCGATGATCACATAGGGCGGCGAGAAGTCGATGGTATCGGCGCGCACCGGATCGACCGCGAGGAAGGCCACGTCCCATGCACCGTTCTTGAGCGCCTCCACCACCTTTCCCGCGGCGTCGAATCCTACAAAGGCGATCGGCACGCCGAGGCGCCGCGCCAGCTCGCGCGCGAGCTCGGACGAAACGCCTCTCGGCTCGCCGCTTGCGGGGTCCTTCTGCGCCAGCACGGAATTGCCGAAGTTCATCGCCGCGCGGAGCGTGCCGCTGGGCGCGAGATCGTTGACGACGTCGCGAGGTGCATTCTGTGCCATGGTCGGTGTGCCGCTTGTTAGGGTGAGGAGAAGCAGCAGAAGGGCCGATACGCCCCGATGGACTAGATGCATGACGCACATGATGCGAGACTAACGCGACCACTCTGGTCGCACAACATAGGCTAAAAACAGATTTGACGGGGATTCGGAGATAAGAGGGGGATGAGGGGGGTCGCCAATCACGCTTCCATCTCCTCATCTCCAAATCATCTCCCTATCCCCTAAAGCGCTTTTCTGTGAACTGTGCTCAGCTTGGACAGATATATCCGGCACCGAGCGGCGACTTGAAGCAGCCCACGGACTCCGGGACCGTGTGCTTGGGAAGCCAGAGCACCGCATCGGGAAAGAAGATCGTGAAGGCGATGGTAACGAAAAATACGATGTAGATCGCGAGCGAGGCGTGGAGCGCGGCGGAGAACCGCACCCCCACGAATTTCGACGACATCAAGAGCGCGAGGCCATAGGGCGGCGTGATCAGACCGAAGGCGAGCGTCGCGATCAGCACCACGCCCATGTGCACCGAGTTGATCCCGGCGGCTTCGGTCAGTTGATTCACCACCGGCATGAAGATGATGACGGCGGGAATGGGCTCGATGAAGTCGCCGACGATCACGAACACCAGCACCAACGAGAACAGAATGAGGTGCGGATCGGTGCCGGCGAAGGCGGTGATCCAGCCGGAGACGACGATCGGCCCGCGGAGATAGGCGAGCATCCAGCCGAACGACGTCGCGGCCGAGATGGTGATAAGCGGCAGCGAGAAGATGAGCCCGGCGTGGCAGAAATCATAGGCGAGGTTCTTGAGGTGTCCGCGGTTGAGCGCGGGGATCACCACCACGAGGATCCAGGCGACCGCGACGACGCCGGCCTCGGTCGGCGTGAACCATCCCGTGACGATGCCGCCGAGCAGGATCACCGGGATCATCAGCGGCAGGAACGCTTGCGCCGCCGCGCAGGTGAGCTCTCGCAAGCTCGCGCGCGGACGGCGGAAACCGATCGGTCCGAAGAAATAGCAATAGATCATGAGCCCGAAGCCGATCATCAGCCCCGGCAGCACGCCGCCCATGAACAGGCCCGCGATCGAGACGTTGCCGATCGCGCCATAGACCACGGCGAGGATGCTGGGCGGCACCAGTGCTGCGATGGTCGAGGCGGCCGCGATCAGCGCCGCCACGAACGCGGGCGAATAACCCTCGCGCGACATCGGCCGCGCCAGGGTCCGGCTCAGCACGGCCACGTCCGCCGAGGACGAGCCTGACATGCCCGAGAAGAACATGCTGAAGACCGTCACCACCTGCGCCAGGCCGCCGCGCACGTGGCCGACCAGCGCTTGCGACAGGTTGGCGATGCGGATGACCACATTGGCCGACGTCATGAGCTCGCCCACCAGCAGGAAGAACGGCACCGCCAGCAGCGCGGTCGCGTCGATGCCGTTGAACATCTGCGTGATCATCGAGGTGAGTGTCACATCGGTGAAGATCGTGCCGACCAGCACGCCCGCCATCAGCGAGAACGCGACCGGTACGCCCATGTAACCGAACACCAGGAACAGCACGACCATGAGCGAGAGGATCGCCGGCGGCGAGAGAACGCCGGCCATGGGTTAGATCACCCCCTCGATGTCGGCGGGTTCGTCATGCCCCTCATATCCGTTGTGCCAGCCGTTCCAGAGCTGCTCGATGCTGAACAGAGTCACCAGCACGCCGGAGATCGGTATCGCCGCGAACAGATAGGCGATCGGCAGCATCGAGGGCATGCGGAAGCTCTCGAAGCCCTTGAGAAAGTTGAGCCACCCGAACCACACCATGGCCGCTCCGACGGCCAGCACGACGAGGCGTGTCGTGGTCTCGACGGCAAAGCGCGTCCGCCCGCGCATCGCCTCCGCCACCGCCGTCAGGTACAGGTGGTCCTGGCGCCGCGTCGCCACCCCCGCGCCGATGAAGATGCCATAGACGAAGAAGGCCGAGGTCACCTCCTGGAGAAAGAGCCAGGGATGACCGATGGTGCGCGTCACCACGTCGAGCAAGGTCGAAGTGGAGAATCCGCCGAGCGACACGCCGCAGAGCACCATGAGCAGACGCTCGAGCGGATCGAGCGCCTTCCATTTGAGATTCCGCCGGCGCTGCTGGACGAGGCGGCTCGCCGGAGCGTCGCTCACGGGACGCTCCGGCGGCGGCGCGTCTCGTTCGGCATCGACGCTATTGAATCCCGCGGATGATCGTCACGATCTCGACCGCGTGCGGGCCGAGACCCGCGGCGATCTTGTCCTGCAAGGGCTCGGCCGCCTTGATAAAGCCGGACTTGTCGACGTTCTTGACGAACTTGACGCCCATTTTCTCGAGCTTGCCCATGGAGTCATGTTCGAGATCGAACGCCTTGGCGGGTTCGGTTCGGCCGACCTCGTCGGCGGCTGCCTGCACCCATCGCTTCTGCTCGTCGGAGAGGCTCGACCAGAGCTTGTCGCTGATCCAGAGCACGCTGTTGTTGGCCTCGTGCTCGCTCAGCGACATGATCGGCGCCACTTCATAGTGCTTGTTGGAGAGATAGACGTTGATGCCGTTCTCGGCCATGTCAACCACGCCGGTTTGGAGCGCCGTGTAGACGTCGCCGAAGGGCATGTGCGTCACTTGCGCGCCATAGGCCGGGAACATCGTGTCCTCGGTCGGCGTCGCCTGGACGCGCACTTTGAGGCCCTTGATGCTGTCGATGCTGGTGATCTCCTTCTTGCCGTAGAGATCGCGCAGGCCGAGGGTAAGCACGGTCAGGACATGCGCGCCCTTGACGGTCTCGTCGAACATCTTGCGCACCGCGCCCACCAGCTTCGGATCGGCGATCGCCTTCTTCAGGTGGTCTTCGGAGCGGAACAGGAAATGGATCGACATCACGCCCGATTCCGGCGAGACCGTCGCTGCATTGGCGGTGGAGCTGATGATGAAATCGATGTCACCGCGCAGGACCAGTTGCAGCATCTGCGGCTCTTGACCCAACTGAGCGCCGGGGAACTGGTCGATGACCATCGTGCCATGACTGAGCTCGGCGAGCTTGTTCTGAAAGATGTCGGCGGCCACGCCATAGCCGGTGGTGTGCGGCTGGTCATAGCCCAAGCGGTAATGGTGGGTTTCCTGGCTCTGGGCGGGGACGCTCAGGCCCAACGCCGCGGCCATCGCGATGCCCACAAGTCCCGACGCGGTCTTTCCAAGCGGCATGATTTCCCTCCCTAAAACGCTTATGGAATTTTTATTCGCGCCATTCTGCGGGAGCGCACTCGCCCTGCCAAGCGCGGATTTCGGGGTGGGTCCTATGCGCTTAGCCGTGTTCTCGGCGGCAGGGGGTGAAGGAACAAGGATCACCACAGAGGCGCGGAGGACACAGGAGGTGTTTAGTCTCCGTCTCGGCATGGGATGCATTTTCGTCCAAGCAAACCCATTGACGGTTGTTGTCAGATATGACAACATCAGTTCCGATGACGCGGCCGATCTCCTGGATAAGAGCTGCCCGTCGGGACTTCGAGAACTTTCCTGGTGAAGCGCAGCTGGAGTTCCGGCGCGCGCTGGCCGTGGTGGCGGAGGGTGGCCATCCCGACGTTGCCAAGCCCCTAAGGGGATTTGGTTCTGGCGTTCTGGAGCTGGCGCTACGCCATCGCGGAGACGCCTTTCGCGTCGTTTACGCAGTTCAACTCCATTCGGACGTCTGGGTGATCCATGCATTTCAGAAGAAATCAAAGACTGGGATTAAGACGCCGCAGGCCGAAATTGACTTGATGCACGAGAGGTTGAAGCGGCTGAAGGAGGCGCTGCGATGACCACCGAGAAACTCGAAATCGTCCGGGGCAGCGGCAACGTATTCCGGGACTTCGGCGATGCCGATGCTGATCTGGAGCAGCTACGCGCGGGGCTTGCAGCGCGCATTATCCGCGTGCTCGATGAGCGCAAGCTTTCGGTTCGCAAGGCCGGCGAAATGACCGGGATCGCCGCCGCCGATTTCTCGCGCATCCGTCGCGCAAGGCTCGGCCGTTTCACGGTGGACCGCCTGATGACGATCCTCGCGCGCCTCGATCAGCGCGTGGAGGTGACCCTCACGTTCCGTGCGCGGCATAGGGCGCGCCGATCAGGAAGTACGGCGCATCCATAGCGGTAGTCTCCTTATCGGCTAAGCCTCAGCTCGTATTGCGAAAGCGGGACCGAGAGCTTTTGCTTCGGCAACACCAATCCCACTGTTCCTGATGGCAACTGAAAGGTTCGTTGGATTTTCTCGTTTTCATAGCTGTAGGGCAACGAGGTTTGGTTGCCTACGTCTTCACCGCCCGCAGGAACTTCGTGCGCTGCTGCGCCGCCGCCATCACGAAGGAGAAATCATTGCCGCCCAACAGGAACCGGCAACCCATGCCGATATAGCGGGACATCAAATCCTCGGTATAGACGCCGCCCATCCCCGCCCATTTGCCATGCTTCTTGCAGGCGGCGATCACGCGCTCATAGGCCGCCTGGACCTCGGGATGGGCGAGCTCGCCGGGGCGGCCCATTTCCATCGAAAGATCGTTGGTGCCGATCAGCAACACGTCGATGCCGGGCACCGCCGCGATCGCGTCGGCGTTCCGGACCGCGTCGGGGGTCTCGATCATCACGACCACGAGGGTCTCGGCGTTGAGATTTCGCGTCGCTTCGGCGAGCGGCACGCTTCGATATCCCAGTTGCGCCATGGCGCCCGCGACCGAGCGATGGCCTTGCGGTGGATATTTGAGGCGATCGACGATCTCGCGGGCCTGTTCGGGCGTGTCCACGTGGGGCATGACGATCCCCGCGGCGCCGCCATCCAGGAGCCGTGTCGCGAGCGAGAATTGCCCTGCTGGCACGCGCGGAATAGCGGCTATTCCGGCATCGAGCGACGCGACCGCCATTTGTGCGGCCTCGTCCAGGTCGATGGTGCCGTGCTCCATGTCGACGAAGAGCCAGTCGAACCCCGAAGTCGTCATGGCACGGGCGATCTCGATGCCACGCGCCAGGCGCACGCCGATGCCGATCGAAAGCTCTCCGCGCTCAAGACGCGCCCGTGCGGGGTTTTTGAATTCCGTCATCGTCTCCCTCCCTGTCCCGTTAGCTCCGAGCGCTCGCTTGCGCGACACTCACCGCCTCGCCGTTATTCTCGCATTTTCAGCGCAGCACAGTCCCGTATTCGTCGAGAATGCCGGCCATGGCCGCGACGAAGCCGTCATACTCGGCCGGACCCAGGACCACCGATAGGGTCATGTAGCCGCGCCGCGCCATGTAGTAGCCCCGCGCCATCAATTCGAGATGGACGAGCGCGCGCTGATCGACCGCCGGCAGGATGTCGGCAGGGCGTTTGATCGGCGTCGTCTGGAAATGAATGCCGAGCAGCGAGCCCACGCCGGTGATCTGCATCGCGACTTTGCGTTCGGCGAAGAGCGCATTGAGCCGCGCCTTGAAGCGCTCGCCCGCGGCGCTCAGAGTCCGCGCGGCCTCCGGTGTGTAAATCTCTCTGAGGCCCACCACCCCCGCCGCCATGCTCATGACGTTGTTGTTGAAGGTGCCGGCATGGGCGAAGCTGTCGGCGCGGGTCGGGTCGTAGCGCTCCATCAGACGGCGCGCGCCGCCAAAGGCACCGAAGCTGAAGCCGCCGCCGAGGTATTTGCCAAAGGTGGTGAGGTCGGGGCGAATGCCGATCGCCTCTTGCAGGCCGCCCGGCGTCAGGCGCGAGGTCATGACCTCGTCGAGGATCATCACGATGCCGTGCTTCTCGGTGGCCTTGCGCAGCGCGCGCAGAAATTCGTGCTCGCCGGGGATGGCGCCCGCGCCGCCCATCATCGGCTCGATGATGAGGGCCGCGAGCTCGTTCTTGTGCTTCTCGATCAGCGCAAGGGTTCCCTCGGTGTCGTTGTAGTTCGCCATCACCATGGGATACGGGACGTTAGTGGGCGAAGGCCCGTCGCGGAAGCTCAGCACGCCGCCGTGATAGCCATTCATGAACGCCATGACGTGGGTCCGCCCGGTCACCGCACAGGCCGTCACCAGCGCCATCAAGTTGGCCTCGGTGCCGGAGTTGCAGAAGCGGATCAAATCGATCGAGGGGAAGCGCCCCTTGACCAGCGCCGCAAGCTCCGCCTCGTTTTCGTTGGGGCCGCCCAGCACGATGCCGCCTTTGAGCGCGCGCTCGGACGCGGCCATGATCTTGGGGTGCGAGTGACCGTAGAGCCCGGCCGAGTATTCGCCGAGGAAATCCTTGTAGAGGTGCCCGTCGATGTCGGTGAGCTCGCACCCCTCGCCTTTGGCGAACGCGACCGGGAAGGGGCTGTAGTGCAGGACCGTACGCGTATTGCCGCCCGGCATCGATTCCGCGGCCTTGCGAAAGCGCCGCTCGCTCAGCGGGTTGGCGGCAGTGAAGCGCCGCTCCGCCTCATTCAACGCTTCGGTCAGGGTGAAATTGACGCGGGTATCGGGCATGGCTCGCCTCCCCAGAAGATGCCGGCGAATTGTGCGGCAGCACGGGGGGATGCGCAATGACGGGGGATGCCGGGCAGATATGCGCGGGGTTTCAGTGCGATCGAGACATTCGAGCACAATAGCCAATGCCGCGCCGCACTTTCCCCACGAAGGCGCGAAGGATACGAAGTCCCTGCTTCTTGTTGCTTCGTGTTCTCCGTGGCTTCGTGGTGAGCCTAGACTAGGCCGTGTACTCATAAACGCTTGATGTCCGGTTTCGGGGTCAGACCGGACACCCCCTTGGTGGATCTAGATTTCCGCTTTTGACCCTATCCGGAAGTCGAGCGGTCTCCGGATGGCTGGAAGGTTGCAAAACCATTGCGATACTCCTGACTGATCCGAGCGAATTTGGTAACCTTCCGTCGCTGCTCGGAGGGGGTGATGGACTCTATTGAATTGAAGCGCCGCGAATTCATTGCCTTTCTCGGTAGCGTCACCGCAGTCTGGCCATTCGCCGCAACTGCGCAGCAGACGGACCAGCTGCCAATCATCGGAATCCTCGGCATCAATGCAGCGGTTTGGAAGCCGTGGACGGCTGCCTTCGTTACGCGGTTGAATGCGCTGGGTTGGAGCGAAGGTCGCAACGTCACGATCGAGTATCGCTGGTCGGAAGGTCGGCCGGAGCGCGAATCGGCGTTCGCAGAAGAGTTCGTCCGCCTCAAGGTCGCTGTCATTGTCACCTCCGGAAAAGCCGCGACAACGATCAAGCAGTCGACCTCGGCCATTCCCATCGTCCTTGCACTAGCCAACGATCCGGTCGGCGGCGGCCTGGCTAAGAGCTTGGCGCGACCGGGCGGCAACGTTACGGGGTTATCATTGGAAAATACTGATCTGGCGGGCAAACGGCTCCAGCTCTTGAGCGAGGTTGTTCCCAGGCTCCGCCGTTTGGCCATCCTATTCGATGCTGGCTATTTCCCGGCCACGTTGGAGATGAATCAAGTTCAATCCGCGGGTCGCGCGTTTGGATTTGAAGTCGTGCCCCTCGAAATCAGGCAGGCGACGGATATCGCGCCCACCTTCGCGACGCTCCATTCCCGGCCGGACGCACTTTATGTTGTGGTCAACGGGCTTGTCAGCAGTAACCTCGACCAAATCATTTCGCTGGCACTCGATCATCGGCTGCCAACCATGTTCAACAACCGGGACTACACCCGCGCCGGAGCACTGATGTCCTACGGAGCCAACTACTCGGACCTGTTTCGACGCAGCGCTGACGATGTCGATAAGATTCTGCGCGGCACGAAGCCGGGCGACATTCCGATCGAACAGCCGACCAAATTCGATCTTTCGATCAATGTGAGGACTGCAAAGATGCTGGGCCTGACCATACCAGATAAGCTGCTTGCCCAGGCCGACGAGGTGTTCGAATAACCGCTTGTGGCACTTACTAGCTGACATGCTTTCGCGCTTCTGCGGTGTCCTCTTCTGAAGGGGATAGTGTTGCAAAAGTCGGCAAGGTCGGTCGGTCGCGCAATGTTTATTCTGGTACAGGACGATCCTTGAATCTTTCAGTCCAGATGATCCCCGCAAACGAATCAATCTTGCGCATTTCGGCAGTCAAAAGACTTTTGCAACA
>DATIYT010000029.1:0-19664 GCA_035517495.1 Allostellaceae bacterium | reverse complement strand
TCGCCATAATCATGCACGCCATGCTTCGGGATGGCACCGACTTCCACGGCGCGCAGAGCCATCGCTAAGAGACAGGAGGCCGAGACAAACTCCCGAGCGGAGTGCTGCCGAGGGAGGAACGGATGATGGCGTCGATTCTGTAGCATGCGGCCACCTTGATCGGTCGACTGCGGTTTGCAACCAAGCCACCCCGTCCCAAGCCCACCCCATCAAGTGCCATGGAGCACGAAGAGAACGGCGTTCCCAAAGCCACCGCACACCACTCAGGATCCACGCAGCTGCCCCTTGACTCATTAGAGAACACTATCGGCCATAAAGCGACATTGCCGGGCTGAGACCTGGACCAACTTGCCGTCCGCTGCGCCCATGCGTTACGGTCCTGTCGACACGTTCAGTGGGGGCAATATGCCGGCCAACTACGCCGCGAACGACCCCGAAGCGTATGAGCAGATGATGGGCCGGTGGAGCCGCAAGTTGGCTCCCCAATTCGCCGCGTTCGCGAAGCTCCACAACCCCGCGACGATCCTGGACGTCGGATGTGGTACAGGTAATCTCGCAGTAGCACTCGCAAGTCGCTTTCAGGACGCAAACGTCACGGGTCTCGATCAGTCCCAAGCCTTCATCGCATCCGCTAGGTCGCTTGATCCGGAAAATCGGCGGCTGATCTTCGACGAAGGTGAAGCAACCGCCTTACCTTTTGCGGATCACAGCTTTGACGCCACACTATCGCTGCTGGTCGTGAACTTCATACCTGACCCTGAACGTGCCGTACGTGAAATGGTGCGAGTCACAAAACCCGGCGGAATAGTTGCTGCGTGCGTTTGGGATTATCCAGGCGGCTTCACCTGTGTTCGCATTTTCGCGGACACAGCGGCGGTGTTGGACCCGAGCGGCGAAGAGTATCGGGCGAAGCAATTCTCAGCCCGCTTCACGGGCGCGGACGAACTTGCGAACGAATGGACGCGTCTAGGACTACGCAATGTGGAGCAGACCACCCTTATGATCCGGATGGAATTCGAAAGTTTCGAAGATTACTGGAAGCCATGGCTCGGCGGGCAAGGGACCGTCGGAGCTTATGTAACCAGTTTGAGCGAAGAGAAGCGGAGGAGGCTCGAGCACCACTTGCGCTTGGCTTACCTAGGCGGCCGCCCAGACGGACGCCGCTCGTTTACTGCGGCAGCGTGGGCAGTCCGAGGCACGAAATCAACGGAATAAACACCTGCCGAGTAGCTGATAGTCTCTCAGATGTGTTCACCCTGACGTTGTCATGAATGACGACTTCTCCTTCGGGTCAAAAGCGGAAATCTAGGTCCGCCAAGGGGGTGTCTGCTCTGACCCCGAAACCGAACATCAAGCGTTTATGAGTACACGGCCTAATCACCGAGTCATCCCCCGATCTTCCTACAGGGGATGTGGGAACAATATGGAGATGTGGAGGTGATGATTTGGCGTTAGACAATTAAGACCCTACGGTCCCCCCATCACCCCTCTTATCCCCGATCTCCTTGAACACTTTTGCTTCGGCCGCACAGCGATAGGCAATTCGCCATGCATTTGCGGCATCCGTCAGTTACGGTCGCAACAGCCCCATAATGTCGAACACCTCGCGTTTGTGCGGCTCGGCGATCGCGTGCGCGCGCTCCGTGCCTCGGCGCAGCAGCTGGTCGATATGGGCGGGGTCGGCCAAGAGCCGGCGCATCTCGCCGCCGATCCGGCCCAGCACGGCTACCGATATGTCGGAAAGGCTCTCTTTGAAGCGCGAGAAGGGCGAGCCCGCGAATTCCGCGATCGCGGCGTCGAGGCTTTTGTCGGCGAGCGCCGCGTAGATGCCGAGAAGGTTCGCGGCCTCGGGCCGCGTCTCGCATTCGGCCGCCGTTGCCGGCATCGCCGCCGGGTCGGTCTTGGCTTTGCGGATTTTCTGGCGAATCGTGTCCGCGTCGTCGGTCATGTTGAGGCGCGAATAGTCCGACGTGTCGCTCTTCGACATTTTCTTGATGCCGTCGCGGAGACTCATGACCCGGGTCGCCGTGCCGAAAATCTGCGGCTCCGGTAGCGGGAAATACTCGACGCCATAGCGGCGATTGAAGGCGCCCGCGATGTCGCGCGCGAGCTCCAGATGCTGCTTCTGGTCCTCGCCCACCGGCACGTGCGTCGCCTTGTAGAGCAGGATGTCGGCCGCCATGAGCACGGGATAGGCGTAGAGACCGAGGCCCGCATTCTCCCGCTGCTTACCCGCCTTCTCCTTGAATTGGGTCATGCGGTTGAGCCAGCCCAAGGGCGTCATGCAGCCCAAGAGCCAGCCGAGCTCGGCATGCGCCGCGACCGTGCTCTGGTTGAAGATGATGCATCGCTCGGGATCGATGCCGGCCGCGACATAGGCCGCGGTCACCTCGCGCGTCTGCGCGCGCAACTGCAGGGGGTCTTGCTCCTGAGTCAGCGCGTGTAGGTCGACGATGCAGAAGATGCAGTCGAAGTCGTTCTGCAGCAGCACCCAGTTGCGAATGGCGCCCAGGTAGTTGCCGAGATGCAGGTTGCCGGTGGGCTGCACGCCCGAGAAGATGCGTTTCATAGGGGAGTTCTCAGTCGTCAGTGATCAGTTTTTCTGTTCTCAGTTCTCAATCGTCGGTTCTCGGGTGGTCGAACGCCCGAACGGGCCATGAGCCGGAAACACTGATAGCGGATAACTGACAACTGACAACTGCAAACTGTTGACTACGGCTATGCGGCCTGCCGCCTGAGCCGCGCCAGCGCTTCGCGCCAGGGAACGCCACCCAAGAGGATCGTCAGAACTGCGAACGCCGCGACTCCCGCTAGAAGCAGCGCCGCTAGCGCCATAATCCGGTGGATGAGGTCGCCCGCGAGCGGCGCCGCCAGCCATCGTTCGAGTGCCAGCAGCAGCAGCCCCATGCCAATGGCCGCGGCAAGGATTCGCGGGAGGCTTCGCCGCGCACGCTGGTCGAGCGTGAAGTGGCCGCGCCTCGACAACAACGCCATCAGGAGCAACGCGTTGATCCAGCCGGCTATGGTGGTGGCGCTGGCGACGCCCACATGAGCGAAGGGAAGCACGAGTCCGAGCAGCACCGTGAGTGCGGCGTTGGCGATAAGTGCCCCTGCAGCGATCATCACGGGCGTCTTGGTGTCGTGCCGCGCGAAGAAGCCGGGCGCGAGAATTTTCACCAGCACGAAAGCGGGAAGACCCAGCGCATAAGCCGCAAGCGCGTTGCCCGTCGCGACCGTCTCGGCGGGACCGAAGGCGCCGTGCTGGAACAGAGTTGCGAGTATCGGCCGCGCCAGTACGCCGAGGCCGACCGCCGCCGGGAGCGTCAGCAGCAGCGCCAATTCGAGGCCGCGGTTCTGGGTCGCGATTGCGCCCGTTTCGTCGCCGGTCCGCACCTGGCGCGAGAGTGTCGGCAGAATGGCCGTGCCGACGGCGATCCCGACCACACCCAGCGGCAATTGGTTGAGCCGGTCGGCGTAGTAGAGATAGGAAACGGCGCCGGTTGGCAGCAGCGAGGCGATCGCGGTCGAAACCGCGAGATTCAATTGTGTGACGCCCGCGCCCAAGGCGCCGGGCCCCATCAGCCGCAGCAGCTTCCTTACCTCCGGAGTAAGGCGCGGCCGCGGCAGCGAGAGCGGGAGCCCCGCGTGTTGGCACGAGATCATAAGCCAGGCGAACTGCGCGAACCCGCCGGCCGTAACGGCCCAGGCCAGCACGTGGCCGTTGATCGGACGTACGAACAAAAGCGCCGCGATCATGAAGACGTTGAGCAGAGTCGGAGTCGCCGCATACGCTGCGAAGCGCCCGACCGAATTGAGCACGCCGCCTTGAAGCGAGGCGAGCGAGATGTAGAGCAGGTAAGGAAAGGTGATTCGAGTGAGCGCCACGGTGAGCGCGAATTTCTCGGGTTCCTCGGCGAAGCCCGGCGCGATCACCCGCACCAGGGCCGGCGCGAACACCTCGGCCGCGATCACGAACAGCAGCAGCACCGTTACCAGCACCGCGAGTGCATCTTCGGCGAAGCGGCGGGCGGCGGCTTGGCCCTCGGTGGCCATCATGCCCGCGAACAGCGGCACGAAGGCGACGTTGAAGGCGCCTTCGGCGAAGAGGCTGCGGAACAGATTCGGCAGGCGCTGCGCCACAAAGAAAGCGTCCGCAACCGGCCCGGCGCCCAGGAAGATCGCGGTCAGTATATCACGCAGAAAGCCCAGCACCCGGCTCGCGAGGGTCCAGAGGCCGATCGTCGCGGCCGAGCGCAGCAAAGCCATGGCGCCGCTTCTAGAGGAAATCGTCGCGCCGCGGAAGAGCCGCGCCGCTATCAAATGAAAACAGCCGGAAGGGGATGTGGGGATAGAGGGAGGATCGGGGGATAGTATTTAGGCAATCCCCCTGTCCGCCGTTCATCTCCCTATCCCCCCGAACTTCTCTTTCTCAGTTTGCATCAGGATGAGGCTTGTCAGCACCCTTACTTCGCGCAAGAGTTTTTCACCACAGAGACACAGAGGTCACGAAGGCTCAGTATCGGTCATCGCGAGCCAGCGTAGCGATCCGGGACCCTGGATTGCTTCGCCGATCCCGAGCTTGTCGAAAGGGCTCCTCGCAGTGACAATTCAATTTTCTTCTCAGTGTCTTCCGTGCCTCTGCGGTGAAAGTCTATCGGCGCGTCGCGCCACACAAGGTGACGCAGGAGTGCTTCTATGGCGGATATCAAGCTTGGCATCGTCGGCGCCGGCGGGCGCATGGGACAGATGCTTGTGGCGGAGGCGCATGGCCAGCCGGGCCTGCGCATCGTCGCCGGTGGCGAGGCACCGGGCAGCAAAGCTGTTGGCCAGGATTTGGGCGCGCTCGCGGGCGTGGGACCGCTCGGGGTCAAGATCTCCGGCGACTCGGCGGACGTATTCCGCGTCTCCGATTTAGTCCTCGATTTTACTGTCGCCGCGGCGAGCGTGCCGCACGCGGAGCTCGCGGCCGAACACGGCCGCGCCCTGGTCTTGGGCACGACCGGGCTTGATGCCGCGCAAGGAACGAGCGTGCGGCGTGCGGCCACGCGCGCACCCATTCTCTGGGCCGCCAATTACAGCCTCGGCGTCAATCTCTTGCTGAGCCTGGTGGAGGACGCGGCGCGCCGGCTCGGCGAGGAATTCGATATCGAGGTTCTGGAGATGCATCACCGCCAGAAGATCGATGCGCCTTCCGGGACGGCGCTGGCGCTCGGGGAGGCGGCGGCGCGGGGCCGAGGTATCGACCTCGCGGCGCGGAGCCAGCGCGTGCGCGACGGTGTCACTGGGGCGCGCCGCGCGGGCGATATCGGCTTTGCAACCTTGCGCGGCGGCGACGTCGCGGGCGAACACTGCGTGATCTTCGCGGCTGCGGGGGAGCGGCTCGAGCTTGGCCATCGCGCGACCACGCGGGCGATCTTCGCGCGCGGCGCCCTCAAGGCCGCGCGCTGGCTCGCGGGCAAGCCCGCCGGACTCTATGACATGAAGGACGTGCTGGGGTTGCGTTAGTTTCAAGGCGCGCTCGCAGCCGCCACGCCAACCCTGCTCGCACGCCTTGGGTTGGTGGCGCGGCAAGGCGGGCGAGCAGCTAAAGAAAATTGCCGCTTGGATTAATATGGTGGCGCCAGCGCTGATGCGCGTCCCAAAGCGCCGCCGCCAGGGTCTTGCGTTCGGCCGGGCCCAGGAACACGCCGACGCTCAGCTCGCGCCCGTGCGAACTCAGGATCAGCCGATTGCTCTCGTCCCCCTCCTCGAGGCGGATCCGGAGCCACGATGGCTGAAATTGCCAGCGCCGCCGCTCGCCGCGCACGCTGACCCGTTCGACAGTGAGTGCCTCGCCGGTGAGGCGCACCCACTCATGCATGCGGGCGCTCCGATAGCTGGCGCGGAACGCCAGGTAGACCAACAGCACGTCGAGACCGAAGTAGCCGACGATGGGCCAGGCTCCCATCAGCACGAAACTGACGCCGGCGGCGAAGCTCACCGCACCCAGCAGCAGCATCAAGATCACGAAGCCCTGCGGCGGCAAGCTCCGGTGCGGATAGAGCACGGCGTCGAAGAAAACCGGCGCCGCCTCGGTCTTAGTGCTCACACGCGCGTCCATGCCGGCCGAGCATAGGGGGAGTGATCGCAAGCGTCAAAGCATGGTGCGAGCACGGCGCGCTGATACACGGGTGGATCTGTGTCGATCTGTGTTCATCTTCATAATCGATGGTTCGGGAGGGGCGTGTCTCAGTGGTGAGAATTGCTCTACAATGCGTCCCATGAAACCGGAGCGCGTTGGGGAATTTTTCCGTCGCCTAGCCGCCGAGCGACCCAATCCGCGGGGCGAGCTGACCTACGACAATCCCTTCACCCTGCTGGTCGCGGTCGTGCTTTCGGCCCAGGCAACCGACGCCAGCGTCAACAAAGCGACACCGCCGCTGTTTGCGGTCGCCGAGACGCCCGCGAAGATGGTGGCGCTCGGCGAAGCGAAGTTACAGGACTACATCAGGACCATCGGGCTCTATCGCACCAAAGCCAAGAACATCATTCGCCTGAGCGAGAACTTGCTGGCGGAGCACGGCGGCGAGGTGCCGCGCACGCGCGAGGCACTGCAAGCGCTGCCGGGGGTCGGGCGCAAGACCGCCAACGTCGTGCTCAACGTCGCCTTCAACGAGCCCACAATCGCCGTCGACACGCACATCTTCCGGGTCGGCAACCGGACGGGGCTCGCGCCCGGCAAGACTCCCGACGAGGTCGAAGCCAAACTCGAGAAGGTCGTGCCGACCGCGTACAAGCTGCACGCGCATCACTGGCTCATCCTGCACGGGCGCTATATCTGCATCGCGCGCAAGCCCAATTGCCCGCAATGCCTGGTGCGCGATCTCTGCGCCTACAAGGCCAAGACGACGGTCGAGGGGGAGGGGAAGAAACGAAAGGCCGACAAATCGGCTAAGCCAACAAAGAGGCGTGCCAAGACGACCCGCTGATCAGAACCGAATCCAGGTTCGCGAGGGTTCGGCGATCTGGCCGCCTTATAATTGCTGTCGCGCCTCGTGGCGGGGATGGGTGAACAGGCTCGCGTAGCAGTTCGCCTCGGAGACGCGGATGGTGTCGCGGTCACGGGTCTCGGCGTAGACGACCCGGTACTGATCGCCGTCGCGATAGAGGAAGAGGTCGAGCACGCAGGTCTCGCCACGGTATTGCCAGACCTCGGCGGGCGGTTCCTCCCGGCGGAAATCGGGCTCGCCGAGCACGCGCTGCAGCTCGGCTTCGTTCATGCCCGCGAGCTTACGGAAATCGGGGTGCGGCGCTGCGCCCTCGTTCGTCACGGGTCCGGCGCAGCTCGCAAGTGCCAAGCTCAGCCAAAGTGCCACGGCGAAGCGCCCGTGCCCCTGGACTCCGATTCCCGATCCTCGACCGATCCCCGGTCCGAGGCCCCTCATGCAATCCCCCAACCTATTCTAGCGACGCTCCCGACTCCCGACTCCGTCGCCCGCGCACCCCCCGTTTATTTTCAGCGCGCAAGCTCCGGTATCGGCGATGATATCGACGTTTGGAACGTCGATTGCGATTCGGTAGCCGCCGGCACCTCGTTGCTGGGCTGCGCCTGCACGTCACCCGAAATCTGTCCGCCGCACTCGATCTCGAGCTGTCCGTAGCGCACCGTGCCGGTGACGCGGCCGGTGGCGCGGATCAGCAACCGGCGGCGGACGTTGAGCACACCCTCATAGCGGCCCCGGATCTCGGCGTCCTCGATCGAGGCCGAACCCTTGTAGATGCCGCTCTCGGAGATCTCGATGTCCCGACAATTCGCGAGATTCGCCTCGACGCTGCCTTCCACCACCAGCCGGTCGCAGGACGTGATCTCGCCGGCGAGTGAAATCTCGCGGCCGACGATAAGCTTGCGCATTTCCACCTCATGCTTCTGCGGCGGTGCCGGCGGCGCCTCGACCCGGCGCGGCATCTCGGCCACCGGCCGCGGCGGGTCCGCGGGTTGACGCGGCGGCATGATCGGCGGCCGATTCGGTATCGCCGCCGCGGCCGGCCGCTGCGACGCCTTCACCGGCAGGCTCAGCTCATCCAGCGGATTGGGTCCGCCGCTCGGAATGTCGTCTAACTTCTTACGCCGAAACATTGCCATGGCTCCACGTCCTCTAAATTTTCCTGTTAACCCCGCTCATGATTTGGCCTGCTGGCCCAACGCGCTCGCGGTGCGCGCCGCGGCTCGGTTGGTCACGGTGTCCGTCACCAGATGCAACATGAGTGACGCCGCCACGAGGGGCGCAGCGAGGTTGAGCACCGGAATCGACAGAAGCCCCGCAATCGTGATCCCACCCAACATCCAGCGTCCCCGCCGCCCGCGCCACAGCGCATTCGCCGCCATGCCGTCGAGCCGCCGCAACGCAACCAAGTCGAAATACTCGCGGCTCAGAAGATAGCCGTTGAGCAAGTAAAAGAGAACCAAATTCAGCGCGGGAACTAGAACATAAATGGGAACCGCCAGCAGGTTGAGAGCGATGGTGAGGCCCAGCAACCTAAGGCCGCTCTTGATGATTGCGCCGAGTGGAACGGTGAGCGCCGGCGGAAGATCGGGATAATGCCGGCGGTCGAGTCGCGCGAGCACGCGATCCAGGAAAAAGCTCAGGATCGTCGTCGAGACCGCCGGGAACAGCAGCCACGTCAATCCCAGCACGGCGAACTCGCCCAGTATCTGCAAGAGCCAACCGACCCACGGCCGCTCGGAAAGGTGCCAAGCCGCAATTCCCCAATGCACGGAAAGCGCCAGCAGCACGAAGATCAGGAACGTCGCGCCGACGCTGACAAGGAGCGCTTGCCGCTGCTCCCGTGCGAAGGCATCGCGGAACGCCAAGGCGACGGTCTCGAGAAAGGTTCGCATCAAAGAACCTCGGATGGGATTGCGGATGCAATGCTGACTGAAACTCTACTACCTTCACGTGACACAGATGAACGCCGACGCACACGGATGGACAGAGATTGAGCGAGCATGCCTTCCCAGCGCATGTTACGGCCCGTCATTTGCGTGCGTGTTGATCGGTGTGCATGTGAATACTCCAAGGCGCAGTGCGGATGGCTTGCGACGAAAGACGCTCAGGCGGACCGGCCGCTTGCTCAGTGATAGGTAGTTCCTATACTCCGCCGGCTTCGCTCCACCGTTAATTGGACCTTCGATGACCGCTTCCTCGCACCACGACGTTCTCGGCATCGGCAATGCCATCGTCGACGTAATCGCCCACACCACCGACGACTTCCTGGCCGAGCATGCGCTGGTGAAGGGCACCATGCGCATCGTCGACGCCCAAGAGGCCGAGCGCCTCTACGACCGCATGGGACCGGGGCTCGAAATGTCCGGTGGTTCGGTCGCCAACACCATGGCGGGGATCGCCTCGCTGGGGGGTCGCGTCGCCTATATCGGGAAGGTGCGCGACGACCTGCTGGGCCGAGTCTTCCGCCACGACATCGCCGCTGCTGGCGTGACCTATCGCATGGGGCTGACACAACACGGCCCCGCGACCGCGCGCTGCCTGATCCTGGTCACGCCCGACGCGCAGCGCACCATGAACACCTTCCTTGGTGCCTGCGTCGAATTAGGGCCCGAGGACCTCGACCATGAGCTGATCGGGGGCGCGCAGGTCACATACCTCGAGGGCTATCTGTTCGATCCGCCGCGCGCCAAGGAGGCGATCCGCCGCGCCGCCGAGATCGCGCACGCGGCCGGTCGCAAGGTGAGCCTCACTCTCTCGGACCCCTTTTGTGTTGATCGGCACCGCGCCGATTTCCGCGGCCTGATCGAGCGCCACGTCGATATCCTATTCGCGAACGAGATCGAGATTTGCTCGCTATACGAGACCAAGGATTTCGATACCGTCGTGGGCGCGGTCCGCGGCCATTGCGAGATCGCGGCACTGACGCGCAGCGCCAAGGGTTCGGTGGTGTTGACGGCCGATGCGGCGCACCCGGTTGCCGCGGCCCCGGTCGAGCGGGTGGTCGACACCACTGGGGCCGGTGACCTCTACGCCGCGGGGTTCCTGTTCGGCCTGACGCGGGGCCGCGCGCTCGCCGATTGCGGCCGGCTCGGAAGTCTTTGCGCCGCCGAGATCATTGGCCACATGGGCGCCCGGCCCGAGACCTCGCTCGGCGATTTGGCAAAAGCGCACGGATTGGAGTGAGAACCCAAGAAGAGGATTTACCATCGACGCGGCGCGCGGCCTCGACGCCGAGGCCCCATTCCGCTATAAGACCGCCGCTCGCCCGGCGGTGCCGAACCGGGCGAAATCCCTTTGCAACCCCAGACCCGCGCGGGCTGAAACCTGCCGCCACTATCGCCGTCCTTAACCGTTTGCCGTTATTTTCCGGGCCAATCATGGACATTCGCAACATCGCCATTATCGCCCATGTCGACCACGGCAAGACCACGCTGGTGGATCAGTTGCTGCGGCAGAGCGGCGCCTTCCGCGCCAATCAGATGGTGGCGGAGCGCGCGCTCGATTCGAACGACCTGGAACGCGAGCGCGGCATCACCATCCTCGCGAAATGCACCTCGGTCACCTGGGAGGGGACGCGCATCAACATCGTGGACACGCCCGGCCACGCCGACTTCGGTGGCGAGGTCGAGCGCATCCTCAGCATGGTCGATGGCTGCCTCGTCCTGGTGGACGCGGCCGAAGGGCCGATGCCGCAGACCAAGTTCGTGGTTACCAAGGCGCTGGCGCGCGGCCTCAAGCCCATCGTCGTCGTCAACAAGACTGACCGCCCCGATGCGCGCCCGCACGAAGTCCACAGCGAGGTGTTCGACCTGTTCGCGGTGCTGGGCGCCAGCGACGAGCAGCTCGACTTTCCGACGCTCTACGCCTCCGGCCGCAACGGCTGGGCGGCTCAATCGCCGGAGGGGCCGCGCGAGAGCCTAGGCCCGCTGTTCGATCTCATCATCAGCCACGTGGCACCGCCCAAATGCGATCGCGATGCGCCCTTCGCCCTGCTCGCCACCATCCTCGAGCGCGACCCTTATCTGGGTCGCGTGCTCACCGGCTTGATCCAGAGCGGTGTCGCGCGGGTCAACATGCCCCTGAAGGCGCTCTCGCCCGACGGCCGCCTCATCGAGGAGGCAAGGCTCACCAAGCTGCTGGCGTTCCGCGGCCTCGACCGCCAGCCGATCGAGGAAGCGGAAGCAGGCGATATCGTGGCGATTGCGGGCCTCACCGAGACCACTGTCGCCGACACCATCTGCGCCATCGAAGTGACGACACCGCTTGCCGCCAATCCCATCGACCCGCCGACGCTCGCCATGACCTTTTCGGTCAATGACAGCCCGCTCGCGGGGCGCGAGGGCAACAAGGTCACCTCGCGGCTCATCGTCGAACGGCTTCGCCGCGAGGCCGAGGGCAACGTGGCGATCCGCGTCAAGGAGAGCGAGGAGAAGGATGCGGTCGAGGTGGCCGGCCGCGGCGAGCTGCAGCTCGGCGTCTTGATCGAGACCATGCGCCGCGAGGGCTACGAGCTTTCGATCTCGCGCCCTCGCGTGTTGTTCAAGACCGATTCTGAGACCGGCCAGCGGCTCGAGCCGATCGAGGAAGTGGTGGTCGACGTGGATGAGGAATTCTCGGGTGTCGTCGTGGACAAGCTCTCGCGCCGCAAGGCCGAGCTCACGGAAATGCGGCCCTCGGGTGGCGCCAAGCTGCGCTTGGCGTTCCTGGCGCCGACCCGCGGCCTCATCGGCTATCAGGGCGAGTTCCTGACCGACACGCGTGGAAGCGGCGTCATGAGCCGGCTCTTCCATGGCTATGCGCCCTACAAGGGACCGGTGGAAGGCCGTCGCAACGGCGTCCTGATATCCACCGCCGACGGCGCAGCCGTTGCCTACGCGCTTTGGAACCTCGAGGACCGTGGACCGATGTTCGTGACGCCGGGGACGCAAGTCTACGAGGGCATGATCATCGGTCAGCACACCCGCGATAACGACCTCGAAGTGAACCCGATCAAGGGAAAGCAGCTCACCAATATTCGCACCACCGCGAAGGACGAGGCGGTGCGCCTGACCCCTCCCATCCTCATGACGCTCGAGCAGGCGATCGCTTATATCGCCGATGACGAATTGGTCGAGGTGACGCCGAAGTCGATCCGGCTCAGGAAGCGCCTGCTTGATCCGCATGCAAGGAAACGCGCGCAGCGCGCCGCCGAGGCAGAGGCGGGCTGAGCGCCTGCTTCCCTGCGCAGCCGCTGGGATGTGGTTTTCTCTACCGCTGGGCGCACGGCAATTGGAACTTGCTCCAATAACACGATGATTCTCATGCGAATTGCAGCAAATATTTAAATAATCCGCACGTACACCCGTGCAAAATTAATGTCATTTGCCGCGGCGCTGGCCTATGCTGCGAGCATTAACGCCGTTTTCACCTTCCCGGCACTTGATAGGTAGGGGGAGGGGGTTCGCGGGGGCGATTGACGAGTTCTTCTATGGCCGGTTCGGATAAACGCGGACAACTGTCATCGGGCCTTCTCGCGAAGGGCGCGGGCGCTCTTAAGCTCGCAAGCGAAGCCGCCGCCGACGCAGAGTCGGCGAGCGAGGCGGCACAGACCGAGTCTGAGGCCGAGCTTCTTTACAACAAGGGCGACGCGAGCGCTTCGACCTTCCGTCCCTCCTATTGGAGCTACGAACGTCGAGCCGGCGAGGGGACCAACGGTGCCAATATAACGCCAATTGCGGCCGCGCGTGCGGGCCGCGGTGGCGGCGATGCGCTGCAAGAACGTGTGGCGATGCCGGTGAAGCCGCATTGGTACAGCCGCACGCTCAACATCGCCGTGTTGAGCTTCAGCACCGCAGCGCTTCTGGCATCGGCCGCATTTTTTGTCCTTTCCTTGCAGCATCAGGGCACGGTCTCGCCGCCCGCCGCCACAACTGCTCCCGCGCCGACGAACGTCGAGCCAACGCCGACCGCGGTGCCGGAGCAGCCGGCTGCCGTTGCCGCGCTGCCAAGTAGCCCGCCTGCTTCAACCGTTGCATCGCCATCCTATGCAGCGGCCCCTGCCGCCGCTCCACCGGCAAAGCCCAGTGCCCCGGCTCCAGCCGTAGCGGGCGCCGGGGCCTCGCCTAATTTCGGCAGCGCGGCTTCGGGTCCGCCAAGCACTCCTCCTCCCGCGCCACCAAGCGTCCCGACCCCCACCACGCCCCCGGCCGTGGCCGGCGCAGGGACGCCTGAGCCCCCCGCCGCGACACCGGCGCCCAGCATCGCAACTGCGGCCGCCGACCCCGGTACGGGACCGGCACCCACAGCGGCAAAGGCACCGCCGGCGATCGCGGTTGCCCCCGCCGCCACGGCAGAACCGCCCGCCGCCGACACCGCGAGCGCGGGAAGCGAAGAGGAGACACACGACATTGAGCCGCTGATCGCGCGCGGCGATGAGCTGCGCGCCACCGGCGATTTTGCGGCGGCGCGGCGTTTCTACGAATTAGCGGCCGAACAGGGGAGCGCTGCCGCGGCCCGGGCCGTCGGCGAGACCTACGATCCGGAGGTGCTCGAAGAGGCGCATGCTCTCGGCGTGCGCGGCGACGCATTGACGGCGGCGAGCTGGTATCGCAAGGCGATCGAGGGCGGCGATGATACGGCGGCACAGCGTCTGCTGCGCCTCATCACGAAACCCGCGAAGTAAGCACGTGTTTCCGCAGAATGCGGCATTGGGGAGGAATTGCATGACATTGCCTTCGATCGCTTCGAAGCGGCGGCTTTTGGGCGCCGCGTTGCTGGCGCTCGCGCTGACTGGCGTCGGCACTCGGCCGAGCTGTGCACAGTGGACAGTGGATCGCGCTAACCGCGGTCTGGTGGAGATCGCGACCAGTAGCACGTTCCTGACCGACGCACGCATGGTCGAGGATCTCGGCAATTTGCTTGACGACGGGCAGACGCGGCGCGTCATCGGCGTGATCGGCAAGGGCTCGGTGCAGGATCTGGCCGACGTCAAGGTGTTGCGCGGAGTCGACGTGGGGATCGTGCAGACGGACGTGCTCGACCGCGCCCGCGCGCAGCGTTCGCCGCCCGGCGTCGAGAGCCTCTGGTACATCGCCAAGCTCTACAATGCGGAACTTCATCTGTTGGCCCGCGCCAACGTCAAGACCATCAACGATCTCGCGGGCAAGCGCGTCAATTTCGGTCTGCCCGGCGACGGCACGGGTATCACCGCGGCTCGCGTGTTCGACATTCTGAAAATTAGCGTCGATGCGACCGCCTACGACCCCGCGACGGCACTCGCAAAGCTGCGCTCGGGCGAGCTCGCGGCAATCGCGGAGGTGACGGCGAAGCCGGCGCCTCTGTTCCAGATACTGCGGCCACAGGACGGGATGCACCTGCTTGCGATTCCACTCAGGCCGGAGCTCGCCTCCGCCTACATTCCTGCCCGCTTCACCAAGGAGGATTACCCCGACCTCGTCAGCGGCGAGGATCGAGTCGACACCGTCGCCGTCGGCGAGGTGATGGTTGCCGCCAACTTGGCGCCGGACAGCGAGCGCTATCGTAATATCGCGAACTTCGTCGACGCCTTCTTCACGGAATTTCCGAAGCTCCTCGAAGGCGGCTACCATCCCAAGTGGAGCGAGGTCAACCTCGCGGCCGAGCTACCGAACTGGCGGCGCTTCCCGGCGGCGGATCAGTGGATCAAGCGCAACGGCGGCGCAACGCAACCCGCGACCATGAGCGAGCAGCAGCTTCGCGACATCTTCGCCAAATTCCTGGACGAGCGCACCAAGGCGAGCGGCACCTCCGCGATGACGCCGCAGCAGAAGGCCGATCTCTTCGACCAGTTCAGGCTTTGGCAGGAAGGCAAGACGAGATGATCGCTCCGCCGCTGGCGATCCCGCGCAAAGCGGGCGCACGGGTATTGTTGTCGGCTGCACTGGTCGCTTGGGTCGGCACCGCCGGTGCCGCCGAGACCGTCAAGCAGCCGAAGCACGGTGGCATCCTCGAATTCGCGGTGGATGCCGAGCCCGCCAATTACGACTGCGATGCCAATATTTCCTTCGCCTTCCTGCACCCGATCGCACCGCACTACTCGACCCTGCTCAAGTTCGACGCCGCGAACTACCCGCAGGTGATGGGCGACCTCGCGACCTCCTGGAGCGTGAGCGCCGACAAGCTCAGCTATACCTTCAAGCTGCACCCGGGCGTGCTGTTCCACGACGGATCGAAGCTCACTTCGGCCGACGTGAAGGCGAGCTACGACCGCATCGCGCATCCGCCGCAAGGGGTGATCTCGGCGCGGCAGGTGAATTTCGCGGCGATCGCCGACATCGAGACCCCGGATGCGGAGACGGTGGTGTTTCACCTGCGTTGGCCCGAGGCCGCGATGCTCGCGAATTTCGCCTCACCCTGGAACTGCATTTATAGCGCGGCAAAATTGAAGGAAGACCCGTTGTTCCCACAGAAGCATGTTCTTGGGAGCGGCGCTTTCACCTTTGTCGAGCACGTGGTCGGCGATCACTGGATCGGCAAGCGCTTCGACCATTATTTCAAGCCCGATCGGCCCTATCTCGACGGTTACCGCGCTGATTTCACCACCGAAGCGAAGGCGGTGGACGGCCTCGAAAAGGGCACGATCATGGCGGAATTCCGCAGCGTCACGCCGCAGGAGCGCGACCGCCTGGTGGAGAGCCTCGGCGACAAGATTGTGGTGATGGAGAGCCCCTGGATCAACAACATCCTCATCACCTTCAACACCAAGCGCCCGCCCTTGGGTGATGCGCGGGTGCGCCGCGCGCTGTCGCTGGCGATCGACCGGTGGGGAGCGGCGGATCAGCTCTCCGACACGACCTTTCTCAAATATGTGGGCGGCGTGCTGCGGCCGGGCTTCTCGATGGCGACGCCTGAGTCGGAACTCGTGGATTTGCCGGGTTTCTCGCATGACATCGAGGCCTCGCGCGCCGAGGCGAAGCGGCTTCTCGCCGAGGCCGGCGTCAAGGACCTAAAGCTCAAACTCACCAACCGCTCGCTCGCGAGCCCCTACTTCGCCGCCGCGGAATTTCTCGCGGATCAGTGGAAGCAGGTCGGCGTCACGCTCAGCGAAGAGCGACTCGACAACAAGCACTGGCAAGCCGCGATGGAGGAAGGGAACTTCGACGTCTCCTTCGACTTCGTCGGCGACTACTTCGATGATCCGACCCTGCAGCTAACCAAGTTCGTCTCGACCGACCTCTCGCCCGTCAACTACGCCTATTCGCAAGACCGCTTCCTCGATGCGCTCTATGTGGGCCAGGCGATCAGCACTGATTTGCGCGAGCGAACCAAGATCGTTCGGGACTTCGAGCGCCACGCGCTCACGGAGGCCTACGCCGTGCCGCTCTTGTGGTGGAACCGCATTGTCGTCACATCGGCGCAGGTCAAGGGTTGGAGCATGACGCCCACCCACTTCATCGAGCAGGACCTGACCGACGTCTGGCTCGACCGGTAAGCAGTGATGCCCAGAGGGACTGTAAAGGAGATGTGGGGATATTTTTGGTGATGAGGGGATTGGATCGAGGATGCTGCGCCTCGTCGATCTCACTCGGTATCAACTGATCGTTCGCTGGCTAGTTGGTTAGGCTCGGCAAACCGGCGTGTCTCCACATCCCCACCTTATCCCCACATCCCCCTCGGCTCGGTTCCTTTTTCTTCGCGCAATCGATACTTCCCACGCCACACCGCTCGCGCTAAGGTCGCGCGCGAACTTTCCCTGGCGGAGCGATCGATGATCCGATTCTTTCTTGGCTCGTGGCTCGCGGCCGCGTTGCTGCTTTTCGGAGGAGGTCCCGTGGCCGCTGCCGATCTCGAGAACACCCTCTACATGGATGTGCCCGCCGGGCGCGTCGTCATCGAGCTGCGCCCCGATTTGGCACCGCTCGCGGTGGCGCAAGTGAAAGCGCTCGTGCGCAGTGGCTTCTATGACGGACTCAAATTCCATCGCGTGATCTCGGGCTTCATGGCGCAGACCGGCGATCCCACCGGCACCGGCGCCGGCGGCTCGGGGCATCCGCTCAAGGCCGAATTCAGCCAGGCGCATTTCGTGCGCGGCACCGTCGGAATGGCGCGCACCGACGATCCCAATTCCGCCGACAGCCAGTTCTTCATCTGCTTCGAGAAGGCGGACTTTCTCGATGGCAAATACACCATCATCGGTCAGGTGACCAAGGGGATGGAATTCGTCGACGCGATCAAGAAGGGCGACCCGCGCAGCGGCGCGGTGACGAACCCCGACCGCATCATAAAGATAGAAGTGGCGGCCGACGCGGAGAAGAAGAAGAAGTAGGCGTTGCGGCCCCTCGAAACCGAGAACAACCGCCGGTCCTCCTGGCGCGCATCGCTCCGGATCTATTGCGAGCCGCGCCTCCTGGCGATCCTGTTCATGGGGTTCTCGAGCGGCCTGCCGCTGCCTCTGACCCTCGGTACGCTTTCATTCTGGCTCGCCCAGGCCGGGGTTTCGCGCACCGCGGTCGGCCTCTTTGCGCTGGTGGGCATTTCCTACAACTTCAAATTCGTGTGGTCGCCGGTGATGGACCGGTTGCCGCTGCCGTGGCTTACGGCGCGGCTCGGACGGCGCCGAAGCTGGTTGTTGCTGACGCAGGTGTTGCTGGCAGGTGCAATCGTGGCGCTCGGATTGACCGATCCCGCGAGCCATTTGCTGCAAACAGCGGCGCTCGCGGTCTCGGTTGCGTTCCTGTCGGCGAGTCAGGACATCGTGATCGATGCCTACCGCATCGAGCTGTTGCGGCCCGAAGAGCAATACGCGGGATCGATCGCGACCCAGTGGGGCTATCGTTTCGGCTTGATTGCCGCCGGCGCGGGGGCGCTCTACGCGGCGGCGTTCGGTGGCTGGACTTTCGCCTATTGCGTAATGGCGGCGCTCATGTTGGTCGGCATGGTGACGGTCGCATTGACACGCGAACCGACGGTCCCGGTCGGCGAACCGCTCCCCAGGGGCGAGCGCGTTGCTGAGCGCGTTCTGCGCTGGCTGCAGGTTGCCGTCTGGGCGCCGCTCGCGGACTTCATGACGCGGCCGTTCTGGGTCGCGGTGCTGCTCTTTATCGTGCTCTACAAATTCGGCGATGCGCTCGCGGGCGTGATGGCGAACAAACTCTATGTCGAGCTGCACTTCACCGCGGGCGAAGTCGCGAGCATCAGCAAGATATTCGGCGTGATGGCGAGCCTTGCCGGGCTGGCGCTCGGCGGAATGCTGGTGGCACGGATCGGCGTCTATTGGAGCCTGCTGGTCTCGGGCGCTCTGCAGACCCTTGCCAACCTCATGTACGCGGCGTTGGTGGTGAGCGGCCACGACCTTGGCATGCTCACGCTCAGCATCGCCATCGAGAACGTGACGGGCGGGATGGGCTCCGCCGCTTTCGTGGTTTACCTCTCGCAGCTCTGCAACCTCAATTTCACCGCGACTCAGTACGCGCTGTTATCGTCGCTGGCGGCTTTCGGCCGCACCGTTCTGGCGTCCTCGGGGGGCTGGATCGCCGACCGCATCGATTGGATTCCGTTCTTCCTGCTTTCGACGGCGGCCGGACTGCCCGGTCTGTTGTTGCTGCTCTGGTTGATGCGCCGGAAGACACCCGGGGCATCTTCTCCAGAAGCAGGCACTGGTTCGGCGCAGAAAATGCGAGGAACCAAAAGCTAAACATCGACGCATCAAAGACGGCAGAGATGACCGGCGAGTGCGCGGGTCGCGTCAGCCGCCCGCGCCGCGCTGCTGAAGGGGCGTAGCGACGGCGCCCTCCGGGGCCATCTTGGCGTACTTACCACTAAAAACCGATTTTCTATTGCGTTTTGATCTTAATCATAATATCTACACTTTGTTGTCACGCGACCGGCATTGTGTTGACCACCTGTTGAAACGCTCGATCGCGGGCGGCGTGGAACAAGGGGAGGGGGCCATGTTCAACAGCACGATACTCGACGTTCTCGTCGGGCTGATCTTTGTCTTTTTAGTCGTCAGCCTCGTCGCAAGTGCGGTGACGGAGGCGCTGGCATCCCTCGTGAAGCTCCGCTCGCGCACGCTGCTGACGGGGATCCAGGAGCTCTTGAACGATCCCAAAGGCACTGGAATAGCCAAGGAGCTTTATAACCACGCGCTGATCAGTCCGCGGGACACGGGTGGCAAAGACAACACGAGCCAGATGCGATTGATACCTGCCTATATCGATCCCACGCAGTTCGCGAACGCGATGATCGAGGTGACCCAACTTCTCGGCAAGACCGCCGAACAAATGCCGGGCAAAATTTTGAGCTCCGAGCTGCTGAGCCCTCAAACAAAGGACCTTTTGTCGGGGATGGTTGCTCGCGCGCAGGGCAACGTTGCGAGCCTTTCGCGAAGAACTGGCGAGTTGGTTTGACGGCGCGATGGACCGGGTGGGCGGAGCTTACAAGCGGATGACGCAATTGATCGGCTTCGTTGTCGCGCTTTCGGTGACCGCCGCTTTGAACATCGACACGATCGCGGTCGCAAAGGCGCTTTGGTTGCAGCCCATGGTAACCAAGTCCATCGATCCGCAGAAAACTACGGAGCCTAGTGTCTGATCCATTCACATTGAAGCGTAGCCGGCGTTTCGGAAGTAGTTGGCGCACTCTTGTGGCGAGAAGGCGCTGAGGAGGGTTCCGATCTGGCGCCATGTTGCCTCGGTGGTGCGCTTGGCGGCTTTGCGGAGC
>DATIYT010000028.1:0-51345 GCA_035517495.1 Allostellaceae bacterium | reverse complement strand
CAGGTCGATAGCGGCCTGCGAGGACGAGTTCGGGCCAATCGCGGGCGTCGTGAATTCCGCGGGTATTGGGCGAGATGTGTCCTCGCTCTACACCAGCGCAGACCTGTTCCGAAAAATTCTCGAGGTGAACCTCATCGGCAGTTTCCTGGTGTCCCGTGAAGTCGCGAAGCGAATGGTCGGGCGGAAGGCCGGTTCCATCGTCAACATCGCATCGGTATCCGGAATTCTCGGCAACGAGGGGCGCGTCGCATACGGTGCCTCCAAGGGCGGCGTCATAACCATGACCCGGGTCATGGCCGTCGAGCTCGCGTCCCGCGGCGTCCGCGTAAATGCAATCGCACCTGGTCCGATAGAGACGCCAATGGTGGAAGCCGTCCATACTCCGGAGGCACGCAGAAGCTGGCTCTCCACCATACCGCAGCGCCGTTACGGCCAGCCGTCCGACATAGCGAGCGTCGCGCTCTTCCTGCTCGACGAGCGCAAGTCGGGATTCATTACCGGGCAGACGATCTGTGTCGACGGCGGCTTCACGGTCGCGGGGATCATGACGGGCGGCGGCCGAGACGCTGACCCATGATTCGCGGACACCCGATGGTCAGCGTCGGACGGCTCTCGCGCGGGCTTGCAGTGCCTGTCGTCTAAGCGCTACTCCAACGCACTCGTCGACGCCTTGAACGCCTTCGATCAGCGGGTGGTGATCGAGGCTGCACGAGCAGCCTCCGTTTAGAGCGTGCTCGGGTCACTCATAGGGCGAGAAAAAGTCTTTGCGCCATTTGATGGCGGCTGCGAGCCCCTGGGAGCGCCGGACTTCGTTATATTTGTCGGCTTCGGGTGAGCCGGTCGCGTCCATGACGGCCGCGATCTCAGAACCATATTGAATCGCGCTGCGCAGCCCCATTATTTCGAAAGTCTCGTTGATCGCGCGCTTGTTGTATTTGAGGCAGTCGGCGGAAACCCGCGACATGCGTCGCGCAATCTTCAGGGTCTCGACATCCAGATCACGCTTGGGGAACACCTTGTCCACGAGACCAAGCCGATGTGCCTCGCCTGCGTCAAAGATGTCGCCCGTGTAGATGAGCGCTCGACACCGGTGGCCGATCAGCCACGGCATCATCAGCGTTGCGATCCCGTTCGAGAATCTCGCTTCGACCGCTCCAAACTTCGAATCATCCGAGCAATAGCGGATATCGCAACACATCGCGAATTCGAGCGCTCCCGCAAGACAGTAGCCGTCGATCACCGCGATCACCGGCTTGCTGCAATCCCAGACGGAGTAGGTGAAGCGAATGTCGCTCTGCAAGCGCGCACGCCATTCCACGAGCCCTCGCGCCGGCTTTGTCGCCGATTCCTTCACGTCGTAGCCCGCCGAGAATGCTTTTCCTCCCGCTGCCTTGATCAAGAGGACGCGTACCTCCGGATCGCGATCGGCCGCGCCAACGGCATCGATAATTTCACGCACCAGCCTCTCGCCAAGCGCGTTCATGTGATCGGGCCTGTTGAGCGTGATCGTCGCAACACGATCCTCCACGCCATAGATCAGCTCCTCGTACATCATGGAACAGCCTCCACGTCTTTCGGGATTGCGGGCTCGATCAGAAGATCCACCCCTGTCGCGCCTCGCTCGTGAACAATCAGCGGGTTGATCTCGATGACGCTCAACGCGTCAAGAGTCGCAGCGCCTATGCGAGACAACGCGGCAATCGCCGCCGCGGCCGCGGCGGCATCGTAAGGGCCACGACCGCGCGTGCCCGCGAGCAGAGGTCCGGCCGCTGTCTCCTGCAGCATGGCGAGGGCCTCCGCCTCATCGACCGGTCCCAAACGCAGGCTCGCTTGCTTGATCACTTCGACGAGGAGACCTCCCACGCCCACGAGTACGAAGCTGCCGAATCCGCTGACATTGCGAATCCCCAGAATGAGCTCGATACCCGGTTCGGCCATTCGTTGCAGGTAGATTTGACGATTGGAGCGGTCCGGTACTTTGCGCTCGAGAATGGCCGAGATCTCGTGAAAGGCACTCTCGAGCTGGCTTTGAACCTGGAGGCCGACGCGAACGAGGCCGAGATCGCTCTTGTGCGGCAAGTTGGGCCCTGTTCCCTTAAGAACCATGGGAAAGCCGAGAACATTTGCGGCTTCGAGTGCCTGGGAAGGCGATGGAACAGGGATCGTCTCGACCATCGGCACTCCCGCTTCCGCCAGGATTCGAAATCGCTCGGCCTCGGTCGCCGACAAGACGCGACGGCTCCAGTTTGCCGGAAGTGTCGACGGCGAGGCCGTCACGGTTTCCGCCGGAACGCGCAAGAAGTGACTGATTGCCGCGAGAGCCGGACGAACCCCTGAAAGGAACGGAATGCGCGCACGATGGAGGATGGCGCGCACCTCCTCGTTCGGACCCGTGCCGGTCACGTTGTTGAAGAAAATAAACTTCTTATCGGAGTTGGTTGCCGCCGCAACGCAGGCTTCCGCCATCACGCAGGCATAGGGCACATCGCCACCTCCGACGCCGGGCGCGTCCACGGAGATGGCGATAGTTCCAATGGCGGGATCGGCCGCGAGCGCGTTGACCACCATCCCAAACCGCTCAGCATTGAAGCCCAGTCCCCACGCATCGATGGGATTGTGGATCTTTGCGTACGAGGGGAAGGCAGGTCGCAGTCGCGCAAGAGTGTCGTCGCGAAGCGGTGCGAATTCGACGCCGGCCTCGTTTCCGACATCGGCAATCAGCGCGGCCTCGCCGCCCGAGAGCGTAACCGCGACGAAATGCGGCGTTGGCGGCGGCTTTGGACAGGTGGCGAAGAGCTGCGCGGTCTCGAGCATTTCGTCAAAGTCGCGAACGCGCGTGATCCCAAGCCCACGAAAGAAAGCGTCATAAAGCTGATCTTCGCCCGCAAGGCTTCCGGTATGCGCTTGCACGAGTGCCCGACCGCCCTCGCTGCGTCCGAGCTTCAGAGCGACGATGCGCTTGCCGTTGCGGAGGGCCGACCGGGCGGCGGCAGCGAACGCCTCCGGCCGGCGAACCGTCTCCAGGTAGAGAAGTATCACTTCGACCCGCTCATCGCGCGCGAAGTGATCGAGGTATTCGGCGACAGTCACAACCGCCTCGTTCCCCGTCGTCACCAGGTAGGCAAAGCCGATCTTGCGCTCGTCCTCGCCCAGCGTCAGCGCGACCGAGCCGCTCTGAGAGATGAGCGCGAGTGGCCCAGGCCGAACCCCCTGGAAAAAACGTGGCGTCCAGATCGCGGCTCGATCATGTACGTTGATAAGCCCGAGATTGTTGGGACCCGATACCGAGATCCCGTGGCTTCTCGCAGTGGCCTCGATCTTTTTCTGCAACGCCGCTCCCTCGGCGTCGCCGTCCGCGTACCCGTTTGCGTTTATGAAGACGGCACGAATGCCGCATTCAGCGGCTTCGTCCATGAGCTTGGGACCCTGCGCCGCCGGTACGGCCAGAAAGGCGGCGTCCACGCGGTCGGGCAAAGCCGAGAGCGCGGGAAAGCACCGTAGATCATTGAGCCGTTCATAGCGTGGATTGACCGGGTAGATGGCACCCCGATACCCCATTACCCCGAGATTATGAATAACCCGCGAGCCGATCGCATCGGGCCGCTCGGAAGCGCCCACCACCGCGATAGATCGCGGATTCATGAGTTTGTCCAATGCAAGCCCGCTCAATTGCCCGCTCCCGAGAAGTTCAGTTCATGCACGACGCTCGCGATCAGCGCGGTTCGCGCAGAGAGTCGCACTGTCCGGCTCGCGCCAAATCGGTTTTCAATTCAGGGGTTCGGGCACCCGGTCGGTCGGTAAGTTCATTTCGGCGCCAAACCATTTCATCTGCAGCTCCTTGACCTTGCCGGCCTTGGTCAACTTGACGAGCGATGCATCGATCGCATCGATTAACGGCTTGGATTCGTCGTCCTTGCGGGCGAGCCACGCCAAGTAAGATTTCGGTCCGAACGGCGGCAGGACAAGCTCAAACGTATCCGGACGCGTCTTGACGAGATAAGCGAGATTCGGGAGTGAGCCCGCGACTGCAACGATCCGCCCCGCCTCGAGATCGGCGTAGGCGTTGGGGCTGCCAATGTACTCCTTGATCTCCTGGACGCCCCCCGGCAGCGTCGCCGCGTACTCCGTAAGGACCTTCGTTTGCGCCGAACCTTTGGTCCCACCGACGATCTTGCCGGCGATATCAGCGGGCTTCATGACGCTTGCGTCCCCCTTGCGCTTCACCAGGGCGACCGTCCCGTCGGCGATCGGAATGGTGAAATAATAGCGATCCATCCGCGCTTTCGTGACCGTGGTCGTCGCCTCCACCATGTCGAATTTCTTGGCTTCGAGGGCGGGCAGCACGCTGACAAAAGGCAAGTCGACGTAGCGCACTTTGACGCCGAGATCGGCCGCCACCAAATCCATGAGTTCGACGCTATAGCCCGTGGGTTGGTTGTCCTTGAGGAACTCGAAGGGCGCGAACTGAAGTTCCGTGCCGAGCACGAGTTCGCCGCGCGATTTGACCTGGGCAAACAGATCATCGGCGCGAGCGAAGGTCCACGCCCCCAGCAGCACCGAGACCACGGCAAATATGATGCTCAAGCGAGAAAGTCGTCGGATGCCGCGCACCATTCCAAGCATATCACCCTCCCCTTTTGAGACACTCCGAGAACTGTCCGCTCCTAGCTGGCCCCCGTCCCTGCCGCCGCGCCCGGCCGGTCCGCTAATAGCGTATTCCGCTCGATCCATGTCTGCAGGAATTGTCGTGTCCGCTCGTTCTTCGAATTGAAGAAAACATCCCGCGGCGGTCCCTCATCAAGTTTGGTGCCGCGATCAAGGAACACCACGCGATTGGCGACCTCGGCCGCGAAGTGCATTTCATGGGTCACTATGAGCATCGTCATGCCCTCTCGCGCAAGCTGTTTCATAACCTGCAGAACCTCACCCACCAGCTCCGGATCGAGCGAGGAAGTCGGTTCGTCGAATAGGATAACGGCAGGATTGACCGCCAGCGCACGGGCGATGCCGACACGCTGCTGCTGCCCGCCGGAGAGGCGGAGCGGATACTGATCGAGCTTGTCGGACAATCCGACTTTATCGAGCACGCGCCGGGCGATTTCGCGAGCCTCTTCCCGTGGTTTCTTGTGCACGAGCATGAGCGGCTGCGCGACATTATCGATGACGCGCATGTGCGGCCACAGATTGAACTGCTGAAACACCATCGCGATTTCGCGGCGCAGCCGCTCGATCTGACGCTCATCATCCCGACGCTGTCGGCCCTCCGCGCCGATTCGCTCGCCGCGCAGATAGATTGCTCCCTTCTGATACGGCTCCAAGAAATTGATGCAGCGCAAGAGCGTACTTTTGCCCGACCCTGAAGGGCCAATGATGCAGACGACCTCCGAACGATTGACCGAGAACGACACGGAATTGAGGACCTGAAGCGGGCCGAACCATTTCGACACACCGGCGACCTCGATCAGCGGGCGTTGCTCCTGGCCCTGCTGGAAATTGTCCATCTCTTTGCCCGCTCCCGGCATCAGTGCGCCAAGTAGCTTCCGAGGCGGAGCTCTGCCATTCGGCCGCAATACGATGTGAACTCGGTCAATCCCCAATAGACCAACGCGAGTATGAAAAAAGGCTCCACGAAGCTGAAGGTTTCGATCGTCATTCCCGTCACTTCGAACGTTAGCTCAGGTACCGTCACAATAGACAGAATGGCAGTGTCCTTGAGAAGGATGATCAGCATATTGGTGATGGGCGGGACTGCCAAAACCAGAATCTGCGGCAGCAAAATATGTCGGACTCTGGCCCAACGCCGAATGCCGAAACTGCGTGCCGCGTCGATTTGACCGGGAGGGATGCTGGAAAATCCGGCCCTGAATATCTCCGCGAAATACGCGGCACCATAGAGCGCCAAACCAAGCACGCCGACCGTGAACGCATTAAGTGCAATTCCGACGGCCGGCCCTCCATAATAGGCGATGAAGAGCTGAACCAGCAGGGGCGTGCCGCGAAAGAACTCGATGTAGCAGCGGATCGGAATTGTCAGGGCGCGCCGGCCGGCGGAGAGGGCAAGACCCAGCACAAAGCCCAGCAAAATGCCGAGTGCCGAGCCAAGAATCCAGATAACGACGGTGAGCTCCAAACCGTGGATCAACTGCGGACCATAAGTCCGGAAGAGCGAGAGATCGAAACTCATGGCGAGACCGTCGCAAATCCGGCGCCGAGACGCCTCTCGGCGGCGCGGCCGAACATCGCAAGTCCCAAATTGATGACGAGGTAGATGAGCGCGGCAGCCGCATACCATCCGAGCGGATGAAGGTCTCGCGCAACGATGTTTTGGCTCGCGCGCGTGAGATCCGCGACCCCAACGACCGACACCAGTGATGAAGCCTTCAGAATAAGAATGGCCTCGTTCATCAAGGCGGGAAATGCCGCCCGCAGCGCCTGGGGTATGAGGATGTAACGGTGGATCTGCGCGCCGGTGTAGCCGAAGGCGCGCCCCGCCTCCTCTTGGCCCAATGGAATGATGAGGAACCCGCCGCGCAGGTTTTCGGCCTGATATGCTCCCGTACATAGCCCCAGCCCGATTACCGCGGCCACGAAGGGCGGCAGATCGAGGCCCAACACCGGAAGAAAGTAGTAGATCACCAAAAGCTGAACGAGCAGCGGCACGCCGCGGAAGAAACTGACATAGGCCCCCGCCGAAGAGCGCAGCCACCGCCGTTTAGAGAGCCGCATGAGACAAAGCGGAATGGCCACGATAATTCCCAGGACGATCACAAAGCAGGACAGAATGACCGTGGTCCCTGCGCCGAGCAGCAGGATTGTCACACCCTCGATGATCGGTGAATTGAGAAAGCCCGGACTCAACAGTGTCTCCTGTCCCGCCGCCTCGTGAGAGGCGCATCCGATCGAACGATCGAATGGTGATGGCCGACAAGCCGTCGCCCCAATGGATTCATGACCGCTCTCACAGGCATGGAAAAGGAAATATATCAGCGCGATCGAAGAATCTCGCGACGACGGCACTCCAAGCCGAAAATGTCCATTGGATGCAGCGCGGAACCCTTGGCAGTCCGCTCATAGCCCATATCTGAATTAGGGTGCTGCCATTCATCAGGAGGCATCAATGAAAATAGCAGTGATAGGCACGGGGTCGGTAGGCGGAACTCTGGGCCGGCGGTGGGCCGAACTCGGCTACGCCGTGTGCTTTGGTGTTCGCGACACGAAAGACGGAGCGGCAAATGCCCTGGTGACGCAAATCAAGGGTGAGGCGCGGCTCGCGAGCGTCCGCGACGCGGCCCGGGATGCTGAAGTGGTGGTGCTGGCGACACCTTATGCGGCGAACGCGGCAGCACTCGCTGCGGCTGGCGATCTCGGCGGCAAGATTCTCATCGATGTCACCAACCCGATCGGGTCCAATTTCTCGCTTGCTGTCGGGTTCAACAGCTCAGGCGCTGAGGAAGTGGCGAAACTGGCGCCGGGGGCGCGGGTCTACAAGGCAATGAACCAGGTGGGCTTCGAGGTCATGGCCGATCCCGCTTTCGCATCGGGAAAGCCGGTGATGTTCGTCGCCGGAAACGATAGCGGAGGCAAGCGGGTGGTGCTTGAGTTGGTGGCGGCACTGGGCTTCGAGGCTATCGATGCGGGAGAGCTTGCCATCGCGCGCCTGATCGAACCTTACGCCATGCTCTGGATTCACCTGATGGCACGCCGCAATATGGGTTGTGGATTTGCCTTCGGATTGTTGCGGCGGTAGGTGCGGCGAACGGTTTTCAGCCGCGGGCTGGAGCCGAGGCCGCGTTGACCGGCGATTCGCCGACGGGCAGGCCTCTCAATGTCTCCGCAGCGCCAGGCCGGTACAGCGCCATGCAACCGCCGCCAGCGCAGCGCGCCAACGGCTCTCTGGCGCTTGTGTCGACCCCGATGGCGCCGTTGATTGTCCGTTGCGCCGCAGTTCACCAGCCTTCGCCAGGTACTGATCCGCGAGCCCTTTGAGCATTTCCGAGGTCGCGGGGTCGGAGCAGCGTCTCATCAGCCGTGAACACTCACGCGCCTTCTTCTCATACATCTCGGCAAACATGAGGAACCTCGTGGGCCGTCAATTGATCGCGCTATCGTGCCAGAACGATCGTTAACAGCTTCTAACTTACGCAATCTAATGCGGATCGTTTATCGTGCTTGTGACGGCGGTCACAGCGATGCGCACGCGCGGTTCGCCTCGTGCTCACGGCATGAAAGCCCCTGGCGCGCGGGACTCAGGGGGTTGTCGGGGGCCACTCCCCTTGAACCACGATTGCCTCGGCCTCGCCCGGCCATGGCGGCATGGTAACGCCAATGGCGGTCAAGGTTTCGTCCCCAAGGGCACGGAATTGGAAACGGGTACCGAGCGGTATTGTCACGCATGTTCCCGTGCAAACCTTGACGACGCTCGCCCGGCCATCCTGCTGGCGCCACATCTCACCGTGCCCCGAAAGAAAGAACCAGATTTCTTCCACGGTGCGATGAACGACCGTCTTCGAGGTCTGCCCGGGCCCAAGCTCGAAATGAGCCATCCCTCCGCGAGGGAGCTCAAGCAGAAGCCTTACCTCCGATCCGTCGGGGGCGATAGTATCTCGCTGCGCCGGCAGTTGTTTTGTGTCGAAGTCGATCATGCGGCCCTCATGGCAGAGGCTTTCAAATCTTGGGGGTTCCGACGTCGATGTTCCAAGCGCCTTGGTAGTCCTTAAATTGATCACGATCTGGAACGATCCGCAGCCCGCAAAGCAACATCCCTGATTTCCGATTTAGCCCGTTGGACAGATCTTCACCCGCCGTCCGCTTCTTGATCTAGAGATTGAATTTTAAGAGACTGGTATCTCATCTTGCGGCCGGCCGGTTTAGGCCAAAGGCAGGTGCTGGCAATAATGAAACGAGTGGCGGCGGGCACTGCGACACACAAGAGGAAACGCAGGATTCCGCTGCGCAAGCCATCGCGTCGCGCCCGAACGGCAGCAGGGGCTCCACCGTCTGCGAGCGAAACGGCACTGGGAACAGCTCTCGACCTGTTGCCGATCGGAATAGGGATTTTCAGCAAAAAGCTTCGGCTCGTATACGCAAATCGCCCGTTCGGCACGCTGCGCGATCTTCCGCAGGCACTGTGTGACCTGGGGACCCCGCTCGCCGACATCCTGCGCTACAACGCCGATCGTGGTGACTTCGGACCGGGGGACCCCAAGCAGCAAACTGCCGTTCGGATGACGGAAATCGCTTCATTGCGCCCGCGGGAAGTCGAGAGAGAATTGTTCCACGGGCGGCGGCTGCTCATCCGATATACGCCGATCCGCGGCGGCGGGCTCATGCTGTCCTACACCGACGTGACCGACGCAAAGCGGATGGAGCAAGCATTAGGTGACAGCGAAGAGCGGCACGCACTGGTCAGTCGAGCGGTGGCGGAAGGAATCTATGAATGGGACATCGAGCGGAATGCGCTGTGGATTTCCGCTCGACTCATCGAGATGTTCGGCCTGCGGGACCGTGAGCTCACCGCCGCCGACTGGAACGCACTTGTTCATCCCGATGATTTCGCGGGTTATCGAGCGGCGCTGCGCCAATGCTTCCGGGGCGAAGCGACGCGGGTCGACTGCGAGTACCGCGTCCGGCACGGCGACGGCCAGTACCGATGGATCAAGGACCGCGGCATTCCAGTGCGCAACTCGGCGGGGCGGGCTATTCGCCTCGTGGGCGCTCTCGACGACATTACGGCAAAGAAAGACGTCGAGCAGGCGCTGCGCGAGAGCGAAGAACGCTACGCACTGGCGATGCGATCGACCAGAGAGGGCGTTTACGAGTGGGACGTTGCCACGGGCAAAATCTACTACTCGCCCGGCGTCACCGAGTCGGTCGGGTTGACGAGCGAGCAGCTACAAACGGTCTCCGATTGGACGGAACGGATCCATCCCGACGATCTGCCCGGCTACAGAGCCGCGACGATTGCGCATTTAAAAAGGGAAACGGATCGTCTTGATCACGAGTACCGCTATCGACACCCCGACGGCACGTGGCATTGGGCGCGCCAGCACGGCATTGCCCTCAGGAATGAAGATGGCCGCGCTTATCGAGTTGTCGGCTCGACCGGCGATATCACCAAGGAGAAAGAACTTGCGCGCGAGCTGCTTCACGCGCGCGGCCGAATGCATGACGCGATCGAGGCGCTCGATGAAGGCATTGCCTTGTTCGACCCCGACGATCGGTTGGTCATCTGCAATTCACGATACGCGAGATTCTTCCGCGAACTGGCCGATACCGAGATCCGAGCGGGCATGACGTTCGAAACCTTCATACGCGCCGGACTGGCAAGGGGCATGTTCCCTCTTGCCCGCGACGATCCGGAGACGTGGCTTGCGACGCTGCTGGCTGATCGTCGCGAGGGTCGGGCCCGAGAGCAGCACCTCGCGAGCGGAACGTGGCTGCGCGTGCGGGATTATACAACAGACGACGGCTCGCTCGTCTCGGTTTATTCCGATGTCACCGATATGAAGCATCGCCAGGAGGAGCTTGAGCGCGCCAGGGAGAAGGCGGAGCGCGCGCTGGATCAGCTACGAGCGACACAGCAGCAGCTCATTGTGCAGCAAAAAATGGCGTCGTTGGGCCAGTTGACCGCGGGTATCGCTCACGAAATCAAGAACCCGCTCAATTTTGTCAACAACTTTGCCGAGCTTTCCGGCGAATTGCTGGACGAATTCAAAACGGCCGCGGCGCCAGTACTCGCGGCACTCGAGCAGGAGAAACGGGCCGAGATCGACGAGACGATCGACACTCTGGCTGCAAATCTTCGGAAGATCGCCGAGCATGGTCGCCGCGCGGACGGCATCGTCAAGAGCATGCTGCTGCACTCGCGCGGGAGCAGCGGCGAGCGGCAAAGCGTCGACCTCAACGCCCTGATCGAGGAGGCGCTCAATCTCGCCTACCACGGCGCCCGCGCGCAGAACCAAAGCTTTGATATCCGCGTGGAGCGGGAGTTCGATCCCGCCCTCGCCCCGATAGAATTGGTGCCGCAGGACGTGACTCGCGTATTTTTGAACCTCATCAGCAATGGCCTCTACGCCATTCAGAAGCGGAACCGCGTAAATGGCAGTCGCCCGGTTCTGAAGGTGGCGACGCGTGATTTCGGTGCCATTGTCGAGGTGCGCGTGCGCGACAACGGCATCGGTATCGCACCGGAAAATCGCGACAAGCTATTTCAACCGTTCTTCACGACCAAGCCGACCGGTGAGGGCACGGGGCTGGGGCTTTCGATCAGTTACGAGATCGTGACGCAGCAGCACGGCGGCACAATCGAAGTTCACAGCGAGGTGGACGCCTTCACCGAATTCACCGTGCGATTACCGCGCAATCGACACCCCGCCTGAGCCATCGGCGAGCCGTCGTGCCGAACGATTGCCCACACAAGAGCGAGACGATCGGTCGGTTGACCGCCCGCAGCTAGGCATTCTAGAGCCACCTCGACAAGCGCGCGGTCGCTCGCGCACTCGCAGCCGCTTGCATGAACTTCGTATCCAGACCGCTCAAGCGCGGGAAACTTGACCCCTCGCTTACTCCGACCGAACGCGACCGACAACGTCCTTCCATGCCCTGAAGTTTTGGGGCCATCTGATCCAGTTCCTGCATCCAAATTCGGAGGTCGAAATGCCGGTTTCAGCGATATCACGCTATCGAGGTGGAACGGTCGAGACCGTGATCCCCCTGGCCAAAAGGATGAAGGCAGTCCTGCAAAAACACGGCGTGGCTTATCGGGTTAGCCGCTTTCAAACTGGTCAAGACGTCGGGCAGTGGATGGTCGTCGTGCAGTATGCTTCTTGGAACGCCTATGCGAAGGCACAAGATAGCTTTGCCAAGGATACCGAACACGAGAAAGCGGTCGCAGAGATTTCAGAGGTCGTGACGTTGATCAGCCGTGAATTGGTCGTGGACCTCGATCTCTGATGCGGAATCCAAAATGAGCGCATCGTCCATTTGCCTGGGCCGGCTGGGTTTGGTCGGTCGAAACCACGGCCTCCAGCGGTCCCGCATCGTGGCGCTCTGAAAGAGGGTCGCTGCACAAAAAGGATTACCTCTCATTGGGCGACCGATCTCCTCACGGCCTCATTCGGACTGATCCCGTCACATTCCATACATCCTGATCGTGAGCGGTTACAACCGATGCGCCTTTGCGTCCTCTCGCGGCCACCCGTTAGCGTTCCAATAAGCGTTGTGGGCAACGCCGGTGTCGAGCCGGCGGCGACGCATGGTCAAGGCGCCTCTTAGTCACTGCGGCAGCGCTTGCCACTTGTCGCAGCGAGTGCCTTCCGCGGTGCTCTGAAGGCGCACCCGCCCTGTCGGCTCAGAAGTGACAGTGTTCACAACGCTGTTGATCCCGGGTTCGTAGAGCCCGGGAAAGCATCAACGCGGGAGCCCCAACGGGAAACCGATGCGTCGTCTCAGTTTGCAAAACGGCTACCGCGACCAAGCCCGGGATGGTCCCGAGCTTCGGCAGCGGTAAAGGAGGAATTATGAAGAAGTTTCTTCTTGCGTTGGGCGTGGCGCCGCTTTTGGCCGGCACCGCCATGGCGGCCCAGCCGCTCACCGACAACCAAATGGATGGCGTGACCGCCGGCTTTGCGGCGTTCTCGACCTCCGACGCACAGGCGCTCGGAAAGATCGTCGCCTCGGTGACCGCAACCGTGGCCCAAGTCGCCGTGGTCACGACCTCGTCAGGTCACCCGGTCACGGCAACCTATGGCGAGACAACCCTGACCTTGTTCAAGTCGATCGCCGGCGCGCAGGCGGCGTCGAGCGCGACGAACACCCTGCCCACGACGATCATTGGACTGTCTTCGCCAGGTAGCACGGATTAACCCTCAAACCAGGAAGGATATCAGCCATGAAAACGAGATTTTTCTCTCTGCTCGTGGGCGCGTCCCTCCTCGCGCTCGCCGGCACCGCCCAGGCGGGACAGCCGCTTAGCGACAACCAGATGGACGGCGTCACCGCCGGTGCCGCGGCGACCGCGAATGCCGCCGCTCTGGCACTCGGCGACTTCTTGACCTTCACCGCGACGCAGACTGCTACCAACGCAGTGACCTCCCTCGACGGGCTCCAAGTGGGGATCGCCTTCGGCGGATCGCTGTCCGAGGCGGCGGCGAGCTCCGCGCTGTTCCAGGCGGCTGTCGCAACTCACGCGGATTCCGCCGCGTCACTGCCCTGATAGGAGGAACACATGAGGAAGTTGCTTCTTGGCCTTGCGGTGTTGCCATTCCTCGCCGGCGTGTCGCTGGCAGGACAACCGCAAGCGCTCACCGATCAGCAGATGGACAAGATCGCCGCTGGTTTCGACTTCTTTGAGATCGACACCAACAACGTCGGTGCTACAGCTACCCTGGTCAACATTGAGCCCTTAGGCTCTAACCTCTGCACCAGCACCGGGTGCTTCGTACAGATTCAAGGCACGACCTACCCGAGTGGCGTACAGTCATTCCAGCTGTACGCGGCATTCGGACCAGTTTGCCATAGGTCCTGTGCAGGGATTCGGATGATTGGATGACGCTTCGCTTCGCGGCGCGGGGCGTCACCCTTGTCACCGGGGACCAAAAGTTTGTTATGCGCATTGCCGTGTCGAGCTCGCCGTTCGTGAAGCGTACAGGGTAGAGCGCACACGCTGAAGTTCGCAACGCTCGACTCTTCCGGGCGCAAAGCGGTTGTGCACCCGGTAGACCCATCGTTGTTTAACTTCCTCCGACGCCGGGGACAACCCGACGGTGCACTCCTCCGTCAGGAGCCGAACCGGACCAGACGAGCCAAGGTCTACCCTATAAATTTCGAACTTGCTTCGACGTGTCAGGCTTTCTCGCATCGAGTGAGTATGCCCGGCGCCGACGGCGACAAACGCGAGTGAGCCGCCCGTGATCGCCATGTTTTTCATGAAGCGCTGGAATGGGTCCGGATCGTCAAGTTGGAAGTGGCCGATAACGGCCGCAACCAGCCCGTAGATGGCGAGCCCAAGTGCGACGAGCGGGTCTCGTCTTTTTTTTGCCTTCCTAATTTATCTTCTATTCCCGTAGCTCACGTGGCAGCGGGGAGCGTCACCAGCGTTGTTTCGAGCTTGGCCAGTCGCCTTCGACTCTCGTGCCGAACGGGGCGACCTGGTGGTTCGTCGGGGAGGCCCGAGCGACGGAATGGGCAGCGCAATTCGTCTGGGTTATGCTGCCGGCCGCAAGAGCGAGGAGGAAGTCGATGATCACGAAGTTCGACAGCTCTTATTATGGCACTGCCGACATGGAGAACCTTGGCTATGCCGGTACGCCGATCAACGATCGTTGCTATTCGAAGACGGAGTTGGCGAATGCGCTGCACAAAGTGGTGGCCTATGCCAAGTGCATGGACGAGCGAGGCTATGACACCTTCTGGATGGCCGAGCATCATTTCCAGCCCGAGGGCACGGAATTAATCCCCAACATCTTGATGATGGCGATGCACTTGTGCGGCGCCACCAAGAATATACGGATCGGCTGCGGCTTCAACATCGTGCCGATGTGGCACCCGCTGCGCCTCGCCGAAGACTATGCGATGGCCGACGTTCTGACCGGCGGGCGGGTCACCTTCGGCGTCGGGCGCGGCTACCACACGCGCGAGGTCGAAACCTTCGGGGCGCCGCTGCTTGACCAGAACGCCAACCGCGAGATGTTCGAGGAGGGCGTCGAGATTCTTTTCAGGGCCTTCGAGGGCAAGCCGTTCTCCCACAAAGGCAAGTACTACACGATACCGCCGGAGGTGCCGTATCGCGGATATACGCTGAAGGAGATCACGCTGGTGCCGGCGCCGCAGCGGCTCCCGGTCGAATGCTGGCAGCCGATCCAGAGCGGCTCCGAGCGCGCCTTCGACTTCATGGCGAAGTACGGTATCAGCGGCGTCATCGGCGGCGGCTCGGCCGAAGGCGGCGCCGTCGAGCGGCACATGCTCGGTTTCCAGGCGGCGTACGCCCGCCGCGGCGTCAAACTCGAGCTCGGTGAGCGACTAGCGCTCGGCTACCAGTTTCATATCTCGTCGAGCCGCGAGCAGGCGATGCGAGAAGCAGCGCCGCACTACGAGGAGAACATGAAAATGTTCGGCGAACTGCGCCTCGTACGCGCGCTGACGGACGAGCAGATCGCGGCGATGCGCGATCCGCGGCGGGTCGGCACGGTGAAAATGCCGACGATCGAGGATGCGGTGAAGATGGGCGGCTTCCTGGCCGGCCGGCCGGGGGACATCATTGAGCAGCTGAGGGCGGTCGAGAAGCGCTATCCCGGCCTCGATCGCGTCATTTGCGCGACGCCACTTGGTACACCGCTCGAAGTTCAGCTCGAGGACCTGGACCGGTTTGCGAAAGAAGTGATCCCTGCGTTCCGCGGCGCGAACATCGCGGCCGCGGCCAAATAGATCGGGGGCGACGCCAGCGGCCGCGGCGCCTCAAGGCGCGTGCATGGACACACGCAGGGGCAGCGAAGCCCAAAAGCCTTCCCTATCCTTGATCCGCAATAGACTCCGGCAGTCTGACTTGTGACTGCTGCGGGCGGAACGGATGCAGCAACTGTGCCGCCAGTGAACTCGGTAGTTTGGCCTCAATGCCGTAGGCCGACGGCCATTGATTCCGCGGCAGGTAGTGGGTGCCGAAGATCCAGTCCATAAAGGGCAGCATGGAAGCGTAGTTGCGGTCCCGCGGCTGGGCGAGCGTATGGTGCCAGTGATGGAAGGCGGGCGTCGCGATTACCCATTCCAGCGGTCCCAACCGCCAGCGCAAATTGGCATGAATAAAGAAGCCCCACATCGTGATGGCGATCACGAGCAGCGCTGACACTGCGCCGCCCGAAGGGGTGAGTGGCGTTGCTATTCCCAGAACGTAGATCGGAATCAGGCCGCAGAGCCTAATGAAAACATTGTCGATTGGATGAGCACGTGCGCTGATCAGGAAATACACCTGCGTTGGGTTGTGGTGAACGGAATGAAAGCGCCACAGCAAGGGGATTTCGTGTGCCCAGCGGTGGCCCCAATAGAAGCCAATCTCGCCCACCACCAAAGCCGCTAGCGCGCGTGCCCAGATTGGCCACGCCCCGACCGCCGCATGCACGCTGTATGGGACTACAGCGTACGCGCCGGAGGCCACCAGCGCGAGCAGCGGGGTCAGCAGGAGGCTGGGCACCAGGCCGCTGATGAAAAAAAACCCGATATCGCCAGTTAGGCTCTTACCGATGATTTTTCGCGGATGCACCGCGAACAAGCGCTCCAATGGCAGGAAGACCACAGCGAGCAACAGCAGCCATGCAGAAAGCCTGATGAGGCCGATCAGGAACGCCATAACGTGCTCGTGGTCCAGGAATGCAGTCAAAGACGCTATCCTGATCTGCCGATTCGCAAAGTACGCACGGCGATCGCGCCTGGGCGAGAAGGATGATTCCGTCCAGGCGCGCTAACCAATCGGGGAATCAGACTGCCGTGTTGATCTTCGCACGCCGGCGAAATTTTACCGCGCCGAAGCCCAGAAGGCCAGCACCGAGGAGCGTAAGAGACGCGGGCTCCGGTACCCCGACGGGCGTTGTGTTCACGCCTTCTAGGAACACCGTCGGTGGTTCATTGATGTCGCTACCGCCGTTACCCCAGGCCAAGAACGTCAGCACCGCGGTTCCGCCAGTCAGGTCCATGGCATTTGGCGTAAAGCTCAGGTTGACATTGTTCCAGTCCGTATTCCCCTCCGACGGGGTGTCCATTATCGGCGAGTCCATCTCGATATTGTCGGTGGTGCCGGTCACGGTGCAGTCGGTGGCTGGGAGACTTGGGCAGCTGGTTCCGATATTACCCGCGCCAAGGAATACCAGCCATTGTTCGGTAGTGGCGCCGGAAAACCCATTTTGCTGACCGGCTGCCTGCTGGAATTGCAGAGTATATGCTGTGCCGGCCGTCAGCCCTGTAATCGTTTGAGTGATCGTGCTCTCGTACTGCGGGTTGCCGTCCGCCTGATAGAAATTGGTCCCGGGAGGAACGGTATTCGAGAAACCAGTGCCATTATAAACACCATATACACCCGAAAAAGAAGTCTCGGAGCCCTGGTTACCGACGCCAATAAGATTGGAATTGAGACCAACTGTTGAACCGATCGTCCAGTCGGTCGGCGCAGCGGTCGTGAAAAGCGTCTTCGGTGCCGTGAACGTCCCGGTGAATTCATTGAACTGGAGGTTCTGAACCGGCAGCACATCCGCGTCGGCCGAGTGGGCGAGGCCCAGTGACAAGCCGGTGGCGGTAAGGGCAATAGCCGCGGATCTGACAAACATTCGAGCCCTCTCCCAATAATCTTGCTTAATATTTCCACGCAAATTTAATGCCCTCGAATAAAGTCTCGATATTCCAGTGCATTGAAATCGAGACTCGATCTGGGGTGATCGCTGTTAACCATAATTTGTAAAAAATTAAGTATAATTTGGCGACTCATTATTAACATTTATTTACATGTCCTTGGCTTGCGGGCACGAAGAGTGTGATCTCGGCCGTGAAAAAGGATCGGCGCGCGCGCTCAACGACAGTCTGCATCGGCTCACGAACGGCCGTTAGACGTCGAACATCACCAGAGCCAGAAAAAACCACCCCAGTACGAGCGCCGCAGCGCAGGCACTCCACCGAGCAGCAAATCGCCGCTAACGCCGAAGAGCTGCCCCGCTCGTTCTCCTTCAGGACAAGCCGCCGAACGGGGCGCGCGGTGCTGGCAGCAGATCATGAGTTGCGTATCTGGCGAGTGAGCCGCGGCTCCGGGTGCTGCGAAAATTCGCCGGTAATTAGGGCAGTGCGTCCTTGTATATCTTTCCGTCCTTCATGATGATCATGAAGTTCTTGTCCGGCCTGGCTACAAGCGTGATGTCATCAAGTGGGTTGCCATCGACCACGAGCAAATCGGCAAGCGCACCCTCTTCGATTATCCCCAATTTTCCCTGGTAGGGGTTGCGCGGACCGGACATCGCTAAAAGTTCGGCGTTGACGGAAGTTGCCATCTTCAGGATGTCGGCATTGTCGTACCAGCGGGCCAGATGGGTCAGCATTAAGCCTTGGCGCTCGGTTACCGCGCTGGAAAACAACAAATCAGTTCCAAACGCGGTCTTGATCTTGTGTTCTTTCGCGAGAGCGTAGACCGAATTCGTGCCGGAGATCACTTGAAGCAGGTTGATCCGGCTTTGGCCAGTCAGAGGAGGCGCATCGTGATCACTGACGAACGGTTGCGTGCTGAGCCATATGTCCTTTTTCGCCATGAGCATGGCCGTCGCCTCGTCCATCAGATGTCCGTGCTCGATACACTGGACCCCCGCGGCGATCGCCCGCTGGATTTGATCTGAGGGGTAGGCGTGTACGGCCACGTATGCATTGCGGTCGGCCGCGGCCTCGACGCCCGCCCGGAACTCGGGCTCGCTGAATGTAAACATGTCCAGCGTGGTGCGCGGCGACGCGACGCCTCCGCCTCCCACGAGCTTGATCTGAGAGGCGCCCTGGAACAACTGTTCGCGCACGCGCAAACGAATTTCGTCGGCACTGTCGGCGATGTTTGCGGCGCCCGTCCGTTCTATATAACTCAGCGCGCCGCCAGGGCTCCTCGGTAGATCGGAGAGCGGGCGCAGGTCTCCGTGGCCGCCTGTAGTCGTGATCATGGCACCCGACGGATAGATGCGGGGCCCTGTCACGAGCCCCTCGTCGATCGCCTGCTTCAACGCAAAGGACGGGCCGCCGAGATCTCGGACGGTCGTAAAGCCCCGCATCAGTGTCCGTTCTGCCTCGGCGCTCGCGGCAAGAAAGACGTAGCCGATATCTGCCGAAAGCAGAGCAGGTACCGGGAGCGCCGCGAATATTGTATGCCAATGCGCGTCGATCAGACCCGGCATCATGATCCGTCCGCCGCAATCGATCACCCGCGCGCCCTCGGGCGCGGTCAGGTCACCGGTTGCGATCACCTTGATATGATTGCCCTCGACAAGGAGGTGGAGCCCGCCACGCAAGGCTTTGGACGTTCCGTCGAAAAGCAGAAAATTCCCGAACAGGATCGGCGGCGTGGGGCCGGAAGGAGCCGTTTGCGCACCCGCCGGGCGAACGAGTCCGAGCGGGGCGAGCGACGCGCCAATGCCGGCGATAAAGCCACGGCGAGACATTTCCCGGCTGATTCGACGGGCGGCGAATTGAAGTTGCGGCAGACAACAAGAACAGGCCGGCGAGCCGGAAGGGTGGACGTGATCTGCCGGTGTGCAGGAAGACATATGCTACCTCCCAGCCTGCGAAGATTTGCCCTTGGACATGGAGCGGCATCCCAACCCAGGTATCCATGATATTGTCCTTGGCGGCCGAGCGCCAAGTGCCGGCGGACCGCACCCTTCCGCTGCGGTCACTCTCCGCTCCTTCGCGACATTTCCACACATCGCGGGAACTGAATGCCGAATTGCGCGCCGTGCGATCATGTCCGTCCGGGGTCAGACCGAGAAGTCTAGAAACGGACTTCCTGGCTGGTGCACATTACAGCCGATGGATCAGCGGCGCGTCTTGGCTCTATGCGCGCGCCAGGTCAGCAGCACGGCCATGGCGAAGGGCAGTAGCGCGGCGAGCCCGAAGCTGCGGCGGAAGGCGGCGAAGAAATCACCAGCGGCTGCAAGGTGCTGAAACAACAGCATGACCAGGGCCGCGGCGCCGACGGTGCCGAGCGTACGCGTCACCATGGCGAGACTGCCGGCGACGCCGCGATGCTGGCGCGGAATCGTGGCGGTGACGATGTCGACATAGGCGAGCTGGAAGACGCCGATGCCGAGGCCCTGCACCAACAGCGCTGCAATGAGTGCTGAAGTTGCGGTGCTGCGATCCCAGAGGCTAATCAGCGCGAGGCCGGCGCTGACCATCGCGGCGCCGATGGGCGCCAGCCGCTCTGCCGCGATCCATCCTATTAACCGCGCAGTGCCGGGGCACGCGACGACCGCGCCCAACGACGCGGTAGCGAGCACTGCGCCGCTTTCGCCGAGAGTGAAGTTGGCGGACGCTCGAGTCAGATAGAACGGCACCAACAGCCAGACAGCGAAGCCTGCGAGATTAGTTAAAACACTCGCAAGGTTGAGGAGCGCGAAGCCCGGCAGGCGAAACACCCGGAGGTCGAGGACAGGCCGCTCCGAGCGCAATTCCTGCCAGACGAAGCCAACGAGCGCCGCGAGCGAGAGCGCTCCCAATGGCAATGCCGCGCGTCCGGAGAGGCGGCTCAAGGCCAGTAGCAACGTCACCAACGCCAGCACCAGCAGCAAGGCGCCAGCGAAGTCGAAACGTTCACGCGCGGCACCTCGTGGCGGCGCCGGCAGGGTGCCGAGCGCGGCGAGCGCGGCGAGTGCGATCGGCACGCGGAACCAGAATACTGCCGGCCATCCCCAGGCCGTCGTCAGCAGCCCGCCGAGAAACGGGCCGAGCGTGGCGCCCACGGCCATCATCATGGTGTACAGGCCGAGCACGCGACTGCGCCTATCTTCTCCATAGAGTCCGGTGGTAAGCGCCGGCCCGCAGCTCAGCACCAGCGATGCGCCAATCCCCTGCAGGAAGCGGCAGAGAAGCAACTGAGGATAGCTGGGCGCAAGCGCGCAGAGCAGCAGCGCAATGGCGCTCGAGACGAGGCCCAGCCGAAACACAAGCGCATGGCCGAACATGTCTCCAATCCGCCCGAAGGCCAACAACAGGCTCGTGTAGGTCAGCACGTAGCTGATCACGACCCACTGGATGTCGCCGATGGCGAGATCGAACCCGCGCACGATCGCAGGAAAGGCGATGTTGACGGCGGAATCGAGCCACACTACGGCGGCGCCGAGCCCGATCACCAGCACCTGTCGAACCGCGCGAGTCATGCCGGCGCAGCATGACCGCAGCAACGGCTGGAGGCCAGAGGCCTCAAAGCTTCGGCGTCGCGGGATCGTCGCCCGCACTGTGCTAGACGTGTCAGCGGGGATGCCAATATCGTCCGCTTCGGGTCACGAACGGCCCTCGGCGCGATGTCCGCATAGAGTCCGCTCTTTCCTCGTGAGGAGACTTCTATTGGTCACCACGAGATCGGCCGAAAAGTGCCAAAAGGAGACAATCCCATCGTTAATGGCGGCCCTCGTGCAAATCTGCGAAGGGATTCAGCTTGGCCGCCGCCCCCAAGCCTGAACAACCAGCTTATCGATAAGCGTTGTCCGGGGATCAGCGAGGTGTTCGGACAAAGTTGCCATATGCTTCTTCAATTCGCTCTCTGTTATCCGGCCGGAAGTCACCACTAGGTCCCGCATTGATTCCAGGAGTGAAAGCAAATGAGTGCGCCGGTGCTCGCCAAGTTGCGCAAACTCAACGTGGACCCTCATCTCTATGTTCACAACTCCAGCGGACCGCAATAAGAACCCGAGCGAGCGGCCGACAAACTCGTTGCAACCGGTGGCATGAAAAGCATCGGTACAAATCTTAAGGAGGAGCGTCCAGGATGGATGTTCTGGATAACAAACGTAGGATGCTAAGTCGAACTCTTGAAGCGCGATCGTTCCGCCGGGCTTGAGAAGAGAGAGCATTTCGGTGAGCAAAGCTTCCTGCGAGACTGGTGGTAGGTTGATCAATAACAGCCGCTCATGGACAAAATCGCATGAGCCTCTTTCAAGTCCGGTCTTTAATGCGTCCACATTGATCACTTGGACATTTCGTAAGCCTCGTTCACGTAGCTCTGCCCGAACCATGGCAACAAAGCGAGGCTCTCGTTCGATACCCAAGACCATCCCATCCGGGCCGACCCTTTCAGATAGAAGGTTCAAAATTCCGATCGGTCCGCAGGCGAAATCGACCGCTCGAGAGCCCTGCTGAATGGCAATGTGATCGAGCATCGATCGAGCGTGCGGTTCCAGTCCCTGAGCTTGGGCGATCAGCCTCTGTTGCTCTGTGAGCGTTCCGCCGAGGGCATACGGCACCGACAGCGACGACATAAGGGGCTCCGAGAGTGGCTTTGATGCCGCAAACTACATCGAGCGCCGTAATTCGTCCTCAAACTCTAGGTTCAAAGAGTGGCTCTGAGCGTTTCTCACGTCAACATGCCCTCAGGGCCAATGACCGTTTGGGGTCACGAACGGCCGTCAGAGCGATGTCCGCATGGAGTCCGGTTTTCCCTCGACAGCAGACTTCCGTTGGGCACCACGATATCGTCCGAAAAGTGCCAATAGTCGACATAGCCCTATACGCGTTGATCTAAATAGCGGAAATTGCAGCACACCAGCATCCGGGAGGAATGTCATGACACTCCGTGATGACGCACGACCAATTGCACGGGTCTTTCGGGCAACTGCTGCGCCGGGATGCCGAAAGGAACTGCTCCAAAAATTTCACTCCTCGTCTGCGGCTCTGGTCAGCAGTAAGGCGGGCTGCCTTGGATATCGAGTTCTCGAGCCATTGGAGACATCAGCGCGCGAAGTTGTGTTTGAGTCCATCTGGCGGGACCTCGATGCGGTCAAGGTGGCGTTTGGCAACGCGTGGCCGCAATCACACATGCCGGAAGGTTACTCCGCACTCATGACGACCCACTCAGTTCACCATTTTCTCGTTAGCGAGAGTCCGACTACCAAGTAATTCGCCTGTGAGCGATCAAACATGACTCGGACATCGCAGGGTTTCTGCTCCGGGTCACGAACGGCCATCCAGCAGATGTCCGCAGAGAGTCCGCTTTTCCCTCGTGAGCCGACCTCTGTTTGCCGCCACGATATCGTCCGCCGAGCGATCGACAAGGACGCAACGTTGCTCGCCGATCCATTCACCTCTTTCCAACTGATAAGGCATTCGGATTGCGCTCGATGTAATCGGCCAAGATGCGGATCGAAGAAGCCGCATTCTTAATTTCGCGTTGTGTGGTGACGACTTTGAAATACCCGATAGAATCGGGCGATATTACATTCCGTGACCGTGCGGTGCGTCTGGTCGGCTTGGTTGAATGCCGTGGTCATGTGCACTGGTGTCATCGCACAAACGAAAGCCCGTGGCTTCCGGCAACCGCGCCGAAAACCGTCACCAGGCTGAACGCGAGAAGAACCCAGTGCAGACGCCGCACCAACGCGAATGTGCGGTCCGGCGCGAGCCTCGCCTGGTGCTCGAACCACCGCTCCAGGAACAGCGGCTCGGCAACGAAGAGAATTATCGTGAACAGCAGCCAGACCGCCGCCATGGCGCCGAGCCACCAGCCTTCGAGGCGAAAGAAATCGGGCCACAGACCGAGACGCTCGACCATGTAAAAACCACTGGCGCCGGCGATCAGCGTCGCCCAGCGCGCCTGCCGCGCGAAGCGCCGCTCCACCGCGGAGAACAGCGCCAGCCGCTGCTGCGGCAGCTTCAGGTCCCGCACTGCCGGCAGCAGTGTCGTTGTTACCATGGCGAAGCCGCCGATCCAGACGATGATCGCCAGCAGATGGATGGCGAGTGCGACGGAGATATCAACCATGGCGTTGCTACGACGTTCGCTTGGGCACGCGAGAACCACGCTGCACCGGGTCCGTGTCGCGCTCGAGAGCGTCGATCAGCGGATCAGGTCTGCATTGCGCCGTGAGGCGCGCCCTGTCGCCGATTGTAATTTTCTGCCCGTGTACTTTAACGCCGACGGTGCGCAGCGCCGCAAGGGCACGCGAGAAACTCTCGCGCGTAATGCCGAGTTCCGAGGCGACGAGGCTCTTCTCGTAGGGCAACAGAGCACGGCCGACCGTACCCTGTCGCTCGGAAAGCGCGAGGATGTAACATCCGACGCGCTCGGCCGCAGAGCGCAGTTTCAGCGTCTTTATCTGCCGTACCATGCGGCGGAATTGACGAGCGAGGCTTAAAAGCACCGCCTGCGCGAAGGGCGGCTCGCGCGCAACCGTGGCGCGGAACTGGTCCGCGAGGATCAACAGCAGTTGGGATTTCTCGGCGGCGCGGGCCCGCATGAGATAGGGAGCCGCTGTCACCACCGCCGCCGGTATCAAGAGATCAGGCTGTCGCACGACCTCAATCAGGACTTCACGGCCGGAATGATGGCCCAGAAGATGCACCGCGCCCGAAAGAACAATCTGCTGAAAGTTTGGCATCTCACCCTGCTCAAAGAGCACCGTGCCCGGCATCACGGTGTGCAGAACCGCGCTTTTCAGCAATCGCGCGCGGCCTTTCGCGGAGAGCGCCTGAAGAAGCGGCGTTCCGTGGATACTCGCAAGCAGATCGGCAACATCGTCCATCGAGCCGCGTACTCCTAATTTTAATGATGTGACAAAAATCACATCAAACGTTGATTCAGATCAAGGCAGCCCGCGATGGCCGTCCCTAACCTTCTCAATACAAGCGCGGCGGTGGGTCGAACCGGCGCGGCCGATGATCGCCGGAGGAGCACCGACCATGGCGCCGAAGGTAGAACCGAAATCCGTGCGGGTTCTGGGAATCAGCACGTTCGCTTTCACGGTGTGCTTCGCGGTCTGGCTCATGTTCGGCGTGGTCGGCATTCCCATCCGGCGCGAACTCGATCTCAACGGCCTCGAATTCGGGCTGCTGACCGCAACACCCGTCCTAACCGGTGCGCTTTTCCGCTTGCCGCTTGGCATCTGGACCGATCGCTTCGGGGGGCGGATCGTGATGTCTCTGTTGCTGCTGCTTTGCGCGGTACCGGTCTGGCTCACAGGCTATGCCGACCGTCTCTGGCAATTCCTGCTGCTGGGGCTCGCGCTCGGTGTTGTCGGCGCGTCATTCGCGGTGGGAACGCCCTATGTCGCTCGTTTTTTTCCCAAGGAGAGGCGCGGCTTTGCGATGGGCGTCTTCGGCGCCGGAACCACGGGCGCCGCCATCAATATGTTTGTCGCGCCGGCGCTGATTGGCGCCTACGGCTGGCAAAGCGTTCCCAGGGTCTATGCCGTGGCGCTTGTCGTTACGGCGGCGGCCTTTTGGTTTCTGTCCGCACCCGATCCTGGCGCGGGGCGAAGCCGCTTCGCATTGCGCCAGGAATTGTCGGCCCTCAAGGACCCACGCGTCTGGAAGTATTGCCAGTACTACTCGATCGTCTTCGGCGGCTTCACTGCGCTCTCCGTCTGGATGCCGCAATATTTCGTCCACGAATATGAATTCAGTGTTGCCGAGGCGGGACTGCTCGCAGCCTGCTTTTCCCTGCCGGCCGGCGTCCTGCGCGCGCTTGGAGGATATCTCTCCGATCGGTTTGGCGCGCACAACGTGACCTGGTGGGTATTGTGGGCCGCTTGGATCAGTCTTTTCCTGCTGTCCTATCCGCAGACGGAATTCATCATCCATACGATCCGCGGCCCCGCCCAATTCCGTCTGGGCCTCTCGTCGCTTCCCTTCACCGGGCTGCTCTTCGCGCTCGGCATCTCGTTTGCCTGCGGAATGGCCTCGACCTTCAAATATGTCGGCGACGACTTTCCCGAGAATATGGGCGTCGTGACGGGCATCGTCGGTCTCGCGGGCGGGCTCGGCGGTTTTCTCCTCCCTATCATCTTCGGTGCCGTTCTCGATTGGCTCGCGATCAATTCGACCTGCTTCATGTTCCTTTACGGCGTCGTATGGGTGTCGCTGATTCTGAACTACATCACCGAGGTCCGGCGGCTGCCCGTCATGGGCGAAAAATTGCAGGCCGTGCCGGTTGGCCCTCCCAATATCAAAGCAGCGGCGGAGTGACTGTCATGAGTCACTTGCTCGATCGCCTGACCTTCTTCCGCAAGACCGTCGATACCTTCTCCGGCACGCACGGCGCGGTCACCAACGAAGATCGCAAGTGGGAAGAGGGCTATCGCCAGCGCTGGCAGCACGACAAAATCGTGCGATCGACCCACGGCGTCAATTGCACGGGCTCGTGCAGTTGGAAGATCTATGTCAAGGGTGGCATCGTCACCTGGGAGACGCAACAGACCGACTATCCACGCACGCGGCCCGATCTGCCGAACCACGAACCGCGCGGCTGTGCGCGCGGTGCCAGCTACTCCTGGTACCTCTATAGCGCCAACCGGGTAAAGTATCCGCTGATCCGGCGGCGGCTCGTCGAGCTCTGGCGCCGGGAACGCGCCAGCAAGGCGCCGGTCGAGGCGTGGGCCGCGATCGTCGAGGATGCTGGCAAAGCACGTTCCTACAAATCGATCCGCGGACTCGGCGGGTTCGTCCGCGGGAAATGGGACGAGGTCGAGGAGATCATCGCCGCCGCCAACGTCTTCACCGCCAAGCGCCATGGACCCGATCGCATCGTGGGCTTCTCGCCGATCCCCGCGATGTCCATGGTCTCCTACGCCGCGGGCAGCCGCTATCTCTCGCTGATCGGCGGCGTCTGCATGAGCTTTTATGATTGGTACTGCGATCTTCCGCCCTCGAGTCCGCAGACCTGGGGCGAACAGACCGACGTGCCCGAGAGCGCCGATTGGTACAACTCGACGTTTCTCATCCTCTGGGGCTCGAACGTGCCACAGACCCGCACGCCCGACGCTCACTTCTATACGGAGGTTCGCTACAAGGGCGCCAAATCAGCGGTGATTTGCCCCGACTACAGCGAGGCCGCGAAATTTGCGGATCTTTGGCTGCATCCGAAACAAGGCACGGACGCGGCGCTCGCGATGGCCATGGGCCACGTCATCCTAAAGGAGTTTCATCTCGCGGGTCGCAGCGCATACTTTGAAGATTATTGCCGTCGGTTCACCGACTTGCCACTGCTGGTGGTCCTCGAGAAGCGCGGCAACTGCTTCGTTCCCGGCCGATTCCTCCGCGCCTCCGATCTCGAGGGCGCACTCGATCAAACAAACAATCCCGACTGGAAGACACTGGGGTTCGACCGGAGAGACGGGAGCCTCGCAGTTCCAAGCGGTTCGGTCGGGTTCCGATGGGGCGAGAGTGGCAAGTGGAACCTCGAGGAAAAGGACGGGCGTGGCGCCCCCATCGAACTCGAATTGAGCCTCGCGGACAAACGCGACCAACTCGTACCCGTCGCTTTCCCATATTTTGGTGGTCGGGCGCCGGCCGCGTTTCATTCGACCAACCACGCTGATGTCTTGGAGCGGCAGCTTCCCGTACGGCGCGTCAAGACGCGAGCAGGCGACGTACTGGTCGCGACCGTGTTTGACCTGCTTGCAGGTAATTACGGGATCGATCGCAGCTTCGGCGGCGGCAACGTCGCCCGGAGCTACGACGAGGATCAGCCCTATACGCCTGCTTGGGCGGAAGCGGTGACCGGCGTTCCGCGCGCACACATCATCGCTCTCGCGCGGCAATTCGCGGAGAACGCCGACAAGACGCACGGCAAGTCGATGGTGATCCTCGGGGCCGGCCTCAATCACTGGTATCACATGGACATGATCTATCGCGGCATCATCAACCTGTTGGTGCTCTGCGGTTGCGTCGGCCAGTCGGGTGGCGGCTGGTCGCATTATGTGGGCCAGGAGAAGCTTCGGCCGCAGACGGGATGGACGGCGCTCGCCTTCGCGCTCGACTGGAGCCGTCCGCCTCGGCAAATGAACTCAACGTCGTTCTTCTACGCGCACACATCGCAGTGGCGCTATGAGAAGCTCGATCCCGCCGAGATTCTCTCTCCGCTCGCCGACCGCGCGGGACTGCCCGCCAGCCTCATCGACTACAACGTCAAGGCCGAGCGCATGGGCTGGCTGCCCTCGGCGCCGCAGCTTGGGACCAATCCCCTCCGCATCGCGGCCGCGGCCGATGCGGCAGGCAAGACCATCCCGGACTACGTGGTACAGGGTCTAGCCGACGGCACGCTGCACTTCGCGGCGGAAGACCCGGACGCGCCCCAGAACTTCCCGCGCAATCTTTTCGTCTGGCGCTCGAACCTGCTGGGCGCTTCGGGCAAGGGTCACGAGTATTTCCTCAAATACCTGCTCGGCACGGAGCACGGCGTGCTCGGCAAGGATTTGGGCGAGGGCGGTGGCACCAAGCCGAAAGAGGTGCGCTGGCACGATGAAGCCGCGACCGGCAAGCTTGATTTGCTGGTGACGCTCGATTTTCGGATGTCCACCACCTGTCTCTATTCGGACATCGTGCTGCCGACCGCGACCTGGTACGAGAAGCACGATCTAAACACTTCAGACATGCACCCCTTCATTCATCCGTTGTCGGCCGCGGTCGATCCTGCTTGGGAGGCGCGAACCGATTGGGAAATCTACAAAGGCATCGCCCGCAAATTCTCGGAGCTGGCGGTGAACCATCTTGGCCGCGAGCGCGACGTGGTGCTGACACCGATCCTGCACGACACCCCAGCGGAATTGGCACAGCCCGTGGCTGTTGCCGATTGGAAATTGGGTCAATGTCCACCCATTCCCGGCAAGACCATGCCCGCGATCGCTGTTGTCGAGCGCGACTACCCCGAGACATACGCCAAGTTCACCTCGCTCGGCCCACTGATGGAGCGGATCGGCAACGGCGGCAAGGGTATAGGCTGGAACACCCAGCACGAAGTCGAGTTCCTGAAGCGGCTTAACGGTACCGTCCAAACACCGGGCGCAGGCCAGGGCCGGGCGCGAATCGAAAGCGACATCGACGCGGCCGAGGTGATCTTGAGCTTGGCGCCCGAGACCAACGGCGAGGTCGCGGTTAAAGCCTGGGACTCGCTCAGCAAGATCACCGGGCGCGCGCACGATCACCTGGCGCTCGCTCGCGCGGACGACAAGATTCGCTTCCGCGACCTGCAAGCACAACCGCGCAAGATCATCTCGTCTCCTACCTGGAGCGGACTCGAAAGTGAGCATGTCAGCTACAGCGCGGGCTACACCAACGTGCATGAGCTCATCCCCTGGCGTACCCTGACGGGCCGCCAACAGTTCTACCAGGACCACTTGTGGATGCGGGCCTTCGGCGAGGCGCTCGCGGTCTATCGCCCACCGATCGACACCAAAACCGTGGCGCCGGTGCGTGAGCGTTTCGCCGATGAGCGGCCGTCGGTCGTACTCAATTTCATCACCCCGCATCAGAAGTGGGGCATCCACAGCACCTATACCGACAACCTCATCATGCTGACCTTGTCGCGCGGCGGGCCGATCGTGTGGATCAGCGAAGCCGACGCCAAGGCGGCCGGTATTGCCGACAATGACTGGATCGAAGCGTTCAACGCCAACGGCGCGCTGACCGCGCGGGCGGTGGTTAGCCAGCGCGTGCCGCCGGGCATGTGCATGATGTATCACGCCCAAGAGAAGATCGTGAACGTGCCCGGCAGTGAGATCACCGGCAAGCGCGGCGGCATCCATAACTCAGTGACCCGCGTCTGCCCCAAGCCCACGCACATGATCGGCGGTTACGCACAGCTCTCCTACGGCTTCAACTACTACGGCACCGTCGGCGCCAATCGCGACGAGTTCGTCATCGTCCGCAAGATGGAGCGGGTCGATTGGCTGGAGCAGTCGCGCGCCTCGGCCGAGGCCGCGGACTAACGGAGCGAACGATCATGAAAATCCGCGCCCAGATCGCGATGGTGCTGAACCTCGACAAGTGCATCGGCTGCCACACATGCTCGGTCACCTGCAAGAACGTCTGGACGAGCCGCGACGGCGTCGAATATGCCTGGTTCAACAACGTCGAGACCAAGCCAGGCATCGGCTATCCCAAGGATTGGGAAAATCAGAAGAAGTGGAAGGGCGGTTGGGTCCGTCATTCCGGCGGCAAGCTGGTGCCGAGACTCGGTGGCAAGTTCCGGGTGCTCGCCAAGATCTTCATGAACCCGGACCTGCCGGAGATCGACGATTACTACGAGCCTTTCACCTACGATTACGGACATCTGCAGACCGCGGCGCTGAGCGCGGCAGCGCCGACCGCACGGCCGCGGTCGGCGATCACCGGCGCGACCATGGAAAAGATCGAGTGGGGCCCCAATTGGGAGGAGATTCTCGGCGGCGAATTTGCCAAGCGCGGGAAAGATCAGAACTTCGACGCGATCGAGAAGGAAATCTACGGCCAGTTCGAAAACACTTTCATGATGTATCTGCCACGACTTTGCGAGCACTGCCTCAATCCCGCTTGCGTCGCCGCTTGTCCGTCGGGCTCGATATACAAGCGCGAAGAGGACGGCATCGTCCTCATCGATCAGGACAAGTGCCGCGGCTGGCGCATGTGCGTGAGCGCGTGCCCTTACAAGAAAATCTATTACAACTGGGAGAGCGGCAAGGCCGAGAAATGCATCTTCTGCTATCCCAGGATCGAGGCCGGAGAACCCACCGTCTGCTCCGAAACGTGCGTCGGCCGCATCCGCTATCTGGGCGTGCTGCTCTATGACGCCGACCGTATCGAAGCCGCAGCGAGTGTGGCCGACGACAAAGACCTTTACCAAGCGCAACTCGACCTCTTCCTCGATCCCCACGATCCTCAGGTGATCGCGCAGGCGCGCGCCGACGGCGTGCCGGATGCATGGATCGAGGCCGCCCGGCAGTCGCCGACCTACAAGATGGCGATCGACTGGAAAATCGCTTTTCCGCTGCATCCGGAATACCGGACGTTGCCGATGGTCTGGTATGTGCCGCCACTGTCGCCGATCCAAGCCAAGGCCGAAGCCGGCGAACTGGGCAGCAACGGGATCCTTCCCAATGTCTCGAAGTTGCGCATTCCGCTCCGCTATCTCGCGAACCTGCTCACTGCGGGCGACGAGCGACCCGTCAAGCTGGCGCTGGAACGGCTCCTCGCCATGCGCGCCTATATGCGCGCGCGCCACGTGGACGGCGTCGAGGCGGAGGAAGTGCTGACGCAGGTCGGCCTCAGCAAGTCGCTGGTCGAGGACATGTACAAGATCCTCGCGATCGCCAACTACGAAGACCGATTCGTCATCCCGACCACACACCGCGAATATGCGGAGAATGCCTACGACCTCAGGAACTCCTGCGGTTTCAGCTTCGGCAATGGCTGCTCGAGCGGCACAAGCGAGGTCGATCTTTTCGGCAGCTCCAAACATCGCCGCGGCGTCAAACAACCGGCGGAGCCCGCGTGATGCAGACCTTCAAGGCGCTCTCCCTGCTGCTCGCCTATCCAACCGAGGAGTTGCAGCAGGCGATCACCGAAATCACGGACGTGCTGGAGCGGGAGGCGATCTTGCCTGCCCGGCATCGTCGCGCGCTCAACGGATTCATGCGCGATCTCCAAGCTCTCGACGCACTTGACGCGCAAGAGCGCTATGTCGGCCTGTTCGACCGCAGTCGAGCGCTGTCGCTCCACCTCTACGAGCACATCCACGGCGAATCGCGAGAGCGTGGACAGGCCATGGTGCAACTTAACCAGCTCTATAAGTTGCATGGTCTTGAGATTGCCGAGCGGGAATTGCCGGACTACCTGCCGCTCTTCCTCGAATTCCTCTCACTAGTGCCCGAGCGTGCCGCGCGCTCGCTGCTCGGCCAGTGTAGTCACGTGGTGGCGGCGCTGCGCGAGAAGCTAGCCGAGCGCCGCAGCGGCTACGCATCGGTCTTGGCGGCGATCGAGGCGCTGGCAGCAAAGCCCGCGGAACGCGCGGCCATTGACCAGGTGCTTGCCGCATTGAGGCCCGAGGCGGACGACCTAGGGGTGCTTGATCGCCAATGGGAAGAGGAAGCCGTCCGCTTCACGGGCGGAACCTCACCTGATGCGGCGGGCGACGCGCGGTGCGGAGGATAAGGGGATGCGGCAATACCTGACCCAAGCCTTGTTCGGCTTCTATCCCTATGTGGCGCTCAGCGTGTTCGTGATCGGGAGTCTCATCCGCTTCGAGCGCGACCAATACACGTGGCGCTCGGGATCGAGCCAGCTCTTGCGCCGAAAGCTCCTGATGGTCGGCAGCAATTGCTTCCACATCGGCGTGCTTTTCATACTCGCGGGGCACTTCGTCGGTCTGTTGACGCCGCACGAGGTTTACACAGCGCTCGGCCTCACGGTCGAGGCCAAGCAATTGCTGGCGATGGCCAGCGGTGGCGCTTTCGGCGTGCTGTGCTTTGTCGGACTGACATTGCTCATCTATCGCCGACTAGTCGATCCGCGCATCCGTGCCACCAGCAGCTCCATGGATGTCGCGATCCTGCTGCTGCTCTATGCACAGCTTACATTGGGGCTGCTCTCGATCTTTGTCTCCGCGCACCACCTCGACGGCTCCGAGATGCTGAAGCTCTCGGATTGGGCGCAGCGCATCGTGACTTTCCGCGGCGGCGCCGCCGACGCGATCGCCGACGTGAACCCGATCTTCAAGCTGCACATCATGCTCGGGCTGACGATCTTCTTGATCTTTCCGTTCTCACGCCTGGTGCACATCTGGTCGGTGCCGGTCAGCTATATCGGCCGACCCTATCAGATCGTCCGGCGGCGGGGCGGCGCGGCCGTATCGGGGAGGCGCTGATGGAGGCGGTTCGCGTCGACGGCATGGAGATCACACCCAAAGCGATCGCCGCCGAGATGCAATATCACCCGGCCCGCAGCCGTGACGATGCGTGGAACAAGGCCGCAACGGCATTGGTCTTGCGACATCTGCTGCTGGCTGAGGCCGGGCGGCTCGGGGTCACAGATGAAGTGGAAGCGAATGACGAAGCTGGCGCCGAGGAAGCGGTGATCCAGGCGTTGCTCTTACGCGAGGTTTCGGTTCCCGTGTTGGATGAAGCCACCTGCCGGAGGTATTGGAGCACCAATCGGAGCAAGTATCGCGCACCCGACCTGTACGAGGCCGCGCACATCCTGTTCCCGGCTGCGCCCGACGTTGATGCGGCGCGCGGGGCGGCAAAACAGGCGGCCGAGGAAACGCTGGCGTTGCTGCGGCAAAACCCCACTCGTTTTGCGGAGCTGGCGCGTGAACGCTCGGCCTGCCCCTCCGCAGCGTCGGGTGGGCTGCTCGGTCAGCAGACCCGGGGCGACCTGGTGCCGGAAATCGAGACCTTCATCTTCGGACTGGAAGAAGGTCAGATATGTCCGGTTCCAGTCGCGACGCGTTATGGCTATCACGTGCTCCGCCTCGGCCGCCTGGTGCATGGCGAGACGCTTTCGTTTGCGGCGGCAAGGCCGTTGATCGAGCGGCATCTGGCAACCCAATCCTGGCAGCGGGCCGTATCCCAATACCTGCGGCTTCTGGTGGGCCGGGCGCGGATCGAAGGGCTTGCGATCACGGGCGCCGCCACGCCTCTGGTACAGTAGGCACACGAGGCCATCCGCCATCCGATCCGGTCTGTTGGTCAATGTCAGAATCGGGTCCACGGCGGTCCCAGGCCGAGAATGGACTGGCGGCCGCCTTCACCTACCCAACAGACATTCGGGAGACACCTCGGCACTTCCGCAAACTGCCGTGGCCGAGGGGTCCGGTCACACTGCGATACTGCCCAAAAGCAATAGCAGACCCTGCAGGGACGGCGATGGATCGCCGTTCCACACGATGTAGGTTCGGTTGTGTGAAAACCGCTTCGGAAGCGCGTGTTGGCGTACGGTCTTGCTCGCGCGCAGGCCCTGCAGGACCGATTTGGGCACCACTGCAAATCCGGTACCGGCAGCGACGCAGGCGATCATCGCCTGATACGAGCTAAATTCCAGGATCCGCTCGGGCATCACGTTCCCGCTCCCGAGCCATTCCTCGATACGCTTGCGATATGAGCAGCCCTGCGCGAACGCGATGAGCGTTGAGCGCCCGATGTCAGCGGGGCTAGACACCTTGCGTATCGCTCTGGGCGTCACAAGCACCAACCGCTCCTCAAAAACCGGGCGTGCTTCGAGCATGGGTGCGGTAAAAGGCTCCGACACGAAGGCGGCGTCGAGCTCGAAATTCATCACGCGCGTCACCAACGCCCCAGCTGTACCGCTCGCAAGCTCGACCACCACATCGGGGTAGAGGGTGTGGTACCGCGACAGGATGGGAGCCAGGCGGGTTCCAGCCGTGCTCTCGAGCGAGCCCAGCCTGAATACACCCCTGGGTTTGCCGGTGCGCATCTCGCTGACGGCCTCGTCCGCCAGGCGCAACAGACGGTCTGCATAGGCAAGCAGGGTGCGTCCCTCCGCCGAGAGACGTATGGACCGCCCCTCCCGCCGGAACAACCGTGTGCCGAGATATTCCTCCAGTTGTCGGATGCGCGTCGTCACATTGGACTGAACGCGATTGAGCTTGTTGGCGGCACGCACGACACCGCCCTCATCCACGACAGTGCGAAAAATTTTCAATGACTCGAGGTCAATCGTTCTCATAAACAGAACGATATCTCAGAATTATTCATTTGTGCAACCTGACGCGACAGGCGCTATTCCGATGCATGAGACCCGGCCTCGACGTTCATGAACGCCTGCCCACCCTCTCCACCAGGGCTGCTTGCGCGACCGCAACCATTGCGCTGGCGGTAGCGATGGGGATTGGCCGGTTCGCCTTCACGCCGCTCCTGCCCCTGATGGTCCGTGACGGCTCGCTGGCACAGAGCGACGGCGCCTGGTTGGCGGCCAGCAACTACGTCGGCTATTTGGCCGGCGCCCTGACCGCAAGCGGGTTGGGCCTCTCCATGCCAATGTTGATGCGCTCGAGCCTTGCCGGCATTGTCGTGTCCACGGCCGCCATGGGCGCGTTCGACGGACCGAGCGCATGGGTATTTCTGCGCTTTGTCGCGGGAGTGCTGAGCGCCTGGACGCTCGTCGCGACCAGCGCCTGGGCGTTGCAGCACCTGGCGCAGGCAGGACGCTCGGATCTCTCCGGCGTGGTCTATGCCGGCGTCGGACTTGGAATTGCGTTTGCCGGCCTATTCTGCCTAGCGGCTGCGCAACCCGGCGTGCCGGCCAGCCAGCTCTGGTTGGAGCTCGGTGCGCTGGCAGCGCTCCCGGTCGCTTTTTGCAGCTCCTTTGTCGGCCGACCGTCGGGGACCGCCGTGCCTCGCGGCTCGGCCCAGGCCACCGACGGCACGTCCGGCCGATACGCGGGTATGGTGATCTGTTACGGCGTGTTCGGCTTCGGTTACATCCTGCCGGCCACATTCCTGCCCGCGCTCGCGCGCGAGGTCGTGGACAATCCGCAGATGTTCGGTCTTGCTTGGCCCGTCTTTGGCACCGCGGCCGCATTGTCCACCCTCGCCACCGCTCGGCACTTCGGTCACGCCAACCGGCTTCGCGTGTGGTCGGTCAGCCACCTTCTCATGGCCACCGGCGTCGTTCTGCCCAGCGTTTGGCTCACTCCGGTGACGATTGCCGCTGCCGCACTGCTAGTCGGCAGCACCTTCATGGTGGTGACGATGATCGGCATGCAGGAGGCACGCGCGCGAGCGCCGGGCAACCCTACGGCACTCCTCGCTCGGATGACCGCGGCCTTTGCCGTCGGTCAATTGGCTGGTCCGCTCGTCTCGGGTGTCCTCGACTTCTTGCCGAAAGAACGCCGTGGTGCCCTCGACCACGCGCTGCAGCTCGCCGCACTCGCACTAGCGTTGAGCGCCGCTTATCTATGGCCTCAATCGCGCCGCAACTCGAGTAGTAGAGAAACGCCCTAACGTTGGCATGACCCACAAATCCAGTTGTGGTCTCAATGATCCGCCCGGAAAGTTGAGGCGCTGGAGTCCATGAGCCAAAGCGTGCTCTACGGCATTGTCCTGCTTTCCGCTGTCGGCCACGCGGCTTGGAATGCGCTTCTCAAAAGGACATCCGATCGTCTCACGATGATGGTCGCGATCCGCATCGTGGGCCTGCTCTACGGTTTTATCCTCCTTTGGTGCGCGGGGCTGCCATCGATCGAAAGCCTCAAATGGGTGATCGCCGCAGCGGTTGCCATGTGGGTCTATCAAGCGCTCCTTGTTCAGGGCTATCACTTTGGCGACCTCAGCTTTGTCTATCCGCTCGCGCGAGGCGTGGCTCCCGTCATCTTAACTGCCTTTGCCTTCCTTCTCATCGGCGAATCAATTTCACCGTCGCAGTTATTGGGCGTTGTCTCGATCTCGCTCGGCATCGTTACGCTAGCCCTCTTGGGTCGTGGCAGCCGCGTCGCACTGATCTATGCGTCCCTAATCGGCGCGAGCGTAGCGGCCTATAGTTTACTCAGCGGCGCCGGTGTTCGACTGAGCGGTAACCTATTCGGATTCAGTGCAGCACTTGAGATTGCGTCGGGCGTGGGCTTCCTACTCTATGCGGCGATCGCGCGAGGTCGATCATTTGCGCCTTCATTGGTTGCGATTGGGCCAACGGGGATAGGTGCTGGTCTGCTATCGGTTGTGGGGTATCTGACGTTTCTGGTCGCCGCAAATTATCTCCCGCTTGGTCCCGTTTCGGCGATTCGCGAATGCAGCGCTCTCTTCGGAGTATTGATAGGCATCTTCGTCATGAGGGAGCCGTTTGGGGTCATACGGGCCCTAGGTGCGCTGCTCATGATACTTGGCATCCTCGTGCTATCAGTGCACTGATCTGCCTACGATAGCTTTCAGCCGGAGTGCAAACGATCGCCATGACGATCGAGGCAGCTTCAAAGTTCCGTTGTGGGTCTTGGCTGCGTAAAAGCAATCCTGCGGATGGTTCGCGCGCAAGAATGATCCGCTAACGGGGATCGGCTAGGTCACCATTTCGAGCTGGCCAACGGTCTCCTTGCCGAACAGCAGCGGGATGCAGGCGCCGATCGCCACCACCGCGGCGATCGTCCCGAAGAATATCGTGGGGGATGCGGTGTAGGGTTCCAACAGGAACGGCACCAGCACTCCGGAAAAGATTCGCCCCGTTGCTTCCCCAAAGAAGTGCCCGCGTCCGCGTAACGCAGTCGGGAACTGCTCGGAGAGATAAACGCGCACCGCGGTGAACGACGATAGCACCGTCAGGCCGGTAATGATCGCTCCGGCACTCATCGCGACCGTCGCGTAGGCTCCAGTCCGATGCGCGAGGGCCATCAGCGCCAAACCGGGTATCGCACCAGCCAAGCAATAAGTGATCGTCCACCGCCGCCCGATGATCTCCATGATAAATCCGGTGAAGAACTTGCCCGGGATGGTCATCATGAAAAGGAGCGTGCTGAGCCCGAAGCTCAGGGCCACCGCGGCGCCCTGGTCGACCAACGCCTTCGGCAGCAGGATCGCGGAGCAATAATAGGCGGTCGTAGCGGCGCCGTAGCAAAGGGTGCCGATGACGGTCCAGCGCAGTTGGCCGGGAGCGAAGAGCGCCGTGATCGGCGGTAGCTCTTCGCGCGTCTGTGGACCGATCGCCGCGATGGCAAGTGGCGGCACGCGGCTGCCGCAGCGGGTGATGATTCGATTGACCGTGTCGACCGCTGCCTCGGAATTGCCCCGGCTCAAATACCAGCGCGGGCTTTCCGGGAGGCCGAAGTGCACAAGCAACGGCACGACGCCGAGCGCGAGGCCGCCCGGCAGCGCAATCAGGCGAAAGCCCTCGGGATTCTCAGCGAGAACGAAGCCGACTAAGGGCAGTAGCGTAAAGGCGCTCGCCAGCATGACCTCGTAGATTGCCCCGAAGGTGCGCCGGTGCCGTGCCGGCATCAGTTCGGCGGCGATCGGGAACGGCGCGGAGAGCGCAAAGCCCAGGCCGAAACCGGTGAGCACGCGGATGACCAGTAGCTGCGCGCCCGATTGCGCCAGCGGGATCAGCAAGGTCAGGAAGGTGCTGGAGATGACGCCGATCTGCATCACGGTCTTACGGCTCAGCCGGTCGGAAATGGCCGCGGCCGTGAAGCCGCCGATCACGACGAAAAGGATCGGCGCCACCACCAGCCAGCGAACCTGCTCGGGGGTCAGATGCAGTGGCTCCTTGGCTAGCACTAGGAGCGAGCCGCCAAGCGCCAGATCGTAACCCTCGATGAAGCCGACCGCCCCGAGCACCAGGATGATCTGCAAATGGTAGGCGCTGAACGGTATGCCGTCGAGCTTGCCGCCGAGCAAAAGACCGGGCGAATGACCCGAGGCGGCGAACGTGGAGGTTCGCGTCATGGCGTTCTCCCAGATAGCCAACCCGGAGAACAACTTCTAGCCGGGATTCCCCGGATGAACGCTGAACTATAATACGAATGATAGCGGTTTTTGGCACTACTGAGAAGTCGTGTTGGATGTCAGTGCTGGGTCTGCCTTGCCCTCGCACTAAGCTTTATCATTGGGTTTGGCCCAGTGCTGTCCGAGCGGCAGACGGGGCGGGCTACAGTCGGCTCATGGGTGGTAATGAGGAAGGCACGCTCGCCACGAGCCACGTGGGTCAATCAACGATGCAATTCGGGCATCCGGTTGAAAATCCCGTTCACAGTCCCAAATGATTCCACGAACGCACGTTAGATCGGAACCTTTGCTGGGGGACCTTTTCCGAGATTGAGGCAGACGCTTGGGGAGGGAGCTTCGGGTGCTACAATATTTTTTCGCACCGAAAGGAGTTTAGTGCACACCATGACCCAAACTACGACTCGCGTCCATGATTTCGATCGCCATGTAGGAGCACGGATCCGGGAATCGCGGATCATGCTCGGTCTAACCCAGCAGCAACTCGCCGATTTGATCGGAGTCACCTATCAGCAGGCGCACAAATACGAGCGCGGCATCAACAGAGTATCCGCGGGGCGTCTGTTCCAGATCGCCAAGGCACTGAGCGTCCCTGTCGGCAGCTTCTTCGAGGGTCTGGATGAACCGCAGAGCCACGTACAAAGCCCCCGCGAGAGGATGTGCCTGGAACTCGCGAAAAACTTCGCGCAGATCCCGAGCGAGCGTTACCAAGAGGCCCTGAGCCGGCTCGCGCGAACTTTGGCAGCCGAGCACTGACGCCGGCCCTGTGATCCACCCGACATCACCGTCGAGTTTCGTCGGTTGGATTTTTGACGGAACGTCTGGCTTCGCGCGCAGCGTCCACATCCGCCCGCTGTTGCTGTTTTTGGTGGCCGGCATCGACATCACCGACTGATCCGGGCGCGCTTTGGGATTGCACCGCCGCCACAACTGGCCACATGCCTGGGTGGTGCAAGCCCACTGCCGTCGCATGGTGCTGAGTTTTATTTTGCCGCGCCGCGATTCTAAAGGTCGCCAGCGTTCGTGCAGCAAGCGCTCACGCGAGATCGCTCTCGACTACCACCCGTTCATGACCGTCCCGCAGTGATCTGATTCGATATTGCGGATTGTCGCGCTCAGCCGGCAGCAGGCGCACGATCTCGAAGGTATCGGTCGGTGCCTGATGAACCTGGCGCTGCTTCATGACGACATTCTGGCCGATCGCGAATTTGTGTGATTGCACGTCTCCACCGCTTTCCTTTGGCTTGGTGGCGTTGGTGTCCGGTCCGCAGCCCAGCCACGCGATGCGATCTCCGAGGAGTGCCCGCGATTCTGTCTGGGCGGCCAGGCAGCAAGCAGCTTCTGCGTGTCCTCAGCATACCATTATCGGACCGCCGATCGCGGAAAATCGGGTGTCGGTCGTACGGGACAAACCAGTTGCAATATCGGCGCAACGGAACCAAGCTAATCGGCCAATCTTCCAGGCCCGACGCCCGATCGATCCTCTTCGATCTAGAGCATTCGTGACCTCTGGATTGACAATCAGAGGGGCTCGCTCCGAGCCCCCGTACAAAGGAGGCGATCTTGGCAATCGGCACCGTGAAATGGTTCAACTCCGCAAAAGGTTATGGATTTATTCAGCCAGAAGGCGGCGGAGCAGATGTGTTCGTACACATCTCGGCGGTCGAGCGCGCCGGGATAGGCACGCTGAAGGAGGGACAGAAGATCTCGTACGAGGAACGCCGTGACGAGAAGCGCGGTAAGTCCTCGGCGGAAAATCTCAAAGCCGTCTAAGGTTGGCGCGACGAGATTGAAGGCAGAGCCGCGGCTGATCAGTGGTTGGAGGGGCTGCGACTCTCGCCCCAGCTAAAGGATAGCCGATGCCGTTCAAACCTAACTACGGCGAGCGGCGCGCCGAGCGCCGCCGCGCTCAGCAATTGAGGCACGAAGAAAAGCAGCGGCGCCGCGAGGAGAAGGCCGCCCAACGCAAGGCAACAGCCGATGTGTCCCCGACGGAAGGCCACGGGGAAAAGGTCAAGTATGCAAGCGCCCTGGGGCGCCTCCCAGAGAGCGGCCTTGTCTTGTTCGACGTGATCTACGAAGATGGCACGCGTAGCTCGAACCGCAAGATCGACGCTGCTGAACTCGATGCGCTCGACATCGACGCCTCTGCACGCGCAATTATCGAGGCACAAGATCGCAAAATCGCCCGATTGTCCGGACGGTGGCGCGGGCCGATCAAATCGCTCACTCGTTCGACCGCCCAATGAGTATCGTCGCCACTGACGCGCGAGGTGCCTGTACTCGGTCGAAGAGCTGGTAAAGTTCGGCTGTCGTCGACGGTGAGAGTTTGTACCGAATTTATCTCGCCGAAAGCCCATCGAGGTCGGTCACAGCGTGGGTGCCATTCATTAACTGATGCAGACCCTTGCTCTAATGGCGGTACCAGACTATCGGATTGGTGGTTTCCGACGGCCTCTTATATGCTCATCCCCGAAAAGGAATGAGTAGTGACGCGCGCCGAACAGATATTGGAGCGCCTCGAAGAAATTGATGCAGAGCTTGTGGCTCTGCGGGAAAGCCGCGGCATGTTCGACGGTTTACTGGAGGAAGTAGGTCTGATCTCGCATAGACGTACGGAACTCGCCGTAGAGCGTCGGCGGCTTCAGCGAGAATATGACGGCCTGCCAAATTCGGCCAAGATGGTGCCCTAAAATCCCAGATTATCCCCGCGATGAACACACACCGTCGGGGATGCAGCGGAACGCTACTCCCCTTCCGAGTATTCTCTACAATGAGGCAAAATCATCAATGCAGGTTTTCATTCGCGACAACGACATCAACGGCGCCCTCCGCGTTCTCAAAAAGAAGATGCAGCGCGAGGGCATATTTCGCGAAATGAAGCGTCGGCGAGCTTACGAGAAGCCCTCGGAGCGCCGGGCCAGGGAAAAATCCGATGCGATACGGCGCCACCGCAAGGCGCTCCGAAAGCGAATGGAGCGCGAAGGCTATTGAGCGTGAGCCTCAATCAACCGACGACCTTCGACGATGAAAGGACAGAGGTCATGGCGAATGATCAGCGCGACATCGATATTCGACAAAGGGCGCAAGCGGTGTGGGAAAAAGGAAAGAAGAGCCCGGAGGCATTGAGCGAGCGGGAAAAGGAGCAGAGGGCATCAGAGGCGAAAGTCGCGAGACTGCGCGAACTCCGCCTGGCAAAGGAAGCTGCCGATCGCGAAGCGGCACAGCACGTCAAGCCGATGCGTCGGAAATCCCGAAGCTAGCTGTGGCTTGCCGGCGCTTGGGGCGCGACCAGCCAGTAAGAACTGGTATCCGAAACTACGGCTACGCCCGCAGATCTTGATCCGCGATGGTTCTCACGAAGATCCATTAGACGCGGCCACGTGGTACCTCAATGGCTACGGATTTCGATCTCTCGCGCGACAACGGCTCTGGCCTGACCGGGCTTTCCCTTCAAGTGCGGCGCGCCACGTAAATGGTGGGGACCACGCCGGTCTCGGCCCAATCGGGTGGCGTAAGAGTGTCGATGTGGCCGACAACCAAGCCACCGTCATGCATGAACCTCGCACGACCGTTCAGGATCGGGCGCACTTCCAGATCGATCTCGCCGAGATAAGCTGCTTCGGTCTCGCCGGGCTGCTGCAGATAAATACGTGCTCTAAATGCCAAGAGCGTGATCCTTCCGAATGCTTTCCTACCGCAACGCTACTCTGATAGCGAGGACGAGGCACTCCCACAGCAGAGCGCCTACAGTCCCCTAAGTATCAGCTACTCTTTGTCAGTCGCTCGCTCTTTTTTTGCCGCATGCTCGACGAGCTTGTCGTAACTCGTGGCAATCTCCAGCATAATGCGTTTCGCTCGCGCGTCCTTCATTTGCTCAGCTACGGAGCGCGCTTCCGCCGCACGGGCACGCCAGTGCTGAGCTGAAAACAGATACTTCGCCATCCTGCCCCCTTTTCTGTCCGCTAAGGATGGAGAATGCTAAAGTGGCGTCAAGGGCCGTTAAATTTCAAACTGAATAGTGGCGCTTAGATGCTGGGACGTGGTCGACTCCGCCACGGAATCGGCCTTCGTTGCCAGCGATGAAACAAGGAGAGCTCTCAATGCCGACGCTGAAGATCAAGAACACCGAATTGCAACGGTGGCGTAAGTTCGTATGAGGCGAACCAATGTCGGACCTACATCAGCAACAGCACATCGCGCAGCAATGGCACGAGCCAGAGAAGCAGAGTCGGATGCGTGCCCCGCAGACGGTCATGGGTATGCCACACGTCTTGCGGTTCACGGCGTATCAACACCGCGCTCTTCACATTCCCAAGGACTTCGATAGAGAAGTCGATCACACGGGGCGACCACGCTCTGATCTGGCGCAAACCCGCCGTCGTGCTTCACTACGCAACTGTGCAGATGATCCCCTTCCGGGACAAGGTTCGGGGAACCTCGACGCACCCACCGCATCGGCGGCTCCGCGTCTTCGATCCAGTGGCCGTTCGCGCGCAGGAGCGATCCCTCGTACCCGAGTTCGTACCGAAGGTCACGGAGAATCAAGGGTCAAGTTATTGATTTGATTGGTAGCGGGGGAGGGATTTGAACCCCCGACCTTGGGATTATGATTCCGAATGTCCTTCCTTATATAACATGCACTTAGAGTGATCATGTCGCAGCCTTGTCGCAGTCAGCGGCGAATCGGTGCCGACAGCAGCTTCCCAAATCCGCTCAACGGTTTTCCATCTCGCCGCGGTCAGCGGACCAGCGCAGCTTCCCCAGCCGCCATCCTGGCATGATCATCTTCGAGGTTCGGGAAGAGGTGTCCATAGACATCGTACGTCATCTGCATTGATTTGTGCCCGAGGAGAGCCTGCACTTTCTTCGGTGAGAAATTCTGCTCGATGAGCCAGCTTGCAAAGAAGTGTCGCAGCGTATGGAGCCCATATTTGGCGCGAAGGACCGGCTCGTCCTTCTCGTCCTTGCGGCTGCCGGCCCGCGCGATATCGCAAGCAAGTTGAAGCGCATAGAAACCTCTGTTCGCGATGTTGGCGTGGTTCTCCGTTTTCCCTTCACCATTGGGAAATACAAGATCGAGAACACCGGGATCATCCTTCCCCTGCCGCCCCTTCCCTTTCCGCGGGCACTGCAGTTTCCATTCTTTGAGCATTGTCGCCACCATAGGCGTCATGGGGATCGTCCGTTCTCCCGCTTCCGACTTTGGCGCGCCCATCTCGCCCCAAGCGTCAGCGCGCTGGCGGACATGGATCGCCTTCGCCCCGAAGTCGACGTCCTCCCACCGCAGTCCGCGCAATTCCGACGAGCGCAAGCCCGTAAACACCGCCGTGACGATGAGCGGGCGCCAGCGCCCCGCGACCATTCGCAGAAGCAAATTGACCTCATCCTTGGTCGGAAAGTCACGGCCGGCTCGAATTTTTCGAGTGCCCCGACTCGATACTCTGATAGACACGGGATCAGCCGGGTTTTTCGCAATTTGGCCCTGGCGCTGCGCCTCCCGAATAATACCCTTCAAGCTCGAAAGCACCTTCTTCGCCGTAGAGCGCGACAAGATCAGTGCAGACCCGTTGGCGGTTGAACGTCCGATAAGATTCTTTGCGAATTTCTCGACCCCAGGTGTGGTGAGTTTCGCCAGCATCACGCTGCCCAGGAGCGGTTTGAGATGGTGCGTGACGTGGTTTTGATACTGTTTCATCGTCGAGCGTTCGAGCCCATTGAGTTCACCCGCCGCGAGCCACATGTCCGCGGCCTCCGCGACTGTGATGCTGGCGCTCTCTGGCGTGTGCGTCCCCTGCGCTACTTCGTGCCGCGTCTCCACCAGCCAGGCGTCGGCGTCCTTCTTGGTCGCGAATGTCTTTTGATGGCGCCGTGGCTTGCCATTTGCGTCAACGTCGGGCCCGAAATAATCCGCAACCCAGGCGGTCTTCGTCTCTCCGCCATACTTCCAACTGCGCTTACGGATCGATGCCAAGACGGCTCCAATGAGATTTAGAGCCAGTATGTCTCAAATGATCCCCTAGTCAACTCATGTAGCAATCCCGGTAGCAAGGTCGCGGGATGTTCTGTTTTCAGACAGCCCGATGCTTTCGCGATCACCAGAATGCGCTGAATCTTCTGGCTCATAACCTGAAGGTCAGAGGTTCAAATCCTCTCCTCGGCTGGATTTGATTGTGGATCATCTTCTGTTTGTGGCATCGGTGTCTGCCTCTGCGCGAGTTGGTGTCGCGAGTTCTAACCCGCGCAATATCGAGGCGACAGGTCCATATGCTTTGGCTCCAGTTACTAGCAGATATGGCTAATGTTTCGCCAGCCGACTGTCCCGGTCTCACACGAAAGAACCGCGGACCGAGCCGCGCTGTCGAAAGCAAGCGGCCATGGTCGGACCGCGCTTGCCATAAATTAAATGGCTAAGCCAAACGCCTCTCAGCGTCGCGCCACACCTCAGAATTTCCACGGATTTTGCCTGCGAGACAGGCCCGCTGATCTCAACTGCGATGGATGGTCTCTCGTACGCGCGCGCGAGCCACGGTGGCGGGCCGACCGATGACGCGCCACGACAATGGACAAGCTGCAGCGCGTCATCAGCCGATGTCCCGTCCCCTCGAGGGACGCAGCATCATACGCGCTTGGCTGTCTCGTGGTCCTGCGTATAGGGGCAGTACATTGTGACGGTGGTCACTTAGGAACTGCACGGCAGAGCACATATCGGGCACAACCAAAGAGGCTCGGCGCAAGCGACATTGACGGAGGGTCCCGTGACGAAGAAATTGCATCGCAACTCAGCGCGCCCGGTCACGGACCTACATCCTATTCGGGCTTCGCTCACCGACGTTGCGGCAGCGTGGCTTGTGGTTCTCCTGTTCTGCGCCGTGCTATTGCCGTGGCACGTGAGCTAAGGCACTTGGAGTCTCACGCTGCCTCACTTTCGGCAACCGCCACAGGTTCAATCAGCGACGGATCATCGAACTTCACATTGCCAATGCGTCGCCCAATCGGGATCGCTTCCATCTCCGCCGCTGGATACGGCTTGAGCATCGCGAGCAACTCGGCGGGCTCCGCAGGTTTCTCACCGAGCCACGCCGCGTAGTCGTCACGCCGAAGGATCGCCGGCATCCGATTGTGGATCGGCGCGCATAGCTCGTTGGGCTCGGTCGTGATGATGGTGGCTGTTTCGAGCACGACGTCGTGCGCCCGATCACGCCACCGCTCCCAAAGACCGGCAAACGCGAACGGCTGGTGGTCACGCACCTGGATCAAGTAAGGTTGCTTGGTCTTGGCGTCGAGCTCTTCCACTCGTAAAAGCCGTCCGCGATCACCAGGCAGCGCCGCTCTTTGAAGGCATCCCGAAACGCCGGCTTGCTCGCCACGGTCTCTGCTTTCGCGTTAATCGTCGAGAGCCCGAGCGTCCTTCGCCCACCACGGAATGAGGCCCCAGCGCAACATGGCGAGCTGCCGGCTATGCTCCTGCCGGCGCGCCATTGCGGCACTATCTGCCATTTTCGGACACTCGTAAATAAGCACATCGGCTATGCAGTGGGCCGCGCACTCACTCACCGCACTGCGACGCGACGGCGTGAGAGAGACCGCGTGGACGCAGGTGGGTTCATAGTGTGGGTGGTTCGCGACGACGCAAAGCGCACGACCGTTGATTTAGATCAACAGATTGACGCATCGCATTTATAAGGGTTAGGATTTTTATATCGGCGGTCCAATCGTAGCCCAATGTCGACAACAACTGGGTAATGCGAAGACGGTTCAACAACTGCTGCTAGTCGGATCAGTTTTGGTTATTGCCTCAGTCGCTGGAACTCCAGAGGAGGCAGGGCCACAATGCATTTTTGCACCTTCATTCTTGAACACGCCCACCACCTCGCGGGCTTGATCGGCGAAACCGTAATGCTGCCACGTTCGAGACGCACCACAGCAGGATCAGAGCCGCTTGTTACTTGCTCCTCATTTGTGCCGCGAGGTGCCATTGGCTGAGCCGTCGTCAAATCCTCTGCGGCGGTCCCTTCCGAACGGCGTCGTTCACGAACCCGTCGTCATCCGGACCGAGAAGCGATGGTTTGCGCTGATGATCACGATGATCGGCGTCGTAATGCTCGTGATCGCGACGATTGGCATCGCGGACGCTTTGCACCCGGCCAGCAACGTCGAGGTCGTCGATCCCCAGACGCTTCATCTCTCAGGTGAATTCGTTGACAGCAACTTGGGAACGACCATCGAGCCAGATGGGTCCGTCACTGTGCGCATTATTGCCGTTCAATATGATTTCGTGCCGCATTGCGTTCAGATTCCTGTGAACACACCGGTGACGTTCCGCCTCACCAGTGCCGATGTTACGTACGGTTTTCTGCTCGCCGATACCGACGTCAACACAATGGTCGTACCTGGTTTCATCGCTAAAGTGCGTACGAAATTCGCTCGGACGGGCGATTATGAAATGCCGTGCCACGAGTTGTGCGGCCTTGGCCATCACGCCTGGACCCGCGTGAGCGTCGTACCAGCGGAACAGTTTGCCGAGAACACACCACTGGAAAGGCCCAGTTGTGCATCACCGTAGATGGTTGGCGATTTGCCACTACCGGGTCGCCTTCGCAGCCTTCTTGCGGCGGTGCTTCTCAGTGCCTGGCACATACTCGTCCGCAGTCCGCTCCCAGCGCCGCTTGGTGACCCGGGTGCATACCACGCGTCGGTCACGCTGCACGGCACGACCATGGCCTACGTGGTCACGACATTTTTCGTCATGGGATTTGGCTACGCCGTTACGGCGACCGGTCTTGGCCGCTCCAGTCGCGACGGGTTGAGCCAACGGCGAATCATCCGTTGCGCGGCGGCCTCGCGGCATTCGGTCGCGGAACTCGCTCTCTAAAGATGCATTTCTGGGAATAAAGATGCGTTTCTGGTAGTCTTATCTATCCGAGGTGCCAACCCAGCGATGGCCAACTCAGGGCGCATGATGGGTCCAAGAGGCGATCTCGCACTGTTCCGCCGCCCGAGCCCGGTACGTGTTACTGGCGCAGCCTTCGCTGTCTTCGCCCTGCTAATCCAGGTTTGGCTTCCCTGGATACATCATCCTGGCATAAGCGCGTTAGCCGATGAGCCAACCCACGCGCGCGCAGGCATTGCCTTCGTCGGCGGCGACTTTCCGATCTGTCTCGCTCAGCGTTCGAGCGCGCCGGATAGGTCCGGGGACCCCACCCACACTCCATCGCAGAAGCTGCCTCCCTGTCCGATCTGCCAAGCACTGCATATGTTGGGGAGCTTTGTTCCGCCGACGAATGCGGTACTTGTCGAGGGACCTCCATCAGGCGATCCCGGCGTCATAACCTTCTGGGCGCCACTGATCGCTCGCACTCTCGCCTCGACTTCCCAGCCACGCGCTCCGCCGGTGACGACCTAACGCGTTCCATCCGCGCCGGCTGCGCCATCCGGTTCTCCACCGACATGAACGCCGCCGACATCGTCAATGCATCGCGCACTGGGGTTGTTCATGCATTCCTTCTATCGAGAAGCCGTCGGCACCTGCGCCGAAACGCCACCGCGCCGGTCCCTCACAGCAGGCCGCATCATGGTGTCCGTCATCCTTGCCGGCACCGCTCTTTGCACGGGGATTCCCGCGGCGATGGCTCACGCCCGGCTCGATCACGCGGTCCCTGCGGCCCAGAGCACCGTTCATGTGCCGCCCACCAAGCTTCAGCTTTGGTTTACCGAAGATCTGGAGCCTTCCTTTAGCACCATTGCTGTGTTGGACAGCCAGGGCCGGCACGTGGAGCAAGGTCAGGCCAAGGCGGATTCTGCCCACACGAAGCTGTTGGAGATTGGTCTTGAGCCATTGCCTCCAGGAACCTACACCGTGGTTTGGCACGTAACCGCGGTCGATTCCCACCGTACCGAAGGCAAATTCATTTTCACTGTCGCTCCCTCATGATGGACGTTGCAGCGGAAGGAGCCTGTACACCCGAGAAACGGGCGAAAGACCGCGGGACACCGTGAGGACGCCATGCAGTTGAACCGATCCGCCGTTATCCTCGCAACCGCCTTGTTGATCTGCGGCCTCGGCGCACCGCTAGCGATGCTCTGGTATCACGCCACTGCCCAGAGTCCGGTGGTCTATGCAACGCGACCCACGATCGGCGGGCCATTCGCGCTTACCGCCACGGCTGGTTCGATCGTCACGGAGCGCACCTACCACGGCAAGATTGTGCTGGTCTATTTCGGGTACACCTATTGTCCCGATGCCTGTCCGACCACGCTCAACGAGATCGCCGGAGCGCTCAGAGAGCTCGGGCCGCTTGCCGAGCGTATACAACCGCTGTTCATAACGATCGATCCGCAACGCGATACCCCCAAGGTGCTCGCGGAGTATGTGCAGTCTTTCGATCCGCGCATCGTTGGCCTCACCGGCACGACGTCGCAGATCGCGGCGGCTGCGAAGGCGTACGGTGTTTACTATGCACCATACAAGGCCGAAGGCGTCCCCGACGGCTACCTCATGGACCACACTGCCATCGTATTTGTGATGGACGAGGACGGACGCTTCGTCGCCACTTTCACCCAGGACACACCGGCCGCCCAGATGGCCGATCGCCTACGCAAGCTCATGGCCACAACATCTTGAAGGAGGAACACATGTTAAGAACAATCGCCGTTACCTCGCTGCTGGCCCTCACGATGATTGCTAGCGTTTCGGCACAGACCTCATCCATCGAGGTAAATCACGTTTGGGCACGCGCGACGCCGGCCGGCGCCAAGACAGCCGCGGTCTATATGACGTTGACTAACAAAGGCTCCGCCCCCGATCGCTTGATGTCTGTATCAACGAGCGTTGCTGACAAGGCTGATGTTCACACAACGATAAACGACAACGGCGTCATGCGCATGCGGCCTGTGACGGCTCTCGACGTCAAGCCCGGTATGCCGACAGTACTAAAGCCCGGCGGCTATCATATCATGCTGATGGACCTCAAAGGGCCGTTGGTGGCGGGGCAGAGCTTCGCCCTAAGCCTCACCTTCGAGAAGGCCGGTACGATCAACGCCACGGCTACAGTCGAGAAGGCAGGATCCATGGGCCCGGGCGACATGCCGGGCATGAAGATGTAAAGTATATCGCATGAGCGTCTCCGACATCGAATCCGGCCCGGGTACATTGCACGGGGCCGAGCCAGGTCCGATCCGGATCGGCAGCGAGCAGCACAAGGCCCTATTCAGCCGCATGCTGCTCGACACTTTCGATCCCTATAAGCCCGCGGTAATCGACTGGCCGCGGCTCGACACGGACGCGCGGGAGCGCCTCATCAACTTGCCCATCTGGGATATCGCGGTTGAGACCGAGGGCAAAGCCAGCATCAACGTTGGCAGCTATGCCGATTGCGTCAACGACCCGCTGCTCAAGCAAGCGATCGAGCTCAACGCCTTCGAGGAGGGCCGGCACAAGACCGTGCTCGCAAATCTGGTGCAGGCCTACGGCATCGAGATCGGGCCGGAGCCACCTTATCCGCCACCGCGCGATCCCGAATGGGCCTTCATGAAGACCGGTTACAGCGAGTGCATCGACAGCTTCTTTGCCTTCGGGCTGTTTGAGGTGGCGCGCCGCTCCGGTTATTTTCCGCCGGAGCTGGTGGCGACCTTCGAGCTGGTGATGCAGGAGGAAGGACGCCACATCACGTTCTTCGTCAATTGGGCCGCCTGGCATCGCCGGAATCTCTCATGGTGGCGACGCCTCCTCTTCGAATTGAAGGTGCTCCGAGTCTGGGCGTTCCTGATTTGGGAGCGGATGAGCATCGCGCGTGGCCTCGGCGACAAACCGCAGGACGCCAACTTCACGGTGAAGGGTAGCGCGGCTGTCGGCATCGATTTGAACACGGCGGAGCTGATCGACATTTGCCTCGCGGAGAATGACCGCCGGCTCGGGCTATACGACAGCCGCCTGCTGCGGCCAAGAGCAGTGCCGCGGATGGTGCGTTTCGCGCGTCGGTTTCTGCGCCCTCGCAACATGGGCACCGTCGAAATTGGCTCCGAGGCGCACAAGGAATTGTTCTGCCGGCATTTCAAGGCGACTTACCGGGATTTCGATCCCGCGAAGCTGCCCTGGCCGGAGCTCGATGAGGCCGCCCTCAATCGGCTGCGCGCGGTGCCCTTCTGGCAGGAAGTGCTGCATACCGAGCTGCGCGCGGGCGCGATCGTCGCCGCCTTCGCCAAGACCGTGAACGATCCCCTGTTGCGCGAAGCCGTCGACCTGCAGGGCCTCGAAGAGACGCGCCATGCGGCGCTGCTCCGCGAGATGATCCGCCGCTACGGCATCGACGTCACCGAGCATCCGCTCGATCCCCTGCCGGCCGATATCGAGACCGCCTTCAAGGATTTCGGCTTCGGCGAATGCATGGATTCCTTTTTGGGATTCGGTGTCTTCAAGATCGCGCGCGAAGGCGGATTCCTGCCAGAGGCGATGTTCGAGGTCTTCGAGACGCTCATGTACGAGGAGACCCGGCACATCGTGTTCTTCATCAACTGGATGGCTTATCGACAGGTCCAGCAGGGACGGGGCCGCTGGCGCCGCGCCGTGGCATCATTGCGGTTCTACACTCGTGCGCTGAAGCGGCTCGTGGGAACCGCGCGTCGGGGAGCGCAGGCGAGCGATGGCAAGGACTTCTCTGCGACCCAAGCGAGCATCTTTCTCGAGGGGTTCACCTTCCGTCGCTTCCTCGAGGATTGCTACGCCGAGAACGCGCGGCGTATGGGCGCCATGGAGGCGGGGTTGCTGCGTCCGAGCTTCCTGCCGAAGCTTGCCGAGGTGGCGCTGGCGAGCCTTAGGCTCTGGTCGCACAATCGGCGGGGAGCCGCGGCGCAGGAGTGAAAGCGCTTAAGGGGCGTTCCGCGACGGCGCGCCGGTGCCCTTGGGCGAACCCGTGCTCGTCCATTACGACGACCGCTTCGCGCGACCCGAGCCGCATTATGTCGAGGCGTGAGGCCTTAGCGGAAGACACCGTGGCACGGTATCCGACGGCGAGTACAGTTCGTGGGACTGCCTTTCGGGCCCCCTACCCATTCGATGCGCGTGGCCAATTGTCTGTAGTGGGTCAAAGGCGGTCCTCGAGGCAATGTCTGGTCATCGTCCGCATCTCCGCCATCAGCCGACATCGGTGCAGCGCATCGAGTAGTAAGGTGCAGGTGGCCCACGCTTCTATTAAGCGGTCATTTCTCGCTTAATTCTCGCGACTGTCCCGGTGCCGAGTCCAAGCGACTTGGCCACCTTTAAGATACCCGTACCGCTTTCAAGTTGGTTCCTTGCTTTCCGCTAATGGGATGGTCCGGCCGTGCTCCTGCCCGGTCAGCAAGTAAGCTGGCCGGCGACACCCAAACTAGGAGCACGCCATGACCGAGACATTTAAGACTGCGGTTCGCACAATTGGTATCGATATCGGCAAGAACT
>DATIYT010000027.1:0-2953 GCA_035517495.1 Allostellaceae bacterium | reverse complement strand
GGCGCGGATTTCTGGGCAGCGGCTCGGCGATTGCGGAATGAGGCATCGATCAATCCAAGTGGGGGAGGGTGCAACGTGAAGCGGATCAATTCGCGTGTCACCGTGCTCGGCATACTCGGCATGTGCTTCATGCTGCTTGCCGGCTGTTCTTCGGCACCGAGTCTGCCGAGCGCGATGAGTGGCGAGGGGGCAAAGCTCGCGCCCTCCGATCAGTACCTGATCGGCCCCGGCGATACGCTGGGCATCTTCGTGTGGCGGAACCCGGAGCTCAGCATGTCCGTGGCCGTGCGACCGGACGGCCGTGTGTCCATTCCGCTCGTCGAGGACATGACGGCAGTAGGCAAGACGCCGACCGGGCTCGCGCGTGAGCTCGAGGACAAGCTCCGGCCTTACATCAAGGATCCGATCGTCACCATCATTCCCTCCGGTTTCGTGGGACCGTACACGCAGCAGGTCCGGGTGATCGGCGAGGCCGCCTCGCCTAAGGCACTTCCCTATCGCAGCGGCATGACGGCGCTCGACGTCATGATCGCCGTCGGCGGCCTTACGAAATACGCCGCGGGCGACCGGTCGGTCGTCGTGCGGACCGTAAACGGAAAAGAAGAGAGCTATCGCGTGCACTTGAGCAGCTTGATCAGGGACGGCGAAGTCGACGAGAACGTCTTTATGGCGCCGGGCGACATTCTGATCATTCCGCAGAGCTATTTCTAAGCGGCGCGTCGGCGCACGGGCGCGAGCACTATAGGGCGGAGTCTGGGGTGGGGCGGGGGCAGGTATTCGTCAGTCGGGTGAACGGATGAGCGCTCTGCAACAGACCATCAACGTAAAGGCGATCCTCGGCCATTATCTCCGCGCCATGTGGCGCCGGCGTTGGGCTGCCATTCTCATATGCTGGGCCGTCTGCATCGGTGGTTGGGGCTGGGTCATGACCCTGCCCCGGCAATACGATTCCCAAGGCCGCTTCTACGTCGATGTCGATAGCCTGCTTACGCCGTTGCTGAGCGGTATCGCGATCGATGTCAATCCGATCCAGCAGCTCGACTATCTCCGGAATACCCTGCTGAGTCGACCCAACCTCGAGCAGGTAATCCATCTCGCGGGGCTCGAAAACGAGGCCGAGACGCCCACGCAGAAGGAAGCCCTGCTCAATACCCTGGCGCGGGACGTCTCGATCAGGCCACAGACCGCGAACCTCTACGTGATTTCCTATCGCAGCCGCGACCCCGAGGTTGCGAAGAGCGTCGTGCAATCTCTCCTCACGCTCTTCTCGCAGAGGACCACCGAGAGCAACCGCACCGAGATGGATAACGCGCAGCGGTTCTTGAGTGCGGAGATCGCGCGCTACGAGGGACTCCTGCGCGCGGCAGAGCAACGGCGGGCGGAGTTTCGCCAGAAATACATGAATCTGCTGCCAGGCTCCGGGGCCAACGTTTCGCATCTCGAGCAGCTGAAGCAGGCGGTGCACGACGCCGAGCAGATCTACAGCGACGCGGTCGCGAAGCGCGATGCCCTGAAGTCAGAGCTGGCGGGCGTGCCGCAATTCGTCTCGGTCGATTCCCAGCAGATCGTCGTGACCAACGGTCGCGCGCCGATGACCGCTGCGGAGGCTCGGCTCGACGACGCACGCCGGCAGCTCGATGCCCTGCGGCTGCGTTTCACCGACCAGCACCCCGACGTTATTGCGATGAAACGTCAGATCGCCGAGATCGAGGCGACGGTCGAGCTGGAAAGATCAGGCAAGGGGCCGGACGGATCGTCGCGCGGAGGTCCGCGAAAATCGCAGGTGGCCAACCCCGTCTACGAGCAGCTCAAGCTCCGGCTCTCCGACGCCGAAAGCATCGTCGCGGCCTCCAAACGGCACCTGGAGGATCTCCAAGGGCAGCTCGCAGAGATCTCCAAGAGCGCCAACATGGTGCCGGAGATCGAAGCCAGGGCCGAGGATCTCGATCGCGACTACGGCGTCATCAAGCACAACTATGAGGCGCTCCTGCAGCGCCGCGAGGCCGCGACCCTCGGGCAATCTGCCGACACAAAGGCGGACAAGATCACCTTTAGGATCGTCGACCCCCCGCAAGCGCCGATCACACCCTCGTCGCCGAACCGACCCCTGCTGTTCTCGATGGTTCTCTTCCTGGGCCTCGGAGCGGGTGGCGGGTTGGCCTTGCTGCTCACCCAACTCGACCGCTCCTTCGCGTCAGCCTCGCATCTGCGTGAGCTCGGCCTGCCTGTCCTCGGTGCCGTCGCCTACGTCGCCTCACAGGGATCGCGCACCGGATTTTTGGCTCGGGGAGCGGCCTTCGCGGCCACAGCGCTGGTGCTATTGGCACTATACGGTGGGCTCATCATGGTCAGCACGGGCATTTATCGGATGGCGGTCTAACTATGGACGACAAGAACCCCGATCTCATTGCGCGCGCCGCGGCTCGAATACGCGAGGGAGGAAAATTGCGCACGACTATCGAGCGCGCGGCCGAGCATGCAAGGGAAGCCTCGACGGTATTGGCACCGCCACCGCTGGAGGCGTTAAGTCCGCCTGCGCCGGAGCACCGGAGCAAGGTGATTGCAGTCGATCGCGGCGCGCTTGCTCGCTCGGGCGTCGCAGTCGACGCCGGCATGCGAACCCGCACCTCAGAGGAATATCGCATCATCAAGCGCCAGATCGTGCTCAATGCGCTTCGCGAGCCGAACCTCGACGAGGGAGAGCGAAATGGGCGCCTCATCATGGTCACGAGCGCCCGGCCGCGCGAGGGAAAGACCTTCACCTCTGTCAATCTCGCACTGTCCTTGGCTTCGGAACGCGATTTCCGCGTGTTGCTCGTCGACGCCGACGTGCACCGCCAATCCCTGGCTGAATTCTTTGGCGTCTCCGCGAAGGTCGGTTGGGTCGATTATTTGCTCGGCGATGTGACGGACCTAGCCGATGTCGTACTGCGCACCAATCTTCACAATCTCA
>DATIYT010000026.1:0-3998 GCA_035517495.1 Allostellaceae bacterium | reverse complement strand
ATGTTTTCGCCACGCGGAAAGTCACCGCGGAAGGCCTCGAACGCACCTTTGCCCTCAACCACATGGCCTATTTCATCCTCACCCATTGCCTGCGCGAGCGCCTCGTGGCGTCGGCGCCGGCCCGTGTCGTGTGCACCGCCTCCTCGGCCCATCAGCGCCAGGAGCTCGATCTCGATGACCTGCAGCTCCTGCGCGGCTACGGGCCCCTGAAGGCATACGACCGCTCCAAGCTGTGCAACATCCTGTTCACGCGCGAGCTTGCGCGCCGGCTCGCGGGGACCGGCGTCACCGCGAACTGCGTGCATCCCGGATTTGTCGTCACCAACCTGGGACAGCGCGGCGGCGGCGTGTTCAAGTACCTGGTCCGCGCATCGATGATCGTTGCCGGCCGGCCCGACAAGGGGGCGAGAACCATTGCTTATCTCGCCGGTTCGCCCGATGTCGCCGATGTCAGCGGCGGCTATTTCTACGATTGCCGCCAGATCGAGCCGAGCCGCGCGGCCAAGGACGATGCGACCGCGCAGCGCCTGTGGCGCGAGAGCGAGAAACTCGCCGGATTTGCGTGAAGGCCCGCGCGCCTCAAGCGACTTCGCCCCGCGCTTGCGCTGCCGCGCTGCGGATCGCCGCGATATTCGATTTGTAGGCGCCGGGTCCGTCCTTGAACACGGCAGAGCCCGCAACCAGCACATTGGCGCCGGCGCGGACGATCTCTGCGGCATTGTCGGGCGTCACCCCGCCATCGACCTCGATGTCGATCGGCCGTCCGGCCGCCATCGCCCGCAGCCGGGCGATCTTCTCGAGTGCGGAGGGGATGAATTTCTGGCCGCCGAAGCCGGGATTGACCGACATCACGAGGATGAGATCGACGAGGTCGATCACCGGCTCGACCATGCTCTCCGGGGTGCCCGGGTTGAGCGTCACGCCCGCCCTCTTGCCGAGGGCACGGATCGCCTGCAGCGAGCGGTGCACATGGGGCCCCGATTCCACATGCACGGTGACGACATCCGCGCCCGCCTTGGCGAAGGCTTCGAGATAGGGATCGCAGGGCGAAATCATGAGATGGACGTCGAACGGCTTTGCCGTATGCGGCCGCAGCGCTTTCACCACGTCGGGGCCGATGGTGATGTTGGGCACGAAATGGCCGTCCATGACGTCGACATGGATCCAGTCGGCGCCGGCCGCGTCGATCGCGCGCACCTCCTCGCCGAGCTTGGCGAAGTCGGCGGACAGGATGGATGGAGCGATGGCGAGCGCGCGATGCATCGGGGCCTCCGGTTTGACGTCCGCCTAGGAGCCTGTCTGAGTAATAGGCGGATTTTGCTGGCCAGAGAACAGCGAGTCAGATTCTGTCTTGCGCATGAGCAAGACATTCCGCCCGTGGAAGATCGATGAGCCGCTGCTGCTGCCTGCGCAGGTGCAGGACTTTGTGGCCGCGGACCATCTCGCGCGCTTTGTGCTGAGCCTGGTGCGGGACGAGATCGACCTCGCCGCGATTACTTCGCGCTATGACAGCGATCGCGGGCAGCCGCCGTTCGATCCCGTGATGATGACGGCGCTGCTGCTGTATTCCTATTGCTGCGGCATCTACGCCTCGCGCCGCATCGCCACGGCGTGCCGCGAGCGCGTCGATTTCATGAGCATTGTGGGGTTTGATGCGCCGGATTTCCGTACCGTCTCGGAGTTCCGCCGGCGGCACCTCGAGGCGCTGGGCGCGCTGTTTACGCAAATCCTGCATCTGTGCGAGACGGCGGGTCTCGTCAAGCTCGGCCATGTCGCCCTCGACGGCACCAAGATTAAAGCCAACGCTTCGAAGCACAAGGCGATGAGCTACGAGCGCATGGAGAAGCGCGCCGCGGAGTTGGAAGCCGAGGTCGCCAAGTGGCTTGCGGTGGCCGAAGCAACCGATGCCGCGGAGGACAAACTCTACGGCGCCGACAAGACCGGCGAGGAGATGCCGGATTGGGTCGCCGACAAGAAGCGGCGCGCCGAGCGGATTCGCAGGGCCAAGGCCGAACTGGAAGCGGAGGCGAAGACTGCGGCCGAAGCCAAGCTTAAAGCGGCGGCCGAGGCGCAAGCGCAGCGCGAAGCCGAAGGGCGCAAGAAGCCCGGTCGCCCAACCGCCCCGCCTTCGACCGCGCCTGACCCCAAAGCCCAGAAGAACTTCACCGATCCGGAGAGCCGGATCATGAAGAGCAAGGACGGCTTCATGCAGGCCTACAACGCCCAGATCGCGGTCGATGGCCAAGCGCAAGTCATCGTCGCGCAGGACGTGACGCAGAGCGGGGTCGATAGCGGCCAATTGGTGCCGATGATCGATGCGACAAAGACCAACCTCGGCCGCTACCCCGTGCAGGCCTCGGCGGACGCCGGCTATTGCTCGGAGGCCAATCTCGAAGCGCTGGAGAACCGCGACATCGATGGCTATGTGGCGACCGGTCGGGCCAGGGACGCGGTTGCCGGCACGGTTGCCGGCGGGCCCGCTGCCGTGCCGGGAGCGCCGGAGCCGGCATCAACCTCCGAGCCGGAAGCGAAGCCAGAGCCGGAAGCAGAGCCGGCATCAACCTCCAAGCCGGAAGCAGAGTCGAAACAAACCCGCGTCGAGGCCATGCGCGCCAAGCTCAAGGCCGGCGGGCACGCGAGCCCTTACCGCTTGCGCAAGCAATTGCCCGAGCCGGTGTTCGGGCAAATCAAACAGGCACGCGGTTTCCGCCAGTTCCTGCTGCGCGGCTTCGAGAAAGTATGCGGCGAGTGGGCGATGGTCTGCACCGCCCACAATCTCCTCAAGCTTGCTCAGGGGAGGACTCTGTCCGCAGCGCTGCCGCAAACCGCCTAACAAGCCAAGGGCGCGACCAAAACCGGTCCCGCCCCTACCACGGCACCGCCGATCTCATGCTAAAATATTTCCACCTGCGATTAAACAGACAGGCTCCTAGCCCCGAGGAAGGCCGCGCCGGCCAGCGCGACAATCCCCCCCGCCGTGCGTCCGACGTTAATCAGGTACCTCGGATCGGCGCGGGCAAACGATTTGGCGAGCCACAGCACCAGCGCGAGCGCCAGCAGACCGATGAAAATCGTCGGCATGTCTATCTCATCTGCTCCAACAGCTTGATTGCTCCGGCATTGCGGCGCGCCGAGAGATCGTCGAGCGCCTTCATTCCACCGGCCGCGTAGGCGGCGACGGCACGCAACAATTCCCGCAATTCGTGGGCCGCCCCCGCATCGAAGCGGCAATAGGCGCCATGGGAGAGCCGCGCGATCTCGCGGAATGCCCGTTCGACACCGGCGTCGCGACCTTCCTGAAACATGAAGGCGGGAACGCCGCGCAGGCCGAGTTCGCCTGCCCTTACGCACAGATGGTCGATCTTCTCCTCCATGGCATCGCCCACATAGACCAGCGCCTGCACCCTCGCCTTTTCAGTCTCGGCGCGCGCATGGCTCAGCACCCTGCGTATCTGGGTGAGGCCGCCATGGCACTCGATCTTTTCCATCAGCGCCGCCAGCGCAGCCGGTTCCGATACCCAGCGCGACGCGCGGCACTCGTTCAAGCCCCGGAAATAAAGCAGCTGCACATCGAGCCCGCCGATCCCCTGCGCCTCCAGGAACATGTCCGTCTGCAACCGACAGGCGGTATCCCAGGTCGGCTGCCGGCTCATGGTGGCGTCGAGGGCAAAGATCAGCCGGCCGCGCCCGGTCGCCGGACCGCGCTCGAACGCGCGGACCTTGGCGAGAAAGACGTCGATCTCGGCACGCGAGGCCGCCGCGGCCGGCTCGCTGCCCTGGCCGGCCGGCGCGGGGATGCGCTCCTCCGGGGACTTCGCCATCTGGGACCTCAATTGTCGGCCCACTTACCCATCGGCCGGCCATTTATCTTGAGCATGATCCTATACTTGGTTCACCTCATAACCAAAATTCCTTTAGGTTGATGACGCGGAAATTGTCGGTGACCGAATCACGGAGGTCCGCCCCGTTCCGGGGAACTTTCACTTTTCACGTAGGAA
>DATIYT010000025.1:0-62240 GCA_035517495.1 Allostellaceae bacterium | reverse complement strand
CGCGGCGGAATCCGCGTGGGTTGCGACGGCCGCCTGGAACAGCGCGGAGCTCGCCGCCGCCTCGGACAGCGATCCACCGAAGGCGATCCCCACTTGGAGCCCGTCGAGGGAGGTCACTGCGTTGGTTGCGGTCTGCGTCGCGGTGAAGGTCAGGAAGTCGCCGAGCGCGAGGGCGGCGGCATTCGCTGTCGCGGCGGCGCCGGCGGTGACGCCGTCCATCTGGTTGTCGCTAAGCGGCTGTCCCGCCTGAGCGGTGCCGGCGAGCGCAAGGAGGGATGCGCCCACGAGCAGAGAGTAAAACTTCATCATGGTTCGATATCCTTCCAAGGTTGAGGCTCAGTTTGGAGAGAGCCCGATCGATATGGTGGGCAGGCTGTTCGTCGCGCTCGATGCCGACTGCGCACCCGAGATCGACTTGTACAGGGTCAGCGTTACCGAGCCGCCCGAGATGCCCGCCGTCACGGGATCGCCGGACCCGTTCGTGACCACGCTGACCTGGGCCACGGTCGACGTCACCGAGGCGACGATCTTTCCGAGCGCCTGTGCGTCGGCGGTCGAGAACGCGGCGAAGCCGGCGGTGACCCCGTCCATCTGGTTGTCGGTGAGCGGCTGGGCTGCCATGGCCGTACCGGCCATGAGCGGCGCAACGCCCAACGCAAGAAGAAACTTCCTCATGCACTCCTCCTTACTGTTGGTACAGCAGCTCGGGACCATCCCGGGCTTGGTCGCAGTAGCCTCTTTGTAGACGGCATCGGCGCGTGCGCTTCCAAGAAGGAAAAATTCGCGTCGATGTTTTCCCGAGAGCTACAACCCGGGAATAATGGCGCTGTAAACCGACGTGAACCCGCCCTGGATCGTCAGACCGCCCGCGCTCGAGGTCCGGTTGGTGGTGATCACGATGTTGTAGTTGCCATCCGGCGTACCGCCGGTGGTCACGCTGGTGCTCGACGTCGCCGGCGGAAGACCTGTGCCGGCGCCATTGGTTCCGAAGCTGGTCGCTTCACCGGAGGCGATGCCTCCCTGCGTGTCGAAACCGGCAACCACGGTTGGGATGGAACCAACAACCGAGTTGGCGCTCGAGGACCCCATAGTGATCAGTCCCGTCGCCTGTTCATCGGCACTGGAGAAGACGACAAAGGAACCGGCCGTCACGCGGTCAAGCTGTCCGTCGGTCAGTTGTTGCGGGGAACCCGCCTGTGCGGACGCAGCTGCCAAGAACAACGCCAGCGTGATCGCCGACAGACGCCAGAGCTTAGCGGAGGGTGCTGACATGGCCCGATCGCCTGATGTCGTTTTCACGGTGCGTCGCTTGCATCCTTTGCGGCGCTCACGACGCCGTTCATGTGCGCTAACATGAAGTCATGGAAGACGACCCGATGCAAAAGCGCATTGGTCGTAACTACTCGTAGCTAACACGCACTGCCATTGAGTCGGATGGGGAGTGCAAATCGCATCCGAATCACACAAGAGCAGCATTGAATGCCAACACCGCGAGACCCCGCGGCCGACTCAGGCCGATCGGCAATCAATCAATGCCGGGATGGAACCAGTGAAACGAAAAGACGCGATGGCAATGGACGAACCGTGCGCTCTTCCGTTCAGGAGGATGGCTCTTTGGTCGACTGCCTCGCCGAGCGGCGGCATCCCGGGCATACGCCGTTTTTGAGCGGCGATGAGATGCGTGGTCCGGCGCTTCGATTTGCTGCGGACCGGTCGCAAACCGATTTTGAGCGCGTCGTTCCGTGAAGAATAACAACAGGCGACTAACGTGTGATTACGTTAGCAAAAATACATACTCATACGCAGCAAGTACTATGCGTTCGAATACGAGTTAACTGTCGAGACTAACGATAAACGCGACTGACGGTTGAGTGTACTTAAGTTCACCATAAGAGGTATTTCCAATTAATCATACTCGCACTATCGTCATTCGCACCTTTTCGACGCAAGACCGCAAGAGTAGCCCATTGTCGGGTTTGGATTGCCGTCCGTTCCGTCGATCTTACATCGAACGATCGTCCGCCGAGAGTAGCTGGTGGACGCAGCTGGTGTGCGTTGGGAGAACAGCGGAGCACCGCGGCGTTTAGGTAAGTCGTTTAAATAAGTAGGGAGGGCGAACATGGCGACCATGGCCGTTTTAGCCTCGTGCCCCCTATTTCGTGCCGGGCTTGCGAGCCTGCTGCAGACGATGGGTTTTAATCCTGTGAAGCAAGCTGCTGACGTAAAGGAATTGCAGCAGCAGCTCGATGAAGGGATTAGCCCGGAGATGCTGCTCATCGACTTGTCGCACGGAGGCGACAAAGGCGTTTCTGCCGACGACATAAGAACTTGGTCGCCGATCACCAAGGTCGTGCTTCTGGCATCAGAACTCGATCTCGGCCTGCTGTCGGACTATTTTGCCGCGGGCGCATGCGGATATTTGCTCGAGAAGATCTCGGCCAATGCATTCGAGGAGTCGATAAGGCTGGTGCATGCGGGTGAGAAGGTGTTTCCGTCCGAGCTTGCATCGATGATTCCGGGCCTTGCGCCGGTGTTTCGCCGCCCGCCGAGCACAAGCATCGAGTTTGAGAAATCGAAGCTCTCGCTCAGGGAAATTGACATACTGCGGTGCCTAACGAACGGCCAGTCCAACAAGGCCATCGCCAACACGCTCGACATCGCCGAATCAACGGTGAAGGTGCACGTCAAACGCATACTTCAGAAGATTCATGCCTCCAATCGAACGCAAGCGGCGCTTTGGGGCGCGGCAAGAGGTCTTGCGGGAGAGAGATCGCACGAACTCAGCCAATTTGCGGAAATGGACTAGCAGGCGACTAACGCGTCGCTTCGCCTCACTGCCAAAGCCCCGACAGAAGCAGCCGGGCGCATCCTACTGAGAGATACGCGAAAGTATGAACGCAGCGCAAGAGCAGGTCACGGAAGTTGGCGTGACCACGCCTGAATTCGTTTGCGTGAGAAACGTGATGTTGGAAGCGTCGATAACGTCGATACTTGCCGAACAACCGCGGTCGGTTCCGCCTGCGGCCGTCGCTTGCCCCGCCGCGAACGTCACATCCATGGTCTGCGCGCCCTGAAGACTGATCTGCCCGACACCCGGCTGAGGATCGATATTGACGAGCAGGACCGTGGCCGGGGCACTTAGCAACGATCCCTGGGTCGACGTGGTCGCGGTCGGGCCCTGCGCCGTCGCCGAGAGCGACAGATTGACGGAGAGGTTCGTGCCTCCCGCGGACACCCGATCCAATTGCTGATCGGTCAATTCCAAGAGCCCTCGCTTAGCTTTTTCGGCGCATCGCGCAGGTCCCTCGCTCGCGATGCAAGTCACGCCTGCCAGCGCGATTATTAAGATCGCCTTCAGGAAATAATCCCCGAAACGATCACGCGGGAATTTCCAACGAGCCAACACGGAGTTCCCACACTGCTGTTCATCAGTGTTCATCAGCGATAATGTTTACATTTTAGCACTGGCTATTGAATTCGGTGCTATGAAATTCAGGAGTACATTATCGTCTATCTAATTGAAATATAATACTTTTAATGTTGGCGTTTGCGATACACGATCCGGCGGCGCAAACGCTTGGTCCGGATTTAGGTATACATAAGAAATGCGCCAAGCACTATTCCGGACCTCCAAAGAAACCGGTCGTTCAACACGTCAGTCGGCCGACGGCGCTCGCACCTGTAGAAATACAATTCCCGTTCACGAATGTCGTTTGCGCGCCTAAGTGCCGACGGTTTTTGATGCCTCTTTACCGCCTTGCGCTCGCAGCCCGGGGATCGGCATGCTCCCTGGGAAACGACATGCGATCGGAGGGCTTTCGCGATGGACAAGCAGTCGCCGTCCGTGCCGACGGCCATCGACATTTCCAACCGGCTCGCCGCGATCGATCAGAAACAGCTTCGCGCCTATCGACTGGAACGCCTGCGTGCGGAGCTTCGCAAGCGCGATATTGCCGCCTGTCTGCTCGCGGACCCCATCAATATTCGCTACGCCACGGGCAGCCGGAACATGACGCTATGGACGATGCATGCGCCGAGCCGATGGGCGTTCGTGCCCGCACAGGGACCGGTCGTGCTCTTCGAGTTCGAAAGCTCCAAGCACGTGAACGAGGGGCTCGAGACCATAACCGAAATCCGTCCGTGCACGCCCTGGATCTATTTCCTTGCGGGTCAGCGCTGCGAGGAGAAGGCGAGCCTTTGGGCGCGCGAGATCGCGGACGTCATGACGGCGCACGGCGGCAAGAATCGGCGGCTCGCCGTCGATCGCTGCGAACCCATGGGCGCATTCAAGCTGAGCGCGTTTGGCCTCGATCTTGTGGACGCGCAGGAGGTGATCGAGCAGGCGCGTCTCATCAAATCCCCGGCCGAGATCGAGTGCCTGCGCTTGGCGATGGACGTCTGCGACACCGCGATCGAGCGCATGCGCGGGACGCTGCGGCCCGGCATCACGGAAAATCAGCTCTGGTCGGTCTTGCACGAAGTCAACATCGCGCACGATGGCGAATGGATCGACGGGCGTCTGGTAACCTCGGGCAAGCGCACCAACCCCTGGTTCCAGGAATGCGGCAATCGCGTGATCGAGGCCGGCGATCTCGTCGCCTTCGATACCGATATGGTCGGACCGCTTGGATATCTTGCCGACATTTCCCGGAGTTGGGTCTGCCCCGGAAAGTCCCCCACGAACGAGCAGCGCCGGCTCTATGCGATCGCCGAGGAACAAGTCCGTTTCAATATGGCCCTTATCAAGCCGGGTGTGGCCTTTCGCGAATTCGCCGAAAAGTGCTGGCCGGTGCCGGAGGAATTCATCCCCAACCGCTATATGATGATGGTCCACGGTGTCGGCCTCGTGGACGAGTATCCGAGCGTCGCCTATGCGCGCGATTTCCGGGATTGGGGCTATGACGGGCTCTTCCAAGAGAACATGGCCGTCTCGGTCGAGAGCTACATCGGCGAAGTCGGCGGCAAGGAGGGCGTGAAGCTCGAGCAGCAAGTGCTGATAACGGCGACGGGAGCCGTGCCGCTCTCAAAGACGCCTTTCGAGGATGCGCTGGTGATCTGATCCCGCGAGCGGCCCTGGGCCTAGCTCGCGAGCTCAAGTATCTCCCGGACTTGAGCCGGGCCATCGATAGGCCTGGGATTGCGCGGTACCCAGGGGGTCGCCATGGCCTGGACCGCGATGCGCTCGAAATTTTCACGGCCGATCTTCATGGCACCCAGGCTCCTCGGCATGCCAAGCCGGCGTATCAGGTCGTCGAGCGCGTCGCCCGCATCGCTGCCCGCACGCGACATGGCAATCGAGATCAACGCCTGTCGATCTCCGTTTGCAGGCTTGTTCCAACGCATGACCGCGGGCAGCATGATGCAGGAGGTATACCCGTGGGGTACGCCGAACTCGGCGCCGAGAACATAACCGATGCCATGGCTTGCCCCCATCGGCACCCCGATCGCGAGCGGGCCCATGGACAACCACGTGCCCATTTGGCAGTCGAGCCGGGCTCCATGATCGTTCGGATCAGCCTTGACCCGCGGCAAGCCGCGCGACAGCAGCGCAAGCCCTTTCAACGCCTGCGCGTCACCGAAAGCGTTTGCTTCATTCGAGCAAACGCCCTCCACACAGTGGTCCACGGCGCGGATACCGGTCGAGAGCCAGAGCCACTCCGGCGTATACACCGTAATCGCCGGATCGAGCACGACGGCGCTCGGAATGACGCGGGGGTGGCGTAGCAGCTCCTTCACCTTCGTGCGCTCGTCCGTGACACCGGCGATCGCGCTGAACTCGCCCCCCGACAAGGTGGTTGGCACGCTGATTTGCCGCACCATCGGCGGGTTCATTGGCGGCGCATCGACCACGCCGTCGGCCCTCTTTACCGGGCGGAGCTTATCGATTGCCTCGGGTGTGCGAATGTCGTTGGCGAGACATAGCTGCACGGCCTTGGCACCGTCCGTAATGGATCCGCCGCCGATGGTAACGATGACATCCGCTCGCGCGGCTCTCGCGGCGTCCGTCGCCTCGATCACGGCAAGCCGAGGCGTGTGCGCCGGCACCCGATCGAAGATGCCGGCGCAGCGGTTGCCAAGCGCGCGGCGGACCTTGTCAATTTCGTCGGTGTTTCGGTGCAGCGATCCGCTCACCATCATGAAGACACGGATGGCCCCCAAACGATGCACCTGCTCGGCTATCGTCTCGGCAGCAGGGCGGCCGAACACGACTTCGTCCATTTCACCGAATACTACGCGTCCGGATGGCAGCATGTGTTTTCTCCCAACCGAAGTTCCGAGCATGCACGCACCGACAACATTCGCACTTTTTTTCCCGGTACGAGGACCCCGCAGCGGCAGCTTGGTTCGTCACGTCGCGCACCGATCTGCGCGCTTGCGTTCGACGTATTCAAGCTCGCGCTGCAAGGTCGTTTACCTCGTCTTATAACTCGGAAGTGGTCATCAATGCATCAGAACCCCGCCAGGCCGGGTTCGATACCCAATTCGCGCCGCCGTATCGGATCACCCTCAATCCGCGCTGCTGCACTTGCCGACGGAGAGGATGGCGGCGCTGACTAGTTCAGCCGCTCGCCTACTTTCGGTCTCATCCGCTGCAGTTCCTCGATCGCCCGTAGGACCCGCCTCCACGCCGCGGCCCCGTCGAGGTCGTTGTCCATGAACAGTCGGTGAGCACACTTCGCCGCTACCGCTGGCGCCTGGGCTCCGTAGCGGTTGATGACTCCTTGCGCGGCGCGCCAGATTTCAGGTTCGGAGAGCATGGCAGTTTCATGACAACTAGTGCGCGGGCGCGGGTCAGCCATCCCTGCCGCGGCTTCTATTTTGACTTACGCGGAAAGCACGAGGGGTTACCCAAGAAGACGAAGAAAACGCATCGCCCGCTCGTCGGTTCGGCCAGAAATGAATACTCAATAATGCGCGCGATTTGCGACGGATTGAGAGTGCCGGCCTCGATAACGATGCCACTCTACTTCGAGAGCATCGTCGAAGTTAGCGGCGAGAACACGCGGAGTCGCCAAAAATAAATGCGACTCGAATTTGACATGTCGAGTCGTTGTTTAACGGCGCTTGTTTCACTGATAAAATTTTTAAATGACCCAGTATGAGACGGATTTCACGACACCAGCGATCGAGCCGTTGGAGCAGCGCATACCGAGGCTGTCGATCAACATCGGCGTCCGCATATCCTCCGTCGCAAATCCGCAGGAACGGGAAATGGTGCTTGCGGACGCGCTGATCGAGGTGCTCGAGGATTTAATACGGCGCGGGTTGCCGATCGGCGAAGCGGCTCCGATGGCCGATGACATCATTGCCGCGGCGCGGATCGTCGCCGCGAGGCTAATGGCCTGGGAATCGGCGCAACATCTCGCCTCGGCCTCCGACTGAGTCGTTCTTGGACGACGCCTAAGCGGTAGTAAAACGAAGCGCTTTGCCCGCCCGCGAGCGAGACGGTTGCGGCGCTTATAATCATTTGCCGCAGATGGGGTCCGGAGCTAGGTTTGCAAATGGCAGGCGGCAGCCCGCTCTGTACGCGACCTGCCATTCTCAGCGGCCGAGCAGCAACATGACTATTGACCGGCGAAAATTGATTGAGAGCGTCGATCGCGGCAAGAGTCTCGACTTCCTGTCGCGCATGGTTCGCTTCAAGAGTTATAGCAACACGCCGGGCGAGCGGGAGCTCGCTACCTTCATGGTGGAGGCGATGCGCGGCATTGGCCTCGACGCCGAGCTGCAGCCGGTCGAGGGCGAGCGGAGCAATGCCATCGGCCGCTGGCCCGGCGTAGGCCGCGGCAAGAGCCTCCTGTTCAACGGACACATGGACACCAACCCCGCGACCGAGGGATGGACCGTCGATCCTTGGGGCGGAAAGGTCGACGACAAATTCATCTACGGCATCGGCGTCTCCAACATGAAGGCCGGAGACGCCGCTTATTTTTGCGCGGTCAAGACGCTGATCGACAATGGAGTACGCCTCAAGGGCGACGTCATCCTGACCTTCGTCGTGGGCGAGTTGCAGGGTGGTATCGGTACGGTTCGGATGATCGAGCAAGGGGTGCGCGCCGACCACTTCATCAATTCGGAGCCCACCGACCTTGCGGCACTGACCTTGCACGCCGGTGCGTTCAACTACGTGATCGAGCTTACGGGCGTGACGCGCCACATTTCGAAGCGCGAAGAGGCCGTGGATGCGATCGCGATCGCGTCGGAGATCGTGCCGCGGATCAACGCGTTGACGTTCTCCGGTGCGACGACTCCGGATCATCGCTCGGTCAATCGTGCCAATGTCGGCGTGATCCGCGGTTCCCTTACCCCGGAATTTCATGACTGGAGACCGCCGCAGGTCGCGGATTACGTGCGCATGAGCGGCACGTGCCGCTACGCGCCGAGTCAGTCCGAGGAGAGCTGTCTGGCCGACTTGCGGACACTGCTCAAAGAGTTCGAGCGCAAATATCCGGGCCTCAAATCGAACGTGATGAAGGCCCCGCGTGCGCAGCCCATCGGCATGCTGCCCTTCGAGGTCGACAAAAATGCCCGCATCGTTCGCACCTTGAACGCCGCCTACAAGACGGTCCGTGGCGTGGAACAGCCCACGGGCGCCATTCCACCACCCTGCTTCTACGGCACGGATGCAGCGCATCTTTTGCACCGGGCGCGAATGGAAGGCGTCGTGTGCGGACCGGGCGGCCGCTATAACACAATGCCCGACGAACGCGTCGATATTCCCGACTATCTCGACATGATCCGGGTGTACATGCTGGCGATCCTGGATATTTGCGAGCCCTCCTGACGCCAAACGGAGGCAACAGATGCGTCGCACCCTCCCGCGCCCTCCCCTGCTGACCCGCCGCGGCTTCGGCGGCTTAGTGACGGGCACCGCCGCCGGTTTGCTGTTGCCGCAATTCATCATTCGCCCCGCGCGCGGCGCGCCGCAGGCCGGCGGTCAGCTCACCGTTGCGCTGTTCAAGGATTTGCGCACGCTCAATCCGATCATGGGAATCTTCGGTAACGAGTGGCGTGCGTGCGTCAATCTCTACGATAACCTGACACAGCTTACCGCCGAGGGCGGCGTCGAGGGTGCGCTTGCCGAGTCGTACGAGCCATCGGATGATGGGCGCGTTTGGACCTTCAAGCTGCGCCGCGGCGTCAAATTCCACGATGGTTCGGAATTGGGCAGCGCCGACGTCGTGGCCACGATCTCCAAGATCCTCGATCCCGGCACGGCCGCGCCTTATAAGGCCGAGTTAGGTCCAATTGCCGCGATAAAGGCGGTCGATAGCTTGACCGTCCGCTTCGAGCTCTCGTCGCCCTATGCCGATCTTCCGAAGGCGCTCGCAAGCGCCACGGCACGGATCGTTTCAGAAGGCGGCATCGCGGATTTCGGCAAGCTCGACGGTACGCCGCATGGGACCGGGCCTTTTGTTCTTAAGGAATTCGTTCCGAATGAACGGGTGGTAATGGAGCGAAACGCCGCCTACTTTCGGTCGGGGCGACCGTTCCTCGATCGCCTCGTCATGCGAGTTCTGCCCGACACCAGCACGCAGGTTGCCGCGCTGCGCAACCGCGAGGTTGACGCAATCGCCGACGTCGATGCCGACACGTTCAAAGAGATTTCACAAATCCAAGGCGTCAACGCCCTGCAGGTCGTTGGCGGCACGTTCAACAACCTCGTGCTTTATGCCAACAAGCCGCCGTTCGACGACCCCAAGGTCAGGATGGCGCTCCGTCTTGCGATGGATCGCACCGAGATGGCCGCGGCCATCACCGGCGGGACCGGTACACCCGCCGATGATCAGCCGGTTTCGGCCGCCTACGAGTATGTCGATCGATCGACGCAGATCCGCAAGCAGGACCTCGTGCAGGCGCGCCAGCTTCTCAAAGAGGCGGGGCATGGCGACGGATTCGAGCATAAGGTCGTGGTCTCGAATAGCCCGGCCTCGCGCGAGAAGACCGCGGTCGTCGTGCAGGCGATGGCGCAGCAGATCGGCGTCCGCCTTAACTTGGAGCTGATGGACAACGCTCGCTACGGCAGCACGATCTGGAACAAGGGGATCGAGTCCTACATCGGCAATTACACGACGCGTCCGACCGAGGACGCGATCCTGTCCAAGCTTTACTCGAAGGCCTATGGAATTGACGAAGGCCGCTGGGCGACACCGGACGTGGAAAAGATGCTCGATGCCGGCCGCGCGACCACCGACCCGACCAAGCGCAGAGAAATCTATCTCGCGTTCGAGCGGCTCGCGAGCGATCAGGGGCCGTTCATCATTCCCAATTTCTTCAATTCCCTCGGCGCCTCCTGGAACTACGTGAATGACTGGCCGGTGCGAGCGATCACCACCGAGCAAAAACTCGACCTGACTTGGCTGTCGCCGGAGGCGCCTGGCCGCAAGAGGATCTAGGGAGCATGAATCCGGCGTTCCTGCTGCGCCGGCTGCTCCATGGTTTGATATCGCTTGTCATCCTCTCGCTGATCATCTTCGTCTGCACGCACCTGCTCCCCGGGGATGCCGCAACGGCAATTCTGGGCGACAATGCCACGCCCGCGGCGCTTGCCGCCCTCCGTGCCCGGCTTGGCCTCGATCGACCGCTACCGCTGCAATATGTGATGTGGCTTGTTGGCGTGCTGCGCGGCGATTTTGGCGTCTCGACCACGCTGAACCAACCCGTGGGAGAGCTGATCGGACTGCACTTTGCCAACTCCGTCACGCTCGCGGCCATGACGCTGACGAGCGCCGCGCTGATAGCTGTCCCATTGGGAGTGATTGCGGCGGTCCGCCGCGGCAAATCGCTCGATGCCACGATCCTGGCCGGAAGCTACCTCGGCATCTCGGTTCCCGATTTCGTGATCGGACCCATCCTGATCATGCTGTTCGCCGCGCCCCCGCTCCAGCTGTTGCCGTCGAGCGGCTACGTCGCCATCCAAGATTCGTCGCTCGGTTGGCTCGCCCACATCGTCCTGCCCACGGCCACCCTGACGATGGTTCTAATCGCGCACCTGATGCGACAGACGCGGTCCGGAATGCTCGACGTGCTCGCGAGCGACTACATTCGAACCGCGCGTCTCAAAGGTCTGCCCGAGCGTATGGTGCTCTGGCGCCATGCGCTTCGCAATGCGCTCACCACGAGCATCACCGTGTTGGCGCTCGATTTCGGCTACCTCATGGGCAGCATCGTCATCGTGGAGGAGATCTTCGCTTATCCCGGCCTCGGGCGGCTCATCGTCTATGCCGTCGCGAACCGCGATCTGCCGCTGGTTCAGGGCGCGACCCTGGTGATCGGTGCCGTTTATGTCGGCGCGAACTTGCTGGCGGATTGGGCGCACGGGTTGCTCAACCCAAGGGTCGGCCGCGCATGACCGAAGCGCTCGAGTTCTCAGAGGCCCCCGTGCAGAGGTCGGCCGTTCGCGGCAACACCTATCTCGTGGTTGGGGCGGTGCTGACCCTCGGAGCCGTTTTGCTCGCTCTTTTGGGTGCGATCTGGACGCCCTACGCGCCCAGTGCGGTCGATCTGCTGCATCGTTCGGCCGGACCGGGTGCTGGTCATCTCCTCGGCACCGACGAGTATGGGCGCGATGTATTGAGCCGCATCATGTCCGGCGCCTGGCGGTCCATCAGCCTAGGATTTGCCGCGATGATGCTCGCGGTGGCGATCGGCGTGCCGCTTGCGCTTGCCGGCGCATATTGGCGCGGCCGGATCGACAGCGTCCTGATGCGCTTGATCGACGCGTTGTTGTCGATTCCGAGCTTGATCTTCGCCCTGCTCATTATCACCGGGCTCGGGACAGGCCTTGGCCAAGCGATCGTGGCGCTCGGTATCGCCGCCGCGCCCCGGTTCGTGCGCGTGGTGCGCGGCGCCGCGCTCGATGCCGCGAGTCAGGACTATGTCACGGCCGCTCGCGCCCGAGGCGAAGCCGCTTTCTACATCCAATATCGCGAAATCCTTCCCAATGTCTGGCCACCGATCGTCGTCGAGGCCAGCATCTATGCCGGCTTTGCGTTGATGGGTGGCGCGGCGCTCTCGTACCTGGGGCTCGGTACGCAGCCGCCCGCGGCCGATTGGGGCGTGATGGTGCGCGAAGCACAGCGCTACATCTTCCAATCCTGGTGGCCGCTTATCGCGCCGGCGACGACGATTTCGCTGGCGATCGTCGGGTTCAACCTGCTCGGCGAAGGGCTGCGCGACCGCCTGCAACTGGGCGAGAGACATGCCGGGGAATGATCCACTGCTCTCCGTCGAAGGATTGAGCGTCGCTTACGCGGGAAACGCAACGCGAAGAGCGGTGCTGCGAGAGGTCGGATTCCAAGTTGCGCGCGGCGAAGCGCTCGGCATTGTCGGCGAATCCGGCTCCGGCAAATCCACCCTTCTGTTTTCGATCATGAACTATCTTCCGAACACCGCGGTCATCGAGGCCGGTGCGGTTCGCTATGACGGCGTCGACCTGCTGCGGGCCCCGCCAAGCGTTTTACAGGGCATTCGCGGGCGGCGGATCGCGATGGTTTATCAAGATCCTGCACAGTCGCTCAACCCCGCAATAAAGGTCGGCGACCAGATTGCGGAGGTTCGGAAATATCACTTCGGCGAGTCCCGGTCGACTGCCCTGCGACGCGCCGAAGCGCTTCTCGCATCGGTTGGGATTGATGCCCCAGAGCGCGTCGCGGCGTCCTATCCGCACGAACTGTCCGGCGGGCAGCAGCAGCGCGTCATGATCGCCATTGCGCTTGCGGGCGAGCCCGATCTTCTGGTGATGGACGAGCCCACGACCGCCCTCGACGTCATCGTACAGGCGCGCCTTCTCGATCTGATCCGCGATCTCAAGCAGCGCATGCGGATCGCCATCTTGTTTGTTTCGCACGATCTGGGGGCGGTTGCCGCCATCGCCGACCGGATCGGCGTGCTCTATGCGGGAGAGTTGATGGAGCTTGGGCCGGCTCGGGAGATGCTGCGGCGTCCCGACAACCCCTACACGCGCGGTCTGATGGCGGCAATCCCGCGCGTCGATGCACGGGCACCGATCAAGGGAATTGCCGGCAGTTTGCGGCACGATCGGAGGCGCGACCTCGGGTGCGTCTTCGCGGATCGCTGCGACCTCGCGGTGTCGGAATGCCGCGCCGTTCGGCCGCAACTAACGCACATCGGTCAATCGCAGGAGTGGCTCTCCCGGTGCCACTTCGCCGGTTCAGCAGCACCCGTTGCGGCCGAGACCGCATCGGCGCCGGTGCCGACGCGTTTGATCGAGCCCGACAGCGAAGGCGGGACGGCCCTGCTCAGGGTTTCCGAGCTTTCCGTCGACTACCGCCGGCTCGGCAAATGGGGATTCTTCGCCGGGCAAGTCATTCACGCCGTTCGAAACGTGTCCTTCACGCTGCGTCCCGAGCACGCGCTCGCCATTGTCGGTGAGAGCGGCAGCGGAAAAACGACGGTGGCACGCACGCTGTTGCGGTTGCAGGAAAAGTGCGCGGGAGTCGTGAGTTTCGGGGGCGAGGACGTGTTCGCCTTTGGCGTCGAGGCCCTGCGGCGCTTTCGGCAGCAAGTGCAGATGGTGTTCCAGAACCCCACCAGCTCTCTTAACCCGCGCAAGACTGTAGCGGACCTCGTCACCCGACCGCTGCGCCTCGCCGGTGCGGCAAACGATGTGGCACGAGACAAGGCCGAGAAGATGCTGAGGTACGTCGGCCTCGACGGAGGCATGCTTGCGCGTTGGCCGCACCAGCTCAGCGGCGGCGAGAAGCAGCGTGTCGCCATTGCGCGCGCCTTCATCACCGAGCCGAAGCTGGTGATCCTCGACGAGCCTACCACCTCGCTCGACGTCTCCGTGCAAGCATCCATTCTGGAACTGCTGGCGCGGCTCAAGGCCGAGCACCGATGCTCCTACCTTCTGATCTCCCATGATCTTGCTGTCGTGCGCCATGTCGCCGACAGCGTTGCCGTCATGCAGGCCGGCGAAATCCGCGAGCACGGGGACGTCGAGACCGTGTTCAGCGAGCCGCGCCATCCCTACACCCGATCGCTGCTCGACGCGGCCCGGCGAAGCTGACGCCTCGGGGAATATTAATTCGCGCCTACGTGGCGGTCCGCGAGAATCGGTCGATGCGAAATGGTTCGATCGGCACGTTTGTCTTTCCTGTCGTCGCCAGCTCCGCCGTGATGCTGCCGACGATCGGCCCGAGTTGAAAGCCGTGCCCCGCGAAAGCGAAAGAGTGAAAGACCCCTTCCGACGTTGAGCTCGGCCCGATCACGGGGATCTCGTCCGGCATGCGGCCCTCGATGCCCGCCCAGCAGCGCACGATCTGCGCCGAGCGCATGACCGGGAACAGCTCCCAAACCGTTCGCGCACTCTGAGCCAAGCCTCCAAAGTCGAGATCGGTCCAGTTTTGATCGCGCTGCGCGCGGCCTTTATGGCCGCCGCCGATCAGAACGGTGCCGTTTGCGAACTGCTTGAACGAGAGTGGCCGGCCGGTCGCGCCGACGACCGGCTCCAGGAAATGCGGCATGCGCGCGCTGATCATCAGCATGGGAGCCCATGCTTCGAGCGGTACCGGCTCTCCGAGTTGGGCCGCGATACGGTCGGCCCACGCCCCCGCGCAATTGACGACGACGGGCGCCTCCCATGCTCCACCGGGTTCGGTCTCGACACGCCATTGCTTCCCGGCGCGAACGAGTGTCGTGACGCGTCGCCCTTCCTCGAAGCGTACGCCGAGGCTCTCGGCCTTTCGCTTGAATGCCATCGTGGTGCGGTACGGATTGGCGGCGCCGTCCGCGCGCGAGACGATCGCTCCGGTGCAATGCTCGGCGATCGCGGGGATGAGTCTCCGGAGTTCCTCCCGATCGACAAGCTCCTCGTGGCTGAAGCCCATGGCACGAACCTGCTCGACGCGCCGCCGCAGAATCTCGAGCTCGGCCTCGCTCTCCGCGACCTTGACCTGGCCGTGGTGTTCGAAGCCACAGTCATCATCGATGAGATCGGCGATCCGATGCCACAGTTCGAGCGACGCCACGGAGAGCGGAATTTCGGCGGGATGGCGCCCGAGTCGGCGCACGCCGCCCGCATTGACGCCTGAGGCATGTCGCCCGACGTAGTCCTTCTCTATCACGGTGACACGAGCGCCGCGACGCGCGAGGTGCAGCGCCGCCGATGATCCATGCAAGCCGCCGCCGATGACGAGGACGTCCGTCGAAACCATGACTCGGCCGCTCTCCTAGCCTCGCACGACCGCTTTGACGGCGGCGTCCGTCTTCGGCAGTCCCGCCAGCTCCTCGAGCGTGATTGGCTTGATCGGCGGGCGCAGGCGGTAGTAGCCGACTTCTCCGGGCGAAACCCCGCGCGCGCGTGCGATCAGCTCCGTCACGGTCAACCCGCAGAGCCGACCCTGGCAGGGACCCATGCCGCAGCGCAGGAATGACTTCATCTGGTTCGGCCCGGTGCAGCCGAGGGCTACCGTGTCGGATATTTGCTGTGCGGTCACCTCCTCGCAGCGGCACGCGAGCGTGGCGCCTTCGGGAATGCGGTCGGAGATGCGGGGTCGATAGAGGAGATCGAGGAAGGCGCGGCCGCGTTCGGCGCGCCGCAATGCCTGCCGATTTGCCGTGGCCTCGCGGTCACGGCGAGTGCGATCGATGCGTCCCAGCCGGCAGGCGGCGTCGAGGCCCGCCAGAAACCCTCGTTGTGCGGCAGCCTCGGCACCGCCGATCCCGGCTCCGTCTCCGCTGATGGCGATGCCCTCGACCGTGCTTTCGCCCCATTCATCGACAACCGGCACGAAGCAAAGCTGAGTCTCGGACCACGAATGACCACAGCCAATGGAATTCGCCAGATTGATATTGGGCGCCACCCCCTGGTGCAGAAACAAGTGATCGACGGGCATGCGGCGTTCGGCACCATCGCGCGTTCGGTAGGCGACTTCGCGCACGCGGTCGTCGCCGATCGCCCGCAGGGACTGGACATCGCGAATGACTGGCACTCGAACGCGGACCTCGCGCAGGAGTCCGAGGCCCTTGCGAAAATAGGATGAAGCAAGGAATGCCGGCAGATGCGGAAGGGCCTCCCGCCAATTCTCCCGCGGGGTCGTATCCAAGAGAGCGGCGATTTCGGCGCCCGCGCGCAGGTACTGCGCGGCAATCAGCCAAAGCAGCGGTCCGGTGCCGGCCAGAACCACCCGGTTCCGAGCGACCAGGCCCGAGGACTTGAGCAGGATCTGTGCGGCACCCGCGGTCATGACGCCAGGAAGCGTCCAGCCCGGAATGGGAAACGGGCGCTCCATGGCCCCTGTGGCCAGGATCGCGCGCCTCGCACGGATGATCCGCGCCACGTTTCCGATCGACACGCCGATCTCGCATTCGCGCGACACGCTCCATACCGACGCATTCGCCACATACTGCACACCGCTATCGCCGATAGATGCCGTGAGATCGGCACCGCGCCAGTAGTCCGCGCCCAGGATCGATCGATCGCGCAGAGGCGTCTCGGTGATGGCGCGGTAAATCTGCCCACCCGGCGACGATTGTTCATCCAGCAGCACGGTATCAACGCCGAGGCGCGCCGCTTTCGCCGCCGCGGCAAGGCCCGCGGGCCCCGCGCCGATCACCGCGAGATCATAACTCTCGCGAAGCGCCACCGCCGTGCTCATCGCCCGGCCTCCCGCTTGCCCTGCTGAGTCTCGACGCGCATCCCTTCGCGCACGCGCACGAGACAGGCCTGCCGATTCCCTTCTCCGTCGATCGTAACAAGGCAATCGAAGCAGACCCCCATCATGCAGTAGGGCGCCCGCGCGGCGCCCGAGACTGCCGTGGTCCGACATGAGACGCGGCCGGAGGCGAGCAAAGCCGCGGCGACGCTATCGGTCTGGCTCGCCGTTACCGGCTCACCGTCAATCGAGAGCATCACGGGCTTCAATCCTGGATCAGGAAGACGTCGGAACATCGAACCTCCGGACACTGAATACGTCCAACTCGCTCGCGAGCTTGCCTGCGGCCAGCATCGGCGCCAGAACCAGTGCATGGTTGGCGGCAAGCGTCACGCCGCTATGGCAAGTGGCGAGGAACGCGCCGGGGCAATCCTCCGACTGGCCATAGATGGGAAACCCGTCCGCGGTCATGACGCGCAAGGCCGCCCAGGTGCGCACGACGTTGACTCGGCGAAGCAGCGGAAACATGCGGACGGCTCGATCGGCGATGGCGGCAGCGACGGGCAGGCCCGCTGTATCGTCAAAGCCGACCTCTTCAAGAGAATCCCCCATGAGCACGCTGCCCTCGTCCGTCTGCCGCACCGTGACGACGGGGTAGCGCAGAAACGGGCGGACGCGCTCGCTCACCACGATTTGCCCTCGCTGCGGACGCACCGGCGCTTTCAACCCGACCATGGGTGCGAGCTTCGCATTGCCGTTGCCGGCCGCCAGCACGAGTTTGCCGGCGCGGATTTGCCCGGACCCGGTTGCGAGGCGAAACTCACCGCCCTCCCAATCGATCCGATCGACGCGATGGTTCGGGAGGTAGCGCGTGCCCCGACGGTTCATCCCCACATGGAGTGCGCGCAGCAGCCGCAGTGAATTGCAGTGCCCATCGAGGGGGCAATAGCTGCCGCCCACGACCTCGGGGCCGATATCCGGCAGCATCCGCTCGATTTCGGCATGGTCGAGGATTTCGTAGGGATACTCCACCATGTCGCGCTGATTGTGCAGGCGTTTGAGCGTGCCGGCGCGGGATTCGAGCTCTCGTTCCGAGAGAGCCAATTGAAACCCACCTGGTCGCTCGAAGGCCACATCAAGCCCGGTCCCCTCCAGCAGCTCGGCAGCAAACGCGCTCCAACCGTCGGAGGAGCGCTTGGTCCAGCTGGCGTATTGCGGCATGCCGAGCCCCTTGCTCTGCACCCAGACCAGGGCAAAATTGCCGCGCGAGGCGCGGTAAGCAACATCTCCCTCGTCGAGAACCACGACCCCTTGCCCGAGACCGGCCAATCCCCAGGCAATCGCGGCGCCGACCAACCCTCCGCCGACGATCGCAACGTCATAGTCATTCCTTGGCGACTCACTCATCCGCCGCCTCAATCGCTGCCGCGGCCGACCAGCAGGCGGTCGAGGCCGTAAGTTCGATCCAGAATGATCATCGCCACGACGGTGAGCGCAATCAGTGCCGCCGACACCGCCGCTACCAGCGGATCGATGTTGTCTTGAATATAGAGAAACAGGCGCACCGGCAGCGTCGTTGTGCGCGGCGAGGCGATGAACACCGTCATCGTCACCTCGTCGAAGCTGGTGATGAACGCGAGAACCCAGCCGCTCACGACGCCGGGAAGAATCATCTGCAGAGTGACGCGGCGGAACGTCGCCAATGCGGAGGCGCCCAGCGAAATCGCGGCGTGCTCGATCTGTGGGTCCATGCCGGTCGACGCCGACAATACGAGCCGTATCGCAAAAGGCGTGATGATAACGACATGGCTCAGGACCAGGCCGATGAAGGTGCCGCTGATCCCGGCCTGCGTGAAAAAGCGGAGAAAGGCAATTCCGAGCACCGCCGGCGGGATCATGAGCGGAGCTTGGAACAACGTCGTGATCGCATCGCGCCCGACGAAGCGGTACCGAGCGATGGCCAGCGCCGCCGGGATCGACAGGCCGATGGCGATCGTCGCGGACATGGTACCGAGCCACAAGCTCGACCAGAATGCGTCCACGAAGTCTCGGTTCGCGGCGATCGCATGGAACCAGCGCAGGGACAATCCGTCCGTAGGCAACGAGAGATATCCCTTGGACGTAAAGGCGACGGCGCACACGACAAGAATGGGCGCCAGAATGTAGACGATAAAGGCTCCGTGAAAGACCAGCGCCAAAGGGCCGTTGCGGCTCATTCGAATACCTGCGCGTAGCGGCGTTCGACAAGGCGATTGCAACCGACGATGATCGCTAGGATCGCGACCAGCAGCAGCATCGCGATAGCGGCACCGAGCGGCCAATTGAGCGTGTTCAGAAACTCGTCATAGGCCAGCGTCGCCGCGACTTGCAGCCGACGCCCGCCGATAATGGCGGGCGTGGCGAACGCGCTCGCTGCCAACGCGAAGACAATGATGGAGCCCGAAAGCACGCCCGGAAGCACCTGCGGCAGCAGGATGCGGCGCAGGATGGTACCAGATGGTGCGCCGAGGGAAAGCGCGGCGTTTTCGATCTGCGGGTCGAGCCGCTGCAACGACGCCCAGACCGAGATCACCATGAAGGGCACCAGCACGTGCGTGAGAGCGATCACAATGCCCGTCTCGCTGTACATGAACTGCAGCGGACGATCGATCAGGCCGAGCGCGACGAGTCCCTGATTGACGAGGCCGGTAGAGCCGAACAGCAGCGCCCAGCCCAGCGTACGCGAGATGACTGAAATGAAGAGCGGACCCAGGACCACCAGCAGGAAGCCGCTGCGCCAAGGATCGCGCATCCGGTTCAGGATATAAGCCTCCGGGGCGCCCAGCAGAATTGAAAGCAGGGTCACGATCAGCGCGATGCGGAAGGTGCGGGCGTAGATTGCGTAGAAGTACGGATCGCTGAAAATGTCGACATAATTATCGAAGTTGTAGACGTTCTGGATTCCCTTGTAGAGGCTGAAGCTGTGCAGCGAGAGAACCGCCGTCGCCACGAGCGGTATCACGAGAAGAGTCCCCAGCACGAGAAGAGCGGGGCCGCTAAGGAGATAGGGCGCGAGCGGCACCCGCTCATTGCGCCGATCGAAGGTTGCGGCGCTCATGCGTCGGGGCCCTTGCCCGGAGTGACGCTCATATCCTCCGCGCGCCAACTGAGCTGGATTGCCTCGCCCTCGCGCGGCAGAGCCTGGCCGTCGTTCTGTCGGATGATGGTGACGGCGCCCGCATCCGTCTCCACCTGCAGCAGCCAGTGGCTGCCGTGGAAAACGCGGTGGCGCAAAATTCCCGGCACCCCGCCGTTGGCCGTCAAAGCGATGCGCTCCGGCCGAACGGCGACGGTCGCGGGACCACAGTGCATTGCGTCGGCCGCCGGCCAAAGAGCCGCACCGATGCTCACGATCTTCCGCCCGTCGGTCTCGCGGATCGAGGCCGCGAGCTGATTGGTCTTGCCGAGGAAATTCGCGACAAATTCGCTGGCCGGCCTTGCATAGGCCTCATCGGGCCGTGCGATCTGTTCGGCGCGGCCCCTGTTCATGATGACGATGCGGTCCGATAGCGCCATCGCCTCGGATTGGTCGTGAGTCACCAAGATCGTCGTGGTGCCAAGCGTACGCTGAATTTGGCGCAGCTCGATTTGCATCTCCTCGCGCAGCTTGGCATCGAGATTGGAGAGCGGCTCGTCCAAGAGCAGCACGCGCGGTCGAATCACCAGCGCCCGCGCCAACGCGACCCGCTGCTGCTGCCCGCCCGACATCTTGCGGGGAAAGCGGTCGGCAAGCGCGGAAAGCCCGACGAGCGACAACGTCTCGGCCACGCGGCGATCGCGCTCGGCGCGAGGCACGTGCTGCATCTCGAGTCCGAAAGCCACATTCTCCGCCGCCGTCATGTGCGGGAACAGCGCGTAGCTCTGGAATACGATGCCGAGGGCTCGCTTGTTGGGACGAACGCTGAGTAGGTCGCCGTTATCAAGGGTGATGCGGCCATTCGTGGGCTCTACGAAGCCCGCGATCATCTGGAGGGTTGTCGTCTTGCCACAACCGGAAGGACCGAGGAGGGAGACGAACTCGCCCTTCGCGACCTCAAGCGACAGGCGATCGACCGCGATCACATCGCCGTAGGCTTTTGTCAGTTGATCGAGGACCAGAAAGGACATCGCCGCCCATTAACGAGACGCTGTGGCGAGAGCCGCGAGGTCAAAGGGCGCGGCTCTCGCCATGCTCCATGTTTATCTCAGCCTTCGATTTCGCGCGTCCAGCGCTTGTTCCAATCCTCGCGATGCTCGTTCACCGTATCCCAGTCGATCTTGAGCAGCTTCTCCATCTGCGCGGGACCGTAGGGGATGCCGGCCTGCTTGTCGGGCGGCAAGGTGACATTCTTGTTGACGGGTCCGAGACCGGCACCTCCGGCGAGGACAGTTTGCATCTCGGGCGTCAGAAGGAACTGCACGAATTCCTGCGCCTCGGGCTTGTTGCCGCCGCCCGCAACCGCGCAGGCCGCGACGCCAAGCGCGACACCGCCTTCCTTCGGATAGACGAAGCCGACCGGGAATCCTGTGTCGGCGAGCGCCTTCTCGCGTCCCGAACCCCAGACGGCGATCACCGCCTGATTGGTCTGGAACAGCTCGGTCATCTTGCCGGGCGACGGCTCGTAGACCAGCACGTTGGGGTTGATCTCGGTCTTGAAGACCTTGAATCCCGGATCGATATCCTTCTCGCCGCCGCCGTTGATTCGCGCCTCCATCACCAGCGCGTGGAGGCCATAGGTATTGTTGAGGGGCGGGATCACCAGCAGCTTCTTGTATTTGGGATCTCCGAGGTCCTTCCACGAAGTCGGCGCGGGCCAGTTGTGCTCTGCAAAGTACTTGGTGTTGTACATGAAGCCGGTGCCGACCATGCCGATGCTGATCGCCTTTCCGGACGGGAACGTCGCGACGTCATAGAGATCCTTGTAGATCGGTGCCGAGGTCAGCGGCGCACAGAAACCGAGTGCCACCGCCTGGTACATCGGACCATCATCGAGGATCGCGACGTCGATCTGCTCGCTCCCCTTCTGCGCCTGGAGCTTTGCCAATGTGTCCGTCGAATTGCCCGACACGTATTCGATTTTGACGCCGTATTTCTTCTCGAATGGCGGAAAGACCTGCTGGCGCATCACCTGCTCGAAAGAACCGCCGTAGGCGCCCACGTAGAGGGTCTTGTCCTGTGCACCGGCGGCGTTCGAGAGCACTGCCGCGGCCGCCAATATCACAGCAAAAATGGCTTCCTTTCTCATCTCAGCCTCCCTGTTGAGCACGGCCGCCTTCTGTCACGGGCCGTCTGTCGCATCTGCTTTTGATCGTCCCACCGCCAAATATGAGGGTCAAATCGAATCTCCGGTTGCCGCTACACCGATGGCGGGGCCGCTCGATGCAGCAATCGCTCGCGCCGGTTCGTAGTGGCGGCAACGTACAGTTTGAAAAGCTGCCGCCCTGCCTCAGACGATTTGCGTCAGCGCGATCAGAACCAACGTCACGGTGATCGCGCCGCCGATACGCGTGGCGATCTGGGCGAACGGCATGAGCTGCATCCGATTGGCGGCCGTGAGGATGGCGACGTCGCCGGTGCCGCCTTGTCCGCTGTGGCACGCCGTGACGATCGCGGTATCGATCGGATACATTTTGAGCCAACCACCGACCACGTAGCCAGTCGCTATGATCGTCACGACGGTCGAGACGATGGTGAGAATGTACGGGAGGTTGAAGGCAGCAACCAGCTTGTCCCAAGGCGTCAGCGAAACACCGATCGCGAACAGCAGCGGATAGGTCACCGCGGTCGAAAAGAACTTATAGACGTGAAAGGCGCCGAGCTGCAGTGTCGGCGACACCGCGCGTATGAGCTTCAAGAACACGGCGATGACGAGCATCGCAACGGGCGCCGGAAAGCTGAAGAGACGCTGCGATAAGGCGCCAATCAAATAGAGCGTGACCGCCGTTACAACCGCGGCACCGATCGTCGTGACATCGACGTGGATGCCGCCGCTATCCTCTTCCTCGCGTTGCAGCTCGTCGTGTTCGCCCGGCTGCAAGCGGCCTTCGCCCGTGAGGTGCGGATACTTCTTGCCCACGTAGTTGAGCGTCCCGGACAACAGAATCGCGGTCAGGCTGCCGAGCATCACCGGCGGCAATACCTGCGCAAAGAGATCGCCCTGCGCCTGATGCAGAATTTGCGAATAACCGATGGAGAGCGGTATCGCCCCCTCGCCCACGCCGCCGGCCATGATCGGGACCACGATGAAGAAGAACGTATGGAAGGCGCCCAGACCCAACAGCACGCCGACGAGCGTGCCGACAAGACATCCGACGATCGAGCCGGCCGCGAGCGGCACGAAGATCTTGAGGAAGCCCTTGATGAGGACGCCTCGATCCATACCCAGGATGCTGCCCACGATGATGCAGGCGATGAACAGATAGAGAAAATTCGAGTCCTTGGTGAATTGCGTTATCGAGTTCAAGACCGACTGCGGCAGCAGGTGATTGAAGGCGAGAAATGACGGAATAAAGGTGGCAAAAATCGCCGCCGCGCCGATGTTGCGTATGATCGGGATGCGCTTGCCCAGTTCGGCGCACGCGAATCCGCCCATCGACAGCAGGACGATCGCCATCAGGATGTCGGACGGGACCGGGCCGGTGGCCGCAAATCCCCAGATCAGGGCCACCAAGATGAGGAATATCGGTATCGGGACGATGCCGATTTTTGCGTCGACAATTTTCCACCAACCGACCGGCCAGAATTGCGCTGGTGCCGTCGGACCCCGATCGGTACTTGGAATCGACGTCGTGCTCGGCATGTTGACCTCCCGAAAGCTACATGGAATTAAGTGGTTCGATATCGACCAGTTCCAGAAGTAGCACGGTCGGTTATATGCGGGCACAAATCAAGCAGGCGCACGGAACGGGCAATTCAGCCCGTATTGCGCGACCCAGGGCATCAGGATGGACCTCATGAATCTCCGCGCCAAATGGGAGGCTCATGCCAGTCAGTGGATTGAGTGGGCGCGAGCGCCCGGACACGACAGCTATTGGCGCTTTCACCGCGACCAGTTTCTTCAGCTATTGCCGGCGCCAGGACGACGGACGGTCGACGTCGGATGCGGCGAAGGACGCCTGACGCGCGACCTCAAGAAGCTCGGGCATCGCGTCATCGGAATCGACGGGTCACCCTCCCTCGTCGCCGCCGCTCGCGCGTCCGACGCCTCCATGGATATTCGATTGGCCGACGCCGCCGCGCTTCCAATCGAGGACGCGAGCGCGGACCTGGTCGTCGCCTTCATGTCGCTCCACGACATCGACGCGATGCCCGTTGCTGTTCGGGAAATGGCGCGCGTTTTGGACCATGGCGGAAAACTGTGCTTTGCGATTGTTCATCCGATCAACTCGGCCGGCGAGTTCGAACAAAGGAATGCCGACTCTCCCTTCGTGATCAGGGGCCAGTATCTTCGTGCATTCCCATACTCGGACACCGTCGAGCAGGACGGGCTGACGATGACATTCCATAGCCAACATCGCCCGCTCGAGAGCTATTTTCAGGCGCTGGCGGAGGCAGGGTTGTTCGTCGAGGCGCTCCGCGAGCCGAGCGTCCCGGATTACGCGGTTCATTCCGAGGCGCATCAGCGATGGCAGCGACTGCCGCTCTTTTTGCACCTGCGCGCCCGCCGACCGTAGGGGCTGCCTACGCACCAGGATCGAGCGTGAATAGTTCCTGTGGATGCGACACGCCACGGAGCGCATATCGCCCGACGGAAATGAGGCGGCGCTTGATGTCTCCGACATTGGCAAACGCCTCCGACATCAAAAGAGGCTGATCGACCGAACGACACATGGCCGCGATGCGGCTCGTCTCATTCACGGCCGGGCCGATGACGGTAAAGTCGAGCCGCTCGCGGCTCCCGACATTGCCATAGAAGACGTCTCCGATATGCAATCCCAGATACATATCGGTTATCGGTTTGCCTTCCGCCGAACGGCGCCTCTTCAATTCAGCAACGCCTTGGCGAGCGGCGATCGCCGCCGAGAGCGCCGCGCTGCATGCGTTATTGCGATCTTCAGCGGTGAAGATGGCGAGCGTGCCGTCGCCGATCAGCTTGAGAACGTCGCCGCCGTGCTGGTTGATCGCCGAGACGATGGCATCGGAGTAGTCGTTGAGCAGCGGGATCACATGTTCGGGCGCGGTGTCGGTAATCCGCGTGAACCCCCGCAAATCGCTGAACCAAATAACGGCGTCGATGCGCTCCGCAATGCCGCGCACGATGCGTCCGCTCAGCACTCTCTGGCCGGCGTCGCGGCCGAGATAGGTTTCCATCAGCGCTCCCGTCATGCGCGCGAGCGAGACCGATTTGATGGCGAGCGCAAGGTACGGAACGATGCGCTGGAGCGCGGCTATCTGACCGTCATCAAACCCGTTGGGCGCTGCCGTCCCCCACGACGAGTAGACCCCATCCATCTCGCCGATGACGCCTTCCGCCGCAAAGCGCGTAATGATCGCGACGTAGTCGGTCATTCCCGCCGCCGCCCATTCCGACAGCATGCCGAATTCGTCCGTGGTCGCGGCATTGATTCGCCGCCGCAAAATCGAGTCACCGGTCTGCAGCATTCTGTAATGAGCACTCCGCCGCCACTGCTCGGCGACCTCGACATCCCGCGGATTGGAGCCGGATGCGGCGAGCGCCTCCAGGCTGGTGCGACCATATTCCAGTAGGGGCGATTCATCGGGCCCGAATCCCCAGCGATACAGGCGGCCCTCATAGACGGGATGAAGCGTGTCGATGAACAGCAGGCCGCGACGCAGCGGAAGCTCCGCCGCGACGCAGCGATCGCAGAATCCCGACACGATATCGCTCTCAGAGGTGCCGGCTAGCCCCGCTTGCGTCAGCCAACCGGACAAATCGGCGAAGAAGGTCTCCTTCATGCCGCGATTATACAGACTTCCACATTCCGGTGGTCCGGTCGGCGATCGCAGCCGCCGACGGACCGCCCGCGTGAACAAACGTAGGATCGATCCGTAGTCCGCCGCATCAATGGTTTGGTGGAGGCGGACTCGATAGACGCGCGACACACGCTCAAGGACCGAATATTTCGGTGACGGTTGTCGGTGATTCCGGATAGGAGATCGCGACGATCGCAGAAGTAGCGAGCCCCACGAGACTGAACACCACGACCAGTACCAGACTGGAGGGAAGGTGGCGTGTCCGGGAGATGGGCATTCGATAGCGGAGACTCCGACTGGCGTACATGGGACCCTCCTTGCTTCATCGCAATGAACATAGGACCGGTGACTGCCGTCCTCCTGTGATGCACCTCACGCTCTGATAGCTCCGTCATCATTTCTGCCTGATGACGAGAGGTTTGGATCGGTAACGGCCGCACTCGCGCCGGCAGGAAGCAGTGGTGGGCCGCAACCGACCAGGGATGACGCTTTGATTGCGGTCATCGCTTCCTGCGTCCCTCAGGACGGTCGGTTTTCTCTTCCTGGGCGTGGATGATCTCGTTCGTGCGCACCAATCTAGGCGTCCCGTGCTGCCCCGCATCAGCCGTTTGGTGGAGACGGAGACCGATAAAAATCGAGGTCGCAGGGGAGCGACGGCCGAGTTGCCGCCGACCAGCGGTTGTCCTTTTTGGCAGACGCTACTTGCGCTTCCTTGCGGCGGATGCGCGCCGCGGCCGGGCCGTTTTGGGTTCGCGCCGGCTGATCGCGAGTCCCGCGAGCAGATAGGTGATGACATAAACGATCGTGCGATAGGTCACCGCCGATCCCGGCGGAATGCAGATGAATGACAGGCCCGAGAGACCGCGCAACCCCACTTCGTGGGAGATACGGATCACCTCATAGTCGGTCATCCCGATCGGCTCGGCGAGATCACCCAGAAGATCACCCGGTGCGGGGCCAGCGCCACCAAGCACATCCATGTCAAAGTGAACGTAGACGTCGCTCGTGCCTTCGTAGGCCTTGCTCAGCAGCTTGATCGCGCCTTCAAGCCCGAACTCCGCGCGGATCCGCCACATCGGAATGAAATGCGCGCCCTCCCGCACGAAACGGCGGACATAGGTCTTGTCCTCGAGCATGCCGCGTTCGCCGATCTCCACGAGGTTCGGCACCGTCACATTCTTGTGGAACTCGTAGAGTTTCGCCTTCCAATTTCCGGAACCCGCAATGCGCGGATCCATTGTCGCCCAATCGATCGGGCGAGAGTCCCAGTGGGTATCGAGGCTGATCACCCCTACATTGCCTTTCGCGCGCTCGGCAATCGGTTTGCCGATCGCATAGGAGCCGCAGGGGGAGTTCTGGCCGATCACGATCGGAATGGCACCGGCGTCCAGGACATCGTTCACCTTAGCCTCGACCGCGGCTTGCGCACGCAAGATGTTCTCGACCGTGGCGACGTAATTGGCTTCAGGAGGAATCTCGGCGTCGCCGTAGTCGACGATCCTAAGCTCTTCCAAGACGTCGAGATCGAAATCCTGCACGTAACCGGTATAGCGGATCGACTGTTGGCGGACCCGTTTCGGTCCCGCGAGCCATAGCTCTTTGTCAACGCCAGAGTATTGCGGCCCCCAACCTGCCGCGAAGGGGGCGCCGATAATGACAACGTCCGCACCCGCGAGATCCTTGGCAGAGATCGCCACCGGAACCCCCAAGAACGTCGGCATATCCTCCGCGAGACGGGGGTAGCTTTTGGTCCGGACGCGGTGCGAGTTGGCAATGGTCGGCCAATCCGGATAATCGGTCATCTCCGTCTCCTCCAATTCTCGATACGTTGCGGCACCGACCCTCGATGCGGCACGCTTGGCCTGTTGAGAGTGTTCGGCAGCTTAATGTCGCCCTTCCGGGCCGTCCAGGAGAGGCAAGATCGCTTCCGAGCGACGACGATTTCCGCAGTAGCGGTCATGGTCGCAGTACCTATAGGATCTTCCCAAAGTGACGACCGCGCACCGTTTTTCCACGGGAGGTTCCCATGCCCATGTTTTTAACCCAATCACCGGCACAGGGACCGGGAAGCTTTCTGCGCGCGCCGGTCATTACCGATCTCGATGCGCTCCAGGCCGATGTCGCGATCCTCGGCATTCCCTATGGCGATCCCTACTCGATCGACGAAGTAACCAATGACCAGACGCGTGCGCCCGACGCCATTCGCGCCCTCAGCGACCGCTTCTGTCGGGGCCGCGAGCGCTGGGACTTCGATTTGGGTGGGCCGATCCTGGCCGGCCGTGACGTTCGGATCGTCGATTGCGGCAATGTGATCGCCGATCCCCGCGCTCTTACCGGTCACTATGCGCGCGCCGAACAAGCAGCCCGGAAAATCTTTGCTTCCGGAGCGTTGCTCATCACTCTCGGCGGCGATCACGGCGTGCCGATCCCGGTCTTCCGCGCTCTCGACGGCAAAGGTCCAATCACCCTCGTGCACATCGACGCGCACCTCGATTGGCGCGACGAGGTTAATGGGGTGCGCGAGGGGTACTCCAGTCCGATCCGCCGCGCGTCAGAGATGCCGCATTTCAACGCGATCTTCCAAATCGGACTGCGCGGCCAGGGCAGCGCGCGTGCCGAGGAAGTCGGGGCGGCGCGCGCCTACGGCGCTCACCTGATTCCCGCCCACGAACTGCACGAAATCGGCATGCGCGCCGTATTGGATCGAATTCCCGACGGCGGGCGCTATTACCTCACCATCGATGCCGACGGCGTCGATCCCGCGGTCATGCCGGCGGTGATGGCGCCGGCGCCGGGTGGCGTCACTTACGATCAGATGCTGACGCTCATCCACGGTCTCGTGCGCAAGGGGCGGGTTGTCGGCATGGACATCGTGGAGATCGCGCCATCCCTGGACGTCAATCGCATCACCTGCCTGACCGCCGGTCGGCTGATCGTCAATTTCATCGGTTCCGCCGCGCGCGCGGGTTACTTCGATCGCGCGGCGGAGCAGCCACGGCGCGAGCGGGTATCGGCGGCCGACTGACGGGCTAGTGTCCCGATTCCGAAGTTCGCATGACCAAACGGCCAAGCTCAGATGCGAACTTCGGAATCATGGGGACACTAGCAACTCATGGATTGCTAGTGTGGCCTTCGGATTTGAAGTTCCTCTCCGAGCGGCCGGCGGTGATCGGAGGAACTTCAAATCAGCCACACTAGTGGGTAGCCACAGTCGTCAAGGCGCCGAGCAGCGCCGCGCGGGGCACGATGCTGGCGATCTCCACCGTTTCGCGCCGGCTGCAACTGTCATGACAGATGGGGCCGAGCCCATCCAGCGTAGGAACGCCGAGCGCCGCGGCGAAGCTGCCGTCGGAGCCGCCGCGCGATGTCACCTCGAATATCGGCGTGTTGAGCTCGGCGCAGATTTTTTGCGCGGCGGCGTATAGTTTCTCCGTGCCGGGTCGCTTTGGAAAAGCGGGACGGCTGATTCCGCCGCTCGTCGACAATGTGATGCGCCGGTCGAATGCCGGGCGGCCGACGATTGCTCGCACGCTCTGCAACAGAGCCTCCGCGCTGGACGCATCCGGCGCCCGCAGGTCGACGTGCATCTCGGCATCGGGTGGCACCACCTGTCGCGCGGCGCCGCCGCGCAAGATACCGACGGAGGCGCTGACGCCTCGCGCATGATCCGAGAGTGCCTCCAGCTCTCCGACCAGCCCCGCCAGGGCGCGCACCGCGCTCGCGCCCTTTTCCGGGGCCGCCGCGCAGTGCGCCGAGAGGCCGGATGCGCGCACGATCACGGCACCGACAGCCCCGCGCCCCGTGACCACGCCGCCGCCGGGGCGACAGGGTTCTAGCGTCAAGCAGATATCGGCCTCACCCGCCTCTCTTTCGACCCATTGGCGGCTTTGCACGCTGCCGAGCTCTTCATCGGGAACCAGGAGGAAGGTGCAGGAGCCGAATCCCTGAACGCGCTGAGCCAGCACGCACTTAAGCGCGAATACCGCCGAGATCACGCCGCCCTTCATGTCTCCGACGCCGGGGCCGGTGATGCGATCATCCATGCGGGCGAACGGCCACTCCGCGACGGTTCCGGCAGGCCAGACCGTATCCGCATGACCGAGGATCAGAAGCCGAGGGCCACTGCCGAGGGCGCGTCGAGCGGTCATCTGGTCGCCACGTCCGGCAATCGGCGTGCGCTCGATGGTGAAGCCAAGTTTTGTCAACTCGCCTGCCACCAAGTCGATCACGGCATTGACGCCGCTCGCGTGATAGGAGCCGCTGTCGATGTTGACGAGACGTTCGAGCAGGCTGAGCAGCTCCGGTAATTGGCGCTCGAGATCTTCCGCCAATCGACGCGCGATGCCGGTCATGATCGCTTCCCTTCGGTCAGTGACGCGCTTTCCCGCGAGATGTTAGCATTCCTCCGGCGCAGCGGTCCAAGGAGAGCGACGGCAATGAACGAGTTCGCGCGCATCGCGGGGCAGATCTGGAGTTCGCGGGAAATTGTCGATGATTTTCAGGCGCTCGCGGCAATGGGCGGCCGGTTCGCGGGAACGGAGAGCGAGGCGAAGGCCTGCGAATATCTGGGACGCCGGCTTGCCGAGGTCACTCACGGTGCGGTCCGCCGCGAACCGATCCCTTACCGCGGCTGGGATCGGGGGCCGGCCCACTTTACCTTGCGGGATGGCCGGCATTTCCCCGCCTGCGCGCTTGGGCGCTCGCCCGCGACGCCTCCCGGCGGGCTCCGCGCGAAGGTCCTCGATTTGGGACGCGGCACGCCCGCGGATTTCGCTCTTGCCGCGCAACAAATTCCCGGGCGCATCGTGCTGGTGCGCCACGAATATATGATCGCTTCCGGCCACATCCACCGGCGCCGTAAATACGAGATGGCCAAGGCCGCCGGCGCCGCCGGGTTCCTGATCGCCTGTCACCTCTCCGGCGGATTGCTGGTGACGGGATCGTCAGGCGAAGGGCGCGAGGGGGATATACCGGCCGCGGGCATCAGCCACGAAGCCGCTGCGGCGCTTGCCGAGGTCGGCGAGACGACTCTCGAAACCACCGGCCGCTTTTTCGACCGTCATGCGGAAAACCTGTTCGTCGACATCCCCGGCAAGAGCGGCGAGCTGGTGGTGCTCTCCGCGCATATCGATGGTCACCACCTCGCGGCCAGCGCGATCGACAATGGCTCGGGGCTGGTGAGCGTGCTGGCTGCGGCGGCAGCGCTCAGAGACACCATCCCGAGCCGACGCCGCGGCCTCCGGATTGCTCTCTTCAACATCGAGGAATGGGCGTTGTTGGGGTCGCGCGATCACCTGGCGGCGCTGCCTCAGGGCGAACGTCGCCGCCTCGCCTTCAACGTCAACCTCGATTCCGTCGCGGGCGCACGCCGGCTCGCCGCGCTAACCAGCGGCATCCCCATTGCCGAGGAATTGGTGGGGCGGACCAACGCCGCCCACGGCCTTGGAATTCGGGTACACCGGCCGTTCATGGGCAATTCGGACCACGCAAATTTCATCCGCGCCGGCATTCCGGCGCTGCGTCTCTGCTGCGGGCTCGACGAGCCGGGCTCCAATCTGCGCTTCCTGCTGACCGAGGGCGACACCCCCGACAAGGTCGATCCGAGCGAGCTCAAGAGCGCCGCCGCCGCCGCATCCGCGCTGGTGCTCGCCGCGAGCGAGGCGGATATTGAACCGTTGACGGCTGAGCAGGTGGGCCACGTGATTGCCGCGGTTTGACGGAGGCATCAGAAAAGACTCGACGGGCCCCACGGTGGCGGCGTTAGGCTTCGTGCAGGGAAACCCGAGGCCAGTACCATGACCTTCTCCATCGCCGGCCGTTGCGCTCGCACCGGGGAGTTTGGCGCCGCAGTCTCCACCTCCAGCATCGCCGTGGGGTCGCGGGTCCCCTTCGCCCGGGCCGGGGTGGGTGCTGTCTTGACGCAGCATCGCACCGATCCGCGCCTCGGTTCGCGCGGTATCGACCTCCTCCAATCCGGCTGCAGCGCCGCCGCCACGGTGGACGCCCTGGTCGCCTCGACCGAGCATATCGGCTGGCGGCAGCTCGCGGCCATTGACGCCGCGGGCCGCACGGCCGCCTTTTCGGGGAAACTGGTGAAGCCGCATCGAGGCGAGGTTCAGGGTCGCGATTGCGTCGCGGTCGGCAATATCCTTGCCAATGACCGGGTGGTTCCAGCAATGGTCGCGGCCTTCGAGTCGGCGCCGCAGGAACGGCTTGCCGAGCGATTGTTGCGCGGGCTCGAGGCGGGATTGGAAGCCGGCGGCGAGCGGGGACCCGTACGCTCGGCCGTGCTCGTCACGGTCCATCGCGAGCGCTTTCCCCTGGTCGATCTCCGGATCGACTGGGCGGATGCGCCGATCGCGAAGCTGCGCGCGCTGTGGAACGAGTATCTTCCGTCGATCGATGAATTTGTGATCCGCGCGGTCGATCCTGACCGCGCCAAAGGCGATACATAAGCGGAGGCAGGCAATGACAAATTGGCGCTGGGTGCGGCTCGCTGTTGTCGGATTCTTGGTGGGAAGCATCGTTGCACTGCTCCAGCCGTGCGGCGCCGCCGCGCAGGGCGTGCTGCGGATCACGGTCGGCACCTCGCTCAGCAATCTCGATCCCGCGCGGACCACGACCGGCGAGGAATACATCTATGACAATCTGGTCTTCAATGGTTTGACGCGAATGCGCGCCGATCTCTCGATCGAGCCCGAGCTCGCGGAGAAATGGGAGTACACACAGGATCTGAAGTCGTGGACCTTTCACCTCCGCCACGGCGTGAAATTCCATAACGGGCGCGAGATGACGGCCGACGACGTGATCGCGACCTTCAAGCGGGTGCTCGACCCCGCGACCGCGTCGGCAGCGCGCAGCAACTACGACATGATCGCCGAGATGACGGCGGTCGATCCCTATACCGTCCGCTTCGATCTCAAATATCCCTACGGCGGCTTTGCCGATATTCTCTCGGATCGCCAGGTGAAAATCGTCCCCAAGGACCTCGTTGGCGAGCTGCCGACGCATCCCATCGGCACCGGACCGTTCCGCTTCAAGAGCTATACGCCAGGCGACCGAATGGTGCTGGAGCGCAATCCCGATTACTGGGAGGCGGGTTCTCCCAAGCTCGCCGGCGTCGAGCTCCGCATCATTCCCGAGATGAGCGCGCGGGTCGCGGCGCTCAGGGCCGGTGACATCGATATCATCTGGGATCTGCCGCCCGATCAGGTGAAGCCGCTATCCGAGATCGCCGACCTGCGCGTCGACAGCGTGCCGACGCCATCCTGGGACGCGGCGATCATGAACAACTCGATACCTCCCTTCAACGACGTGCGTGTCCGGCGCGCTTTCCAGATGGCCGTCGACAAGCGCGACGTCGTCGAGATCGTACTGTTCGGCCAGGGTGCGCCGACCCACAGCCCCATTCCTCCGACGCATCCCTTCTTCAACAAGGAGATCGGGTTCAACAAAGCCGATCCGGAGGGAGCGCGGAAGCTGCTGGCCGAAGCGGGGTACGCCAATGGCGTCAAGGTGAACCTCATCGTGCCGGGAGGGCGTCCCGTGCGCGAGCGGCTCGGCGTCGCACTGCAGCAATTGGCGAAGGCCGGCGGCTTCGACATTCAGATTCAGACCGTCCCGTTCTCGCAATACGATGCGGAAGTCTCGGGCAAGGCGCCTATCTACATCGATGGCTATTTTGCCCGTCCCACGATCGACACCAGCGTCTACGCGTTCTTCCACACCAACGGTTCATGGAACGTGAGGCTTTGGCATTTCTCCGATCCGCGCGTCGACGAAGTTCTCGACAAGGCCCGGCTCACCGGCAATCCCGACGAGCAAAAGCCGCTGTACCTGGCCTTTCAAAAATATCTTTCGGAGGGTCAGCCGGGTTTCATCGCCTATGCCGTCAATTTCATCTGCGCCTATCGCAAAAGCGTTCAGGGTGTCGCCACACATCCGATGCGATGGTTCGATCTGCGGCAGGCGAGCATTGCTCCATAGCGACTCTTCCTCGCCGATCGACGCGGCGGAGTTGCGCGTTTGACGATGGCATAGGGGTTCGGCGGTGATCGCCTACACGCTGCAGCGTCTCTGCTACGTCGTGTTGGTGATCTGGGTGATGTCGGTGCTCATCTTCGGCATCACTCAACTGCTGCCGGGCAACGTCGCCTATTCAATCCTCGGACAATTCGCGACCGATCGGCAGATCGCCGAGGTCGAGCAACTGCTGGGACTCCATGATCCCTGGTACCAGCAGTACGGCCGGTGGCTGATGCACCTTCTGGAGGGCGATTTTGGCCGCTCGATCGTGATGCAGCGAGCCGCGGGACCGCTGATCCTCGAGGCCTTCTCGCGCTCGGCGCTATTGGCGGGCATCGCGATCACCTTGGTGGCGCTCATCGGCATCTGGCTCGGCACGCATTCCGCGACGCATCGCGGCAAGCTCAGCGATCGCCTGCTCACGCTGCTGCAATACTTCTTCATCGCGGTGCCGGAGTTCTTTTGGGCGATCCTCGCGATCATCCTGTTCTCGGCTTGGCTCGGCTGGCTGCCGGCCACCGGGTATGCGCCGATCGCCGAGAGCGGCTTATGGCGCTGGGCCGCGCATCTCCTGCTGCCGGTCATGACGCTGGTGCTGGGTCTCATCGCGCATGTCTCGCGCCTGACGCGCTCTTCGATGCTGGAGGCTCTGCGCTCGACCTATGTGCTGACCGCGCGCGCCAAGGGTCTTCCCGAGCGGCTGGTGCTCCGCCGCCACGCGCTGCCGAACGCGCTCATGCCGGCGATCACCGTGCTCGCGGTCGATGTCGGCATTCTCATCGGCGGCGTGGTGGTCGTGGAGACGGTGTTCGCTTACCCGGGCTTGGGACGCTTGCTGATCTACGCGATCGAGCACCGCGATTTGCCGCTGCTGCAGGCGGGCATGATGGTGGTGACGGCCGTTTATGCGCTCGCCAATCTCGTGGCCGACCTGCTCTACGCCTGGGTCAATCCGCGCATCCGCTATCGCGCGAGCGTGGCGTGAGCATCGCCGTCGCATCGCCGGGGCGGAGGCTCCCGGCAAATCTCACGATTGGCGCCACCTTGGTGGCGCTGTTCATCGTGCTGGCGCTGCTCGGGCCCTTGATCGCCCCCTACCCCTTCGATCAGTTCAACGTGCGAGAACGCTTGTCGGCGCCAAACCTCGCGCACTGGCTCGGCACCGACGAGTTCGGCCGCGACGTACTCTCGCGTATCCTCGCGGGCGCACCCTACTCGCTGCTGATGGGATTTGGCGCAAGCGCGATCAGTCTGGCGCTTGGTGTTCCGCTCGGCCTCGTCGCCGCCTACTACCGGGGCATCGGCGGCGAATTGATCATGCGCGGCGTCGACGTGATGATCTCGGTGCCGCCGATCCTGCTCGGTCTGCTGATTCTTGCGATCACCGAGCCCAGCCTCTGGAAGACCATTGTCGCCGTCGGGCTCGTTTATGTTCCGATCATGACGCGAGTGACGCGCTCTGTGGCGCTCGGTCTCCTCGGAGAGGAATTCGTCGAAGCCGGCCGCGCGCGTGGCGAGAGCGCGTTTTATATTCTCTTTGGCGAAATCCTGCCCAATGCCTGGCCGCCGATCATTGTCGAGACCAGCCTGCGGGTGACTTTCGCCATTCTGCTCGGCTCGGCGCTTTCGTTTCTCGGGCTCGGCGCGCAGCCGCCGATGAGCGAATGGGGCCTGATGATTGCGGAATCGCGCCCCTTCATCGAGCAAGCGCCGTGGATTGGGCTCGCGCCGGGCGTTGTGCTCTGCATCCTCCTGATCTCCGTCAATCTGCTCGGCGAAGGCTTGCGCGAAGCGCTCGATCCCACCTTTTCCGCGCGGTATGGCAAATGAACGTGCTGGAAGTGGATGGGCTAAGCCTTCGCTACGCGACTTCGCGCGGCCCCCTATTGGCGCTCGACGATGTCTCCTTTGCGGTTCCCGCCGGCGGCGCGCTCGGCCTCGTCGGCGAGTCGGGCTCCGGGAAGAGCAGCGTGATCCTCGCTCTGCTCGGCCTCCTCGGAGCGGGGGCCGACATCAGTGCGCGCGCCCTGGTCTTTCAGGGCCAAAGCCTGATCGGTGCGCCCATACCGCGCGGTGACCGCATCGGCGTGGTATTCCAAGATGCGGGTGCGGCGCTCAACCCCGCGCTCAGGGTCGGTCTGCAGATCGCCGAACCGCTGATGACGCATCGCCGTCTTCCGCGCGAGGCCGCCATCGAGCGCGCCATCGCACTGCTGGGCGAGGTCGGCGTGCGGCGCCCGCGCGAGATCGCCGCGGCCTACCCGCATCAGCTCTCGGGCGGGATGAAACAGCGCGCGCTCATCGCGATGGCGCTCTCATGCGAGCCGGAGCTGCTTCTGCTCGACGAACCGACGACGGCGCTGGACGTCACGATCGAGGCGCAGATTCTCGATCTGGTCGAAGATTTGCGCGTGCGTCGCGGTCTCTCGCTTCTGCTGGTGAGTCATAATCTTGGGGTCGTCGAGCGGGTCTGCGATGATTTGGCGGTGCTGTACGCCGGGCGCATCGTCGAGCGCGGCTCGAGCGAGCGCGTGTTTCGCACCCCCTCTCACCCCTATACCAAGGGGCTGCTCGGAGCGATCCCGCGCATCGAGCACGGTTTGCGGCGTCTTGTGCCGATCCCCGGCGGGCTCCCCGATCTGACGCAACCCATACACGGATGCAATTTCGCATCGCGCTGTCCTTTCATGGTTTCCGCGTGCGCCACACCACAGATGCTCTTTGATTTGGGCGAAAGGCACGCCGTCCGCTGTCATCGGGCCCAAGCTCTTTCCGACGCCGCTTGGCCATCGGAAGAAGCCGCGCATGAACCGCGTCTCCGAGCCGGGCCGCCGGTTCTCGAGGCGGACGAGGTGAGCAAGACCTTTCTGCTCGGCGGTCTGCTGAGCCGGCTGTCGCTGGCGCGTGGATGGCCCCGCCTTGAACCGCCGCGGGAGATCCGCGCCGTCGATCGGGTCTCGATTGTTGCGGCGCGGGGCGAAGTCGTGGGGATCGTCGGCGAATCCGGGTCGGGAAAATCGACCTTGGCGCGCTTGCTGCTGCGACTTATCCGGGCCGACAGAGGGCACCTTCGATACGTAGGGAGGGAAGTTCCCGATTTGCCCGGTCCGGAGTTCCGACGGCGCGCTCAGATCGTCTTCCAGAACCCCGACAGCTCACTCAATCCGCGCAAGCGCGTGCGTGAGATCATCGCGCGCCCGCTATCTCTCTTCGGGGGGTTGCGCGGCCCGGCGCTCGATCAGCGAATAGATGCTCTCCTCGATCTCGTGCGCCTCTCGCCTGCCTATCGCGATCGCTATCCGCATCAACTCTCGGGCGGCGAGAAGCAGCGCGTCAGCATCGCGCGCGCGATGGCGAGCGAACCCGACCTGTTGGTGTGCGACGAGGCGGTTTCCGCGCTCGATGTCTCGGTCCAAGCCGCGATCCTCAACCTCTTCGCCGATCTGCGCGATCGCGTCGGCGTCACCTACCTTTTCATTTCGCATGACCTCTCCGTGATCGCGCATCTCGCCGACCGCGTCGTGGTGATGTATGGCGGTGCCGTCATGGAAAGCGGCGGGATCGAGGAAGTGCTGAAGCCGCCCTACCACCCCTACACCGAAGCGCTGCTCTCGGCGGTTCCGGTGGTGGGTGCACGCGAGCGCGCGCAGCATCGCATCCGCCTGCCTATGGAGGCCCCCGAGCCTGGCCAAGGGTGTCGATTTGCCCCGCGCTGCCCGCGTCGCGTTGGGACGATCTGTGATGACGTCGAGCCGCCGGTGCATGAGCCTGCCGCCGGTCACCGTATTGCCTGCCATATTCCACTCGATCAACTTGAGCGCATGGAGCCGGCGCTTCTGCGGCCTGGACCGGGGAGCGAGCCGCGTTCACGCCCCACTGGCTGATCTGGTTGGAGCAGATGCGGGGATCATGGTCTTACGCTCCAGCTCCAGCGACGCCACGCGACGCTGCAGCAATTCATAGTCCAGCTTGGTAAAGACAGCGGCCGCCAGATCGGCGAGCTCGGCGAGCATGCGGCGCTCAGCTTCGTTGAGGTCATTTCCGGAAATATGTGCGCCATAGAGAACGACCGCATAACAGCGAAAGCGATTGGCTATGGGAAGCGCCAGTACCGGCCGCATCGGCCCGTCCGGCAGGAGAATGCGCTTCCCGGCATTGCCATCCACATCGAAGGGCCGCGCCGATTGCGCGTTCTGCAGGATTCGGTCACCGAGATCGAGGGTCGCCGCATGATGGTCGTCCCAGCCTATGGCGCCGCTGCTGCGCCGGAAAACGCCGCCGTCATCGCGAAAGATTGCGCCAGAGGCGAGGCCGAGCGCCGTCGAGGCGTCCTTTACCAAGCAACCCTCGACTGAGACAAAGTCTTGTGCGCGCAATATCGCCGCACCAAGCTCACCGCTCGCGCGGGCTATCGAGCGATTGAAGAAACGGTCGGCGTGGTGAACGGCGTACTCATGCAGACGCGTGATCAGGAAGAGCACAATCACCGCTATCGCCGGCCAGACCCAGCCCGGCAGCTCCAGACTTTCTCGGATCACTTGACGGACATGATCGACCTGCTCGTGCAGGAACAGCATCGGCACGCTGAGCAAGAGGCCGAGGATGGTCACTCGGCGCAGCGGGATCGCCACGCTGACGACACGCGGCCTTCGCACGGCCTCGAACACGAAGAGGCAGAGAACGCCGTTGACGAGGCGAACAAGATCCCACACCTCCTCGCGCGGCGGCGCATTCCCCCAAATGCCGTCGAGCGCGTTCGTCAGTTGTCCGATATCGGCGAGAATGAGCGCCGGCAATCCGATCACGCAGCCCCAGATCACCCAGCGAAAGCGCTGGTAGTCCAACGGCGGTTGCTCATTGCGCCGTACCATCAGGATGGCGAATGCACCGGCGGCCACGAGGAACCCGCTCAGGATGCCGAGACGGGTAATGGTCTCGGTCGGATAACCGAATAAATTGGCGTTGCTGAGCACGAGCAGAACCGCAAGCAGGATGGCGACCGCGGGCAATGCCCGCTCGACCGGTCGCCAGCGGGGCAAGCTCTGGTCTTGCGGCAGGCGCAGCGCGAACAGCAAAAAGCCGGCGTAGCCTACTCCTTGCGCGATGGCGCCGGCGATGTTCTGCGTCAGCAGAGCGGCGGGCGAATGCTGCAGCAGCGCATAATATTCATAGGATTGGCCGGGATTGAACCAGATGACGTAAAGGAAGAATCCCCACGTCAAACCGCCGGGCCGAGTCCAGACGAGCCACGCAGCAGCAAGGATGACAAGCACTGCCGCGAGCTGATCGAACGGCAAGACCGCGAGCACCCACCAGCTGAATGGGCGTGTCGCGGCGGTGATTTCAATCAGACGCGACCGGTTGTCCGAGGACGCAACAACCAGCTCCGCATGTCGATCCACCGTGACAAGCCGCAATCCACCCAAAATTGCGAGCGCGCTCGCGCATCGCAAAGTTTGCACGGGAATGCACCGCATCTGCGCCAAGTCGAGCCGGTCGCCCGCGCGCAAGCCTGCGATCCAGGCAGGTGATGCCGCCTTGTCCCGGAACGGTCCCTGCACGTCGGTGATGAGACCGTCATTATTGGAGTAGAAGCCGAAGGATCCGAGGGGCCGTACTAGCCTATGGATGTCCGGGACGACCATCGCTAGCGCCCAGATCGTCAATGCGACGAGGAGGATACGACCTCGGCTGCGCTTTGACGTCATGCGACTATCAGCTTTCGGAATGCACCCGACGAGCCCCTTCAGAGATCGAAGCGCGGTAGTCTAGCTTCGACTGGCAGCACCCGCAAACGCAGGGGTGCCCGCGTCGACGATCGCGTTCAATGCCGCGTCAAGTTTGGCCGGTCAGGCGGCCGCGCGGTTCAGGTCCGACCAGGTGTCGTCCAGCGCGCCGCGGAAACGGCGCAGCATCTCGTCGATCTCCGCCTCGTCGATGATCAGAGGCGGCGTGAACACCACGCGATCGCCGATGACGCGCAAGATCAATCCGCGATCCTTGGCGAGCTGATCGATCAGTGCCCCCACGCGGCCGACCGGCGCATAGGGGGTTCGCGACGCCTTGTCCCGCACGATTTCGAGTCCGCACATCAGACCCACGCCGCGGACATCGCCGATCAGCGGGTGTTCCGCGAATTTCGCGAGTTCCTTGCGGAGATAGGCGCCGCTGCGGCGGACGTGGCCGAGCAGGTCCATCTCCTCGTAGATGCGCAAGGTTTCCAAGGCCACGGCCGCGGAGACGGGATGACCCGAATGCGTGTAGCCATGGGCGAACGCGCCCTGCTTCTCGCTCTCCGACAGCATCGCCTGGTAGATCTTGTCGCTTACCATCAACGCCGAGATCGGCTGGAATGCAGCCGACAGCGCCTTGGCGCAAGACATCATGTCCGGCTCGATGGAATACGTCTCGCTGCCCCACCAATTTCCGGTCCGCCCGAAGCCGCAAATCACTTCATCGGCGACGAAGAGCACCTCATACTTGCGCAGCACCTGCTGTATTTTTTCAAAATAGGTCTTTGGCGGAATGATCCCGCCGCCGGCACCCATCACCGGCTCGGCGAAGAAACCGCCCACCGTCTCCGGCCCTTCCGCCAGGATGAGCTGTTCCAGCGCGTCCGCCATGCGGGTCGCGAATTCCTCTTCGCTCTCGCCATCCCTGTGGAAGCGGTAGTAGTGCGGAAACTCGGTGTGCCGCATCATCGGCAGCGGCAAACCGAAATCCGCGTGCATGTCGGGTTTTCCGGAAACGCTCACCGCCGCGATGGTATTGCCGTGGTAGGCGCTCTTCCGGCCGATGATCTTGGTCTTCTGCGGTTTGCCGATGGCGTGATGATAATACCAGATCAGCTTGATCGCGGTGTCGTTCGCCTCCGAGCCCGAGCATTGAAAAATCGCCTTCGACATGGTCTTGGGCGCGATCGACAGCAGCTTCTCCGAGAGATCGATGACGGCTGGGTGAGCGCGCTGGCGAAAGGTGTGATAGTAGGCGAGCCGCTTCATCTGATCGTAAGCGACGCGCGCGAGCCGTTCCGAGGCATTGAATCCCAGCGATGCGCACCAGAGTCCGGCGGCGGCCTCGATGTAATCCTTGCCTGCATCATCGTAAATGCGGCAGCCCTCTCCGCGCGCAATGACGAGCGGACCCTCCTCCCTCAGCTTGCGCAGGTTGGTCTGCGGGTGAATGTGGAAGGCGACGTCCCGTGCACCGGGTGAATTGGGAAGTGGAGCGCTCATCGGAAACACCTCACTGCGGCAATCGCATCGCGCGTTAGGGGGTCATTTGGGTTGGTTGGCAACCTTCGCTCTATCGATCAACGGCGAGCGTGCGGTATTCCAGAGCGAGGCCGATTGTCCTGTCAACAGATATTGATGTTACGATATTCCAACGGCCCGGCGACTCTCCACCCCATGAGTGTGGGACAAAACCCGGGAGGCATTTTGGAAAAGACTGAGCGGTGGGCGCGATGATTCGGTTGGCTTTCGACATCGGCGGAACCTTCACCGACTTCGTTCTCCACGACGATGCCACCGGACGCATATGGTCGCTCAAGGTCCCAAGCACCGCCAAAGACCCGGCCGAGGCGGTGGCGGCGGGCCTAAAGCTTGCGCTCGCACAAGCGGACATCGAACTCGCCGCCGTCGACACCGTGCTGCACGCCACCACGGTCGCGACCAATGCAATCATTGAACGAAAGGGAGCTCCCGCCGCCCTGATCACCACGGCGGGCTTCCGCGATATCCTCATCATCGGACGCCAGAAACGCTACGAGACTTACGACCTCTATCTCGACAAACCCGCTCCGCTCGTGAAGCGCCGGCACATTTACGAGATCGAGGAGCGTACCGGCCACGATGGGCAAGTCATAACACCGCTGAACATTGCATCGGTCGATCGCGCGATCGATGCGCTACGCGCCGATGGCCGTAAGAGCGTGGCGGTGTCCCTATTGCATGCCTACGCCAATCCCGAGCACGAGCGCCGGATACGCGATCGCATTCGGGAGCGGGCGCCTGAACTGCTCGTGACGGTCTCGTCCGATGTCTCGCCCAAATACCGTGAATATGAACGGACCAACACCGCTGTTGTCGACGCATACGTGAAGCCGATCGTCGATCACTATATTGGACGCCTGGAACGTAAGTTGGCGGCGCGAGGCTTTCGCCACCAATTGTTCGTCATGCAATCCTCGGGCGGCCTTGTGTCGCCGGCGGTCGCACGCCAATACCCCATCCGCATCGTGGAGTCCGGACCCGCGGCCGGTGTTCTCATGTGCGCCGAAGTCGGACGCACCGAGGGATTCGAGAATGTGCTGACGTTCGACATGGGCGGCACGACCGCGAAGGTAGGCGCGATCGAACAGGGAATGCCGGCTATCGTCCCCACCTTCGAAATCGATCCCATTCGCTACAAGAAAGGCAGCGGGCTCCCGGTCAACGTGCCCGCGGTCGAGCTGCTGGAAATCGGCGCCGGTGGCGGAAGCATCGCGCGCACCGACATGGGCATGATCGTCGTCGGACCCGAAAGTGCGGGGGCGGATCCGGGTCCCGCATGCTACGGCTACGGCGGCACGCAGCCGACCGTCACCGACGCCAACGTCGCTCTCGGCTACATCGCACCGGACTACTTCAACGGCGGTGCCATGGTCCTCGATCCCAAGGCCGCGGAAACCGCCATTGCGACTGCCGTCGCGGCCCCGTTGGGGCTCTCTGTCGGCGAAGCGGCCTGGGGTATTCATCTGGTCGCGACTGCCAATATGGAACATGCGTTGCGCCTGGTCTCGGTTGAGCGCGGCCGCGATCCCCGGGGGAACGCATTGGTGGCGTTTGGCGGAGCCGGTCCGCTGCACGCAACGCGGCTTGCGCGCTCGATCGGCGTGCCCAGGGTGATCGTCCCGTTCGGCGCCGGTGTCGGGTCCGCGATTGGCCTTCTCCAGGCCGATGCCCGTATTGATGTTTCGGTGACGCGCGTCCTGCGCATGATCCCGTCTCCAGACGAGGCGCTCGCCAGACTCTACGCCGAGCTTGAGGCGCGAGCGCGACGCGACCTGCAACATCTGGGATTTGAGGGCGAGGTCCGCTGGTCGCGCTACGCTTATATGCGATATTCGGGTCAAGGTTTCGAAGTTCACGTCGATTTACCCGAGGGCAAAATCGGTTCCGGCTACGGTGCGAAAGCGGCGGCAGCGTTTCACGAGAGCTACGCGCGCAGGCACAAATGGAGCGATCCGACCGCGGAGGTGGAGGGCATCGACTGGGCGCTGGTGGCGACTATGGCCACCGCGCATCGCTGGCCGGGATTCGCGCCATCGAGCAATACCGTCGGACCCGGTCGGCGCGGCTTCCGGCGCGCTTGGTTTCCCGAGGCTGGCGGGTTTGCGGAGACTCGCGTGCTCGATCGCCTCGCACTTGTGCGGGAAGGTTCGATCGTCGGTCCCGCCATCATCGAAGACCCCGATTGCACCGCGCTACTGCTGCCAAACGACGTCGGGCGCCTGTCGGCACAAGGCAATCTCATCATCGAAATCGCGAAGCCGGAGATTCCATGAACAACGGCGCAATCGATCCCATCACTCTGACGGTGATCTGGAAATCCCTGCAGTCGGTGGCAGAAGAGCTTGGCATCACTCTCCGACATACCGCCTTCTCCGAGGGAGTCCGCGAAGGCGACGACTTTTCGACGGCGATCTTCGACCGCAATGCCCGCTTGGTGGCTCAAGGAAATTTCAGCCCGGGGCATCTCGGATCGATGCCGGCGGTCGCCAAGCACGCGATCTCGTACTTTCCGCCGGAGACGCTCCGGCCAGGCGATGCGATTCTGATGAATGATTCCTATCTGTGCTCCGGCCATTTCCCCGACACCTTTCAGGTGATGCCGGTGTTCACGGACGGCGAACTCATCGGCTTTGTCGCGTGTTCGGCCCACCAGGTGGACATGGGTGGCGCTGCGCCAGGCTCGCAGAAAGTGCACGGCATCACCGAGGCATTCCAAGAGGGCCTGCGCATCCTGCCGGTTCGTTTCGTCCGTGCAGGGCGTCTCGACGAGGACATTCTGCGTCTTGTGTTGGGCAATGTTCGGATGCCCGAAAAGGTGCGCGGAGATTTGATGGCGCAGCACAGCGCCAACTGCACCGCGGCCGCGCGGTTGGAGCAGGTATTTCGCACCCATGGCCGAGCGATCGTGGAAAGCGTCTACGAGATCCTGCTCGATCGCTCCGAACAGTCGATGCGAACGGCACTGGCGAAAGTCCCGCCCGGTACATACTCATTCGAAGATTTCATGGACGATTACGGACCGGGCACGGACCCGATCCGAATCGCGGTCGACGTGACATTCGACGGCAAGGGATCGGTCGAGGTGGGATTCTCGCGATCGTCCGGCGCGGTCCCCGCCGCCATCAACTCCTACATCAACTACACCCGTGCCTACGCGATCTTCGCGATCAAGGTATTCTGCGACGCGTTGCAAGCGCAGAACGACGGCAACATGCGCCCGATCAAGGTGACGGCTCCCGAGGGTTCGTTCTTCAATCCGCGCTTTCCGGCTCCGTCCGGCGGCCGCGCCGCGCTTCAAATCCGAATATTCGACGCAATCAATGGTGCCCTCGCGAAAGCGCTTCCCGAGCGCGCCATGGGCGCCTTTTCGCACTGGTCGAACCCCAATATCGGCGGGATCGACGATCGCACCGGCGACGCGTTCGTCCTCTACGATGTGGGCTTGGCCGGGTACGGCGGGCGGTTCGGAAAGGACGGCGCCGAGGCACTGAGCCCGGTGATGAATTGCTCGAACATCCCCGTCGAGGTCCAGGAGAGCAACAATCCCATACTCGTGCGTCGGTTGGAATTGATTGCCGACACGGGCGGCGCCGGACGTTGGCGAGGGGGTTGCGGCCTGCGCAAGGATATCGAGTTGCTGAACAGTCAAGCGACGCTGTCGCTGTTAGGCGACCGTCACCGCTTTCAGCCCTATGGGCTGTTCGGAGGCGAGCCTGGCGCGAAGGCCGACACCATCCTCAACCCCGATCGCAATGCGCAGGCACTTTCCTCCAAGGAAGTGCGCGAAATCTACAAAGGCGACGTCGTTAGCTTTCGCCTCTCAGGAGCCGGTGGATACGGCGCCGCGGCCATGCGTGATCCGGCGGCGATTGCCGAGGACATCGCCGAGGGCTACATCACGGCCGAATTTGCCAAATCAAAATACGGCTATGTTGCTCGGTGATTCTCGAACGGGCGCACCGCGCTGAACGACGCCTGCTCGCCTGCGGCAGCCGGCAAGCGCTACCGCGGCCGCGATTGAGCCTCCACGCTAATCGAGCGTCACCGTGTCGAACTTCGCCGGCAGGATGATCTCGAGCACCTCGCAGTCGTCGGAGTAGTCGAGAACCTTGTGCTTGATGCGCGGGGGCTGAATCCAGCAGCTGCCCTCGCGCATGAGAACCGGCCCCTGGCCCTCGAACTCCGACTTCATCCAGCCCTTCAGCACGTAGATCATCTGAAAATCGACGTCGTGATAATGGAGCTTGGAGACCTCCTCGGGAATGCAAGGCGGCACCATGCGAATGACGTGGGCCTGGACCATGCCGTCGGTGGCGTTTGCGATGCCGAGATCGCGGTATTTGGCATACGCGCGCAGGCCAGCGTCAAAATCCTCTTCGCGGTGGTGGCTCACCGTGAAGCTATGCTTGGCTCGCGCCTTGGGTTTCGCCTTCGCCGTGGCACGCCGGCGGTGCGACGCTCTCCGCACGGCCGTGACGCGCCCAGATTTGGTTTTTCCTCTCGCCTTCGCTTTTGCTCTCGCTCTCGCCATAGCGCGTCTCCTCATTGCTTTTGATCACGCTTGCATCTCTGTGCCGCGGCTCTAGCCGCAGTATACATTTGCTTCCGCTGCGGGAGTAGAATGTCAGTTGGCCGCGATCCTGGAGATTTCGCAGAGGAAGGAGCGGTGCGACGGCACGCCGCTGACGGGGTCGACGGCATCCGTGCCGATCGCGACGTTGTAGTTGGCGCTCCCCGGTCCGACCGCGTCGTAGCCCGACAATCCTAATTCGCGGCAAGCCTGCCACCACCCATGCTGCGCCGAGACCACCCGCGGGTCGACGTTCGCATTGAGACGGGCACGCGCGCGAAAGCGTCCGTGCGGCGTCTCGATCGCGACCCAATCGGCGTCCGCGATGCCGCGTGCGCCGGCCGTCTGCGGATGAACCTCGATCAAGGGATGAGGCAAGTGGCGGCGCAATTGCGGAAGATTACGATGCTGGCTGTGGCAGAACGTGGCGGTCTTCGCGCAGGTCAGCACTAGAGGAAAGCGTTGGGCGAGATCGGGGCGGCTCAACGGTCCCGTCGCCGGCTCGACGAATTCCGGCAACGGAGGCTGGCCGGTCTGGAGAAAATGTCGCGAATAGACCTCGACCTTTCGGGTTGGCGTCGCGAAACCCGGCGCCTGACTCACGCCATCGCCGGCGTACTTCCGATAGCGCGTGGCGAGCGGGACACGGACGCCCTCCGGCTTTTCTCTGAGCCGCTCCAGCGCGACACCGGAGGGAGCCAAAATGTGCCGGTAGCCTGCGTCGATGTCTCCGTTCCAGAATAGATTGCCGAGGCCGAGACGCGTCGCCAGATCGAAGACGATGGCAGCGTCCGAGCGCGCCTCGCCGCGCGGCTCAACGGTCGCCCTGCGCAATTGCACCAGGCTCTCCGCTTCCTGGTTGATTTCGAAGCCGACGCGAAGGCCCTCGCGCTCCCAGGCCGTGGACACGGGCAGCACCACATCCGCGAGTGCGGCGGTCGGGGTCATGAAGAGGTCCGCGTGCAGATAGAAATCGAGCCTCTTCAAGGCGTCGATGGCACGGCGGCCGTCACCGTGGGAGACCACGAGATTGGCACCGAATCCCACGAGGCCGCGCACCGGATACGGCCTTCCCGTGATCATCGCGTCGTAGAGATCGCGCCCGGTCACCCAGCCGGCCGCCGCGGGTCCGATCGGGCGCTTGTCGCGGCCGATCGCCTTGGCTCTCTGCGCCGGCGGCATCAGCTCGATGCCGCGAACATCGTTCACGCGTATCTTTTCAAATAGGACATTGCCGCCCGGTGCGTCGAAGCTTCCGGCGAGCGCACAGACGAGGGCGATCGCGCGATCGGTCTGTGTGGCGTTGGTGTGTTGCCCCACGCCGGTCCAGCCATAGTAAGCGACCGGCCCGCTTTCATGGAGCATACGCGCCATGGCGCGAATCTGCTCCGCGGGAACCCAGCAGATTTCGGCGGCGCGTTCGGGCGGATAACTCGCACACAGCGCGCGGAACGTCTCGAAGGCAGTGGCGCAGAGGAGCGTTCCGGCGGGCGTTGCAACCGAGAATCTTCCGAGGAGAGCCGGTCGCGCGGCGGCGGTCTCGTAGGTACCCGTCGAGGGGTCGTAAAGAATGGGTTGTCCGCGCGTTTCGTCCCAGGCCACGAGTTGGCGGGCGTCGCCATCCCGGAAGAGGTCCGCTGCCGTCAGGAGGTTCGCGTTAGTGGGATTGATGAGCAGCGGCCCATTGCTCCAGTCGCGCATAAAATCGCGATCGTACCGTCCCTCCTCGATCATCACGCCCGCAACCGCCAGCGCGAGTGCGCCATCACTACCGGGCCGCACGCGCAGCCAGAGCTCCGCCTTGCTCGCGAGGCCCGCGTGGCGGGGATCGACAACGATGAGGCGTGCCCCGCGCGACTGGGCGGCGAGTGCTCCGGTCGCATGCGTGAGCCAGGAGACGCTGGGATTGTGGCCCCAATAGAGAATGCATCCCGTTCGCTCGAAATCGGGGGCGGACACGCCGACCCCAAACGTGAAGCAGCGCGCGTGATCCTTGTGCCAATTGCAGAGTTCGGTCGCGTATGCCCAGTTGGGACTGCCGAATGCGTTGATTAATCTCTCAATCCACAGAATGGCGTCCGAAATCCCGGTGGCGCTCGGAGAGGTCACGCTGAAGGCGACGCTCTCGGCACCGCCGCTCAGCTTGAGCTTCGTGAGCTCTTTTGCGGCATGATCAAGCGCTTCCTCCCAGTCGATCCGCTGCCAACCGGGATCGGGATCGCCCTTGGGCCGCGTGCGCCTCATCGGATAGAGCAATCGGTCAGGGCTGTAGACGAGTTCCGGCGCCGCGCGTCCCTTGCTGCAGAGAGCGTCGCCGGTTGGATGCTCTGGATTGCGCTCGACCGCGACCAACCGACCGTTCTCGACCACTGAAATGCAGCCGCAGCGGGAGCGGCACAGGGCGCAATAGCCGGGGATTCTCAGTGAGGTCCGTCCATCGGGCATCGTGGTTTCCTCGCTCGACATCTTTCCAGATGCGACCGGCGAGAGCAACCGAAGCACATTTGGCCCGTGCCGTTAGACGGCGGCAGGGGAACCCGGCGCCGCATCAACGGTGGGCGCCGAAGTATCCATCATCTCGACATATTTCAATCCGGACGCCGTATTGAAGACGACGATCCTCTCATCGCGATTGATTTTTCCGCGCTGCAACAAGAGGCGCAACGCGGCGATGCATGCGGCACCCTCAGGACAAAACGCAACGCCTTCGAGCTCACCGATCTCCCGTTGGGCGGCAAACATCGCCTCGTCAGGAATCGCAAGGGCCGTACCGCCGCTGTTCCGGATTGCCCGCAAACAGAGAAAATCGGCGAGAACGCGAGGGGCGCGCAGCCCGGGGACGCGAGTGGTGGGATTGGCCCACGGGCGGCTCGTTTCTTCGCCCGCTTCGTATGCACGCACGAGCGGCGCACAGCCTTCGGCCTGAACACTGATCAAGCGCGGACGTTTGCTCCCGATCCAACCGAGGGCCTCCATCTCATCAAAGGCTTTCCACATTGCGACAAGGCCGGTGCCACCGCCGGTTGGATAGACGACTGCATCGGGAATCTCGCCAGCCATTTGCTCGACAAGCTCGTAGGCCATGGCCTTTTTGCCTTCGACCCGATATGGCTCCTTGAACGTCGAGAGCTCGAACCATTCGCCGCGCGCGGCACCTTGCGCAACGATTGCCGCGCAATCGTTGAGAAACCCTCGCACTCGCGTGACCTTCGCTCCCGCGAGCAGGCACTCGGCGACATTCGATGCTGGCGCATCCGCCGGCACGAAGACATGCGCCTCCAAGCCCGCTCGCGCGGCGTAGGCGGCCATTGCTCCGCCGGCATTGCCCGCCGACGGGATCGCAAGACGCTTGGCACCCAAACTACGCGCCATGGAGACGGCGACCGACAGACCACGCGCCTTGAAGCTACCGGTCGGGTTTATTCCCTCATCCTTTATCATCAAATTCATGAGCCCCAACCGCGCGCCCAACCGCGGCGCCGACAACAACGGCGTCATTCCTTCCCCAAGGCTGATGATTTGATCCGGGGATCGTACCGGCAGGACCTCGTGATAGCGCCAGATGGTGCGTGGGCGTCCGTCCATCGCCTCCCGTCTCAGAGTGCGCGCGGCGCGCTCGAGATCATAGGAGACGAGTAGCGGAGCGCCGGCCGGACTGAGATTCATGAGCCGATCGGCCTCGTGTATTGCGCCGGTACGCGAGCAGTTGAGGCCGGTGATAGTCGAGTATGGAACTTGCATCTCGGTTTGCTTGTCAGCCTGTTTCTCTTACACTACCGTAACAGCTTGTCCGTCTCCATGGACTCCAGCGATCGCGGTCTGCGACTGGGTCAATAAGCGTCTCCGGATTTCATCCAAGAGATAGCGGCGGGGGAGGAACATGAATACGACGATCGAGAGCGAACGAACCGGCCAACAGGCGGAGCAATTCCGCTTGGCCAAATCCCTGGGCGTTATGGCGATCGCCGCGTCGGCACTCACGCACGAGTACGGCGCCACAATCAATTACGTCTCGACCAATAGTCTCGGCGTCTATCCAGGTATCCAGGATCTGGTGCCCTGGGCGATGTTCGCGGCGGGCTTGCTTCTGATTCCGAAGGTATACCTGTACGTGCGATTTTCCAACATCATGCCGCGCGCCGGCTCAGTTTATGTGTGGATGAGCCGAAGCTTGAGCCTGCCCGTGAGTTTCGTTCTGTGTTTCCTGGATTGGGTCGGGCTGACGGCGGCGATGGGTTTCATCGCCTTCGTGTTCGGAACCTTCCTCGGTCAGGCGTTCATTAGCGCCGGCATCTCGGCAGGGTCGGTGCTGATGACGCCCGTCGGCCATCTGCTGTTCGGCATCGTGGTGATCTGGGCATTCTATGCCGCGCATGTCGTCGGCGTGCATATTTATGGCCGCATGGTCACGGCGCTCGCAGCATTGATCTTCGCCGCGGTAATCGTGATTGTCTGGTATGGGTTCACCACGGACCCCGGCTCATTCGCGAGCCTCGCTTCCGCTCAAACGAAGCTGCAACTAGCACCCCCTGCCAATCCCGTCGCGCCGACAGTCTCGACGTTCGTCGCAGTGACATTCCTGTTCATAGCCGCCTATGGCGGACTCACGGGTGCGCCTGCGCTGGGCGGTGAGGCGCGCAATCCCTCCAAAACGGTGCCGATGGGCTTGTTCCTCGGCTGGGCGTCGGCGCTCGTGCTTTATACGGCCGTTGCGGCGGCCCTCTTTCACGCGGTGCCTTGGTGGGCCACGCTCGGGTTGATCGAGGGAAAGGCATCGGGACTTGCGACGGTGCCTGGACTCATCAGCGTCGTCGCGCCGAAGGTCATAGGGATAACGCTGAATTTCGCGGTGGCGGTGATCGTCGGCAAAACCATCATGCCGCAGATGATGGTGTGCTCGCGCCTCGTTTTCGGGTTCGCGCAAGATCATGTGATGCCCGCCACCTTCCTCCATACGTCGAGGTGGAAGACCCCGGATCACGCGCTGCTGCTTTCGGCCGGAGCAGCGAGCCTGTTCCTCATTCAGTCATGCTTCGGCGGATGGGCCATCGGCATCGTCATTCGCTCCTTCACCGTGCTGCTGATGCTGATCTTTGTCGGCCTTGGCGCGCTTAATGTGGCCTTCAACAGCAGATTCCACGGCATCGACTGGGCCGAGAAGATGAAATCGAGCGCCTGGGGCGCGATCATGGCCATCGCGGCGATCGCCATTTCACTCTACCTGCTTTATGCGGGGCTCATTGTGCCGAACACCCCATGGTTCCTGCAGCCGCTGTTCCAGGGAATCGTGGCTGCCGTCGTCGCCATATGGATTTATTCGGGGGCTCACCGCAGAGCGGATGCGAAGGGCATGACGCTCGCTCAGGTAGCTACGAATTTGCCGCTCGAGTGATCGGCCGTCGCTCAGGCGCAGCAGGAGCATCGATATGGATAGCGCCCGCAGCAACATGGACATCTACGATCGCCTTGGGGTCACAAAGCTGATCAATGCGCAAGCGCGCGCCAGCAAGATCGGCGGCTCGCTGATGCATGAAGAGGTGCTGAAGGCGATGGCGGAGGCGGCGGGGTCCTTCGTCGACATGTCGGAGCTCCTGCGCAAGGCGGGTGAGCATCTCGCTCGGCTCATCGGCGTGGAGTCGGTCTTGATCGTCAATAGTGCGGCGGCGGGGTTGACGGTGACCACGGCGGCCTGTGTCGCGGGAAGGGCGCCGGAAAAGATCTATCGATTGCCGGATACCGAAGGGATGAAGAATGAGGTCGTGGTCCACCGAAATCAGCGCAACCACTATGACTGCTGTGTGCGTCAGGCCGGCGTGCGCTTCGTGGAAATCGGTTCGTCGCGCGACACGTTTCCGTGGGAGCTGGAGGCCGCGATCTCGGGCAAGACGGCCGCGGTGGTCTATTTCGTTTCCCACGAGGGGCGTAACAGCCTGCCGCTGCCGCAGGTCCTCAAGATCGCGCACTCCAGAGGCGTTCCGGTAATCGTTGACGCGGCATCGGAGCTGCCACCGGTCAGCAATCTGCGCAAGTTCGCGGACGAGGGAGCCGACCTCGTGATCTTCAGCGGGGGCAAGGGCATTGGTGGCCCACAGGCCTCGGGACTGATACTGGGCAAGCGCGAACTGGTGGAGTGCTGCGCGCTCAATGCCTTCCCCAATCAGAATTCGATCGGTCGCTCGATGAAAATCGGGAAGGAAGAAATCGCCGGGTTGGTGACCGCCTTCGAGCGGTTTTTACAGCACGACTTCAGCGCGGACCTAGCGGCGTGGGAACGCCGCGTGCAGACCGTACTCGACATGCTCAAGGGCGCGCCGGGGATTGAGACACGGCGGGTGTTCGACATGCCCGAGGATCCGGAGCTGCACCCGGTGCCGATCCCGCGCGTTTGGATCGAGTTTCGCGACGCCGAGCTTCAGAAGTCGCTGGTTAGGAATTTGCAGGAGGGATCGCCCGCCATATCCGTGCGTCCCGTCGGCAAGCTGGCCATCGCCCTCGCTCCGGACTCGCTGCGCGATGGCGAGGATCGGATCGTCGCGGCACGCATTCGCGAGCTACTGGCAAAGCACGGCGGCGTCTGACGATTGATTTGGCAGTAAGAGCAATCGACTTCAAGAGGGGCGCGACAGCAAAGTAGTGAATACCGGTTTCGGAATTCAATTTGATCGATAGGGCTTAGTTGTCTAACAATGGAGCTGGCGGGCAAAAAGCAAATTGCATTTAGGTTTTTGGATGGCGTGTGCCTGCCCACAGCTCGCATCTAAATGCAAAGGGGGCCTCCATGCTCGCAGCTCGATCCTGGAAATACGGTCTGATCGCACTCGCAGCCCTGCTCGCGACCACCGCTGCACCGCGCGCCGAAGACGTGACGATCAATGTTTGGAGCCATGAGGCCGACGAGGACGCGAAGGTTGCGTTCCGCGAGCGCGCCGTCAAGAACCTCGAGGCCGCGCATCCCGGCGTGCACGTCAAGATCACATGGTACGAGAAAAACCCGCTGCTCGCGGCGCTCAAGACCGCGCTGCCGGCGGGGCAAGGCCCGGACGTTCTTTACGTCGAGCCCGACTGGACCGAGTACGTCGAAGCCGGCTATTTGGCGCCGCTCGACGATCTCGTCGATTGGAACAACATCGAGCCCTGGGCGCGCGCGGTCTGGGTCCATAACGGCAAGACCTACGGCATTCCCCAGGAGGCCTATACCAACGAGCTTTACTACAACAAAGATCTGCTCAAGAAGCTCGGCGTCGAGCTTCCCGCCAACGCGCAGTTCACCCAAAGCCAGTTCCTCGATCTGGTGAAGAAAGCCAAGGCGGCCGGCATAACGCCGATTGCGCAGGGCGTCGGCGACCGCCCCTTCCCCGGCGCTTACATCGTCGGTGAAGCGCTGCTGCGAAAGCTCGGGAAGGAGGATTATCGCAAGCTCTGGACGGGCAAGCTCTCCTTTGCGGATCCGCGCGTTGTCGCGGTTCTCACATGGACAAAGGAGCTGGTCGATGCCGGCGCCTACCCAAAGAACTTCATGACGCTGAAGCTCGGAGAATCCCATTACTACTTCTATTCGAAGCCCGGTGCGCTGATGCTGCCGATGGGGAGCTGGTACACCGGACGCGCCTTCGTTCCGGAGGATAAAGGTGGCCAGCCCTCGGACTTCCCTCTCGGCATCATGCAATTTCCCGCCATGGACGGCGGCGCGTGCAATCAGTGCAAGACCTCGGGGATCGGCGCGAGCTTCGCCATCAACGCCGCAAGCAAGCACAAGGACATCGCAGCCGAGTTTCTGAACGCGATGTCGACGCCCGAGATGGGCAAGATGTGGATCGAAACGGTTTACCTGCAAACCGGCATCAAAGCCGACGTGAAGTCGTTCAGCGGCCCGCACGCCGCCTATTTCACGGAGCTGATGGAACGCCAGAAGGGAGAGGACTATTTCATCGGTGGTCCGCGCGACCTGATCCAGGGTGAATGCAAGGATACCTTTGCTCAGGTGCTGAACAGCGCATTCCCCGGCGGCTTGCTTTCGGTCGATGAAACCGTGAAGAAGATGAATGCCGGATGCTACAAGGGTTGATCGCGGAGGAGGAGACGAACGCCCCGGCGTGACGCCGCCGGGGTGGCTCTCATGGTTCGGTCTCGGAGCCCGGCAGAAGGCGGACGTAGACGCTCGCCGGGCCGCGCCCCTGACCCTCGCGATGTTCCTCGCGCCGGCGCTGCTGCTCTATGCGACGTTCACCGTTTACCCGGTGCTGCGAACGTTCTGGAATAGCCTTCACACCATTCGGCCGCAAAACATCCAGGAATTCGTCGGCCTCGCGAATTTCACGGCGCTTCTGTTCACCGACCCTGTGTTTTGGAAGGCGGTCGCCAACACCGCGATTTTCACGGTTGTCGCCACGATCGCCGACGTGCTCGGCGGGCTCTTGCTGGCGCTCTGCTTGTTTATGGGCGCGCCGATGGCGAAGCTGCTGCGCGTCGTGTGGTTCACGCCGGTGCTCATGTCCTATGTCGTGGTCGGAGTCATCTGGGTCTGGATCTATGATTTCGACTGGGGCCTGGCGAACCTTGTCCTCAGGTCGATCGGACTTGGCGCACTCCAGCAATCTTGGTTGGGCGACCCTCACACCGCGCTCTGGTCGGTGATGGTGACGCATATATGGAAGTGGCTCGGCTTCAACATGATCATCTTTCTGGCGGCGCTTTACGCGCTACCGAGCGAGGTGCTGGGCGCCGCCGAACTCGATAATTGCGGCTGGTTTGCCAAGCTCATCTACATCATCATTCCCATGTTGAGGCCGACGATCGTCAATCTCCTGGTGCTCTCGTTCGTCGGCAAGATGATGGTCTTCGATCTGGTCTGGATCATGACCGCCGGCGGCCCTTTGTGGTCGACCGAGACGGTCTCCACTTACGTCTACAAGCGCGCCTTTGACTGGAACACCTTCGATTTGGGTTATCCCTCGGCGATCGCCGTGCTGTGGTTCGGCATCATCCTGATCTTCGTATTCGCGATGACGCATCTGTTGCGCTCGCGCGATCGCCTGGAGTTCTGAAACGATGGAGGCGCCGTCTCACCTCTGGTTCGGCTATGTACGCCGCTCGCCGCTGATCCTGTTCGTACTGGTTTATACGATCATCTCGGGCGGTCCGTTTCTCTGGGTTGTGTCGATGTCCCTTCGTACGACGCCGGAAATCTTCGCCAGTCCCTACACCCTTCCCACACGGCTCCATTGGGAGAAGTTTGCGGAGGCCTGGACGCGCTCCAACTACAGCACTTATTTCTGGAACAGCACCATCGTCGTTGTCACCGCCGTGGTGCTGCTTACCGTCATCGGGGCCATGGTCGCGCACTGCCTCGCCCGCTACCGGTTCCGCGGCAGCCGTCTCGTCCGCTTTGTGATCCTCACCGGATTGATCCTGCCGCCGCAACTATTGATCCTCTCGCTGTTTCAGATCCTGCTGGAATTCGATCTCTACAACACGCTCACCGGCCTGATCCTGGTTTACGTCTCGGGCCACCTCGCAGTGACGGTGTACATACTGGAGGGATTCTTTGCGCAGATCCCGCAAGACCTGTTCGATGCTGCCCGCATGGACGGCTATTCCGACTTCGAGATTTTCCGCAAGATCACGTTGCCGATCGGGACGCCCGCGCTGTTCACGACGGTAACGCTGAATTTCATCATTCTCTGGAACGAGTTCCTCTACGCGGTGGTTCTTCTCACCGAGGACGACAAGCGAACCCTTCCGCTCGGCATCATGCATTTCATGGGGAGCCACCAGCTCGACGTCGGGATGCTCGCAACCGGGCTGATGATCGCGATTGCGCCGATCATCTTCCTCTATGCGTTGTTCTCGGAGACGATGATCAAGGGCATGACGGCGGGAGCGGTGCGCTAGTGGGCGAGGTTGCGCTGAACCGGCTGAGCAAGCGTTATCCCGGCAGCAGCGATTTCGCGGTCAAAGAGGTCAGCCTCACGGTCGCCGACGGCGAGTTCATGGTGTTGCTGGGTCCCTCCGGCTGCGGCAAATCCTCGGTGCTGCGCATGATCGCCGGGCTCGAGCCGATCACCGGCGGCACGATCGCGATCGACGGCAAGGTGATCAACGGCGTCGCGGCCCGAGACCGCGACATCGCCATGGTGTTCCAGTCCTACGCGCTCTATCCGCATATGGACGTGTTCGACAATCTCGCCTTCGGCTTGCGCCGACGTGATGTGCCTCGCCCGGAGATCGAGCGGCGCGTGAGGAACGTCGCGGCGAAGCTTGGCTTGACCCCCTTTCTCAAGCGCAAGCCGCACGCTCTTTCAGGAGGCCAACGTCAGCGTGTGGCTCTCGGCCGCGCGATCGTACGCGATCCCAAGGTGTTCCTTTTCGACGAACCGCTGTCCAATCTCGATGCCGGGCTGCGCGTTACCACGCGCAACGAGCTCATCCGCCAACAGCATGAGATCGGCACCACCACGATCTATGTGACTCATGACCAAGTCGAGGCCATGACAATGGGCGATCGGATCTGCATCATGGACAAGGGTGAGGTCATGCAGATCGGACCGCCGCTCTCGGTCTATCGCGACCCCGCCAACACGTTTGTTGCACGCTTTCTCGGAAGTCCGCCGATGAACCTCGTGCCCGCAGTCGTCGAGACGAATGCGGCCCCTCGCCTTCGCATCGGAGGCATTGTCCTTCCCGCCGCCAATTGGCCCGCCGATCGGCTCCATGCTTGCGGGGGCAAAGGTCTTTTTGGCATACGCCCCGAGGACATATATGAGGCTTCGCCGCGTCCCGGAGACGATCGCGTGCGGCCGGTCCCGGCGACCGTGATCGCAGTCGAGCCGCTCGGTGCGGAAACGTTGCTGCTGCTCAGCATCGAGGGGACCGCGGAGGAAGTAACGGCACGGAGCGGTCGCGAGACGAGGCTGCGCCCCGGCGAACGTACGACAGTCATGTTGGACACGGCCGCCGCCCATCTCTTCGACGCGGCCACCACTCGGGCGATCGAGAGGACCACCCCATGAATCCGCGCATGAGCAGAGGTACGCCAACATGATGCCCGTCAAAAAGCGATCGACTCCGATCCGTGTGGCGCTCGCAGGCGCGGGCATGATCAGCCACTATCACCTCAACGCGTGGCGGAAGATGGGACGCGACGTCGAGATTGCGGCGATTTTCGATCCCGATTCCGCTCGCGCCCGCGCGCGAGCGCAGGAGTTCTCGGTGCCGAAATTCTACACCGATGCCGGGAGCCTGTTCGACAGCGGCGGCATCGACGCGCTGGATGTCGCGTCACCCCGCGAGACGCATGCCTTTTGGGTCGAGGCGGCCGCCGAGCGCGACATCGATGTGCTCTGCCAAAAGCCGATGACACCGACCTTGCCGGAGTCGGAGCGGCTGGTGCGCCGGGTTGGCGACAAGATTCGCCTGATGGTGCACGAGAATTGGCGCTTCAGACCCTGGTACCGCGAGCTCGGCAGATGGCTGGCGGCCGGTGAGATCGGCGAGATTTTGAGCTGCAACATGGCGATGACTTCGTCGGGCATGCTGCCGGACGCGAGCGGTCGTCGCCCGGCTCTGATTCGCCAACCCTTCATGGCGCACGAGGCCCGAATGATGATCGCGGAGACGCTGATCCATCACCTCGACGTCGTCCGTTGGCTCACCGGACCGTTGCGCGTCGTCAGCGCCCGGACTTTGCACACGCTGGCCGAAGTCAAAGGCGAGACGCTCGCGACCATTCTCATGGAAACGGCGAGCGGCGCGCCCGTCGTGGTAACCGGCACGATGGCGGCGGCCGGCTTTCCACCGCGCACCGGTGACCGGCTGGAACTTATCGGCCGCAATGCCAGCGCGGTGTTGTCCGGCACGGAACTGAGATTGCTCGGCCCTCGGCCACGGCAGGAGACCTATGATCACGACCAGGGATACCAGGCGAGCTTCGACGGCGTGATCGCGCACTTCGTCGAATGTCTCCGGAGCGGTGCGCCATTCGAGACCGGGCCCGAGGACAATATCGAGACGCTGCGGTTGGTGGAACACGCCTATTGGGCGGCTGGTATGCACACCGCCGGCGCTGGCAGCTAGGAGGTATTCATGTCCAACGAGCAGACGCAGATCGGCAATCTCAAGACGGTCCTCGACACACCGGCACTGCTGGTGGATCTCGATGTCATGGATGCCAACGTCCGCCGGATTGCCGAGACCTGCCGCGCGCACGGCGTCGGCTGGCGCCCGCACATGAAGGGCCATAAGACGCCGGAAATCGCGCACATGGAGTTGGCGGCAGGCGCGATCGGTGTCACCTGCGCGAAAGTCGGCGAGGCCGAGGTCATGGCGGATGCCGGTATCCGCAGCATTTTGATCGCCAATCAGGTGGCCGGCGACGCCAAGATCCGCCGCCTGATCGAGGTCGCGAGGCACGCTGATCTCGTGGTCGGTGTGGACAATATTGCCAACGTGTCCGACCTCGCGACCGCTGCCCGCGCCGCCGATCGGGAGCTGAAGCTCGCGATCGAGGTCAATATCGGCATGAATCGAGCCGGCGTCGAACCCGGCGCCTCGGTGGTGCGGCTTGCCGATGCGATCGCGCAGCAGAAGGGGGTTCGCTTGGCCGGTCTCATGGCTTGGGAGAGTCAGGCCGTCACCATTGCCGATCCCGCGGAAAAGGAGCGTGTGGTGGCGGAGGCGATCGGACGTCTGGTGGCAAGCGCGCAATCATGTCGAAAAGCCGGGCACCGCTGCGAGATCGTGAGCTGCGGCGGTACCGGCACGTTTCCCTTCTGCATACGGCAACCCGGCGTGACCGAGGTGCAGATCGGCGGTGCCATCTTCAGCGACATGCACTACCGCAACGACTACCACACCGACTTTCCCTTCGCGCTCACGGTGCTCGCGACGGTGACCAGTCGGCCGACGCCGACGCGGATCGTTTTCGACGCCGGCCGAAAAACCATGCCCAATGACGCCGCAATGCCGCAGCCTCTGGGGCTTCCCGAAATCGATACCATGCGGCTCTCCGCGGAGCATGCGAAGATCGAACTGAAGCACCCCAGCGAAACCCCGCACGTCGGCGACAAGGTTGAGTTCGTGGTGGGCTATTCCGACAGCACCGTGCATCTGCATGAGGAGATCGTCGGTACCCGGAACGGGCGCATCGAGGCGATCTGGCGCGTCGCAGCGCGCGGAAAGATCAAATGATCTGCCATGCGACGGCTCAGACTAAGTTGACACGGCGCCGCCGAGCCGCCGAGAGATCAGCCGCGTAATAACCTGATCCTCGCGCTGTTCGGCAAGCATCGTGAACATGGCTGACGCGCGTGCGGGATCGTCATTGATCATGCCGAAGGCCGCGACGTAGTGCGCACGCCAGTCGGCCGATGTTTCCGGTGGCCAGGGCTCGTACACGGCCAAAACCTCGTCGCGGCCCCGTATTGAAATCATGCCCAGTGGCCGTAAGAATGCTGGGTCACACCGGGCAGCAGCCGCCGGACCAACGCAGATCGACGACCCCAGTTCCTTGTTGGCGGCTTCGAGACGCGCCGCCGTGTTCACCGCGTCACCATAGGCCGTGTAATCGAGCCTCGACTGAACCCCCACGTCACCGACGACAACGTCCCCCGTTTCGATGCCGATCCGCGTGCGTCCGAGACGAAGCGAGGCGGATGCCGGAGCGGCGCGGTAGGCTTCGGTCCATTGACGGATTTCGACGGCGCATAAGAGAGCCCGTTGCGGGTGATCCGCAAGATCGATGGGCGCATTGAACATGGCATGAACCGCGTCGCCAACGATCTTGTCGACCATTCCGCCATGCGCCACGACAATCGCGGTTATCCTCTCGAAATATACATCGAGCATCCCCACAAGCTCCTGCGGATCGGCGCGATGCGTCATCGAGGTGAGACCTTCGATGTCGGTGAAGAGGGAGGTGATCTCTCGACGCTCGCCCGTGAGCTTCACCAGCGCAGGGTTATCGACGATACGCCGTACAATCGCCGGGGCGAGGCGCTGTTCGAACCGCCGCCGGACGAGCAATTCGCGCCGATGAGCGAGTCCGAATGACGTGACCGAAGCAGCAACGAAGACGCCCGCCGCGATGAGGGAAGGAGTGAGCGGGTCCGTCAGACGGTCACTGACGATCGAGCCGACGGTCGCGGCCGTCCAAACGAGCAGAATGGCGCCGAGGAAGATGAGCATGCCGGCCCACGGAGCGAGCCGGGTGGCCGTGAAGATCGAGACTAGGGCCAGGCCGAAAATCAGCAGAATATTGACCGATCCGGCATGGGCCAGCGGACGAGGAAAGCGCCCGGCAAAGATCTGCGTCATGGCGTCCGCCTGTATCTGAACCGATGGGGTCAGTGCGTCGGTCACCGTGGGACGAAGGCCGCCGAGCTCGGGCGCAGAGCCTCCGACGAAGATCACCGCGCCGTCGAGGCGTGCGGCAACCTCGGGGGCATCGATAATATCGACCGCGGAAATGGTTCGCGCGGCTCGCATTTGCGGGGCGATCGGCAGCAGCCGCAGGAGTCCATTGTCGGGGAAAGGAATTCTTAGATCCGCGGTTACGAGAGTCGGAGGATTGGAATCGAGCAGGTAAGAGGCCGTCCCTCGCGCCAATCGACCGGCCTCCAGCGCAAGACCCGGCAGAATATTTCCACCGACTGAAACCAAGAGCGGAACATATCGGACTACCCCATCACTGTTTGCCGGCAATGACAGGGCGCCGATACCCCTGGCGTTCCCCGCCAGAGTGGGGATAGGACCGACCGCACCGGGAGCCCCCCAAAGACCATCAAAGGAGGGAGAGCCCCTTATTGCCAGAGGCGTGTGCGGAAAGTTTTGGGATGGTTCGGGGCTCAGCACATAGCCGAGCACCAACGGCACGCCGGTCTCTGCGTCAGCAAGGTTGCCATCATAGTCCGTCAACTCGGCGGCGAGCGCGTTCAATTCGGGACGGCCGGTCAGCGCCCCCAGTCGGCGCGCCAGCGCGGCGGGCGACCGCTCGTCGGGCTCCGCGAAGAGGATGTCCACCGCCACAGCGGCCGGTTTGGCTTTCGCGGTAGCATCGATGAGCTTCGCGATCATGTCTCTCGGCCAAGGCCACGGCCCCAGCATCTCAAGAGACCGGTCGTCGATGTCGATAACAACAACTCGCTTCTGTCCAGCGGCGGTTGCCAGCGGATGCACGCGCTGATCCATTGCTAGGACGAGATCGAAACCGGTCTCGCGAAGATTTTCGCGCCAGTCGGTCGGAATCAGAAACAGCGCGGCCACGAGAACCGCGACCATTCCCGCGCCTGCGAGCAGAGGCAAGTGGCGCATTATCCAGGGGTTAGTCATCGCCAAGCTTGACGATCCGCCGGTTTGTCCTGCGCCGAAGGGGTCAGCGCCGCGTTCATGAGCTATTGGACGCTTTCCAACGCGGCACGAATTCGCTCGGGCTTCCAAGGTGCAGCCGGCGTCGGATTGGCGCCAATCTGCGCGATATTCGTGCCCTGGCCGGCTTCCACTATGACGCGTCCACCCGTAGTCGTGACCTCAACGCTGCCGCGTTCAACGAACACGCCGAAGACGCCGGCGCTGGGCCCGGCAAAGAAACGAGTCCCGCGCACCGCAATCTGACCGAATGTGCTCCGAATTCTCATCGGCGCGGCGCCGCCGTCGTGATCGTAGAGGATCGGTCCCGATTGCAGCGTGATCTCGCCGCCCGCGTCCGCCAAGAAACTATCTATCGTAAGCAGTACATCAGCACCCATGAGGACGACGGTGTCCGCCCCGAGCCGCAGCGTAGCTCGCGAGACCCGCCCCGTACCCACCACATCCCCGACAAAGAGCGGCGCCGCCGCGGCGAGCGCCATGTGCTCGGCGCGCACCTCCTTGAATACGTCTCCTCTCACAGCCGCTACGCTGCCAATCGGGCTCTCCGCGCGGGCATCCGTGAGACAGCGGGCGAGGAACGCCGCCGTCAACGTCGCCTGTAACAACGAACGGCGGCCCAAGGCGTTGGGGCGTGCGATCTCGATCGGGTTTGTCATGACCTCGCTAGCGAGCGAAGTTTCCAGTCACGGCACTTTTTGGGTCGACTTCATACTATCCGGATGCGATGCGCCTCACAAATGGAGGAAGGGAGGATACATGCTATTCACAACGAATGTGATTTTCGACTTGCTGACAGGTCACCGTCTGTCCGGTCGGCAATTCAAGCTTGACCGCAGGCGCCGCATTCTCGGTGAGGCAGAAGCGGTAATCGGCATCAGCTTCCAATACCGACGCGGCAAATCCTCGTGAGAAAGTGCCGAACTGCGTCGTCCTGAGCGCCTGCTGACTCACTGCTTCGCAGTGGCCCTGGCTATCCCGTTGCCCCTGGACCAGCTGGGTGAACTGGGCGATGCACGAGTTAAAGGCATCTGTACTCGGGGCGAATCCATATCCGACGCAGATGGACTGCTCGGGCGAAGCTTCTCCGCTTGGCGCTTCCGCCGAGCACGCCGCGAGAGCCGCGGTCAGGAAAATTGCCGACAAAGCAATCTCTGACGGCCCTCGTGCCGTAACGGCCCTAGCGCGGCGGAAACTCTTTGGTGACCGTGGCGGTCGCGAGCGTCCCTCCTGCATCATCCTGGGCCTCGACGGTCCATTGATACCTATGCTGCCCCTGGGGCGGACAGGGGCCTCGATATGAAAAAGCACCGCGAGCAATTTGATTCTGACCCTGATAGGGAACGGTCCCGCCGCCGTGTTGAAAGTTGGGGGCATCGAGGTCGCGCATCGCGAATTTGAGCCGCTTTGTCCCGGCGGGAACACCCATCAAAGAGAAT
>DATIYT010000024.1:0-132385 GCA_035517495.1 Allostellaceae bacterium | reverse complement strand
TGTGCGCCGGTGGCGGCATGCAGGGACAGATGGTGCCCTATCTGAACGAACGTTTCCCGACCGAGATACGAGCGACCGCGAGTGCCTTCTGTTACCACCAGGCCGCGATCTTCGGTGGCTTCGTGCCGCTGGTGTTGACCTTCCTGGCCGAGCATTTGGGTACGGGTCTGGCCGTGCCGATGATAATTGGCACGTGGATCGGCGCCATTGCCTGGGCTGCGGCGGCATTCTTCGGACCGGAGACGAAGGGCAAGGTCCTGGTGTCCGATCTGGTCGTCGCCTGAGAAAATGCGGTGAGCATCGTGTGATGGATGTTCACGGCGTTTGGTGGGATCGGGCGGTTGGTGGCGGCGCCCGCTAAAGGCTAAACGCTTACTGCTACCTTCGGGGTGAACGAACTTGCTCCGCTGGCTCAGCCAGCGGAGCATTTTGCGGTCGGATTGCTCGGCACTCTCGCGCGCGCATTGGGAAGCATCCACGTCGGCGATCAGTTGCTCTCGGAGGTCGTGCCGACGTCCCGCACCCTTGCATCGATCACGCGCAGCAGACGATCCACGAAGCGTCGCGCGGCACTCGGGCGCACGTGATAACCGTCGACAAAATCCGCCCCCGTGAATTCGAGCACATCGTCACGAGGGATGTACATCGCATGATGCGCGGACGCCATCGATTGCAAGGCCTCGCGCACGCGCCGGTGCAATTCTGCGTTTCGTTCGGTGACACCCAGCGGATTGTACTGGCCGTCGACGATGATCACGCCAATGCCGTGGGCGTGAAGGTAGTCAATGAAATCGGCGACAAGCGCGAGGTTGTAAGGGATCGGCTCCTCGACCATGTTCTTTTTCAGATTTTCCAGCTGCTGTTCCAGAATCGTCACCGTGGGAGCTTGTGGCCGCTCCGGGGCGTCTTCGAATTCCGGTGGACGCAGCAGGCCATAGGTCATTCCGCGCGAGACGAAGGAGTACTTGTATTCCGGAAAGAGTTGCGCCAGCACAACCTCGAAGAACGCAGTTCTGCCCTCGACTTTCCCCGATCTTGTCACCAGAGCATGCCAAGCGCTTGGCAGCTCGATGAGCGGCACGTCCGCAAAGCGTGCCACCTCGAAGAAGGGGGGCCGGGCAATATCGAACTCTGACAGATAGAGGATGACGTGCCCGGGCCGAACGCCCGCGATCCAGCTTCGGTAGAGCTCCATGTCGAGCGGGCCCATGCCGGCGAGGCTGAATAGTTCCAGTCGTTCGCTGCCAGCCGGTGCGAATAGGGCCCCAATTTGGCTGGACCCGATAGCGAGGAACTCGGGAGGCGGCCCAAGCGCATACTTGTTCTGCTCGTGCTCCATGACGTCGTATTCTCGATATCCGACCTCGGCAGGCGTCAGCAGTTCCGTGAACAACGCCCACGCACCGGGGTTTCCGAACAGCAAGAAGCGAATGGCCAGGATGGTCAGGATCAGATGGCAAAAGAACCGCCAGCGCCGCCCGATGCTGCGCGCAGCGATGAAGCCAATCCCGATCAATGCCGGCTCGAGGACGAGGCGAGCGATTTCCATGACGCCGGGCGGGAACAAGGTCCAAGCAAACGGCATCTCAGAACTGGAAGTAGATGAACTGACGAGTGCCGAATTGCCCCCATCCCACCAATAATAGGTAGGTGGCAAGCACCACCGCAAATCGCGCGGGCGGCCGGAGCATGAAAAGGCCCGTGGCGGGTTCGCGCGCGCGCATCTGCAGGATGCTTACGATTGCTATGGGCCACGTGTAGAAGAGGAGCTGCAGTGCCGCGTCGCCGACAGCCGGAGAAAACGAGAAATTGGTGGCTATCGCGGTCAACATATCGCCGACCTGCGCGAGCGAGCGGGCGCGAAAGATGAGCCAGCCGAGGCAGGTCAGGTGGAACATGGCGACGACGCGCACCATCCACCATGCGGGTGCGAGACGCAGCGGCATTGTCAGTCGATCGAGATATCTGTTGGCGAGACGGTGCAGCACCAGCAAGGCACCTTGATAACCGCCCCAGAGGACAAAGGTCCAGGCGGCGCCGTGCCACAATCCACCCAAGAGCATCGTGAGCATCAAGTTACGATAAGTCTGCGACGGCGTGCCGCGGCTGCCGCCGAGTGGGATGTAGACGTAGTCGCGCAGCCATTTGGAGAGGCTGATATTCCAGTTGCGCCAGAAATCGCGCGGGTTGGTCACCAGGTAGGGGTGCAGGAAATTGATCGTCAGATGAAAGCCCATCAATTGCGCGACACCGATGGCGATGTTCGTGTAGCCCGCGAAATCCCCGAGAATTTGAAAGGCGAATGCGTAGAGTCCAATAAGCGCCTCCGCTCCCGATTGCGGATGCGGTGCCGTGAATACGCTATCCGCCATTGGACCGAGATTGTCCGCGACGTAGAGCTTCAGAAAATAACCGTAGAGGATGAGCCACGCGCCGTTCGCGAGGTCATCGAACGTGATCTCACGCCGGCGGACAATCTGCGGAAGGAGGTGTTTGGCGCGCTCGATGGGGCCGGCGACGAGCTGCGGGAAGAACGACTTGAACAAGGCAAAATCGACGAAATTCTTCGCCACCGGTATGTCGCCGCGATAGACGTCGACGATGTAGCTGATGGCCTGGAATGTGTAGAACGAGATGCCGACGGGAAGGATGATGTTTGCGGCCGCATAATCGACGTGCCACCCGGAAAGGTCGGCGAGTGCCACGAGGTTCGACGCGAAGAAATTGAAGTATTTGAAAACGCCAATCAGAACCAAATTGAACGCGATGCCGCACGAAACGATGGCGCGCCGACGGAGTTGAGACCGCTCGCGCCCCAGCAGAAGTCCGATTGCGTAATTCCCGACCGTGCTCCCGCCGAGCAGGCCGAGAAAGCGCCAGTCCCATGCCCCGTAAAACACGTAGCTGGCGACAAAGAGGAGACAATTCTGAAGCCGAACCGACCGACGGAGTGCGATGTACGCAGCGTAGACAAGCAGAAAAAACGGCGGGAACAGTAGCGAGTTGAATGCCATGCCCAAAATCTCACGCAATGAGTTGTCGAGGGTACTGGTCTGAGCCTCAAACGTCATCCGTCAATATGCGGAGATTGTTGGTCGAGCGAGCGCGCCGTTTGGCGGAAGGCAGCCAGTCGCATCGCTTGGCGTCGGCATTCGAGCCGCGGCGAGGAAGGTTCATCTCCGGTGATTCCTCCTTTCATAAACGAACAAGTTAGTACATAATGCCTTCGGCGTCCGGAAAGAGGCGCAGGCGGGAGGACATGTGAGTTATGCGTTCGACTTCACCCCGGTAATCCGGGGATTTCCGGACCTTCTTCGCGGCTGCGCGGGCACGCTTGGTCTCGCGGCCGGCGGCATGGCCATCGCGGTCGCGATCGGGGTTTGCGGCGTCGTGCTCCGGCGGTCGCGCGCTGCGTTGTTGCGTTGGCCGGTGATCGGGTTCGTCGAGTTGATCCGCAACACGCCCTTCCTGGTGCAGATATATTTCATCTTTTTCGCCCTGCCCTTTGCCGGAGTGAGGCTCAATCCCACGCTGACGGCGCTCATCGCGTTGGGCATCAACGGCGGCGCCTACGCAATCGAAATCATACGTGGAGGAGTCGAATCGATTCACAAGGGGCAGGTCGATGCAGGGTTGGCGCTCGGCCTGCGCAGGATTCAGGTTTTCTGGCTTGTCGTGCTGATCCCGGCGCTGCGTGCTGTCTATCCGTCTTTGACGAGTCAATTCATCCTGCTGACGCTGACAACCAGCGTCGCCTCGGCGATCTCGGCCTACGAGCTTACCTCGGTGGCGGGTATTATCGAGTCGAACAGCTTCCGCAGCTTCGAGGTCTACGGAACGGTGACGCTCCTCTACTTGGCGATGTCGTCGCTGATGATGATGTTGTTTCGCCAAGTGTCGACCCGCTGGCTCGCCTATCCGACCAAGTGACGCAGCGATGGGCGCGCCGCAATTCATTTTTTTGCTCTGGGGCCTTGGCTGGACGCTGGGGCTCTCGGTTATGGCCTTCGCGCTTGGCATCTTCAGCGGATTGGCCGTGGCGCTGGCCCGAACCTCCGAGTGGCGCCCACTGGCCCGACTTGCCGCGGGATATATCGCCGTGTTTCAAGGCACGCCGCTTTTGATGCAGCTCTTCGTCGTCTACTACGGGCTTGCCCTCGCGGGGCTTGCGCTCGAGGCTTGGCAAGCCGTCGCGATCGGCTTCGCCCTCTATGCCAGCGCCTTCCTCGGCGAAATCTGGCGCGGTTCGATCGAGGCGGTGCCGCGCGGTCAGACCGACGCCGCCCGCGCCCTGGGCCTGCATTACTTCCCGCTCATGAAGGACGTGATCCTTCCGCAGGCGCTGCGCATCTCGTTGCCGGCCACCGTCGGCTTCCTCGTGCAGCTCCTCAAGGGGACATCGTTGGCGGCGATCGTCGGCTTCACCGAGCTGACCCGCGCCGGCAGCATCATCGCGAACCAAATTTTCGAGCCCTTGCTCGTTTTTGGCATCGTCGGCGGCCTGTACTTCGCGATGTGCTGGCCGCTCTCTCTCTTTAGCGGTCGCCTGGAACGCCGGCTCGCGGTTTCCTCGCGATGAAGCGATTCCGCCGTTGAACGCAATTCACAAGGAAGAGGAAGCGCCATGAAACAGAGTATCGATCGACGCCACGTCCTGCTGGCGGCCGCCGCGCTCGCCGCGGCCTCCGCGCTGCCTGCTCGGCGAGCCGCAGCCGTTACACCCGCCGAAATCAAGACCAAAGGCAAGTTGGTGGTGGGAATCCAAGGCGACAACCCGCCCTGGGGCTTCGTCGACACCAGCGGCAAGCAGGACGGATTTGATGCGGATATCGCGGGCCTATTCGCGAAGGAGCTTGGTGTTTCGGTCGAATTTGTTCCGCTGGCGGTGGCAAATCGCATTCCCGCGCTCACCACGGGCCGCGTCGACGTTCTGTTTGCGACCATGGCGATGCTGCCCGACCGCGCCAAGGCGGTTCAGTTCAGCAAACCCTATGTCGCCAATATCACCTACGTCGTGGCACCCAAGACTTCCAACATCAAAGGTTATGCCGATCTCGCCAAGCTGACCGTCGGCGTGCCTCGGTCGTCTTCGATGGATACCGATATCACCAAGAACGCACCCACCGACACCACCATTCGCCGCTTTGACGACGACGCCGCCACCATTCAAGCGCTGCTGTCGGGTCAGGTCGACGCGGTCGGCGCCAACATGTTCTACGTGGCGCGTCTCGATCAGAGCAAACCTGGCACCTATGAGAACAAATTTGCGCTCACCACGCTCTACAACGGTGCCTGCACCCGTCTCGGCGAGAAAGAGATCAACGCGGCGATCAACACCTTTATCGACAAGATCAAGGCAAATGGGGACCTCGCCGCGTTCTATCAGAAATGGATGAAGACGGCGCCCCCGGAATTCCCGACGAGCGTCAAGGATATCCCTTTCACCGCCGAATGAACGAGCCGGACATGCTGGATGCTCGGCCGGCGGCTCAGCGGCGACAGGGCTGCGGGTCTTGCCGGGCGGACGGCGTATCTCAGCTCTCCGGCGCGGCCTTCACGTAGCGCAAAATCAGATCGCCCACGATTTTTTTTCGGCGGGACATTGCGGTTGGTGTCCCCATTTCGCGCCGGAAGATTCGGGAGAAGGTGGCGCGATTGGCGACGTTGAAGAAGGAGAGGGCGCTGATGGACATGTGAAGGTCGACGACGTCGAGCCCTGGGCGGAATACCGTCGCGGCCACGCCCCGCTGGTAAATGTCGCGCAGCGTCGTGATTGCCGGGACGTTCAATCGCTCGATGTTCTCGGAGCGAGCAAGGTGAACGCCGTTATGGATGTTCTCAACCATTACAAGCCGGATAAAATCCTCATTGGCGTTCTGATGCTCGAACGTAAACTCCACCAGCGCTCGCAGCGCCGCCTCCGGCTCCAGATGGTCGTAGCGCCGCTTCTCCTCGACTTGGCGCATGCGGCGGTAACCTTCCTCCAGCACGGCGCGGAACAGTCCTTCCTTGTCGCCGAAGTAGTAATAGAGCATGCGCTTGCTGGTATTGGTCCGGGCCGCGATTTCGTCCACGCGGGCCCCGTTGTACCCATTGGCGGCGAACTCCTGGGTCGCGATTTCGATGATATTCTTTTGCACGCCCTCGGGATCTTGGGCCCGCCGCGTCGGCCGTGGTCTTCCCGCTTTTTCCGCCGTCGTGCCCCTCATCGGCTCTCTCTTTCTCCCTAAGCCTCGGCCTTGTAGCTTTGCATCCGATGGCTGTCCATGCGCTTCGTCCAAGCATGACGGATCGACGCAAATTCGGTAATTGCAAGCGAGTGCCCGAATATCACGGAAATGCCGTGTTGAATAAACGAACAAGTTCGTACATTATGAAGGTGCTGCGAGGCCCTTGATGGACAGTGCAGAGACCCCGAAAGCAAGGCGCGGCGCCCAATCCACGAGCGCAACCGCTGCGCCGCGCTCCGTGCTGGTTGGGTTGATTGGCGCGGGGATTCAGGGTTCGCGCATGCCGGCATTGCACGAAGCGGAAGCCGCGGCGCAGGGATTGCATTATGTCTACAAGCTGATCGATCTCTCGGTATTGGGACTGGCGGAGTCTGCCCTGGCCGAACTATTGACCGCGGCGCGGCGTTTCGGGTTCGCGGGGCTCAATGTCACGCACCCCTGCAAGCAGGCGGTTCTCCCATTGCTCGACTTACTCTCGGACGATGCGCGCACGATTGGGGCCGTGAACACCGTCGTGTTTGAGCCGGACGGGCGCACCATCGGTCACAATACCGATGTCTCGGGTTTTGCCGAAAGCTTTCGACGCGAGCTCGCGGAGGTCGCGCGCGACAGCGTCGTTCAATTGGGAGCGGGTGGTGCGGGAGCAGCCGTTGCCCACGCATTGCTGGGTCTCGGTGTGAAGCGGTTGGAACTGATCGACACCGATCGGGCGCGCGCCGAGCGGTTGTCCCGCGCGCTAAGCCGGCGTTTTGGCGCCGATCGGGCCGTGGTTGCCGAGGCCGCGGACCTCGCGATCGCTCATGCCGATGGGGTCGTCAATGCCACGCCGATCGGCATGGAGAAATATCCGGGAACGCCGGTTGAGGCGAGGTTGCTAAGGGGCGATCTCTGGGTCGCGGACATCATCTATTTCCCGATTGAAACCGATCTGCTGCGCGACGCGCGGGCCGCCGGCTGCCGGACGATGGGCGGCGGCGGAATGGCGGTGTTCCAGGCCGTTGGTGCATTCCGCCTCTTCACGGGCATCGAACCGGACGCGCAACGCATGCTGCGCCATTTCGAAAGGCTCTGAACCCATGCGCACCACAATTGCCACCGTCTGCCTGCCTGGCACCCTGAACGAAAAGTTGGACGCAATCGCCGCCGCGCACTTCAGCGGCGTCGAAATCTTCGAGAACGATTTGTTGTCCGCCGAGGACACCCCGGCGGTTGTCGGACGGCGTATCCGGGAGCTGGGCCTGACGCCGGTCGTTCTGCAGCCCTTCCGCGATTTCGAAGGCATGCCGGAACCACAGCGCGCCAAGGCGTTCGCGCGGGCCGAGCGAAAGTTCGATCTGATGGCGGAGTTGGGCTGCGATCTCCTGATGGTGTGCAGCAACGTTGCGCCGGACTCGCTGGGCGGCATCGACCGTGCCGCCGCTGACTTTCGCGAGCTTGGAGAGCGAGCCTCGAAACGCAACGTACGCGTCGCCTTCGAGGCGCTTTCGTGGGGGCGGCATATCAACGATTACCGCGATGCCTGGGAGGTGGTGCGGCGCGCGGACCATGAAGCCGTGGGCCTGGTCCTCGATACGTTTCACATTCTCGCGCGAGGCACCGACCTGAAGCCGATCCGCTCGATCCCGAACGATCGCCTGTTCCTCGTCCAAATCGCCGACGCGCCGAGGCTCGACATGGACTACCTTTCGTGGAGCCGGCACTACCGTTGCTTTCCCGGTCAAGGCGATTTCCCGATCGAGGATTTCATGGTGGCGCTGCAGGCGACAGGTTTTGACGGACTCCTCTCGCTCGAGATCTTCAGCGACCGGTTTCGCGCCGGTTCGGCGCGAGGCGTTGCCATAGACGCTCAGCGCTCGGTGCTTTTCATGCTCGACCGCCTGCGCAAGAAGACCGGGATCGACGTGGCAGGCGTGCCGGCGCTCCCGACGCCGTCACAGGTGGAGGGGATCGAGTTTCTGGAGTTCGCGATGGATGCGGCCTCCGCCGCTTCATTCGAAGGCGTGCTCAAGGGGCTGGGATTCGCGCTCGTCGGGCGGCATCGGTCGAAGGAAGTCACCCATTGGCGACAGGGCGACGCAAACATCGTGGTGAACCAGGACAAGGAGGGGTTTGCGCACTCTTTCAATATTACCCACGGACCCTCTGTATGCGCGATGGCGCTCCGCGTCGATGATGCCTCGAGGACACTCGATCGCGCCGTCAAGCTTCTGGACCAGCCGTTCCGTCAAGCCGTTGGTCCGGGGGAACTCAACATCCCCGCCGTTCGCGGGCTCGGCGGCAGCCTGCTCTACTTTGTCGATCGAAAAACTCGTTTGGGCGAGCTCTGGAACGTCGACTTTGCTCCCGTTGGCACTACGGCGCAGGGCGATGCGGGTTTGACGCGGTTCGATCACATCTCGCAATCGATGCAATACGAGGAAATGCTAAGCTGGCTCCTGTTTTACACCTCGTTGTTCGATCTCCGGCCCAGGCCGGTTCAAGATGTGATCGACCCCGGCGGCGTGGTGCAGAGCCAGGCCGTGGAGACCGAAGACGGCGGTGTTCGTCTCGTGCTTAATTCCTCGCAGAGCCGGCACACGCTTGCGGCCCGCTTCCTCGATGATTTCTTCGGCTCGGGAGTACAGCAGATCGCGATCGCATCCGACGACGTTTTCGCAACGGTCGAGCGGCTCCGAGCGAACAGCGTGGAGCTCCTTGCGATCCCTGAAAACTACTATGACGATTTGGAGGCGCGAACTGAGCTGCCGCAGGAGCAGATTGCGCGGCTGCGCTCGGCCAACGTCCTTTATGACCGCGAGGGAACCGCCGAGTTCTTCCACGTCTATACGCGCACGCTGCCGGGTGGGTTCTTCTTCGAGATCGTCGAGCGCCGTGGCTATCGCGGCTTCGGCGCCGTGAATGCGCCGATCCGGCTCGCGGCGCAGGCTCGGCTCGCGCGCGCGATGCCCTAAGGCGGGGCCGACAAGGTCTCGGAATCATTGCGTATTCGAGCGCGGCTCCGATCGAGATACAATGCGCCCGAGAATGCGAGCGCCGTGGTTTGAGCCACAGGCGATCTCCCGGACTGACTACGGTGTCGTTTCCCGGCTCTCGCCCGTAGCTGCCGAGCCCGCCGGATAAAGATGGCACGCGACGCCGCGGTCCTTGCTCACTTCGACCCAGGGCGGATAGACGCGCCGGCAGAGATCGGTGGCGTGCGGGCAGCGCGGGTGGAAGTGACAGCCGCTCGGCGGCGCAAGTGCCGAGGCAACTTCGCCCTCAAGCTTCGCCATGGTCACCTTGGCGGCGGGGTCGGGCACCGGAGACGCATTCCGGAGCGCACGGGTGTAGGGGTGCAGCGGCTCATCGAAGATCGCGGGTACCGGCCCGCGTTCGACGATGTGTCCCAGATACATGACCGCGACCGATCGGCAGAAATGCCGGACGACGCCGAGATCGTGCGAGATGAACACGAAACTCAGGTGGCGCTGTTGCTGCAGATTTCGCAGCAGCACCAAGATTTGCGCCTGAATCGAAACGTCAAGAGCGGAGACGGGTTCGTCGGCGATGATCAGTTCCGGCCGCAGCACCAGCGCGCGGGCAATGCCGATGCGCTGGCGTTGGCCGCCGCTGAACTCATGCGGATATTTTTCGGCGGCGCCGCGGGGCATGCCGACTTCGCCCAGGACCTCGCGCACCACGGCCGAGATTTCCCGCGCGCTCCCCGTACCATGCACCCGCATCGGCTCGCTCAAGGTCTGGCCAATGGTGCGCCGCGGATTGAGCGACGAGTAAGGGTCCTGGAAGACGATCTGCATTTGGCGGCGGAGCCGGCGCAGCCGGGCGGCATCCGCGTCGAAGATGCTTTCCCCCTTGAACCGTACCGTGCCGGAATCCGCTTCGATCAGGCGCAGGACGGCGCGTCCGGCCGTCGATTTACCGCAACCGGATTCGCCAACCAGGCCAAAAGCCTCGCCCGCCGAGACCGAGAAGGACACGTCGCTGAGCGCGCGCACCATCGCGATTTGGCCGCCCATGAAGCCGCGCCGCGCAGCATAGGTCTTGCTCAAGCCCTCGACCTCCAGGATCGCGTCGCTCATATTGCTCTGCCTTCGCCGCCGGCCCTGACCCAGCAGCGCGCGCGGTGCGCCGGGTCGCCCGCCAGCGCGACCAGCGGCGGGCTGGAGGCCGTGCAGCGCGGTTCGCGGAGCGGACAGCGTTCGGCATAACGGCAGCCCTGAGGCATCGCCGTGATCGGTGGGACTTGGCCGGGAATCGGCCTCAGATCGGTGGCGTCGCGGTCGACGCGCGGGATCGAGGCGAGCAGCGCTTCGGTATAGGGATGCGTCGGATGCTGGAACAGCGCGTCCACCGGCGCGATCTCGATGATGTCGCCCGCATACATCACGGCGACCCGATCGGCGATCGAGGCGACGACGCCGAGGTTGTGAGTGATGAAGATCATGGCGAGGCCGGTTTCCACCTTCAACTCGGCCAGGAGCGCCAGCACCTGCGCCTGGATGGTGACGTCGAGCGCCGTCGTGGGTTCGTCCGCGAGGATGACCTTCGGGCTGCAGGCGAGTGCGATCGCGATCATCACGCGCTGCCGCATGCCGCCGCTGAACTGGTGCGGATAATCGTTAAAGCGCCGGACGGCCGAGGGTATCTTGACCTGTTCCAGCAATTCCAAGGCTCGGGCGCGGGCCTGAGGCTCCGAAAGCTTTGTGTGATAGCGCAGCGCTTCGGCTACCTGGAAGCCGATGGGCAGTACGGGATTGAGCGAGGTCATCGGCTCCTGGAAAATCATCGAGATCGCGCTGCCGCGCACCTTTTCCATCGCGGACTCGTCGAGTGTCACGAGATCGCGGCCCTCCAATAGCACGCGGCCCGCCGCAATGCGGCCATTGGCCCTCGGCACCAGCCCCATGATCGAGAGCGCAGTGATGCTCTTGCCGCATCCGGATTCACCCACGAGCGCCAGGGTTTCGTTCCGCACCAGGGAAAAGCTCACGTCGCGAACGGCCGGGTACCAGCGTCCATCGATGCGGAACTCCGTGGTGAGTCCTTCCACTTCGAGGACTCGTGCGTTCTCGACCTTCTCATTCATGGCGGAGCTTCGGATCGGATGTGTCGCGCAGCCCGTCACCCAGCATATTGAGTCCGAACATCACGATGAGAATGGCGACGCTCGGGAAGACCGCGAGCAGCGGTTGGTCGAGAATGTTCTCGAAGCCTTCCCGGATCATGCCGCCCCAGGTGGCCGTCGGCGGGCGCACGCCGAGGCCAATGAAGCTGAGCGACGCTTCGGTCCGGATCGCGGTCGCAAGCCAGAGCGACGCCATGACCAAGATCTCATCCACCACGTTCGGCAGGATGTGCACGACCATGATGCGCAGGTTGGAAAAACCGAGAGCACGGCCGGCCTCGATGAAGTCCCGTTCTTTGATAGTGAGGGTCGGCGCCCGTGCGATACGAGCGAAGGGTGCGATTGCCGTAAGCGTGATCGCGAGAATCAGATTCCCGACCGTCGGCCCCAGCATCGCCACGACCAGCAGGCCCATCACCAGCGTCGGAAAGGACAGCAGCACATCCATCGCCGCCATCGTCACGCGATCGAACAAGCCGCCGATATAGCCGGAGAGAATTCCGAGCGCGCCGCCGAGAACGATCGCGATCAGCACCGAGACGGTGCTGACATAGAGCGAAACGCGGCCGCCCCAGAGGATGCGCGAGAGAATGTCGCGGCCGAAGGAATCGTTCCCGAGCGGATAACCCGCGGACGGACCCGCGAGGCGCAGCAGCACGTCCTGCTCCAGCGGATCGTGCGGCGAGAGCCAAGGCGCAAACACCGCGCTGAGCGCCATGAGGAGGACAATGCCGGCGCCGAACGACGCCATCTTGTTGCGAAGCAGCGAACGCCCCAGTCGTGCCAGTGCTCCGGTTTCGCGCGTGGCGGCGAGCATCGTCATTGGTGCTTCACTCGCGGGTCCACAAGCCCGTAGGCCAGGTCCGTCAGCAGATTGGCGACAACGATGAAGAAGGCATAGATGACCATCAGCCCTTCCAGCGTCGTGTAGTCGCGCTGATTGAGCGAGTTGACGATCAGCTTGCCGAGACCCGGGCGATTGAACACGATCTCGGTCAGGACCGAATTGCCGATCAGCACGCCGAGATAGAGCCCGACCACCGTTACCACGGGAATGAGCGCGTTGCGCAGGGCGTGCCGCCAGATCACCATCCCCGCCGGAACGCCCTTGGAGCGCGCGGTGCGGATATAATCCTCGCCCAGCACGCCCAGCATGCTCGAGCGCGCGACGCGCATCACGTAGGCGACCATGATGAGACCTAGATTGAGCGCGGGAAGCACGAGCGCGCTGAGGCGGCTCATGGGATCGTTGGCCCGTGCCTCGCTGATCACGGGAAACCAGCGCAGCTCGATCGCGAAAGCCAGCAGCAGCAGGATTGCCGAGACGAAGGCCGGGAACGACAATCCCAGCAGCGATAGAAAGCGGGCGACGTAGTCGATCGTTTCATTACGCCGCCGCGCCGCAACGACACCGAGCGGCAGTCCGAGTACGGTGCCGATCGCGAGCGCGGCGATGGTCAGCTCGATCGTGTAAGGCAATACTTTCGCGACCTCGCTCCAGACCGACTGATGCGTGACCAGCGAAGAGCCGAGATCGCCGCTGAGCACCATGGTCATGAAATCCACATATTGCGCGATCATCGGCTGGTCGAGCCCGAGCTCGTGCCTCAGCGTCGCGAGCGCCTGCGGACTGGCCTGATCGCCCAGGATAATGAAAGCGGGATCGCCGGGCGCGATACGGACGAAAAAGAACACCACGGTAAGCACCGCCAACAGCGTCGGCACGGCCACCAGCAGGCGTTTGACGACGTAGGTGAGCATCGGGCTCCGCCGTCGCTCGGGATGGGCGGTCGACGCGCCTTGCCGGTCGGCCGCCGACTTACTTCAAGGTGCTCTGCTCGTTGATGATCGGTCCCAAGGTCAGGGATGCCTCGAGCTTGTAGCCATAGTCGAGCGTGTCGCGACGCGCCCAGACCTGAAGCTGCTCGTAAAGCGGAACAGCGCAGACCTGTTCAATCAGGATTTCCTGCGCTTTCTTCCACAATTCCTTCTGTTTGGCGGGGTCGGTGGCCAGCCGAGCTGCGTCGATCTCTTTGTCGGCCATGTCGCAGTGGGAGAAATTGGTGACCGCGGTCGGCGTGCCGACGATGCTGCGCGAGTGGAAGAACTGCACCAGATAGACGTCGGCGACGGGGAGCCGCGCCGCGGAATACATGACGACGGGGCTCAGATCCTTGCGGATCTGCGCGTGGAACGTGGGGTGATCAACCACGTTGAGCTGCAGGTTGATGCCCACCTTCTTGAGCTCCGCTTGCACGATCTGCATGGTGTTGAGCATGGGCGGCAGCGACGTCTGGACCGATTCGATCGTGACCCCGTTGGCGAATCCCGCTTCCGCCAAGAGCGCCTTGGCCTTGTCGGGATCATAGGGGTAAAGCGGCGCCTGCTCGTCGGTGCCGAGATAGTCGTGCGGGATGATGGAGACCGCCGCGCGCGCAGTCAGCTCGCCCTTGAATTTCACGAGCTCGGCGCGATTCACCGCGTAGGCGATCGCCTTGCGCACGCGAATGTCATCGAGCGGCTTCTTGGTGATGTTGAGGTTGATGTTCGAAAGCTCGCCCGGGCCGAATACGTCGACGATGGTGTGCGGGTCGGATTTCATCCGCTCCGCCCATGTCTGGTCCTGGCGGCCGTAGATCAAATCGATCTCGCCCGAGGTGTAAGCGAGGTCGCGCGTGGCGTCCGAGGGGATATAGCGGTAGACGATCTTGTCGATCTTGGGCGCGCCGCGAAAATAATTCTTGTTGGCAACAAGGACGACCGACTGGTTCGGAGTGTACTCCGAGAACGCAAACGGTCCCGTGCCCACGGCTTTGGCGCGGAAATCGTCGCCGAGCTTCTCAACCGCCTTCTTGCAGACGATGTTGCCGCCTTGGTAGTTCGTGAGGATGCCCAGCAGGCTCGGAGGCCGCTGCTTGAGCTTGATCTGTATCGTGTAGGGGTCCGTTGCTTCGATCGACGCCACATCGGCGAAATCCGACGAGAATGAAGAAATCTTTGAGTCCGACGCGCGCTTGAGCGAGAACACCACGTCGTCCGATGTCAGTTCGCCATAGCCGTTATTGCATTGGACACCCTTGCGCAGGTGGAAGGTCCAGCTGAGCTGGTCTTCCGTCGCGTCCCAACTCTCGGCGAGGTCCGGCTCGATCGACTCGGGGTTCATGGTTCCCGGCTTGAAGCGGACCAGGCCGTTGAACATCCAGCCGATGATCGCTTTGTCCGGCGTGGTGGCGGTTCGGTGCGGATCGAGGGAGCCGAGATCGGCCGCCGCCATGCCGACGTTGAGGACCTTCTCCGCATGCGTTGGCGCACTCGCCGCGAGCAACGCCGCTCCGGTCCACACGCAAGCAGCCATCAAACCGATGCGCTTCATCGTTGGTCTCCTCCCGAGTGCCGGGCTTGAACGAGCCCATCGCAGCGCCCGCTCGCCCCTATTGATGGACGATGATAACGGCCGCAGGCCTCAGTTGAAAGCCGTGGCTACTCAACTGTTCAGGCCTTTCATCGGCCGAGGCGCCGGGGGGCAGGTCCCATGAGCGCCGGCAGCACGAGGAACGTGCAGAGCAGCGTGTAGAACAGCGAAATGATCAGGAATACCCCCATCTCCGACGTGCCGAGATGACGCGAGAGCGCGAGGCTGCCGAATGCGGTCGCGGTGGTGAGCGCGCTGAACAATACCCCTCGCGCGGTGCCGGACTGCAACGGGTTGTCGATTCCCGTGCGCCAGTTCATCACGAAGTAGATGTCGAAGGCGACACCCACGCCCAGCAGCAGTGGCAGGGCGATGATGTTCGCGAAATTGAGCGGCAAGTGCGCGAGCACACTGGTCGCGACCGTGAGCAGAGCGGCGAGGAGCAGCGGCGCCATGACGAGGAAAACGTCATAGAAACGCCGCAGCACGAGGGCGAGCAGCGCGGAGATCGCGACCAAAGCGAAAATACCGGCGCGACGAAAGGCGCCGACCACGGTGCGCGCCGATTCCTGTATCGAGATCGGCATTCCCGTGGCATCCGGTGCGACTGCCCGCACGGCGCGGACGAACCGGCGCAACGCCGCGTTCCCGTGGGTATCGCCCTCCGGCTGAATTTCGATGCGGGCGCGGCCATCCGGAGCAATCCAGTCGCGCTTCAAATCGTCGGGCAAGCTCGCGAGTGTCACGGGCTTGGCAGCGAGCGCAAGTCGCGTCTCTTCGATCCGCGCCGAGAGGCCCTGAAGGAGGTTCATCTCAAGGTCGCGCAGTATGGATTTGCCGCGGGCCCTGGTGCGCGCGACCGCCGCGGCGAGGCGCATGACGGTCGGATCACGGCTTTGCTGCGCGGCTTGCGCAAGCCTCTCGTCGGCGCGCGCCAGCGCTTCCAGGTCCTCGGCCGCATCTGGGGCGTGTCTCAGTTGCGCGGGCATGAGCGTCGGCCCCACCAACGCCGCGGCGTCGGCAATCAAGGTTAGTTTTTCCGGCTGACCCTTTGGAATGAAGCTCAGCACCGAGACGGTGCCTCCGACCGTCGGGAGCTGCTCCAGCTTTTCCGTAAGCGCTGGTAGAGCGTCCGGCGACGGTGCCAGGACGTTGATCGTATAAGGCGTCGTTTCCGTGTCCTGCATCAGGTCGAACAAGGTCGAAACCGACTCCGAGCTGGGGTCCTTGAGATTGAGCGGGTTGAAGTCGAACGCGAGCTGCGGCGTAAGCGCGAGGCAAGCAATGGCGGTCAACCCGGCGGCGACACAAACCCAGCGACGGTGCCGGACCAGGAATCGATCGAGCGGAGCCAGGCGCCAGAATCCGACCGGTCTGCGCTCCCCATGCGGGCGGATCAGCACCAGCAGCGCCGGCAGCGCGGTTAGATTCAAGACCAGGGCGATCACCATGCCGGCGCCGGAGATGAGCCCTAGGTCCGAAACTCCAGTGTATTGGGTCGGAACGAGGCACAGGAAGCCGACCGCCGTCGCGGCACCTGCGACCGCAAGCGGCGGCCCAATGCCGCGCGCCGTTCGGCGCAGCGCCCGCTTCAAATCATCGCGGCCATAGCGCTCCGAACGATATCGAACGCTGAACTGAATGCTGAAATCGACGGCGATCCCCACGAACAGCACGGCGAACGCGACCGAGATCATGTTGAGGGAATGGACGGTGAGCGCGGCGAAGCCTGCCGTCAGCACGAGACCCATCGCGAGGGTTACCAAAATGGGCAGGATCAGCCGAACCGATCGGAGCGCGAGGAAGAGCAGCAGACAGATGAGGCTGAGCGATACAACCGTCGACAAACCGGCACCCTGCTTCACGCTCGCGAAGTCCTCGTCTCCGATCGGCACCGATCCTGTGAGCCGAACGCGCACGCCGCGCTCCGGCGTGAGGTGAAGCCGCCGCGCCGCGGCGCGGATCGCCTCGGATGCCGCGGCACCCGGTTCGAGCTCGGAATAGTCGAGCACCGGCTGCACCATGATGAATTGGCGCAGTTCACGATTGGTGGGGGCACGGCCCATGAACAGCGTCTGCCAGGAGAGCGGCCTGTACTGTCCGGCTAATGCCGCTTCGAGGCTGTCGGCGAAAATCGAGAAGGGACGCCGCAGGTCGGCAAGCTTCGCGTCACCGCTTTCGATTCCCTCGGCCGCCAGCTCAAGCGTGTTGAAGATGCCGCGCAGGCTCGGATCGGCGGCAAGCGTGCCGAGCAACGGTTGCGCCTCGATCATCTGAGTGGCCAACGACTGCACTTCTTCGATGGGCAACAACAGCAAGCCCTCGCGCTTGAAAAATTCTCTGCTCTCGGGCTCGACGACGGTGCGGAAATGCTTTGCATTGGTCCGGAGTTCGGAGGCAAGCGCAGCGGTGCCGTCTTGCGCAAGGTCCGGCGTGGCGCCGTCCACGACCACCACGATCAAGTCGGTGAATTGCGGGAAAGCGCGGTCGAATGCGGTCTCGCGCTGCCGCCAGGGAAGGTCCGGATTGATGAGCTTGTCGATGTCGGTGTCGATATCAAGATGCGTCGCAGCAAAAAATCCCGCCAGCAGGGTGAGGAACAACGCGACAACCGTCGTCGCAACCGCGTGACGACGCGAGGCTTCCACCACGCTATAGATAAAGTCGCGCACGGGCGGCTAGGTTTCGCGATACATAAGGAGCAGGGCGCCCACCAGCGCGAACGCGATCGGCCAGACCCAGCCGGCGATGCGATTGCCCGGCGGCGCGAGCCGCAATTCGAGCCAGCGCGACCATCCCGCCGCGACGCCCAGCAGCGCGATCGGCAAATGTGTTATCTCGATCAGCAGCTGCTCCTTGACGTTGACGAGGTTGTGTTGGTGGGTCAGCAGCAGCGCGGAGCCGGTCGCGCACAACAGCGGAAAGGCGAGCGCCGGTTTGCTCGATTGAAAGCGGCCGGTCCGTACACACCATTCGAAAATGCCGAAGGCCGCGATCAAGAGCACGAAGGCGCGGTGCTGAGCGACCTCGGGATCCCTGAGGCTGTCGAAAAAGCCGATTTCACCCAGCGGCCACACCTCGGGATCGCTGCGGAAGAACAGGAATACCGCGAGCACCACGAACATCAACGGCCAATGCTTTCCTGACGGGACGAGACGTGAGCGCTCGCCCAACGCCAGCAGCCCTATAACCAGAACCGCGATTCCGGCCCAATGGTGGTTGTACTCGGACCAGGCGATGTCATTGGCATCGCGCGGCGGCAAAACCCCCGATCCCAGCACGTAAGCGATCGGTAATTGTCGGTGCGTCTTTGCGGCCTCCTCGCGAGCCAGCTCGATTCGATAGGCGATCAACTGCGAGCGATCAGGGCTGGTGAGCCGCGGCCATTCCGGAGTGAGACGCTCGACGACTTCCGCCCAGCTCGCGCGATCGATGGTCAGATCGACCGCGGGTGGTTGCGACGTGAGCGACGCCGCTGCGAAGAGTACCGTCAGTCCGATGCCGAGCTCGGCTTCGGCAAATCGTTTGAGGCGCAGCACTGGGGTCGTGGGGTCGCGGCGCAGCCGCTCGACCAGCAGGAAATTCATGCCGCCGAGAAACAGGAGGCCTGCGAGCAGCCCCGCCTTGCCGACGACCATCACCCCGTAAGCGGTGCCATAGAGGGCGTCGAAGTCGCCGAGATAAAAGACCGACATGAAGATGCCGGCGGTCAGCAACATAGCGACCGACGCCATCGCCATCACCGAGAAGCGCTTGCCGACGCGACGCCACGCGGCACCGCCCTCGACACCGTTGAGCGCGATCAGGAAATAAGGGATGCCGCCGATCCAGACCGCGGCGCCAGCCATGTGCAGAATTTCGGCGACGGCCAGCGGAGCGCGATCGTCGAGGCGCGCCATCGCATGGCTGGTCGCCGATTGGAGCACCAGCGCCAGGACCGCGAGCACGGTCATGGCGGCTATGGCGAATACGCCGCGGCTGCCGCGCGAGAGCCCCGCGATCGCGATAGCGACCGCGCCTAGCGCCAGCCCGGCGAGCGCGAAATTGGCGGTGACGGCCTCGAACGGGGTGATATCGACGGTTCCGATCAGTACCGCGCACTGGAGGGTCACGCCGATAAGCTCGAAGAGCGCGAAAACAAGAGCGCTCCAGAACAGCAATATGCGGCAGCGCCGCCAAATCGGCTCGAGCGCGGCGCCCATATCGCCCGCCAGCGGCCGCAGAAGCAGTAATTGGAAGATGACACCGCCCACCACGAAGGACTGCGCGGTCAAAATCAATCCGCGCAGAATGACGCTCAGAAATCCGAAAATGTCGAGGAGGGCCGCCATTGTGCGCTAGGGATTGACCACCGTGAAGGGAATGTCGCCGCGGGTGATGTGCCCATCGAGTGCCAGCACCTGCCATCGCAGCCGATATTGGCCGGGGGCTACGTCGGTGATGGTGGCGATCAATTGGTCCGTCGGGCTGTCTGGGGCGATGGTGATCGGCCGCTCCTTGCCGTCGGCGTCGAGCAGCAGCAAGCGCGAACGCGCATGGTCAATGCGGTTGTTGTAGCGGAGCTTCACATCAACCGTGGTTCCGTGCACCACTGCGTCGTTCGAGGGAACGGCCTCGACGATGATCGCATGGGCGAAGGCGCGAGGGGTGGGGACCACGACCGCGGCAATGAGGCACATCAGCGCGACGATACGGGGCAAAGCTCGATGCATGAGTGTTTCCCACAAAAGTGCAAGCCCGGGTCGCTCTTTATTGTTTGAGGCGATGCTCGGCGCAAGCGCTAATCGACCCGGGCTGTGCGACACTTTGCTGCCGGATGCCCACTGGCAAGACCCTGGTTTTCCGCCGTCATTGACGCCCGATCAGGTGCTATCTATAGCTTTTTGCGGGATCGCCGGAGGACCACCCCCCCGATGAGCGTCAGTGTTGCTTCACTGGTCGATGGGCCCGTCCGCGCATCATCGGCGGCGGCGCCGGTAATCGCGGTGCAGGCGCTGACCAAGGTCTATCCCGCACGCGCGGGCGCGGTCCATGCGCTTGAGGCGATCGACTTCGAGGTGGCGGACCGCGAGTTCGTTGCGATCGTTGGGCCGTCAGGCTGCGGCAAGTCGACTCTGCTGAAAATCCTGGCCGGCCTCATTCCAGCGACCGGCGGAATGGCGCTGCTTCGCGGCACGCCGATTGTCGGCCCGCGGCGCGATATCGGCATGGTGTTCCAGTCGCCGGTGCTGTTTCCCTGGCGCACGGTGCTGCACAACGTGCTCCTGCCGGTGGACGTGCAAGGCCTCGGCCGTGAACGCCTGCACCGAAGCGCGCTCGATCTGCTGCGTCTCGTCGGGCTCGACGGGTTCGAGAATCGCTATCCATGGGAGCTCTCGGGCGGCATGCAGCAGCGTGTGGCGATGGTGCGGGCGCTCATTCACGATCCCGCGATGCTTCTGATGGACGAGCCCTTCGGGGCGCTTGACGCCATGACCCGCGAGCAGATGAACCTGGAACTGCAGCGCATCTGGCTCGAACGGCGCAAAACAGTGGTATTCATCACGCATTCGATTCCGGAAGCCGTGTTTCTCGCCGATCGCGTGCTGGTGATGACGGCGCGGCCAGGCCGGATCGCAGAGATAGTCGCCGTGACCTTGCCGCGCCCGCGTTCGCTCGACATCATGAGCACGCCTGAGTTCGGCACCCATGTGCGGCGCATTCGCGCGCATTTCAGCAGCACCGGAGGGCTTGACGGATGAAGAATGGCCTCGCCAATCCGCTGCTCCGCCTGCTTCTGCTCTTGGCGACCATCGGCATATGGGAGTTGGTGGTCGACTATTTTGCGGTGCCCGCCTACGTGGTTCCCGCGCCCTCCGCCGTTTTCAGCGCGCTCTACGTGGGTATTGTGCGCTTGATCTACGTCAAGAACGCGTGGGTGACGGTCGAGGAAACGCTGTTGGGATTCGCGGCCGGGACCTCGCTTGCCTTCCTGCTCGGCACCGCGGTCGCGCTCAGCCGGCGGGTCGAGTATTTCCTCTATCCCTTCATCACTATGTTCCAGGCGCTTCCGAAGGTGGCGCTCGGCCCACTCATCATCCTCTGGTTCGGCATCGGGTTGCAGTCCAAGGTGGTGCTGGCGGCGCTGATCGCTTTCTTCCCGCTGATGGTCAATACCATCGTCGGCTTGCGCTCGGCCGACGAGGACCGCGTGAACCTGATGCGTTCGCTCGACGCGAATGAGGCGCAGATCTTCTGGATGCTGCGGTTGCCGGGTGCCTTGCCTTTCATCATGGCGGGTCTCGAAGTCGCCATGATCTTCGCCCTCATCGGCGCGATCGTGGCGGAGTTCGTGAGCGCCCAGGCCGGTCTCGGCGTGCTACTCAACAGCCTCAATTTCAGCGGCGACGTCGCGGGCATGTTCTCGATCCTGCTGCTCCTGGCGGTCATCGGCCTGGCGCTGAACCAGGTCATCGCGATCGCACGCCGCCGCGTGCTTTTCTGGGATGCCTCTCAGAAAGCCGCCGATGCCGCTCAAACCGGGGGAGTGCCATGAGAAGAAGGCTCGCGTTACTGACTCTCGCCGCGCTGTTCGCGTGTGCGTTGACCGCGACCGCGGAGGCGCAAACGACGGTAAAGGTCGGTTGGTGCGCGCGCACCGTAAGCTCGGCCGCCGCGCCCTTCGCCATCGCGACCAAAATGGGTTGGTTCCAGCAGGCGGGCTTCAAGGTCGAGCTGGTGCCGCTGCCGGGTTCCACGGACTGCGTCAAATTCGTGGGTACCGGCGAGCTTCCCTATTCGCTGCCCTCGGTCGAACCCCTGGCGTCGCTCCGGCCGCAGGGGGTGAAAGCGAAGGTGTTCTACACGGCTTATCAGGGCAACATCTATGGACCGGCGGTTCCCGAGGACAGTCCGATCAAGACGCTCGCGGACCTCAAGGGAAAGCGCATCGGCGTGCAGTCGATGGCATCGGCGGGCGTTCCGGTGATCCGCGCCATCGCCGCGAGCCAAGGGCTCGATCCCGATACCGACATCAGCATCATCGTGGTGGGCGAGGGTGCGCAGGCCGCGGGGTTGTTGCGTTCCAAGCAGGTTGACGCGCTCAGCCTTTATGACGTGCAGTACGCGATCATCGGCAACGCCGGCGTGCCGTTGCGGCGGATCGAGGCCAAGGCCATCGACCGCTTCCCGTCGAACGGCTTCATCGCGCTCGACGAGACGCTCGCCAAGGATCGAGCGCAGTCGGTGGCGCTGGCTCAGGGCTATGCCAAGGGCACGATCTTCGCGATCACCAACCCCGAAGCCGCGGTGCGCATCCTCTGGGAAGTGTTTCCGCAAACCCAGCCCACCGGCAAGGACGAGGCGACCGCGCTTAGGGACGATGTTCGAGTGCTGCAGGCGCGGATCGTCAATTGGGGTCTGGAAAAGGCCGGCGTCGGCAATTGGGGCGTGAACTCCATCGACAACTACGACGCCTATCTGGATTTCCTACTCAAATGGGGCGTGATCAAGCAGAAGCCGGACGTGCACGACATCGTCACCAACGATCTGATGGCGGATATCGACGCCTTCGATCCGGCGGCGATCGAGGCCCAAGCAAAGGCCTACAAGTAGTCGTTCGCAGCGGCGCGGGCTCGGGCGTATGAAGATCGCCGTCTTCGGCGCCGGGGTCATCGGCGGATATCTCGCGGCGAAGCTGGTTGCAGCCGGCAAGACGGTGCACGCGGTGGCGCGAGGCGCGCAGCTCGCGGCGATTCGCTCCCACGGTCTCACCTTGATCGAGGGCGGCAGCGAGCGGCGTATTCCGCTGCCCGCCACCGACGCCGCCGCGTCACTCGGGCCGCAGGATCTGGTCTTCGTCACGCTGAAGGCGCATTCGATCCCCGTGGCGGCGCCGGATATCGCGTCTCTCTGCGGCCCCGATACGGTGCTGATAGCGGCGCAGAACGGCATCCCCTGGTGGTACTTCTATCGCGAGGGAGGTGCGCTCGAAGGCCGGCGCATTCGAGCGGTCGATCCCGAATGCAATCTGTTCGAGATTCTCGATCCCGCCCGCGCCATCGGCTGCGTCGTGCAGATGGCGGCGGAGCAGCCGCGGCCCGGCGTGATCCGCCATCAGGCCGGCAATCGCTTCATTCTGGGCGAGCCCAGTGGCGCCGATACCGAGCGCTTAGGGCGCGTTGCGTCGGTGCTGCGCGAGGCCGGTCTTGCCGGCGACACGACACACCGTATTCGGTATGAAATCTGGCAGAAGCTCTGGGGCAACGTCGCGTTCAATCCCCTGAGCGCGTTGACGCTCGCGACCATGGACCGGCTGATCGGCGACCCCGGCGCGCGTGCGCTCGCGCTCGCGATCATGGGCGAGGCCGAGCGCGTCGCCAATCGCCTCGGTATCCGCTTCGAGATCACGGGCGAAGCGCGCGTCGACGGGCTGAAGCGGCTGGGCGCCTATAAGACTTCCGCGCTCCAGGACATCGAGGCCGGACGGCCGGTCGAGCTCGGCGCCCTGGTTGATGCGGTGGTGGAAATTGCCCGCTCCTTCGCGATCCCGACGCCGATGATGGAAGCGGTCGGCACGCTCGCGCGGCTGCGCAGCGCGCCCGTGTAGGATGACAATTTCCCCAACCACACGGTTGTTGCTATTCGACGCCTTCCTCATCGATGAGAAACCTGCAGTCGATGAAAATTTTACCACGGAGTCACGGAAGACACGGAGCGTTACATGGTTGCGATCGCGAGCGCGGTAAGTGAATAGCGGCGCTCAGATCAGAAATGCGGTTGCAAAACCGAGGCGTTCGGAAATGATCTAAATCGACCAGACCGGCTCCCTCCCTCTCCGCGTCGTCTGTGTCTCTGTGGCAATTTGCTGGTCGAGTTTATCTCGTCCGCCTGTCGACGAGGTGGCCGCGCATTGACAACGCGACCGCCTCAGGTGTTTGGTTTGCATCGAAGCGAACAAACTCCTGCTGTTTCGAGTGCGTGATTCCCGCGCGGACGCGAAGCCGGCAGGTCAACCGGGAGGTCCCAAATGGCTGATGGTTTTTCAATTCATCCGTCCGTGGATCACGGCCTGAAGTCCGCGGCCAAGGATTTTTCGGGTGGCACGCTGGCCTGCAAGTGCAAGCAGAACGCCGTCGAAGTCACCGTCAAGGGACAATGCGCCTTCAACCATGTCTGCGGCTGCACCAAATGTTGGAAGCCCGAGGGTGCGATGTTCTCGATGGTCGCGGTCGTTCCGCGCGATCATCTCAAGGTGAGCGCCAACGAGAGCAAGCTGAAGGTGGTCGACCCGTCAGCGCCCATCCAGCGCTACGCCTGCAAGGACTGCGGCGTGCATATGTACGGCCGCATCGAGAACAAGGCCCACCCGTTCTACGGCTTCGATTTCATCCACCCGGAGCTCTCCAAGCAGAGCGGGTTTGCGCCGCCGGAGTTTGCGGCCTTCGTCTCGTCGATCATCGAATCTGGCGTGAAGCCCGATCGGATGGGCGGCATCAGGAAGCGGCTCAAGGAGCTGCATCTGGAGCCCTACGATTGCCTGTCGCCGGCGCTTATGGATGCGATTGCGACGCACACCGCAAAGGCGAAAGGCGCGCTCCGCGACTAGGTGCCGCCTGGTCACCGCCGCACCCGTCGGCGGATCGAAATCCGAGTGAGAGGAGGGAGACTGCATGCAGGTCCGTGCCGCGGTGGCGCACAAGGCTGGAGCACCGCTCAGCATCGAAACGGTCGAGCTAGAGGGACCGAAGACCGGGGAGGTTTTGGTCGAGATCAAGGCGACGGGGGTCTGTCATACCGACGCCTATACGCTGTCGGGAGCCGACCCCGAAGGTCTCTTTCCCGCGATCCTCGGTCATGAGGGCGCCGGCATCGTGGTGGATGTCGGCAAGGACGTGAGCAGCCTCAGGAAAGGCGATCACGTGATCCCGCTCTATGTGCCGGAATGCCGGACTTGCGAGTATTGCACCTCGGGTCGGACCAATTTGTGCCAGGCGATCCGGGTGACACAGGGCAAGGGCTTGATGCCCGACGGCACCAGTCGATTCCGGATCGGCAAGGAGCCGCTGCACCATTACATGGGCACGTCGACCTTCGCCCAGTACACCGTGGTTCCCGAAATCTCGCTCGCGAAAGTGCGCACCGACGCCCCTTTCGACAAAATCTGCTACATCGGCTGCGGCGTGACCACCGGCGTGGGCGCGGTGATCAACACGGCCAAGGTCCGCCCGGGCTCCAACGTGGTGGTGTTCGGCCTGGGCGGGATCGGGCTCAATGTCATTCAGGGAAGCCGCATGGTCGGCGCCAACATGATCGTCGGCGTCGATCTCAATCCCGCGCGCGAGACGCTCGCTCGAAAGCTGGGGATGACGCAGTTCGTCAATCCCAAGAAGATCAATGGCGACTTGGTGGCGCATCTGGTCGAGCTCACTAATGGCGGCGCGGATTATTCCTTCGAGTGCATCGGCAACGTCGCGACCATGCGACAGGCGCTCGAGTGCTGCCACAAGGGCTGGGGTGAATCGACGATCATCGGCGTGGCGCCCGCGGGTGCTGAAATTGCGACCCGGCCGTTTCAGCTTGTAACCGGACGCATCTGGCGCGGCACTGCCTTCGGCGGCGCCAAGGGCCGCACCGACGTGCCCAAGATCACCGACTGGTACATGAGCGGCAAGCTCAACATCGACGATCTGATCACGCACACGATGCCGCTCGAAAAGATCAACGACGCTTTCCACCTCATGCACGAGGGCAAATCGATCCGCAGCGTGATCTTGTTTTAGCTGCTCGGCCTGGTCTTTCGTACATCGACGGGAGGGTCCGCTGGTCCGCGGGCTCTCCCGCTTTCATGAACGACGGTGCTCGGTCTAGAGTGCCGGCGAACAAAGGGGATGCCAGCCACATGTCCAACCGCCGTTCCAAGATTTCGATCGAGATCGACCTCGCCGCCAACGGCAAGCACACGGGATACCTGCGCTTGCCTCATTCCGTGCATCGCTCCGCCTACGGCTTCCTTGCGATGCCGATCGTCTCGATCCGCAACGGCACCGGCCCGCGCGTGCTGCTCACCTCCGGCAATCACGGCGATGAGTATGAGGGGCAAGTCGTGCTGACCAAGCTCGCGCGCATGCTCGCGCCCGAAAACATCAGCGGCCAGGTGATCATCGTGCCGATGTTGAATTTCCCCGCGGCGGCCGCGGGCATGCGCACCTCGCCGATCGATGACGGCAACCTGAACCGGGTATTCCCCGGCGATCCCGATGGACGCCCCACCTGGATGATCGCGCATTTCGTCGAGACCGTGCTGATGCCCGAGGTCGATTATTCGATGGACCTGCACTCCGGCGGCAGCTCGCTCATCTACGTCCCCGGCACCCTGGCGCGGCGCGTCGACGACAAGAAGACGCTCGACAAGATACTGGAGTTGGTTCGCGCTTTCGGCGCACCCAATTGCTATCTGATGTCGGGCGGCACCGAGCTCGGCACCGGTGGAATCCTTTCCGCGGCCGAGCGCGCCGGCATCATCGGCGTGAGCGCGGAGCTGGGCGGCGCCGGGATGGTGACGCCGGCGACGCTGGCGATCACCGAGCGCGGCGTGCGCAACGTGCTCAGTCATCTGGGCGTGCTCGCGGAAAAGGTCGATGCCCATCCAACGCGCATCATGCAGGTCGATCGCGCGGCGCACTACGCTTATGCCTATGACTCCGGGCTGTTCGAGCCGCGCGTCGAGCTGGGTGACAACGTCAGGAAAGGCGATCTCGCGGGAGTGGTCGTGTTCCCGGACGAACCCTGGCGCGAGCCGGCACCGGTGCATTTCAGGGGCGACGGCGTAGTGGTTTGCAAGCGCGTTCCCGCCCGGGTCGAACGCGGCGATTGCGTCTACCATCTCGCGAGCGATGTGAAGCTTTAGCGCTTGAGCAGTCGAGTGTGCGGCTCAAAAAAGATTTAGGAGATCGGGGGATTGAAGGGGATGGGGTGCGCTCGTCGAGATTGCTCACGGAGCGGGTCGAAATTCGAATGATGGCACTCGGTGAGCGCGTCCCCCCATCTCCTCATCGGTTTTCTTGTTTCTCCAGGCGTCTCGCTAAAAACCCGGCAGCACCCAGATTTCCGTGCTTTTCGGCAGTTCGGAGCGGGTAAGGGTAATGGTCGCGTTCTCCATGTAGCGGATCGGATAGCGGTCTCCGACGCGTGATGCGAAGCGCTCCACGACGGAGCGCCCGAAATAGTGCATGGGGATCACAAGGGCAGGGTGAATCTGCCCGATCACCTCGATCATGTCTTCGTGGCTGATGGTGTAGGCGCCATCGATCGGCGCCAACAGCACGTCGATCTGTCCCAGTTGCTCGATGTGCTCGGACGTCAGCGTGTGATGCAGATGACCGAGATGCGCGATGCAGAGATCGCCCATCTCGAAGATGAAGATGGAATTGCCGCCGTATTCGGTGCCGCCCGCGCCGTCGCGTATGTTGGTGGAGACGTTGCGCACGCGCACGTCACCAAGCTTCACATCGTAATGCGGCGGCTCCGGCCCGGTCTGCCATCCCCGCAGGACCAACTTGATGCTGGGGTCGATGTCGTCGGTGTAGTGCATGGGATGTGCGTGGTTCATGGTGACGATGTCCGGCGGGTCCTTGGGCCGGAAGAAGCCGTTGTAATCCGTGACCGCGGTGATGCCGGCGGGGCTGGTCAGCAGGAAGCTCGCATGGCCGAGGAAGGTGATGCCGACCACGCCCTCTTCATCCGCGAGCTGCGGGTGGAAGGCCGCCAAGGTCAAAGGAGGCGGCGCACTGGCGACCACCTCGGAGCAGACGCCAGCCGCAAGCGCGCTCGCGGGAGCGAGCGCCACCAACCACGTGGAGATGCGGGTGAGCACGGTAGCGAGATAACCGAGACGCATGGGGCAGCCCTCCTGCGCCGGAATGCTGCAATGCAGTATGGCGCCGAGTAGCGCTCGGGGGAAGCCGCGCTCTAATGCCCGCGCACGGTCGCAAGGTTGGGCCGCTGACTCGCCTGCCGGATCGTCTCGCGGTAGAGAATATAGAGGCCGCTCGATGCCACCACGGCAGCGCCAAAAACCAGCATTGGTGTCGGCACATCGCCCCAGATGAAAAAGCCAAAGCCCATGGCCCAGATGATGCTGGTGTAGTTGAAGGGCGCGCAGACCGCGGCCGGGGCGAATCGGAAGGCCTGCGTCCAGAGGAACTGGCCCACCCCCGAACAAATTCCGATTGCCATCAGGTTGAGAGCACCAAACAAGTCCGGTGTCACCCAATCGAGAGGTAGAACAATCAGACTAAGCGCCGTGGTGACGATTGCCTGATACGAGACCAAAGTGATCGAGGGTTCGGTCAAGGTCATGCGCCGCATGGCGATGGTGATCGAGGCGCCGAGGGCGGCGTTGGCGAGTGCCAGCAGCGCGCCGTAGGACATGGAGCCCGCACCCGGGCGCGCCATGATCAGGACGCCGATAAACCCCAGCAGCACTGCGGCCCAGCGATGCGGGCCCACCTTTTCGCCCAGTGCCGGGATCGACAGCACGGTTACGAACAGCGGCGACGAGAAGGTGATCGCCGCCACGTCGGCCAGCGGCATCAGGTGAAACGAGATGAAAATGGCGATGGTCGAGAGAAACTGCATGACGCCGCGCCCGATATGTTCGGGAAGGCGCCGCGTGCGCAGCACCTTGAACCCGCCGTGACTCGCGATCAGCACCAGGCACGGGATCAGCGAAAAGGCGCAGCGGAAGAAGACCACTTCGGTCGCGGGATAGACCGCTTCCGCGTACTTCACCATGGCGTTTGCCGTGGCGAACACCAGGACCGAAGCGACCATGTAGAGAATGCCGCGCCGGATCTCCTCCCGGCTTGGCTCGGGCATGATAACCTTAGGCATTGAATCCCGCTTTGGCGGTCACCCTTGCGGGTATCCTCCGGGAGGACCGCGCCTTCTGCCCAGTGATATTCGTGCAAAGCTGCAATGCGGGGGTTCGCGCGCTCTTCCTTGCGCCTGCCTTATTATCGCCGAATTGAAGGGGCGCCGCGCCGGACTTGCATCAGGGACCTGCGCCGGTGTTTGCTCGGGGCCCTTATCGTCAAGGAGGCTTCATGCCCGCACCTCTAGAGCGACCGACCTTGCAGCGGCTTGGTCGAGACCTCACCGAAGGCCGCGCCACCAGCCGCGCGCTGGTGGAAGCAGCGCTCGCACGTATCGCCGATCCCTCGGGCGAAGGCAAGCGTGCCTTCGTCAAGGTCTATGCCGAAACAGCGCGCGCCGCGGCCGACGCCCAAGATCGACTTCGTGCCGCCGGCTACTTGGCCTCGCCGCTTGCCGGTATTCCCGTCTCGATCAAGGACCTCTTCGACGTCAAGGGCGAGCGCACGCTCGCGGGATCGCGCGCACTCGATGACGCGCCTCCCGCAGCGCAAGACGCGCCCATCGTGGCGCGGCTCAAGGCCGCGGGTGCGGTCATCATGGGCCGCACAAACATGACCGAATTCGCGTTCTCCGGTGTCGGCATCAACCCGCATTACGGCACGCCGGGCAATCCCTACGACCGCGCGCGCATTCCCGGTGGCTCATCTTCGGGCGCGCCGATCTCGGTCGCGGACGGAATGGCGGCGGTCGCGATCGGCACCGACACCGGCGGTTCCGTGCGCATTCCCGCGGCGTTCTGCGGTCTCGTCGGATTGAAGCCGACGCAGTATCGCGTGCCGCGCGAGGGGGCGACGCCGCTCTCAACCACTTTGGATTCGATCGGTCCGATCGGGGTCAGCGTTTCGTGCTGCGCACTCACCGACGCTGTAATAGCGGGCGAGCCGCCGCGCGTTCCGGCCGCGGCTTCGCTCGCGGGGCTGCGGGTCGGCGTGCCGCAGACCATCATGCTCGACGATCTCGAGGCGCCGGTGGCGGCCGCCTTCGAGAGCACGCTTGCGGCATTGAGCCGCGCGGGCGCGCGTATCGTCGATCTGCCGATGAAGGCGCTCGCGTCCTATGCCGGCATCAACGTCAAGGGTGGTTTCTCTCCTGCCGAGGCCTATGCCTGGCACGAGCCTCTACTCGCGCGCCGTGGCAACGAGTATGACCCGCGCGTTCGCGTGCGCATCGAGCGCGGCCGCGAAATGACGGCGGTCGAGTACATTCGCCTGCTGGCGGCGCGCGCGGATTTTATCGCGCGCGTGCGCGAGGAGGCTGCGGCGGTCGATGCGCTTGCAATGCCGACCCTGCCTCTGGTGGCGCCGCCGATCGCCGCCTTCGCGCGCGACGAAGACTTCTGGCGCATCAACGCCAAGATTCTCCGCAACACCTCGATCATCAATTTCCTCGACCGTTGCTCGATCACGATCCCCATTCAGCGGCAAGGCGAGGCGCCGGTCGGGTTGATGCTGGTCGAGGATCACGGCCGCGACGAGCGGCTGATTGCAATCGGACTCGCGGTCGAAGCGGCGCTCGCGGGAGGACGCGGAAACTGAAGCAGCTAGCGGTACTTCCCAAGGTCGACCGCGCGGGCGGCGGGGAGTTGCTTTTGCAGGCTCGCCAGCACCTCGCCCAGCGCCGCGCCGCTTGCCAGGCGTTGGGGGCCCATCAGCACTGTGAAATCGCCGTGCCGGCTGCTGCCGGGCGCAAATTTCACCACCGTGAACAGCGGCCGCTCGTGGGTATGGCGAAACACCGAGAACAGCGCCGCGCCTTCTTGCTGGTCGATCGCATAGTCACGCCACTCGCCGCGCATGACCTGGCGGCTATAGAGCGAGAGGAGCTGGTTGAGTTCACGACGGCTGAAGAAGACGCTCCGGGCTTTGCGCCGGTAGTCGCTGAGGCGGTGCAATGTTGCCATCGCGCCGCCTCGGCCTAGGAAATCATCTCGTCGACACCCATGACAGCAAGTCTTCCCTATTTCTTGCGACTCGTCCAGAGCCAGGGATCGCCGCGCGCGGCGGGGCCGGGTTGGCGAACCCGACCGGGTCGCGTTTTCAAGGGTTTGCCTCGGCCCGGCCGAGCGGCTATATGTAGCCGCCGTTTCCAGTCCCGAACGGGATGCCACGCGCGCCTGCGGTTGCGCGGGCCGTGCTCTATCAAGGTGCCAATGCCGCTGTGAGCGATATCTTTCAAGAAGTCGATGAGGAGCTAAGGCGCGACAATTTCGCCAAGCTCTGGAAGCGATATGGCAATTATGTGGTCGCGCTGGCGGTATTGATCGTGGCGGCGACCGGCGCCTTTTCGTGGTGGCGCGCCCATGATTTACAGCAGCGCCAGGATGAGGGGACGCGCGCCGCCGCAGCGCTGACGCTCGCCGCCCAGGGCAAAACGGCCGAGGCGGCAGATGCGCTGACAGTGCTCTCGAGCGATGCCCATGCCGGCCGCGCGCTGGTGGCGCGCTTCGAGACGGCGGCGCTCCGCGCTCGCGCAGGCGATCCGGCGGCGGCGATCGCCGCCTACGACTCGATAGCTAAGGATGGTGCCGTCGATCAAATCTACCGCGATCTCGCGACGCTCTCGTGGGCTTTCCAAGCGATCGATAGCCTTGATCCCTCGGTGATCATCGAGCGCCTTGCACCGCTTACTGCGGCGGATAGTCCCTGGCATCCTTCAGCCATCGAACTCACCGCGATCGCGCATCTCAAGGCCGGCGACCGCAATGCAGCGCGCACGGACTATCAGCGGCTCGCCGATGATCTCACCGCTCCGCAGGGCCTGCGCGCGCGTGCCGCCCAGATGGTGGCGGCGTTGGGCTCGTGAGGGCTGCTCCGGTGCGTGTCATCCGCCTTCTGCCGATCATGTTGCTGCCGCTGGCACTCTGGGGATGCAGCCTGTTCGACGAGATCATTCCGGGCGGCGAACACAAGGAACCGCTGCAGGGCAAGCGCGTCTCGGTGCTGAACCTCGAAGGAGACATTCACCCCGACCCCTCGATCCAAACCGTCGACGTGCGGTTGCCGCGCCCCGCAGTCAATCCGGATTGGCCGGAGGCGGGTGGATATCCGACGCACGCGATGCAGCATCTCGCGCTCGGCGACACCATAAAGGAGCTGTGGAGCCGCAGCGTGGGCGATGGCGATTCCTCCGACGGCGAGATCGTGGCGGCTCCCGTGGTCGAGAACGGCCGCGTCTTCGCAATGGACGCGGAATCGAAGATTACCGCGCTCGACGCGGGAACCGGTAAAGAGCTCTGGACCTTGGACCCCAAGCCGAAGGGCACCAAGACAACGACGTTCGGCGGCGGCCTGGCCGCGCTCGGCGACCAGCTCTTCGTCAGCACCGGTTATGCCGAGGTGCTCGCCGTTCGGGCGACGACGGGCAAGGTTATTTGGCGCCACCAGGTGCCCTCGCCGATCCATTCGCCGCCGACGGTGGCCGATGGCCGCGTCTATGTCGTTACGATCGAGAACGAACTGCACGTCCTCTCGACCAGCGACGGCCACCTGCTCTGGACGCATAACGGCTTGCCCGAGCCCGCTGGCTTGCTGGGTGGCGCCAGCCCGGCGGTCGAGGGCGAGATCGCGGTGGTGGCATACAGCTCGGGTGAGATTTTCGCGTTCAGCGTCGAGAATGGCCGTCCGCTCTGGAACGACAGCCTGGCGAGTGCGCAAAGCCTGGACGCCATGACCGCTCTCGCGGACATCCGCGGCCGACCGATCATCGATCACGGCATGGTCATCGCGGTGAGCCATAGCGGTCGCATGGTCGCGATCGACCTGCGCAGCGGCGACCGCGTCTGGGAACAGGACATCGGCGGCTCCTATAGCCCGTGGGTAGCGGGCGAGTTCATCTATGTGCTCACCAACGACAACGCCCTGGTCTGCCTCACACGGCGCGAGGGCCGCGTTAAATGGGTGCTCGACCTGCCGCGCTACGAGAACGACAAGAAGAAACGCCATCCCCTGGAATGGGCGGGGCCGGTGCTTGCGGGCGATCGGTTGATCGTGCTGTCGTCGGACGGCACAGCGGTCGCTATCTCGCCATATACCGGCAAAGCTTTGGGCAGAATGGATATCTCAGACGGCGGTTTCTTGGCTCCGGTGCTTGCCAACCGCACCATGTACATACTCACGGCCGACGCCGATCTGATCGCCTATCGCTGATTGGCGCTTGCAGCGCCGCCCCCCATGAGCGTCACGCTTGCCATTGTCGGGCGTCCCAATGTCGGGAAGTCCACGCTGTTCAACCGGCTGGTGGGCCGGCGGTTGGCGTTGGTCGACGATGAGCCGGGTGTAACGCGCGATTGGCGCGAGGGTAACGCCGAAATCGGCGATCTCAGGTTCCGCGTGCTCGATACAGCGGGGGTTGACGCAGGGGCAAGCGACAGTCTTGTCGAACGCATGCGCGCCGAGACCGAGCGCGTGGCACAGCGTGCGCAAGGCGTGCTCTTCGTCATCGACGCGCGCGCGGGCGTCACGCCGTTCGATCAGGAATTCGCACGATGGCTCAGACGCCGCGAGATCCCGACAATTCTCGTTGCCAACAAGGCCGAAGGTGGTGGCGGGCAGGCGGGAGTGCTGGATGCATACTCGCTGGGGCTCGGTGATCCCGTGCCTGTCTCCGCCGAGCACGGCGAGGGTTTGAGCGATCTTTATGACGCGGTTCGCCCGCTGATCGACGAGAGAAAGGAGCTGGCGCCCGCGCCGGAGCCGGACGAGGCGAGGCCGCTGCAGCTCGCGATCATTGGCCGCCCCAATGTGGGAAAATCGACCCTGGTCAATCGACTGGTCGGTGAGGAACGGCTGCTGACGGGTCCGGAGCCGGGGATCACCCGGGATGCCATCGCGATCGAATGGCGCTGGCATGGGCAACCCGTTCGGTTGATCGACACGGCGGGCTTGCGGCGGCGCGCCAAGGTCGAGGAACGGATGGAGCGGCTCTCGATTGCTGACACCTTGCGCGCAATCCGCTTCGCTGAAGTGGCGGTGCTGGTGCTCGACGCCGAGCAGATGTTGGAACGCCAGGACCTGGCGATCGCCAGATTGGTGGAGGAAGAGGGTCGCGCTCTCGTGCTCGCCGTCAACAAATGGGATCTGGTCGAAGACAAGGACGCCGCGCGACGCAAGCTGCGCGAGCGCATTCAGGAATCGCTCCCGCAATTGCAGGGTTTGGCAGCAGTCATGCTGTCGGCAAAAACCGGCCGCGGTGTTGAGCGGCTGATGCCCGCCGTGCTCAAGACCTACGAGGCCTGGAACCGTCGAATTTCGACGCCCGTGCTCAATCGCTGGCTTGCGGCGGCGCAGGTGCAGCATCCACCGCCCTTGGTATCAGGGCGACGGCTGCGCATCCGCTACATGACCCAAGCCAATATTCGCCCGCCTACCTTCGCGCTCTTCGCTTCCAAGCCCGGTGAGCTCCCGGACTCCTATCGTCGCTACCTCGTCAATCTCATGCGCAGAGATTTCGATCTGCCGGGCGTCCCCATCCGCATGATGCTGCGTGGCGGGAAGAACCCTTACGTTGAGAGAGAATAGCAGTCACCCCTCGAACGCTCGAACCGTCGCGCCGTTCCGTGTTTCCGCCGCCGAGGCCAGTGCCACGAACTCGTCGGTCGCGTCTTCGGTCCGGCGCAGTTTGCTTCGATCTTCGCCGGGAAAGGCCTGCAGACGAAGCCGTGTCGCGAGCGGCCCAGGATCGATCAGATTGACGCGCACGGGAGTGTTGCTCATTTCCGCCGCATAGACGCGCACGATCGCATCGAGCGCGGCTTTGCTCGCGCCATAGAGACCCCAATAGGCCCTGAGCTCGCGTGCCGCGGCGCAGGTGACGAAGATGGCGCGGCCCGAGGGCGACGCGCACAAAAGCGGATCGAGCGACCGGATGAGGCGCCAATTGGCGGTGGCATTGAGCGCCATCACCGCGTCCCAGGTCTTGGGATCGATATGCCCCATGGGCGAGAGCGCGCCGAGCGCCGCGGCATTCCCGACCAAAACGTCGAGCCGGCCGAAGCGCTCGTGGATCGCTGCCCCCATTTGGTCGATCTTGTCGTGTTGGCGCAGATCAAGGGCGAGCAGCGTTGGCGGTTCCCTGCCGCTCGCGCGCATTTCGTCGTCGAGCTCCTCGAGCGCTCCTTGCGTGCGCGCGACCAGGATCAGATGCGCTCCCTCGGCGGCAAACCGCCGGGCGACCGCGGCGCCCAGTCCGCGCGACGCGCCAGTCACGAGCGCGATGCGCCCGGCCAGCCGGCCAGGGCCGCTCGGGCCCATGATCTCAAACGGTCTCTGCGAGCAGCGAGAGCTGGATCGAGACTTTGCCCGCCTCGTGGTCGGTGAGCGGGATCGGGTAATCGCCCGTGAAACAGGCGTCGCAGAAGCGCGGTGCGGCGGGGTCGCGGCGCACCTCTCCCATGGCGCGATAGAGCCCGTCGATGGAGATGAAGGCGAGACTGTCGGCGCCGATGAAGCGCCCCATTTCCTTCACGTCATAGCGCGACGCCAAAAGCTGACTGCGCTCGGGCGTAGCAATTCCATAGAAGCAGGAGTGAGTGGTGGGGGGACTCGAAATCCGCATATGCACTTCGCGAGCGCCGGCGGCGCGCACCATGTCGACGATCTTAGTCGAGGTGGTGCCACGCACGATCGAATCGTCCACCAGCACGACGCGCTTTCCCTGCAGGCTCGTGCGGTTGGCGTTATGCTTCAGCCGTACGCCCAGGTGGCGGATCTGGTCCGTTGGCTCGATGAAGGTCCGGCCCACATAGTGGTTGCGGATGATGCCGAGCTCGAAGGGCAGCCCCGACTCCTGGGCGTAGCCCAGCGCAGCGGGCACGCCGGAGTCCGGCACCGGTATCACCATGTCGGCATCGAGATGGCTCTCGCGCGCGAGCTCGGCGCCGATCCGTTTCCTGACCTCATAGACACTGCTGCCCTCGACCACGCTGTCGGGGCGTGCAAAATAAATATACTCGAAGATGCAGAAGCGCTTCCGCGCCTTTGGCAGCGGGCGCGTCGAGTGGGGCCCGAGCGCATCGATCGTCACCAATTCGCCGCCCTCGATGTCGCGCACGAATTCGGCGCCGATGATGTCGAGTGCGCAGGTCTCCGAGCTGATGATCCAGGCTTCCCCGAGCCGTCCCAGCACTAGCGGCCTCACTCCCAGCGGGTCGCGCACGCCGACGAGCCCATCCTGGGTCAACGCCCCCAGGGAGTAGGCACCTTCGACCTGACGCAGCGCGTCCACCATGCGCTCCTCGACCGTGTCCTTGGCGCTGGTCGCTATCAGATGGACGATGACCTCGGTGTCGCTGGTGGATTGGAACAAGCTGCCGCGGCGCACCAAACGCCGGCGCAGATGGTAGGAATTCGTGAGGTTACCGTTATGGCAGATGGCGAGGCCGCCGAACTCGAAATCGGCGAAGAGCGGCTGCACGTTGCGCATCGCGACTTCGCCCGTGGTCGCATAGCGCACATGGCCGAGCGCCGAGTGACCGGCGAGCCGCGCCATGACCTCTTTCGAGCTGAAGATGTCGCCGACGTGGCCCATGTCGCGATGCGCATGGAATTGCTCGCCGTCGAAGGCGACGATGCCCGCGGCCTCCTGGCCGCGATGCTGCAGGGCATGCAGCCCGAGCGCCACCAGCGCCGCGGCTTCGGGGTGTCCGAAGACGCCGAAGACGCCGCACTCCTCCCTCAGATGGTCGTCCTCAAAGGGGTTCGTGGTCGGCATGGGCTCACTCTGCCTCGCTGGTGTTGCGGCGCGCCGCCGCCGCCTCAGAAAATGGGGTTAAAAGACGAATTTTACGAGTCCCCCCGCCGCTTCTACACGCAAACCCCCGGTATTTCCAGGCCGACTCGGTTCACTGGTTGTTCTGCTGAAACAACCTGTTCATATCGCGCCGTGAATCGGCGCCTCCTTTGTTTCCGCCCGTGCCGCCGGGATCCACGGGTTTTGGCGTCTGGAGCGCGCGGGAGGCGCCATCCGCCTGACGGTCCTGATCGATCTTACGCGCGGCGTCGGTGGCGATCGACTCGACGCGCGAGCGCAACGTTACCGGGATCAAGTTTGAAAGCGTGGTCGCGCCAATCTCCAGCATCGGCGTCGAGCGCGCCTCCTTGATCCATTGCGGGCGATCCGCCTCGGACATGGCCGATACCACAAGGAGATAGAGGAAGCAGGCGATGATAAAGCCTCGCGCCAGCCCGAACAGCAGCCCCAAGGTGCGGTCGATCGCCGTAAGTCCGATTTCCTTCAGGCGCTTCGTGACCGCGGCGCCGACTGCCGACACCACGATCGACAGCACGATAAGCGCGACGACGAAGACGGCGGCGCCCGCCGCCAACATGGAAAAGATGCCCTTGGGAAGGAATCTCTCGGCGATCGGAAGCGCCCAGGTGAAACCGAAATAAGTCGCGATACCGGCGCCCACCCAGGCCCCGACCCAAAGCACCTCCTTGATAAAGCCGCTCGCGAAGGCGAACAGGCCGGAGAGGAGGATCACGGCGATCACGAAGATATCGACGGGGTTCATCGCCTCATTCTCTCACCGCGCGGCGCCGCCGCCCAATAGTAGTTTTGGCGTCTCATCTCGGCAGCGCCCGGCGCTGCGGCGCGCGGCCTGGTGCGAGGTCGAATCGCGCGAGCAAATCGCCGAGATGTGCAATCTCGCGGATTGCGGGACCTCCTTCGAAGCTGCGGCTCGCCGCTCGGGTTCCCCGCCGCGGCATCCAGACCGTGGCAAAGCCCAATTTGCCGGCCTCCTTGAGGCGTGCCTCGGCTTGCGCCACCGGGCGCACTTCTCCGGAGAGTCCGATTTCCCCGAACACCGCGGTATCCGCCGGCACCGGCACTTGGCTCGCGGTCGAGATCAGCGCCGCCGCGACCGCGAGATCGACCGCAGGTTCGGCGATTCGCAGGCCACCCGCAACGTTCAGGTAGACGTCGTTGGCGCCGATCGATAGCCCGCAGCGCGCGTCGAGCACGGCGAGGATCATTGCCAGCCGATTGCTGTCGGCACCCACGACCGAGCGCCGGGGCGTGCCGAGCGGCGAAGGCGCCACCAGCGCCTGGATTTCCACCAGCACCGGGCGCGTTCCCTCCATTCCCGCGAACACCGCCGATCCCGCGACCTCGCCGCGGCGCTCAGCAAGAAACAGCGCCGAGGGGTTTGAAACTTCGCTGAGGCCGCGATCGGTCATCTCGAACACGCCGATCTCGTCGGTCGGGCCAAAGCGGTTCTTGACCGCGCGCAGGATGCGGAACTGGTGCCCGCGATCGCCCTCGAAATAGAGCACGGTGTCGACCATGTGTTCGAGGACGCGGGGGCCGGCGATCATGCCCTCCTTGGTGACATGGCCCACCAGCAGCAGAGTGAAACCGCGCTGCTTGGCGAGACGGATCAATTCATGAGCGGAGGCCCGCACCTGACTCACCGTGCCGGGCGCGCTGTCGAGGCTATCGAGATGCAGCGTCTGGATCGAATCGACCACCACGATGTCAGGGCAATCCGAGCGGTCCAGAGTCGCGGCGATATCGCGCACTTGCGTGGCGCTCGCGAGCTGCACCGGCGCCTCGGCGACGCTCAGGCGCAACGCGCGCAGGCGGACTTGGTCCAGCGACTCTTCGCCGGAAATGTACACGGCCGTCATGGGCGGTGTGCCATCCCTCCGGCCGGCAAGCGCCGCAACCGCCTGGAGCAGCAGCGTCGACTTGCCGATGCCGGGGTCGCCGCCGATCAGCAGCGCCGATCCCGGGACCAGGCCGCCGCCGCAGACGCGATCGAATTCGGCAATCCCGCTGATGCGGCGCCGCAGCGGTTCGCTGGCGCCGGAGAGACGCGAGAGGTCGATCCGGCGTCCCTTGCCGCCGGCGAAGGCGCGCGGCGCCGCTGCCCGCGCGGTCTCCTCGACCAAGGTGTTCCAGCCGCCGCAGGATTCGCAACGACCCGCCCATTTGGGGAACGATGCCCCGCATTGCTGACAAACGAACTGGGTCTGCGCGCGCGCCATGGGATCAGTCCCTGTCGCTCCTCATGTCGCCCGCACCTCCATTTGGATCGGGCCCTCGGCGCTGCCGTGGATGAACTGCTCCACGTAGGGATTGCCGGAGCGGTCGATGCTGGCGGTCGGGCCTGACCAGATGATTTTGCCGCGATAGATCATGGCGATCCGGTCGGAGATTTTTCGCGCGCTCGCCATGTCATGAGTGATCGAAAGCGCGGTCGCGCCGAGTTCGTGCACGCATTTCAGGATCAGATCGTTGATCACGTCGCCCATGATGGGATCGAGGCCGGTGGTCGGTTCGTCGAAGATGATGATCTCGGGTTCGGCGCAAATCGCGCGCGCCAGCGCCACCCGCTTCTGCATGCCTCCCGAAAGCTCGGCGGGCCGCAGCTCGCCCACCTCGGCGCCCAATCCGACCGCGGCCAGCTTCTCGATCGCAATTTCCTTTGCTTCGTGTCGATTCTTGCCGTGGCCTTGGATCAGACCGAACGCCACATTCTCCCAAACCGGCAGGGAGTCGAAAAGCGCCGAACCCTGAAAGAGCATGCCGAATTTGCGCATGACGCGCTCGCGCTCGCGCGCACCCGTGCCGACCATTTCAGCGCCGTCGATTTTAATCGAACCGCCATCGGCAATGAGCAATCCCAAAATGCACTTCGCCAGCACGGACTTGCCCGTGCCGGAACCGCCGATCACCACCACGCTCTCGCTTTGGCCGATCGAGAGGTCGATACCGTCCAGCACCAGCTTGGAGCCGAACGACTTGCGCAGGCCTTGGACCTCGATCTTGGCGGGTTTCGCGTCGCTCATCGACCCACGAACAGTATAGCCGTCAGGACATAGTCCAGCAGCAGGATCAAGATTGATGCGGACACCACGGCATAGGTGGTGGCGGCGCCTACTCCCTGCGCGCCGCCGCGCGAATTGTAGCCAAAATAGCAGCCCATCAGCGCCACCACGAAGCCGAACACCGCTGCCTTCACGAGACCGGCCGTGACGTCGTTGGTCTGGAGGTAGTCAGCGGTGCGCTGAATGTAGACGGACGGATTGAAGCGGAGCCGATAGCTTCCCACCAGGAAGCCGCCGAACACGCCGATGATGTCGGCAACGAACACGAGCATCGGCATGACGATCGTGCCGGCGAGCAGTCGGGGCACCACCAGGTACTTATAGGGATTGGTCGAAAGCGTGGTGAGCGCGTCGATCTGATCGGTGACCCGCATGGTGCCGATCTCGGCGGCGATCGCCGCGCCGATCCGCCCCGCCACCATCAATCCCGCGATCACCGGACCCAGCTCGCGCGTAACGGAGAGCAGGACCACCGTCGGCACTGCGCTCTCCGCAGCGAAATTGCTGAAGCCGGTATAGGTCTGCAGCGCCAGGACCATGCCGGTGAAGAGAGCCGTCAACCCGACGACTGGAAGAGAGTAGTACCCGATGTCGACCAATTGACGGCCGATCAACCTCGGATAGATCGGCGGCCGGACGCAATGGCTGACCGCAGCGACGGCGAATAACCCGAAGCGACCGCTGGCGGCGAGGAGGCGCAAGGTCGCGGCGCCGATCGCGGCAAGGAAGTCGAGGAGGACCGACATCGCGCGCAGACCGCCTCAAGCGCCTCGATAGACCCGGTGGTAGCGGCGTCCGAGCGCGGTCAAAATCTCATAGCCGATGGTGCTGGCCCGCTCGGCGACGCGGTCGACGGTGTTCTTGCTGTCGATCAGGTCCATCATGGCGCCGGGTTGAGTCAGCCCCGGATCGATCGCGGTCACATCGAGCGTCATCAAATCCATGGATATGCGGCCGACGATCGGCGCCTCATGCCCGCCGATTCGACCGGCGCCGCGCTCGCTGGAGGCGCGCAGCCAGCCGTCGGCGTAACCCACGGCAACGGTCGCAATGCGCCCCCCTCGATTCATGCGGTGGCGCGCACCATAACCAACGCTCTCCCCCCTGTCAACGTCACGGACTTGGAGGATTTTTCCTTTTAAACTAACGACTTGAGCCATTGGATTAGAGGTGCCGGGAACTGGATTCAGACCGTAAAGCGCGGCGCCTGGCCGCACCAAATCGAAGTGAAAATCGGGCCCCAGAAATATGCCGGACGAGTTGGCGATGCTCGCCGGAGCGCTCGGCAACTGGCGACGCGCCGCGACAAAGCGGCGGCGCTGATCGGCGTTCTTCTCGTGCTCGGGCTCTTCGGCGCAGGCGAGATGGGTCATGATGGCGCGCAACGTCACACCGGCCAGGCGATCGGGCTCGGTCGTGAGCACGGCAATCTCGGGCCTCGACAGACCCAGGCGGTTCATGCCGGTATCGAGGTGTAAGATGGCGGGCTGCCTGGCCCGCGGGTCGGCGAGACTGAGGCCGCGCCAAGTCTCCACTTGCCCTAGGTCGTTTAGCACGGGCGTCAGGCGCGCCTTCAGAAAATCGCGGGCGTTACCGGGATCGACCCCGTTCAGCACCACAATCTCGGGGGTCTTCAGGATATCGCGCAGCGCCAGCGCCTCATCCAGACTCGCGACGAAGAAGCTCTTGCAGCCCGCCGCCGCCAGGGTCTTTGCAACCGGGACGACGCCGAGGCCGTAAGCGTTGGCCTTCACCACTCCGGCACACCGCACATTGCGCCCGACTTTGCTCTGCAGCAGCCGCCAATTGCCGGCGATGGCGCCGAGATCGATTTCGAGAATAGCACCGGCCCGCGCCTCGGCCGCGCTAACGGCGGACCGGCGCGGGGCTGCCTTGGATTTGGAGTTGCGGGCGGTAATCGGACGCTTTGAAGCCATTAGACGTTACGAATGTTCAGGCACGGATGCTCTTCTCATAGCGGATTGAGGTGGGTTCGGTGAAGCCCGCATGCGCATTGCGCCCGACCTCGCGGTAGCCGCGCGACTCAAAGAAGCGCTGGTTGTCCGTGAGGGCAACGCGAACGCCGAGTGCGATTCGCGCCGCGCCTGAACCGCGCGCATGCGCTTCCACATGATCCAGTAGAGCGCTCGCGATGCCCTGCCCGCGACATTCCGGCAGCGTGGCGAGACGACCCAGATAGATCTCGTCACCTTGGTGCTGATAGAAGACGCAGCCGACAAGCCGCCCCGCCTGATCCGCGACCGCGATGCCGTGGTCGAGGAACCGCGCCGCGATCGACCCCGAGCTTTCCGATAGGGCGGCCGATTCCGGCTGAATCCGACCGCGCTGCTCGGCGAAGGCCGCATGTAACACGGCGGCGATCTCGCTGCTCTCCTCCGGCCTCCCCAACCGGATGACGTGGAATGGCGAATTCGTCACGAAGCTGTCACCCCGCTTTCCGATAGTCGCCGCCTATAAGGGGATGGGCGGGGGCGTCCATGAGCATGGTTGCGCGCGGTCTTGGCGATTTGCCTGATCTTCGGTGGACTCTCGCCGATGTCGGTTTGCGCCGCAACGGAGTCGTGGTTCCCTATCACCATGCTCTGACGCCGGGGATCGAGGGCTAAAGGCCATGACGAAAGCGCTCATCGTCGTCTTCGACGGCCTCCGGCCGGACCTGGTGCGCCCGGAGCTGACCCCGAATATCTGGCGCTTTCGTGCGGAAGGCGCGAGCTTCGCGAAAAGCCGCGCGGTGTTCCCGACGGAAACCCGGGTCAATGCCGCAAGCCTCGTGACCGCGGCGCTGCCGGTCCGCCACGGCATCGTCGCCAACCAATTTTTTGATGCGGCTGCGCAGCATTTCTGTAACTGCGGACGGTGGCAGGATTTGGAATTGCTGGAGCAACGCCTGGGACGGCCGCTTCTGGGCGTGCCGGATCTGGGTGCAATCCTCGCGCGATCCGGCCGCTCGCTCGCGGTGATTGGCACGGGAACAACGGGATGCACCCGCATTCTGCATACCGGCGCCGATCTCACCGGTGAGCTCTGTCTCTCACTGCACGGCCTCGACGCTTCAAGACCTCGCGCCGTGGCTGAGGCGCTGGTCACGGCGGTCGGACCGCTGCCCAGTGCTTCGGTGCCTGCCTTCAAGTTCCTGGCCTACGCCGTCACCGCCTACATCGACTACGTCGTTCCAAGCCTCGATCCCGATGTCACGATTCTGTGGCTCTCGGAACCCGACACATCGTTTCACTATCGTGGCCTCGGCTCGCCGGAGAGCCTGCGCGCGCTTTCCGAAGCCGACGCGCAGTTCGGAAGATTGCTCGAATTTCGCGATCGTGCCTGCCCCGATCTTCTGGTCGCCGCACTCTCCGATCACGGGCACGTCGGGCTTTCAGGCGAAAGGCTGCGTCTCGGGGAGCGGCTCCAGGATGCCGGTTTTGCCGTGGGCGCCGCGGGCGAAGCCGCTGTTGCAGTCGACGGCGATCTCAGCGGCGGCATCTGGGTGCGCGAACACGATCCCGAGACTATCGCAAGGCTGCTCGCCTGGCTGCAGTCGCAGCCCTGGTGCGGAGCGCTCGCGGCGCGCGATTCAAAGGCGATGGTGGCAACGCTCAGTCATGACGCGCTCGGCATCGACCATCCGCGCGCCGCCGATATCGTGTTCGATCTGGTGAGCGACAGCGGCCCTGGAGAGTGGGGCATCACCGGACGCTGCCGGCACAATTCCAACCTGCCGGCGGGGGGCGGATTGCACGGCGGCTTGCACCGGCTCGAGCTGGCTAATCTCCTGGCGTTTTCCGGTCCGGGGGTGAAGCGCCGCTATGTATCCTCATTGCCTGCGGGAATCTGCGATGTGCGGCCCACGCTGCTGCACCTCATGGGGATTGTGGATGTGGAAGCGGAGGGGAGGGTTCTCGTCGAGGCGCTGGCCGATCAGCCGCCGCCCCACGAAATTCCCACGGTTGAGCGTATGACGGCCTCGATCGGCGGCTACCGCCAGCACCTGATCGCGCATCGCCTGGGCGCTCATCGATATCTCGATCACGGCGGACGGGGTTAGTGACTCCCAACTTCGGCACCGCCGAGCGTCGCGGGCTCGGCCGCCTCAGCTATGTTGCTGCGAAGGGCCTGCCTGTGGCCCCATTCTTCGGCGGTTATGCTCAACCGAGAAGATGTGGCTATAGAGGGTTGCGGTCCACTGCTTGCCCTCCATGGTCATTTCCAGGTAACGCAGAGCATCGGCAATGTAGCGCTCGACCTTGCTCCAATAGAATTGCGGATAGCGTTCGACCATATCCGCCGGGCTGCTATAGCCGAGTTTCTCGTGAACGCCGTTTTCGACAAACTCATGGTAGAGCGCATTCAGTTTGCGCAAATAGAGCGGGTCGCCCAGTTGACCGATGAGGTCGCCGGCTCGGACCAAGCCCGCTTCCGTGTCGGTCTCGGCGTGGTCCTCGTCATCTGGTACCGGGAAGCGCGTCAACTCGATCGCCCTCGCGATACGCTCCTCGTCGATGAAAGGCACCGGCGCGAAACGCGCGCGGACCATTATTTTCGAGCGCTCAACGTGCCAGGGCATGAGGAAGGCGTCCGAGGCCCCGCGCGGGGGTGTGACAGTGTTGCCGGCGGCATCGATCACGAACTTCTCGGCCGTGTCGCCGGGACAGATGCCACGCACATATCCGATGTCGTGGTTCAGCGCGGCCAAAATGGTATGGCCCCAGTCGCTGGGCGCAATCGTCCGCTCAAGACGACGACCGCGCAAAATGTCCTGGACGCAAAGGGTGACTAGCGCAGTGTGTTCGCAATCGTGATAGAGCGCATCACTGCTGGCTATGCGCTCTATCACGAGCCGGGCAGCCTCGTCGAGACCAACTGCGATATGTGGCTCCCGGTCGCCGTAAATCCTGCGGTACGTCTCCGCCAGGTTTCGACCCAACGCGTCAGCGAGAAGCCCCGTCGCGTTCAGCACGATCGCCTCCGTAGCTTACTGACGGATCGGCCTACTATGGCACACTCTCGAAGGTCTTCGGTAGGTGGGCTCTTCGCTCGAGCCTCTGAATGGCTGGCGTGGTGGCAGCTTATCCATCTCGTTGGCGCTGCGTCAGAAAGCAAGACCCCCGCTCAACGCCCACCTAATAAAAGGCGACCGCCTATATCGTCTGCTCCGGCAGGTGATCGTCGCTGACGTAGTTCTCGAACTTGGTCGTGGCGCCGTCGAAGCGGAGCGTCTTGGTGCCGATCGGTCCGTGGCGCTGCTTCGCTACCATGATCTCGGCGAGCCCGGTCTTCTCCTCGAGCCGCTCGCGCCAGCGTTCATAGCGGTCGTTGAATTTCTCGTCGCTCTCGTCGGGCCGGCGCGTCGGCTCGGAGCGCGAGAGATAATATTCCTCGCGGAACACGAACATGACGACGTCCGCGTCCTGCTCGATCGAGCCGGACTCCCGGAGATCGGCGAGCTGCGGTCGCTTGTCCTCGCGGTTTTCCACCTGGCGCGAAAGCTGCGAGAGCGCCAACACCGGCAGGTTCAGCTCCTTGGCGAGCGCCTTCAGTCCGCGCGTGATCTCGGAGATTTCCTGGACTCGATTCTCGCCGGCGGTGCCTTCGCCCGAGCCGCGCAAAAGTTGTAGGTAGTCGATGATGACGAGGTTGAGTCCGAACTTGCGCTGCAATCGCCGCGCGCGCGTGCGCAGCGCACCGATGGTGAGCGCCGGGGTGTCGTCGAGATAGAGTGGGATTTTCGCGAGCAAGTGGCTTGCCTGGACGAAGCGGTCGAAATCGTCGTGGCTTACGTCGCCGCGGCGGATCCGGTCGGAAGGAACCTTCGATTCCTCGGAGAGGATGCGGGTCGCGAGCTGCTCGCCCGACATTTCGAGCGAGAAGAATCCGACGACCGCACCGTCCTCCGCCTCTATCGTGCCATCGGGTTTTCTGAGCGGGCGGTAGTTGCGCGCGGCGTGGAAGGCGATGTTGGTGGCGAGCGCGGTCTTGCCCATGCTGGGCCGCCCCGCCAGGACGATCAGGTCGGAGGGATGTAGGCCGCCCAGCAATCGGTCGAGGTCGGTGAAGCCGGTGGCAATGCCGGTCGTACGGCCGCTGCGCTTGAACGCGGCTTCCGCCATCAGGATCGCTTCGGTGAGTGCTTCCTCGAACGGGCGGAACCCGCCCTCATAATTGCCGGTGGTGGCGAGATCGAAGAGCTTCTTCTCGGCCCCCTCGATCTGCTTGCGCGCGTCGCGTTCAAGTTCGTGCGCGACGGCGTCGATCACCATCTCGTCGCCGATGCCGATCAGTTGGCGGCGCAAGAAGAGGTCATAGACGATGCGTCCGTAGTCGAGGACGTTGACCGTGGTCACCACGCTTTCGGCGAGGCGCAACAGGTACTGCGCGCCGCCCGCCTGCTGCAACGCTTCGTCCTGATCGAAAATGCCCTTGAGCGTAAGGGGATTTGCAACTTGCCCGCGCTCAATCAGGGTGCCGATCGCGGCGTAGATGCGGCCGTGCACGCCCTGGGCGAAGTGCTCCGCGCGCAGGAAATCCGCAATCGAGTGGTAGGTCTCGTTGCGGAACAGCAACGCCGCCAGCAGCGCCTGCTCGATCTCCAGGTTTTGCGGCGGCGTACGGACGGGCAAGCCGTCGCCGTCGCGGAGCGGAGTAACGTTGCTGGTTCGCGCCTGCTCAGCCATGGGGGGCGTCTTGTAGCACCGCGACTCGTGACAATGCCATGACCAAAATAATACACAGGCTGTGGAACCCGAGCATGGAAAACACCCAGGCCCTGATCGCGCAGTGGCGCCCCGGTGCGACATCGACCGGTTCGTGCAAGGCGAGCCTCACTCGATCACGTCGTCGGCCTTGGCGAGCACCGCGGGCGCGATGATCACTCCCAAATCCTTCGCTGTCTTGAGATTGATCACCAGTTCGAACGCCGTCGGCTCCTGGAACGGCAGCGTTGCGGCGCTTTCGCCTTTGAAAATCCGGTCGACGTAACTGGCGGCCTGGCGCTGCAGGCTTGCTATGTTCGCCCCGTACGACATGAGGCCGCCAACAGAAGGGAACTCTTTCACCGTCGATGCAGAGGCCAGCCGCTCGCGCAAAAGGAAATCGACGTTCTCATCCATATGTTGAGCCATGAGCGCGTCCTCGAAAATGAAAACTCCCTGAGGCCGTTGCGCCGCGATCGCCGCGAAGGCAGTCGAAAAGTCTTTCGGCTCGCGCACGGGGGCCGAGGCGAGCGTCACGCCAAGAGATCCGGCTGCCACATCGACCGACTGCCAAACGCCGGTGAGCGCCGGGTTGGCCACGTCCCACAATACCGCGACACGGTGCAAGGTCGGGATGGCCTCCTTGAAGAGCGAGAACGCCTTCCCGCTGATTTCAGGCGCCATCATTGTGAAACCCGTGACGTTCCCGCCGGGTCGAGCGAGACTCTCCGCGAGCCCCGCCCCGACCGGGTCGATGGCAGTCGGGATGATGATCGGGATTGTGCTCGTCGCCTGTTTCGCGGCGAGCGCCGCAGGCGTGGTCGAGACGACGATGGCATCGACCTTGAGCGCCACCAGATCCCTCGCGAGCGCAGGCCAACGTTCGCCCACTCCTTCTGAAAAGCGCCACTCGACGATGAGGTTTCGCCCTTCGACATAGCCCAGATCGCGCAGAGCGGTGAGCAGCTCGTCGGGACCAAGGTTGCGTCTATTGGCGAGAATGCCAAGGCGGAAGGTCCTCGCTTGCGCCGACGCCGCTCGCGCCGGCACCGCGGCGGCGATGAAGGCGAAGGCGATCAACGCTCGCCGTTTCATTCGATCATCTTGTCCGAATGGGCTTTGCGCTAGCTGGCCGCGGGGCTCTGCGCCGCTTTTTCGTTTCGGGCGAGCTGTTCCTGCATCGCCTTCACCTCTTGGCGCGCGATCGAGCGCAGGTGCACCTCGTCGGGTCCGTCGGCGAATTGCAGGATGCGCCCTTGCGTCCAGATGTCCGCAAGCGGCGTGTCCTGGGTCAGGCCCTTGGCGCCAAAGGTCTGCATGGCGCGATTGCTAACATTGACCAGGAGGCGCGGGACCGCGACCTTGATCAACGATACTTCCTTGCGTGCGGCCTTGTTGCCGAACTTGTCCATCAGCCATGCCGCCTTCAGCACCAGCAAGCGAGCCTGTTCGATCTCGATGCGCGAAAGCGCGATCCAGTCTTGCACCGCGCCGTGTTCGTGCAGCAGCCGGCCGAAGGTACGGCGCTGAAGCGAGCGCTGGATCATCAGCTCCAGCGAGACTTCCGCGGCGCCGATCGAGCGCATACAGTGATGGATGCGGCCGGGCCCCAACCGCGCCTGCGCCAGCGCGAAGCCTCCGCCTTCCTCGCCCAGCAGGTTCTCACCGGGCACGCGCACGTTCTCGAACAGGATTTCGCAATGACCCTCCGGCGCCTGGTGATGCATTACCGGCGGATTGCGCACGATGGTGATGCCCGGCGTCTCCCGCGGCACCAGCACCATGCTCTGGCGGCGATGCGCCTCCGGCCGCTCCGGGCTCGTCTGGCCCATCACGATGAAAATCTTGGTGCGGGGATCGGCGGCGTTGGTGATGAACCACTTGCGCCCGTTGATCACCCACTCGTTGCCCTCGCGCTTGATCGAGGTGCGGATGTTGGTGGCGTCCGATGACGCGACCTCGGGCTCGGTCATCGCGAAGGACGAGCGAATCTTGCCGTCGAGCAGCGGCTTTAGCCAGCGCTCCTTCTGCGCGGGAGTCGCGGCCAAGTGCAGCAGCTCCATGTTCCCGGTGTCGGGCGCGCTGCAATTGAAGACTTCCGACGACCAGTGCAGCCGGCCCATGATTTCGGCGCAGGGTGCATAGTCCAGGTTGGACATTTGCGTACCCGGCTCGTCGGGCTTGAGCCCGGGAAGGAACAGATTCCAGAGACCCTGAGCGCGCGCCTTGGCCTTCAAATCCTCAAGGAAGGGCGGCGGGAAAACGTGCTCGTGCTCGACGATGCGGGTGTATTCGGGATCAAGCGGCGCCACGTGTTGTTCGATGAAGCTCCGCACCACCTTCTGCATTCGCAGCGACTTTTCCGAGAACTCGAAATCCATGGGCCTTCCCCTTTCGCTTTGGGGGCCAAGATGCGGCAAAGGCAGTGGCCTGTCTATGCGCAGAAATTCACGGGATATGCCATTACGGCTTCAGGTGCCCGTTGGCGGCGTTCCGCTGGTCATGCCGGCGAGCGCGCGGGGTGGACGTTGCGCGCCGCGGAACAGCACGCTTGCCTGAATTTCAACGGCGCGCCGCCAGGCCTCAAGTTCCTCCGCGCCCATTTCGGTCTTCGGACGCGGATCGACGTCGAAATTTCCATGGGTGTCGCAGCCACGAACCAATGTCGCGGATTCCCGCGGCGAATGCTGATAGGCGTGGGTCGGAATCATCTCGAGCAGGAATAGGATGCGCCGGTCGCTCCCTCGATTGGGGTTCGATGAATGTATCAGCGCGTTGTTGAAGAGTGCGGCCTCGCCGGGGTCGAGCTCGAAATCCACGGCCGCTGATTCTTCCAGCTTGGCATCGATGAACTGCTCACGAGTGAGGAGGCTGCTGGTGTTGAATGCTTCCTTGTGCGGCAACAGCGGGCCTCGATGCGAGCACGGAATGCCGCGAATGCAGCCATCCGCCGATCGGGAGGGGGAGACGGCGAGAGCCACGATCAGCACGATGGGCTTCACATCGGCATAAGCCGTGTCCTGATGCCAGCCGGCGAAAGTCTTGCCGTCGGCTCGCTTCGCGCGCAGCGACGTACCCCAACAGAGAATGTCAGGCCCGAGCAGATCCTCCGTGGCATCCAGGATGGCGGTCTCGCGGATCATCTCGTCGACCCAGGGACAAAGCAGATGTGCCTTCTGGTCCAGCTTGATTCGCGATTCCGGATACCGCTCCTCGAACGATTCCAGCGCCCGGCGATAATGAAGCGCGCGTTCCGCGGGCATGACGCGTACGGGCGCCACAAAACCGTCGCGATCGAAGGCCTCGACTTGGCTCTGCGAGAGAAGCTTGGGCATTGGCGCTCTCGGCGCTCCGTCGATCGAAGGGACAGAAAAGTATGACAGGAAGCAGAAGGCGCTTCAAATTTCGCGAAAGGAAAGGACCGGCGCCCCACTGGCATTTCGCCACGCGGTCGAGCACGATAGACGGATGCTGTTGGACCGGGCCGACTTCGCCGACCTCGACGCTCTTCTGGCGCACCGGCAGCGTTGCTGGGATCGGCAGCGCGAATACGTGGCAGCGCATTCGCCTTTGCATCGGCGCGCGTGGGGCGGTGCCAAACCGCCGCTCCGGCTCGAGGGTTTGTCGGATCTGCCGCTCACCGACAAGGAGATGCTCCGCGACAGTCAAAGGGTTCATCCGCCCTTCGGCGATTATCTGGCGGCGCCGCCCGAGAAGGTGATGCGGGTTCACCGCACATCCGGCACGACCGGCACGGCGATGAACCTTGCACTCTCGCCGCAAGATGCGAACGAGACCGCGGTCGTGGGCGCGCGCGCCCAATCCGCGGGCGGATTGGGCCCGGGCCATCGCGTGGTGCACTGCCTGAACTATCGGCTCTGGATGGGCGGGTACACCGACCACGCGACGCTTGAGGCAACCGGCGCCGCCGTCATCCCCTTCGGCGTCGGCGAGGCGCAGCTCCTGGTTCGGACGATCCGAGAGCTTGGAATCACCGCCATCTCCTGCACGCCGTCTTATCCGGCAGTTCTCGAGCGCGTGATCAGCGAGCATTTCCCAGGCCTCCGTCCCCGCGATCTCTGCCTCGAGCTCGGCTTGTTTGGGGGCGAGGGTGGTTTGGACAACCCGGACTTCCGTCGTCGATTGGAGGACACCTGGGGCTTCAAGGTCCGAAATTCCAACTACGGAGTATCCGACGTTCTCTGCAACTTGGCCGGCCAAACCGAGGTCGATAACGATCTGCATTTCGTGGCGCTCGACATCTTGCATCCCGAGCTCGTCGCGCCGGAAACCGGAGCGGTGCTGCCCTGGCTGGAAGGCGAGCGGGGCGAGTTGGTGCTGACCCATATGAGCCGGGAGTGTCAGCCGCTCGTGCGCTTCCGCACCGGCGACATCATCGAGCTTACCGGGACGGGTCGCGCCCGCTGTGGCCGGTCAGCACCGCGTTTTCGCGTCATCGGCCGCAGCGACGACATGGTGGTGGTCCGCGGCATCAATGCGTTCCCGGCGCAGGTGGCGGCGACCATCAATCGGCACGACGCGCTCTCGGGAGAATATCGCATTGTGCTCGTGGGTTCGGGCCCCTACGACGCTTTGCCCGTGGAGGCCGAACTCGCGGAGCATGTTGCACAGGCGGACCCTTCAGGTCTGGCCGAAACCGTTGCCGCCGCAATCAAGCGCGATCTCGGGGTCACCGCGCGGGTAACACTTCTGCCTTTTGGGTCGCTGCCGCGAACCGAAGGCAAAACTCGCCGCGTCATCAGAAGGGACCAGGCATGAACGAGACAGTGTTGACCGAGGACGCCGGCGACGCTGTGCGTCTCATAACGCTCAATCGGCCGCATCGGCTCAATGCCATCGTGCCGGAATTGCTGAATGATCTGATTGCGGCGCTCGACGCCGCCAATCGTGATCCAAGCGTGCGAGTGATCCTGCTGACCGGGTCTGGGCGCGCGTTCTGTGCGGGCGACGATCTCAAGGAATTTGCGGCACAGTCGAAGGACGAGGTCTCGACGCGGGCCTATATAGAGCGCATTCAGGACGTCACACGCGCGATGGTTTTGGGCGAGAAGCCGGTGATCGGTGCGATCCGGGGCTGGGCCGTGGGCGGCGGTCTCGAATGGACCATCAACTGCGACTTCGCCCTGGCGGCGGAGGGGACACGATTCTTCTTCCCCGAGGTATCGCTCGGAGTATTCGTCACCGGTGGTGTTACGGAGTTGCTGCCGCGTCTCGTTGGCCTTCAGCGCGCCCGCGAGCTGATCATGCTCGGCGAACGTTTCGAAGCCACGAAGGCGTTCGAGTGGGGGCTGATTTGGAAGGTGGTTCCCGATCGGGATCTCCTGCCTGAGGCGTTGGCACTTGCAGGCCGCATCGCGGCGCTGCCGTCCGGCCCGGTGCGGGCGCTCAAACGAATCCTGGCTGGTCGCGCCGGCAGTGGCCTGAACGCCGCCATGGCCGCCGAGACGGAGGCGACCGTACACGGCTTTCTCGATCCAGAGACCGCCAAACGGGTCAAGGCCTTCGGGTAGGGCACGTCTACAAGCCTGGACTTCATCATCAAATTACTGGGGGCCGAGGCAAAATTTCCGCTAGCCAGGGCTTGAAAGGCCAGTTAAGGTGCCGACCTATAGGGTACCGAATTGGTACGAATTACGGGTCTACGCACAAGTCCATGATTATCCTCAGCAAACTCGCGGATTACGGCGTCATCGTCGCTTGTGAGATGGCGGCACACCCAGACCGGCAGATGAACGCGACGGCCTTGGCCGAGAGCACGCGATTGCCGCGCGCCACCGTGGCAAAGCTGTTGAAGGGGCTCGCCCACGCGGGGATCGTCATCGGGGCCCGCGGCGCCAGTGGCGGCTACCGCTTGGCGCGTGGCTCGGCGGCGATTTCTGTCGCCGAGGTTGTGGCGGCGATCGACGGCGCAATCGGCATCACGCAGTGCACGACCCACCCCGCGGCGATGCGGGCCGTCACTTGCGAGCGCACCCACTTCTGTCCGACCCGTCCGCATTGGCAGCGGATCAACAGCGCGGTCTCGACCGCGCTTGGCGCCGTGACGCTCGCGGATATGGTGGCCGAGCGGCTCGCGCTTGCGCTGCCCGCAAAGCTTGGAACGGGAGAAACGCTGACCCCATGAGCGCTCCCATGGATACCCTCGACGCCCTCCGCTCCGGGTCAAGCGAGGGTTACAAATACGGTTTCGTCACCGATATCGAGAGCGAGCAGGCGCCGCCCGGTCTCAACGAGGAAACCGTGCGCTTCATCTCCGCCAAGAAGGGCGAGCCGGAGTGGCTGCTTGCGTGGCGCCTCGACGCGTTCCGCAACTGGCAGACCATGAGCGAGCCACACTGGGCGAAGCTGCGCGTGGCGCCGATCGACTATCAGGCGGCGAGCTACTATTCGGCGCCCAAGAGCGGCCCCAAGTCTCTGGACGAGGTCGATCCCGAGCTCCTGAAGACGTACGAGAAGCTGGGCGTCCCCTTGGCTGAACGTGCGGCACTCGCGGGGGTTGCGGTTGACGCCGTGTTCGACAGCGTCTCCGTCGCAACCACCTTCAAGGAAACCTTGGCGGAGCTTGGCATCATCTTCTGCTCGTTTGGCGAGGCTGTGCGCGAGCATCCCGACCTCGTTCGGAAATACCTCGGTTCGGTGGTGCCGCAGGGCGACAACTTCTTCGCGGCGCTCAACTCCGCGGTCTTCAGCGACGGCTCCTTCGCCTACATCCCGCCGGGCGTGCGCTGCCCGATGGAACTCTCGACCTATTTCCGCATCAACGCCGCCAAGAGCGGCCAATTCGAGCGCACCTTGCTGGTTGCCGACAAGGGATCGTATGTGAGCTATCTCGAGGGCTGCACCGCGCCGCAGCGCGACGAGAATCAGCTTCATGCCGCCGTGGTCGAGCTGGTGGCGTTGGAGGGGGCCGAGATTAAGTACTCGACGGTGCAGAACTGGTATCCGGGCGACGCCGAGGGCAAGGGCGGCATCTACAACTTCGTCACCAAGCGCGGCGCGTGCCGCGGCGCCAATTCCAAGATTTCTTGGACCCAGGTGGAGACCGGTTCGGCGATCACCTGGAAATACCCGAGCTGCATCCTCGAAGGCGACAATTCCGTCGGTGAATTCTATTCCGTTGCCATCACCAACAACCTGCAGCAGGCCGATACCGGCACCAAGATGATCCATCTCGGGCGCAACACGCGCTCAACCATCATTTCCAAGGGCATCTCGGCGGGACGCGGCCAGAATACCTATCGCGGCCTCGTGCGCGTGCAACCCAAGGCGCAGAATGCCCGCAACTATACGCAGTGCGACAGCTTGCTGATCGGCAGCAAGTGCGGCGCGCACACGGTTCCGTATATGGAAGTGCGCAACTCGACGGCGCGCGTCGAGCATGAGGCCACGACTTCGAAAATTTCCGACGACCAGCTGTTCTATTGCCGGCAGCGAGGATTGAGCCAAGAGGATGCGCTGTCGCTCATCGTCAACGGCTTCTGCAAGGAAGTGCTGAAGGAGTTGCCGATGGAGTTCGCGGTCGAGGCGCAGAAGCTGCTCGCGGTGAGTCTGGAAGGCAGCGTGGGATGACATCATTTCTCGAAATCAAGAACCTGCATGCCCGCGTCGCCGATGGGCGCGAAATCCTCAGGGGCATCGATCTCTCCGTGAACGCGGGCGAGGTGCACGCGATCATGGGGCCGAACGGCTCCGGCAAGAGCACGCTTGCGAGCGTGCTCACGGGCAAGCCCGGATACGAGGTGACCGAGGGGAGCGTGCATTACGAAGGCCGCGACCTGCTCGCGCTCGCCGCCGACGAACGCGCACGAGAAGGCATCTTTCTGGCGTTCCAGTATCCCGTCGAGATACCCGGCGTGAACAACATGTATTTCCTTCGCGCCGCTCTCAACGCCGTGCGCAAGCAGCGTGGAGAGAAGGAGCTGGACGCCGGGCAATTCCTCAAGATCGTGCGCGAGAAGCTGAAGCTGCTCGAGATCGGCGAGGACCTGCTGCAGCGCGCGGTCAATGTGGGATTTTCCGGCGGCGAGAAGAAGCGCAACGAAATTTTTCAAATGGCGATGCTGGAGCCGAAGCTTGCGATTCTCGACGAGACCGACAGCGGCCTCGACATCGATGCGCTGCGCGTCGTCGCGAACGGAGTGAACCGCCTGCGCGATCCCAGGCGCGCGATCGTCGTGATCACGCACTATCAGCGCCTGCTCGACTACATCGTGCCGGACTTCGTGCACGTGCTGAACGATGGCCGCATCGTTCGGTCGGGCGACAAGAGCCTCGCCCTGGAGCTGGAAAAGCGCGGCTACGCGGACTTCGTGCGGGCGGCATAGGGGCGACCATGCGTGCGCTGCCCTCCTCACTTTCCCACCGCTGCGCGGTGGGTCCCTCCCGCTCCCCGAGGGGCGAGGGGGAACGCTGCGGTCCATCCCCTCCCCCCCGCGGGGAGAGGGCGCGAGCCGCTGAGCCCTCGCGGAAGGGGCGTGTGGGTGTGGGGGCCGCGCGACTTAGGGCTTCAAGCGTGGGCTTTTGGCATGGCTGAGATCACCGCGCGGAATTATCTTCAAAGTGCTCTGGACTGCCGGACAGTCGAGGTGCCTGCCTGGCTTTCCGATCTTCGCGGCGCTGCACTCCGGCAATTCGCGCAACTCGATTTCCCGACTCGGCGCGAGGAGCTGTGGCGGTTCACGGATCTGCGGCCGCTGCAGCAACGAACGTTCTTGCCGGCCGCTGATGCCGAGGCCGACTCGGCCGCATTGGCGGTACCGCGATTTTCCGATGCCGCACATCGGATCGTGCTGCGGAATGGCCGGTTCGTTCGGAGCGTTTCGCAAATCGGCGCCTTGCCCGAGGGAGTGTGGCTGGGCTCCTGGTTCGACGCCATTCGAGCGCGGCCCGAATTGGCGGAGGCAGCATTTGACGCGAGCGATACCGAGGGCGCGCAGCCCTTCGCGTCGCTCAATGCCTCGCTCGCCGCCGACGGATTCGTGTTGGCGGTGGAGGCCGGCGTGTCCCTGGATGGCCCGGTTGAGATCGTGTATATCGGCGGCGCCGAGGGAGCGGGACACTACCTGCGCAATTTGGTGCAGCTCGGCGCTGGAAGCCGCGCCGAGATCGTCGAGATATTCGCGAGCGACGCGGCCGGCTGGACCAATGCGGTGACGCGCATTGACCTTGGATCGGGTTCGAGCCTGCGGCACATCAAGATTGAGGACGAAGCTCCGGGGGCCATCCACTTTGCGCTGAATCGCGCCGCGCTCGCTAAGGAGGCGCGGCTTGCGAGCTTCACCTTGACTTTGGGCGCCCGGCTCTCTCGCCAAGACACGCTGGTGACGCTGGAGGGTGAGGGAGCGGAACTGAGCCTCAATGGCGCTTATCTCGTGCGGGGCGAGCAAGAGGCAACCACGGCAACGTTCGTCGATCATGCCGCGCCCGGTTGCACGACGCGAGAGAGCTTCAAGGGCGTGCTGGAGGATCGCGCGCACGGCGTGTTCATGGGAAAGATCGCGGTGCGCCCGGGCGCCGACAAGACCGACGCGCATCAGGTCAATCGCAACTTGCTTTTGAGCCCGCGCGCCGCGGTCGACACCAAGCCGGAGCTGGAAATCCTCGCCGATGACGTCAAGTGCAGCCACGGCGCAACGGTCGGCGATCTCGATGAGGCCGCGCTCTTTTACTTGCGTTCGCGCGGCCTCACCAACGACGAGGCACGGCGCCTGCTGATCGAGGCGTTTGCCGTCGATGCGATCGAGGGCGCGGTCGAACCGGGACCGGTGCGCGAGTATTTGCGCCGGCATCTCGAGCGCTGGGTGGAACGGCACGGGAGCTAACGGATATGTCCATCGTCTCGAACCTTCGCCCCCGGGTTCTCCGCGCGCTCGATCCGCGCGCAATCCGGCGCGATTTTCCGATTTTCGAGCGCAATCCGGGCCTGGTCTTCCTTGACAGCGCCGCGAGCGCACAGAAACCGCGCCAGGTCATCGACGGCGTCGCCGAGTATTACCGCACCGACTATGCCAACGTGCATCGCGGCGTCTATCGCCTGAGTTCCTCGTCCACGGACCAATACGAAAAGGCACGCGAGATCGTGCGGCGCTTTCTCAACGCCGAGAGCACCGACGAGATCGTGTTCGTGCGCGGCACCACCGAGGCAATCAACCTAGTGGCGCAAAGCTGGGGCGCCGCGTGCCTGAAACCCGGTGACGAAGTGCTGCTGAGCGACATCGAACACCACTCCAACATCGTGCCTTGGCAACTCCTGCGCGAACGGATTCCGATCAAGCTCCTCTCGGTGCCGCTGGATGCCACCGGCGGCTTCGACCTCGCTGCCTTCGAGCGGCTGCTCTCGCCCCGCACCAAGCTGGTGGCGATCGCGCACATCTCCAATGTCACGGGTCACGTGCTGCCGGTCGAGACCGTGATCCGCATGGCGCATGCGCGCGGCGCCAAAGTGCTGCTCGACGGCGCCCAGGCGGCGCCGCGGCTGCCGGTTGATGTGCGTGCGCTTGATGTGGATTTCTACGCGTTCTCGGGTCACAAGACCTACGGTCCCACCGGTATCGGCGTGCTCTACGGCAAGCGCGCGCTGCTGGATGCGATGCCGCCTTGGCAGGGCGGTGGCAGCATGATCGAGACTGTAACCCTGGAAAAAACCACTTTCCTGGAGCCGCCGCATCGCTTCGAAGCGGGAACGCCCGATATTTCCGGCGCGATCGGCCTCGGCTATGCCCTCGACTATATCGACAGTGTTGGCCGCGATGCCGTGCGCGAGCATGAGGAAGCGCTCACGGGCTACGCGGTGCAGCGCCTCGCCGCACTTCCGGGCGTCAACGTGATGGCGGCAGGCCAGCGCCAGCTCGGCGTTGTGTCCTTCACCGTGGACGGCATCCATCCACACGATCTTGGAACCGTGCTCGACCAGCACAATGTGGCGGTGCGCGCGGGGCACCATTGCGCGCAACCTCTAATGGACCACCTCGGTGTCGTCGGCACCGCGCGTGCGTCCTTCGGCGTTTACAGCGACGAAACGGACGCGGACGCGCTGGTGGCCGCCATCCTGAAAGCACAGGAGATGTTCCGGGGATGATGAATCTGCGCGAGCTATACCAGGACATCATCCTGGACCACGGCCGGCATCCCCGAAATTTCCACGGGATGCCCGGTGCGAGCCATTTTGCGCACGGCCACAACCCGCTTTGCGGCGACAGGGTCACCGTATATCTGAAGCTCGACGGCGAGCGGATCGTCGATGTGAGCTTCGAAGGGCGCGGCTGTGCGATCTCCACAGCATCGGCGTCGCTGATGACCGAGATCATCAAAGGCAAGACGATCGATGAGGCCGAGGCGCTGTTCAAAAGCTTCCACGCCAAGGTGACCGGCGCCGAGCCGCTGGCAGTCCCGCCTGCGCTCATGGAAGACGAGGAGCGGCTCGATCCGCTGACCGGCGTCAAAACCTATCCCGCGCGGGTCAAGTGCGCGACGCTCGCTTGGCATGCATTCGAGGCGGCCGTCAAAAGCGGCGCGGTCGGCGCGACCGTGAAGACGGAGTAGAGCCGATGTCGCTGACCGAACGCGATCCCTTCGAGTTCGATCGCAAGCCGCCGCCAGACGGCGAGGAAGTCGAGCGTCCCGAGCCCGACCAGGGTGACCCAGCGCTCCAGGAGCGCGTGCTTGCGGCGCTCAAGACCGTGCGTGATCCCGAAATTCCCGTGAACCTCGTCGATCTCGGCCTGATCTACGAACTGATCGTGCGCAGCGACGGCACGATCTACGTGGAGATGACGCTGACCACGCCCTCTTGTCCGGTCGCGGGCGCGCTGCCGGGACAGGTGCAGCAGGCGATCGCCGCCGTCGAAGGCGTGCAGGATGTGCGCGTGAAGCTGGTCTGGACCCCGCCTTGGACCCAGGACCGCATGAGCGAGGAAGCGAAGCTGGAACTGGGGCTGTTGTAGTTCCCGACGCGCGGCGGCGAGCCGATATTATTGATCAATATCAATCGGTTGACGTGAAATCCCGACTTGCGACGTCACGTATCGCGGAACCTTCGCAAAACCTTCAAAAAATCGTCGTAGTCTGAGCGGGCCGGGAACCCGCTCTCTCGCGGGGCAGGCCGCTGAAGGGGACGATTCCATGCATCCGCTGATCCTGCCGTTCGCGCGGCGGTATATCACTTTCACGGTCGCGATCCTCGCGACGTTGCTGTTCCTTGCGCTTGTGCCGGTCAGTGCGATTTTCATCCTGCCGGCCGCAGTCGCCGCCGTGCTGGTGGCGCTCGGCGTCTACGACCTGATGCAGCCCAATCACAGTATTCTGCGCAGCTATCCGATCGCAGCGCACCTGCGCTTTCTCTTCGAGGACATGCGGCCGGAAATCCGCCAGTATTTCCTTGAAAGCGATACCGACGGCACGCCCTTCAACCGCAACAAGCGCTCGATCGTCTATCAGCGCGCCAAGGGTCAGCTCGACAAGCGCCCGTTCGGAACCCAGCTCGATGTCTATGCGACGTCCTTCGAATGGCTCAATCATTCGATCGCCCCAAAAGACCCGGCCAAAGAGCCATTTCGAATCATCATCGGCGGCGAGCAGTGCTCGCACCCGTATTCGGGCTCCGTGCTCAATATCTCGGCCATGAGCTTTGGCGCACTTTCCGCCAATGCGATCCGCGCGCTTAACAAGGGCGCCAAGCTCGGCGGCTTCAGCCACGACACCGGCGAGGGTGGCTTCAGCAAGTACCACCGCGAGAACGCCGGCGACATCGTCTGGGAAGTTGGGAGCGGGTATTTCGGCTGCCGTCACCCCGACGGCACCTTCGCGGCCGAGCGCTTCGCCGAGCAGGCGCGAGAGGCTCAGGTGAAGATGGTCGAGATCAAGCTCTCGCAGGGCGCCAAGCCCGGCCATGGCGGCGTGCTGCCGGCCGCCAAGGTCTCGCCGGAAATCTCCGCCGCCCGCGGCGTTCCTATGGGCGAGGATTGCATCTCACCGGCGCGCCATTCCGCGTTCTCGACGCCCATCGAAATGATGCATTTCCTGGCGGAGATGCGCGAACTTTCCGGCGGCAAGCCCGCGGGCTTCAAGCTCTGTATCGGCCATCCCTGGGAGTTCCTTGGGATCTGCAAGGCGATACTGGAGACCGGGATTTATCCCGACTTCATCGTGGTAGACGGCTCCGAGGGCGGCACCGGTGCCGCGCCGCTGGAATTCGTGGACCACATCGGCGTCCCCATGCGCGACGGCCTCATGTTCGTGCACAACGCGCTGGTGGGCATCGGCGCTCGCGAGCGGATCAAGCTCGCAGCCAGCGGCAAGATCGCCTCGGCCTTCGATATGGCTCGGATCATGGCGCTGGGCGCCGACTGGTGTAACGCCGCGCGCGGTTTCATGTTCGCGTTGGGCTGCATCCAGTCCCAGAGCTGTCACACCGACCGCTGCCCGACCGGCGTCGCAACACAAGATCAGTTGCGCCAGCGCGCTTTGGTGGTGCCCGACAAGGCCGAGCGCGTCTTCAATTTCCACCGCTCCACGGTGATGGCGCTGGCCGACGTGATCGCCGCCGCCGGCCTGGAACACCCGCGGGAACTACGCCCGCGGCACTTCTCCAAGCGGGTCTCGCCGAGCCGGGTCGAGAGCTTCGACCAGATCTATCGTTTCCTCGCTCCGGGCGAGCTACTCGCGGGCACCGACGATCCCCGCTACAAGAACGCCTGGCCGCTGGCCCAGGCTCAAAGCTTCGCGCCGGCTGGGTGATCCCCTTGCCAAATCGGCCCCGAACCCTTATCTAAGCGCGCTCAAACCCTCACGCGGGGATGCGTTCGCCGGCCTTCATGGGAAGGCCGGAGTGATCGCTCCGGTGTCGGCCCGATCTCCACAAGGATAGGGCGGATGACCCCCGCGGCGGCTCAACCGGAAAAGGATCCGCGTCCATGGCGATGCCCAGCTTTACTATGCGCCAGCTCTTGGAAGCCGGCGTGCATTTCGGCCATCACACGCGCCGTTGGAACCCGAAGATGTCGTCCTACATCTTCGGCGTCCGCAACGGCGTTCACATCATTGATCTTGAGCAGACCGTGCCGAGCCTGCAACGCGGACTGCAGGCGGTGCGGGACGTGGCGGCGGGCGGCGGTCGCGTGCTCTTCGTCGGCACCAAGCGCCAGGCGCAGGAGCCGATCGCGAATGCTGCCAAGCGTTGCGGCCAGTACTTCGTCAATCACCGCTGGCTCGGCGGCATGCTCACGAACTTCAAGACCATCTCGCAATCGATCAAGCGTCTGAAGGACGTGGACGAGCGGGTAAGGCAACCCGAGAGCGGCCTTACCAAGCGCGAGCTGCTGGAACTGACGCGCGATCGCGACAAGCTCGAGCGTGCGCTCGGCGGCATCAAGGAGATGGGCGGCCTTCCCGACATCCTCTTTGTCATCGACACCAACAAGGAAGCGATAGCGGTCAAGGAGGCGAACACCCTGCGCATCCCCGTGATAGCGATCCTCGACAGCAATTCCTCGCCCGACGGCATCGCCTATCCGGTTCCCGGAAACGACGACGCCATGCGCGCGATCAACATGTACTGCGATCTCATGGCGCAGGCGGTGCTCGACGGGTTGCAGGCGGAGCTCGCGGGCAGCGGCGCCGATCTGGGCGCGCAGGCGGCACCGCCGCCCGAGGCGCTGCCGGTCGAAGCGAGCGACGGCGAGCGCGCAGCGGAAGCCCGGCCCGAAGCGTGAAATCCACCGGCATTCGGAGAATGAGCCATGGCTGAAATAACCGCGGGGCTGGTGAAGGAGCTGCGCGAGAAAACCGGCGCCGGCATGATGGATTGCAAGCGCGCGCTCGGCGAGACCGCTGGTGACCTGGAACAGGCGATCGACTGGCTGCGCAAGAAGGGGCTCGCCGCCGCTGCCAAGAAGGCGGGTCGTGTCGCCGCCGAAGGGCTGGTGGGCGTCGCAACCGAGCGCACTGCCGGTGCCTTGGTAGAGGTCAACAGCGAGACTGATTTCGTCGCGCGCAACGAGACCTTCCAAGGTTTCGTTAGGACCATGACCGGGCTTGTGCTGAGCCACGGCGACGACGTCGAGGGGCTGAAGCAGGTAGCCTATCCCGGGACCGCTCGCTCCGTCGGCGAGGAGCTGACTCATCTGATCGCCACGATCGGAGAGAACATGACGATTCGGCGCGCCAAACGTCTGGAGACGCGCGAAGGTGCGGTTGCCTCCTACGTGCACAACTCGCTGGCCCCAGGACTCGGCAAGATCGGCGTCCTGGTGCGCCTGGACTCGTCGGCCGATCCCGCAAAATTCAGCACCTTGGGCCGCCACCTCGCGATGCACGTGGCGGCCGCTAATCCGCTGTACCTCGATATTGCCTCGGTCGATCCGGCGGCGGTCGAACGCGAGCGCGCCATCCTGCGCGACCAGGCCCGCCAGAGCGGCAAGACCGATGCGATCGTCGAGAAGATGGTCGAGGGGCGCCTGCGCAAGTTCTACGAGGAAACCGTGCTGCTTGAGCAGATCTATGTGCATGACAGCGAAAGCCGCGTCGCGAAGGTGGTGGAGGCAGCGGCCAAGGCGGCCGGCGCACCGATCCGTGTCGCGGGATTCGCACGCTTTGCGCTGGGCGAAGGGATCGACAAGAAGGACGGCGATTTCGCGGCCGAGGTCGCGGCTACGCTCAAGAGCTGAGCCCCGATGCCCGCTTGCTGGTCCTGAAGGCCGATTGGGTGGCGGCAAGACGGACGCCACCGGTTCATGTATGATCTCCTCGTGTAGGCGGATTTGAAGTTCCAACCGTAGGGGGAACTTCAAATCCAATGCCGCACGAGAATCATAGAGTTGCTGGTGTCCCCTTGATTCCCAAAGTCGCATAGAGGCTTGCCGAACGGACGCGCGAGCTTCGGGATCGGGACACTGGACGGGGACAGAAACGCGCATGGCATCGGCTAACAAATTCCGCCGGGTCCTGTTGAAAATCTCCGGCGAAGCGCTCATGGGGGAGCGGGAATACGGCCAGGACCCTGCCGTCGTGTCGCGGATAGCGGCCGAGATCCGCCAGGTGCATGGCCTTGGCGTTCAGGTTTCGCTGGTCATCGGCGGCGGCAATATCTTCCGAGGCCTTGCCGGCGCCGCGACCGGCATCGAGCGGGCAACCGCAGACTACATGGGCATGCTTGCGACGGTGATCAATTCACTGGCCATGCAAAGTGCCCTCGAGCGCCTTGAAGTGCCGACGCGGGTTTTGTCCGCAATCAGCATGCAGGCGGTCTGCGAGCCGTACATCCGCAGACGCGCCATCCGTCACATGGAGAAGGGTAGGGTTGTGATCTTTGCCGCCGGGACCGGCAATCCTTTTTTCACTACCGATACCGCAGCGGCGCTGCGCGCCTCCGAGATGGGTTGCGACGCGCTCTTCAAGGGTACCAAGGTCGATGGCGTCTACTCCGCCGACCCCAAGAAGGTGCCGGGCGCCGAGCGTTACGATCGGTTGACGTATCTCGACGTGTTGTCGCGGGATCTGAGGGTGATGGACGCCGCGGCAATCTCGTTGGCGCGCGAGAACCAGATTCCGATACTGGTGTTCTCGATCCAAGAAACCGGGGGGTTCGCCGAAGTGGTGACCGGGCGGGGTCGGTTCACCGTCATTGCCGAGGAGACGAAGCCATGAGCGAGGATGTTTTGGTGAAGGACATTAGGCGCCGCATGGATGGCGCGATCGACGTCTTCAAGAAGGAGCTGGCCGGTCTTCGCACCGGACGGGCCAGCGTCAACCTGCTTGATCCGGTGATGGTGAGCGCCTACGGAACCAACATGCCTTTGAATCAGCTCGCGACCGTGAGCGCGCCGGAGCCACGGATGATCGTGGTTCAAGTCTGGGACCGCGGAATGGTAAAGGCGGTGGACGGAGCGATCCGCGAGGCTGGGCTCGGTCTCAATCCGCAGGCCGAGGGCCAAGTGCTGCGCGTGCCGATCCCGCCGTTGAGCGAGGAACGGCGCAAGGATCTAACCAAGGTCGCGCACAAATATGCCGAGCAAGCAAAGGTCTCGGTGCGCAACGTCAGGCGGGACGCGCTCGAAGCGTTGAAGAAGCGCGAGAAGGATCGAGACATCACCCAGGATCAGCACCGGAAGCTCGAGAAGGACGTGCAAGGGGTAACCGACGAGATGATCAAGAAAGTGGACGAGACCCTGCAGCACAAGGAAAAGGAAATCCTGCACGTCTAGATTGCGATCGTGCTCTGGATCATTGATTTTGCCCTGACGACGCGCGAGTCCGAGTCTCAGCCCTCGGGGGGCGTGCCTCGTCGCTTTGCGCGCTAAGGAAGGAGCCGCCGATTCCCGATAGCCAGCAGCCCACACCGGTGCATGTCGCCATCATCATGGACGGCAATGGACGTTGGGCGCGTGCGCGCGGTCTGCCGCGCATTGCCGGTCATCGCAGCGGCGCCGAGGCCGCGCGGCGCGCCGTGGAAGCGGCGGCCGAACTCGGTGTTCCCTACCTGACTCTCTTCGGTTTTTCATCGGAGAATTGGAAGCGTCCGGCGAATGAGGTCGACGATCTCATGGGGCTGCTGCGCCACTATCTGCGTTCGGAGATCGCCGAGCTCAATCGCAACAATATCCGCCTTCGCGTGATTGGTGACCGCGAGCGGCTTCCGCCGGACATCGTGACGTTGATCGAACAGACCGAGGCGTTGACCGATCGCAACACTCGCGGCACGGTCGCGATCGCTTTGTCCTATGGCGGCCGGGCGGAGATCGCTTTGGCGGCCCGCCGCATCGCCGCCAAGGCGGCGGCGGGACTTATCGATCCGGCAGAAGTCGATGAGGCTTGCGTCGCCCACCACCTTCTGACCGCGGACATGCCGGACCCTGACCTGGTGATCCGGACCAGCGGCGAGCAGCGCCTCAGCAATTTCCTGCTGTGGCAAACGGCCTACGCGGAGTTCGTGTTCCTCGACACGCTCTGGCCCGACTTTTCCAAGTCGGACTTCGAGGGCGCGCTTCAGGAGTTCCATGCGCGCGAGCGGCGCTACGGCGCAACCGTTGGCCGGCGCTAGGCCGAATGCGTTTGCGTTGCGGCTCGCTTCGGCCGCGCTGCTCGCGCCGCTGGCGATAGCCGCGGTCTGGGCGGGTTCGCCCTACTTCACCATTCTGGTCACGTTGGCGGCGGGGATCATGGGTTGGGAATGGGGGCGTTTGACGTTCGGACCGGGAAACCGCGCGGCCAGGTTAACTCTCATTGGGACCGAAATCGTCGCGGTGGCATTGGGCGGTTTCGCCCTTTGGATGGGCGCGCTTTTGGGGCTGGCAATTGGGTCGGCGGTCGTCACGGCATTGGCCCTTCGGGACTTGCGGGCGCGCGCCGCCTGGGCCGCACTCGGCATCGTTTGGATCGGGGGCGGGTCGATTGCGGCACTTTGGCTCAGGACGATTCCAAACGCCGGCGCAATCACCGTGCTTTGGCTATTTGCATTGGTCTGGGCCAGCGATTCGGGCGCCTATGTCGTAGGAAAGGGCGTGGGCGGTCCACTACTGGCGCCTCGCGTTAGCCCGGGCAAGACCTGGTCCGGTGCCGTGGGCGGGCTTGCGGCGGCGGCACTCGTCGGCGCCGTTGCCGAGAAACTGATGGGTCTTCCATTGCTTTCTGGCGTCCTTTGGACGAGTGTCACCCTTTCGGTGGTGGGGCAGGCAGGCGATCTCGTGGAATCGCTAGCAAAGCGACACTTTGGTGTTAAGGATGCGAGTGGCCTCATCCCTGGGCATGGCGGGTTCCTCGATCGGCTTGATGCCATGCTCGCGGTTCTAGTCGTGGTAGCTGGTGTTAGCCTCGCCACCCGAACGCCGCCTCTGAATTGGCCGTGAGTGGACGGAACCACCCGGGTTCTTCATAATTTTGCCAAACAAGCGCGCGACTTTGCCGCCGGTCCAACAAGACCGCTCGGCCGAACCGAAGGGAGTGTGAATATCGATGGCCTGGCTTAGTGGCAGCCTCAGCTACGTGCTTCCGTTCCTCATTGTGCTGACGGTGCTCGTCTTCGTGCACGAGCTTGGACACTACCTGTCCGCGCGCCGCAACGGGGTCAGGGTCGAAGTGTTCTCGATCGGCTTTGGACCTGAGCTATTCGGACGCACCGATCGCGCGGGCACGCGGTGGCGGGTCAGCCTTATTCCCTTGGGTGGCTATATCAAGATGTTCGGGGATATGGACATGTCCTCGGTGCGTACAGAGACACCAGTGGACATGACCGAGGAGGAAAAGGCCGTCTCCTTCCACCACAAGCGGCTAATTCAGCGGACGGAGATTGTCGCGGCGGGCCCGATCGCAAATTTCGCCTTTGCGATCGTGGTTTTGGCGATTTTCTTCATGACGGCTGGGCAGCCCTTCACGCCGCCTGATATCGGCCAGGTGCAACCGGGCAGTGCGGCGGAGCGGGCCGGTCTGCAGCCCGGGGATGTTATCACCTCGGTCGATGGGAAACCGGTGGAGCGCTTTGAAGACATACAACAGGTGGTGAGCGCCAATCAGGGGACGCCCATTGATTTGACGGTCCGGCGCGAAGGGAAGGAGTTGACGGTCAAGGTGACCCCGGTTGTGACCGACTTCACCGATATCTTCGGCTCGATGCATCACATCGGCCGGATCGGCGTCGTCCATATAGGGGAGTCACGCTACGTAAAGCGCGGGCCGGTGGAGGCGGTCGGCCAGGCGATTGCTGAGACGTGGAACATGTCCACAAGCACGCTGACGGCGGTCGGACAAATGATTATTGGGACGCGCACCACGGATGAGCTGGGAGGGCCGCTCCGAATCGCGCAGATGTCGGGCATTGTCGCCCAAAGCAAGCCAAGCAACTTGATCTGGTTCATGGCAGTCTTGTCGGTAAATCTCGGCCTTATCAATCTTTTCCCCATCCCCGTCCTTGACGGCGGTCATTTGCTGTTCTATTCGGCAGAGGCGATCCGCGGTCGGCCTCTAGGCCAGCGAGCACAAGAGTACGGCTTCGGATTGGGACTTGCCCTGGTGCTGATCCTCATGGTGTTCGCGACCTGGAATGACTTCGTGCATCTAGGGATCATTGCGCGCCTGAAGGGGTGGATTACCTGAGGGCGATCTCAAGCTGAAAGTTGGTGGGGGGCGCGTTGCGGGTAGGTTTGGGTCGGGTAATGCTGCGCGCAGCTACCGCTGCGAGCGTAGTGGCGCTGGCGAGTGCCCAGGCGCCGGTGCGCACGCCCGCTCAACCCGTGACAGGGGGCGGAGGAAAACCGAGTGCGAATCGTGGCCCAGCGACCCCGTCCCCATCGACCTCGCAACCTCTAGCCGGGGGCACGATTTCCGAGGTGCGGATAGAGGGGATGGAGCGCATCGAGCCGGAGACGGTCCGCTCCTATCTCCTCGTGCAGCCGGGCGATCCCTTCGACGCCGACAAGATCGATCAATCGCTGAAGGCACTGTTCGAGACCGGGCTCTTTGCCGATGTGACGATCCAGCGCCAGGGCAACACGCTCGTGGTGCACGTGGTCGAGAACCCGATCATCAATCGGATTGCATTCGAGGGTAATCGGAAGCTCAGCGACAGCCAGTTGTTGGCCGAAGTGCAACTGAAGCCGCGCACCGTGTTTACGCGCACCCGCGTTCAGGCGGACGTGAAGCGGATTCTTGACCTTTATCGTCGGAACGGACGATTTGCCGCCCGCGTCGATCCCAAGGTGATCAAGCTCGAGCAGAACCGCGTCGACCTTGTCTTCGAAATCGACGAAGGCGCCACCACCGGCATTAAGAGCATCAACTTCGTGGGCGCACACACCTTCAGCCCGAGCAAGCTCAAGGAGGTCATCCAGACAAGGGAAACGCGTTGGTACCGCTTCTTCAGCAATGACGACGTCTACGATCCCGATCGCCTCACCTATGATCGCGAGCTGTTGCGCAAATTCTATCTCTCCCAGGGTTTTGCCGATTTTCGCGTCGTTTCGGCCGTCGCGGAACTCTCGCCGGCGCGCGATGGCTTCTACGTGACATTCACGATCGAGGAGGGAAAGCGTTACAAATTCGGCAAGATCAACATTGTCAATCAACTCAAAGACATCAAAGCCGAAGACCTCTACGCGGTCCTCACTACCCATGAGGGCGAGCGCTACGACGCCGACCAGGTCGACAACAGCATCACCAGGCTAACCGACACACTCGGCGATCGAGGCTTTGCCTTTGTCGACGTGCAGCCGCAGGTGACGCGGCACGCCGAGAACCGCACCGTCGACGTCACCTACGACATCAAAGAAGGGCCGCGCGTCTATGTCGAGCGTATCAACATCACCGGCAACGTGCGGACCCTCGACAAGGTAATCAGGCGCGAATTTCGCCTGGTTGAAGGCGATGCATTCAACGCGGCGAAGCTTCGGCTTTCACAACAGCGCATTCAGAACTTGGGCTTCTTCAAGAAAGTCGACGTAACCAACTCGCAAGGTTCGACGCCGGACAAGGCGATCATCAACGTCAATGTCGAGGAGCAGTCGACCGGCGAATTCTCGATCGGCGTCGGCTACTCGACGACCGACGGCCCGCTCGCCGACATCACGATTCGAGAACGCAACCTGTTGGGCAAAGGCCAGGATCTTCGCCTGGGTGTCACCGTCGCGGAGAATACGCAACAGTTGGACTTCAGCTTCACCCAACCTTACTTCCTCGATCGCAACATGGTGGCGGGTATCGACCTGTTCGCACTGAACCGCAATCAGCAGCAAGAATCTCAATTCAATCAAGAATCGATAGGCGGCGCGCTGCGTGTCGGCTATAACTTCAACGACTATTTACGGCAGACGCTGAAATACACGCTGCGCAAGGACACGATCAACAACGTCGCGTCGACCGCCTCGTTCTTCATTCAACAAGAGGCCGGCTCGCGCAATACATCGGCGGTCGGACAGGTCCTGATCTACGATCGGCGCGATAATCGCCAGAATGCGACCGAGGGCTACTATGTGCAGCTTGCGACCGACCTTGCTGGGCTCGGCGGGCAAGTCCGGTATTTCCGCAATGTCTTGACAGGCGGATACTTCATACCCCTGGCTCCGCAGTGGGTGGTGAGCCTGTTCAGCGAGGCTGGCGTTATTGTCCCAATAAACAGCACGATCAATATCGAAGATCGCTTTTTCGTCGGCGGCGACAACCTGCGCGGCTTCGAGATCGCGGGAATTGGTCCGCGTGATAGTTCGACCGGCGACGCGCTCGGCGGCAACGACTACTATACGGGAACCGTGTCTCTGGGATTTCCGTTGGGGCTACCGCAGGAGATCGGTTTGACCGGCCGCGTTTTCACCGATTTCGGCAACAATTGGAACAGCGATGCGCAAGGACCGACGGTGGTTGGATCGACGCCGTTCCTTCGCATCTCGATGGGGGCCGGTCTCAGTTGGGTGTCTCCACTGGGTCCAATCCAGTTTGACATGGCCGTTCCCGTCAGGAAGGAATCGTTCGACAAGACTCAGCTGGTGCGCATCAGTTTTGGAACGAGGTTCTAGATGAACCGGCACCCCCGATATTCTTCACTGCGTCAAATGCCGACGCGGCGCTGAAAGTGCCGCAGGGTCGACGAGCCGGAACCATGTTGCAATTTCAATTGTTCCGATGGCGATGGCACGGCCGCGCAGCGGCCCTGTCCGCGACGTTGCTGCTGGCGAGCGTGGCCGCCTGGGCTCAGAGCGAGCCCGCCGCGACGCCGGCGCCGGTTATCGTAATGGTCGACATGCAACAACTCGTTTACAATTCCAAGGCCGCGAAAAGCGTGCAGGCGCAGATGGACAAAGAGCGCGAGAGCTTCTCCAAGCAGGTCGCCGAGCAGGAGGACCAGCTGCAGCGCGCGCGCGCCGACCTCGAACGCCAGCGCAACGCGATGGCGCCGGACCAGCTGGAGGCCAAAAGCCGAGAGTTCCAGCAGAAGCTCGAGGAGCTGGATCGCACGGTGCAGGCGCGGCAGCGTGTTTGGCAGGAGGAGACCAAGGAAGCGATCGAAAAGGTACAGGGGGCGGCACTGCAGGTGGTTGCCGAGATCGCTGCGGCCCGCCACGCAAATCTCGTCATTCAAAAGGCCGCCGTGGTGCTCGGAACTGACGGCTTCGACATAACCACCGATGCGCTGACCCGACTCGATCAGCGATTGCCCAGTGTGACGCTGGAACCACCCGCAACCGAGCAGCAGCCCGCAAGTCCGGTGCCACCAGCGGCGAAAAACTAACGCCATGGCCGATTCCCGATTCTTCACGGTGGCACCGCCGATAAAGCTTAGGGCACTCGCGGAATGCACCGGTGCAAGCATCGTGGGAGGCGCCGATCCCGAGCGCCTTATGCGCGACGTTGCGTCGCTCGAGTCCGCCGGCCCGGATGACGTGAGCTTCTTCGACAACCGGAAATATCTGGCGGCTTTCCAACGAACCCGTGCGGGTGCGGCATTCGTGCATCCATCGTCACTGGCACATGCGCCGAAAGGCTTGGTGCCGCTGGTCACCGAGAAGCCCTATCGCGCCTACGCCCTGGCGGCGCGGGCCTTCTATCCGGAACCGGATCCGGTGCCGGGCATACACGCGAGCGCGCTGGTGGATGCAACCGCACGCATCGGGAGCGGCGCGGTGATCGGTCCTCATGCGGTGATCGAAGCTCGGGTCGAGATCGGTCGGGACTGCCGCATCGGGGCTGGCAGCGTGATCGGTGCCGGCTGTGTCCTCGGCGATCAGGTTCGGATCGGCCCATGCGTCACGGTAAGCCACGCGCTAATCGGTTCGCGGGTCGTGCTCTATCCTGGCGTGCGGGTGGGCCAGGACGGCTTCGGGTTCGCGCCCGACCCTGCGGGGGTGGTGAAGGTGCCGCAATTGGGGCGCGTCGTGATCGAGGACGACGTCGAAATCGGCGCCAACTCGACGATCGACCGTGGCGCGGGGCCAGACACCATCATTGGCGCCGGCACGATGATTGATAATCTCGTGCAGATCGGGCACAACGTGCAAATCGGGCGCGGCTGTGTTTTGGTGGCCCAAGTTGGAATTTCCGGAAGTACCAAGCTCGGCGACTTCGTTCAAATCGGCGGCCAGGGCGGCCTTACGGGACATCTCGTGATCGGCCGCGGAGCTAGGATCGCGGCCCAGAGCGGCATCATGCGAGACGTGCCGGCGGGCGCCACGGTAATGGGAAGCCCAGCAGTTCCGATCAAGGAGCACTTTCGCCAGGTGACGCTGCTGCATCGCCTGGCGACTCAGAAAGAGAGTTCGTCTGAGGGCGCATGATCATGGACACCAGGGAGCGGGCCGGCGTTTTGGCGGAGATCGACATCCTGCGGATCATGGAGCTGATCCCGCACCGCCCGCCATTTCTGATGGTCGACAAGCTCGTCGACGTGGTGCTTGGAGAGAGCGCGATCGGCATCAAGAACGTATCGATCGACGAGTGGTTTTTCCAAGGTCACTTCCCGAGGCGTCCGGTCATGCCGGGGGTGCTGATCGTCGAGGCGATGGCGCAAACCGCCGCGGCACTCGTTGTTGAGACGATCGGTCCGACCGCGTTTGGAAAGCTGGTCTATTTCATGAGCGTCAACCAAGCGCGATTCCGCCGTCCGGTGGTGCCCGGCGATACCCTGAAAATCCATGTGACCGCTTTGCGTCACCGCGGCAATGTTTGGAAATTCGAGGGCTTAGCGAAGGTCGACGGCAGGCTCTGCGCCGAGGCGACTTATGCCGCCATGATCATGGACGAATGAACGCGCTGCCTCGATGCCCGTAATCCATCCAACGGCTATTGTTGAAACCGCCTCGATTGCGGACGACGTAAAGATTGGCCCCTTTTGCGTTGTAGGTCCGCACGTGGCGCTTAGCTCCGGGGTCGAACTTTTCTCCCACGTTGTCGTGGCGGGACATACCACGATCGGCGAAGGCACGCGGATATTTCCGTTCGCTTCGATTGGCAATGCGCCGCAGGATTTGAAATATCGGGGGGAGCCGTCACGGCTCGAGATCGGCCGTCGAAACATCATTCGCGAATACGCCACGATGAACCCCGGCACCGTCGGCGGCGGAATGGTGACCCGGGTCGGCAGCGATTGCCTATTCATGGTGGGGGCGCATGTCGCGCATGACTGCCAGATCGGCGACAACGTGATCATGTCGAACAATGCGACACTCGGCGGTCACGTGGTCCTCGGCGAGTACGCGGTGTTGGGCGGCCTCTCGGCGGTCCATCAGTATGTGCGGGTCGGAAAGCACTCGATGATCGGCGGCGTCAGCGGTGTTCGCCGCGACGTTATCCCCTATGGGCAAGTGGTCGGCGACGTCTCGCGCTTGATCGGCCTCAACATCGTCGGTCTGCAGCGCCGGGGCTTCTCGCGTGAACAGATTCACAGCTTGCGGACCGCGTATCAGATGCTGTTTGGCGAGGGCGGAACATTCGCGGAGCGCGTCGAGGAGGTGACGCGGCAATTCCACGACATCGAGCCCGTGCGCGATATTCTCGATTTCATCCGCGCGGACTCCCAGCGCGGCCTCTGCCAGCCGCAAGGCGACAATGGCCGCTAAGCTCGGCATTCTCGCCGGTTCCGGCGAGCTGCCGTTCCGGGTGATCGCGGCATGCCGAGCGGAGGGACGGCCTTTCTTCGTGCTGGCGCTCGAGGGAGCCGCCGACCCGCAAGGGTTCGGCGGCGTGCCGCATCGGAGCGTGCGGCCCGGCGCGGTCGGTCAAGCGATCAAGATCCTGCGCGAGAACGGGGCCGAGGAGCTGGTGATGGCGGGTCCGGTGCAGCGGCCAACCCTAACGCAGCTCCGCCCCGATTGGCACGGAGCCAAGATGGCGGCGCGCATCGGCTTGCGCGCGCTCGGCGACGACGCGCTGCTGACGGCGGTGATCAAGGAATTCGAACACGAAGGCTTCCGCGTGATCGGCCTGCACGACATTCTCGAAAATCTGTTGATGCCCGCAGGGGCGTTGACGCGGCTGCGCCCCGACGCACAGGCAGACTCGGATATCGCGCAGGGGATCGAAGTTGCCCGCGCCCTGGGCGCGCTCGATGTGGGGCAGGCCGTGGTCGTGCAGCAGGGAATCGTGCTTGGCGTAGAGGCCGTCGAAGGTACCAAGGCACTGATCGAGCGGGCCGGTGCGGTGCGCCGCGAGGGCCTCGGTGGCGTTCTGGTCAAGATCGCCAAGCCCGGCCAGGAGCGGCGGGTCGATCTCCCCGCAATCGGGCCCGGAACCGTGGAGCAATGCGCGCAAGCGGGGTTGCGCGGCATCGCGCTGCAGACGGGTTCGGTGCTGGTGCTCGACCGGGCAGAGGTGGCGGCCGCCGCGGAGCGTGGCGGGCTCTTCGTAATCGGCATCGAGCTTTCATGAGCGTGGCGGGCGACCCGGAGGGTCCCCTCATCTTCCTGGTCGCGGGCGAACCGTCGGGGGACGCCCTCGGGGCGGCGCTGATGGCGGGGCTGCGCGCGAGAAGCAACGGGCGGGTCCGGTTTGCCGGCGTCGGCGGCGAGCGCATGGCGGCGCAGGGTCTGCAAAGTCTAATACCGATTCAGGACCTGGCGGTGATGGGCCTCGCCGAGATACTGCCGCGCGCGCATCGCATTTTGCGCCGAATTTCCGAAACGGTGGCGGGGATTGTCGCGCTCGATCCGGACGCGGTCGTGACCATCGACAGCTTCGGCTTTAATTCCCGCGTGGCGCGCCGCCTGCGGCGGCGGGGCGCGCGCATGCCGCTGATCCACTATTCGGCACCGCATGTTTGGGCTTGGAGACGCGGGCGAGCCCGGCGCATGGCGGAGTGGTACGATCACGTAATGGTGCTGTTGCCGTTCGAGCCGCGGCATTTCGAGGCGGTCGGCCTTGCATGTACGCATGTCGGCCATCCCGTCGTCGAGGAGGGAGCAGACCGCGGAGACGGAGCGGCTTTTCGCGAACGGCACGGGATAGATCGCACCCGGCCGCTATTGACGCTGCTGCCGGGAAGCCGGGTCGGGGAGGTGCGACGGCTCCTGCCGGTCTTCGGCGCGGTGCTCGATCGGCTCTTGTCGAGATATCCCGCTCTCGCCGTTGTCGTGCCGACGGTTGGCGGCGTCGCGGGCGAGGTAGCGCCGGCGGTCAAGGGGTGGCCCGGAAACCCAATTCTGGTATCGGACGTCGCGGAAAAATACGACGCGTTCGCGGCGAGCGAGCTCGCGATCGCGGCCTCCGGGACAGTCGCTCTAGAGCTGGCGCTCGCGGGCGTGCCCATGATCGTCACCTATCGCGTGAGCCCTCTAACCGCCTATCTGGTCCGGCGGCTCGCGACCGTGCGTTTCGTCAATCTCATCAATTTGATCCTTGATCGGCCGGCAGTCCCGGAACTGCTGCAGGAGGACTGCACGCCCGATCGGATCGTCGCCGAGGCGGTGCGACTGCTGGAAGATCGCGTGGTGCGGGAGCGACAATGCGCGGACCTCCGTGAGGGTCTGGAGCGCTTGGGCCTTGGCGGCGTTTCGCCCTCGCTTCGGGCGGCGGACTGCGTTCTCGGCCTGATTGCGGAGCGCCGCGCGGCGGCCTAAGGTCAGCTCAGGCAATCCAATCGGGAGGAGGACCAGCGATGGATACGAGAACAGCCGGCAAGAACGAAGTCGGGAGCGGCACGCAGGGCCGCATGCTGCACACCATGATCCGCGTGCTCGATCTCGATAAATCCGTCGATTTCTACACGCGGCTTCTCGGCATGAAGCTCGTGCGCAAGTCCGACGTGCCGGGTGGCCGCTATTCATTGGCCTTCGTGGGGTACGGCGACGAGGCCGGCAACACCGTGATCGAGCTCACGCACAACTGGGATCAGAAGGAGCCCTACAACATCGGCAGCGGCTTCGGCCACCTCGCGGTGAGCATGCCGGACGTCTACGCCGCCTGCGAGCGGCTCGGCAAAGAGGGAGTCAAGATCACGCGCGCGGCGGGACCGGTCAAATTCGGGACGACGGTGATCGCCTTCATCGAAGATCCCGATGGCTACAAGATCGAATTGATCCAGCGTCCCTGAACCGTCGATGCCGGGGCTCAGCGTCGCTCTGCATGACCGCGGCGAGGCGCGGGTTGCCATCCTCGTGGTGGATAATGAGCAAAAGCTGAACATCCTCGGTCGCGATTTGATCGCCTCGCTGACGCAAGAGGTGCGCGCGCTTGCGCACGATCGACGTCTGCGAGCGCTGGTGCTGCGCGGTGCCGGCGAAAAAGCCTTCATCGGCGGTGCCGATATCCGGGAAATGGCGACTCTCGATCGGAAAAGCGCACGCGAATTCATCGCCGCGCTGCACGGGGCCTGTGACAGCCTCCGCCGTTTGCCAGTACCGGTGATCGCGCGCATCGAGGGTTACGCGCTGGGTGCCGGGCTCGAGATCGCGGCGGCTTGCGACCTGCGCATCGCGGGGTCACGCGCCAAGTTCGGGATGCCGGAGGTGAAGGTCGGCATTCCCTCGGTGATTGAAGCCGTCTTGTTGCCGCAGCTGATCGGCTGGGGGCGGACGCGCCGGCTGCTGCTCACGGGGGAAATGATCGACGCTGCCGAAGCGGAACGCTGGGGCCTTGTCGAATGGTGCGTTCCCGAGCGCGAACTTGATGCAACGGTGGACGCGGTGCTCGGTGCGATCCTCAGTTGCGGTCCGCAGGCGCTGCAACTGCAAAAGGCACTGATCCGCGATTGGGAAGGTGTTTCTCCCTCCGCCGCTGTCGATCTTGGCATCGAGAGCTTTGTACGTGCCTTCGAGACCGACGAACCCGTACGAATGATGCGGGCATTCTTGGCTGCGGCTGCGGCGCGACGGCGCTGACGTCGGCCTAGAGCGCAATCCGGCGAAGTGCGCGCGGTTCGCCGTCAGATTGCGCGACAAAATCAAAGCATCTAGAGCATGATCCGATTCTAGCTGATCGGATAATGCTCGTGGGCTATTGCCCAGAGCGTCACTAGCGCGAGCGCAATGATCGCCAGCTGCAAGAGCGTGCGCGGCCATATATCAGCGAGCGACGGCCGATTGTCGTTTGCCGGCCGCGCCAGTTGCCGAGATTGGGACGCCAACGGCTCGAGAGGGACGGCGTGCGCGATCCTTGGTCCGCCACCCCGGGACGGACGGTTGCTAGCCACGCTTTTCCAGTGGCACGTAGCCTCGCTTGACGGGGCCCGTATAAAGCTGCCGGGGGCGCCCAATCTTGTAGTCGGGATCCTCGATCATCTCGTTCCACTGCGCGATCCATCCGACCGTGCGCGCGATCGCGAACAACGCGGTAAACATCGAAGTCGGGAATCCCATCGCCTTGAGTATGATGCCCGAATAGAAGTCGACGTTCGGGTAGAGCTTGCGCTTGATGAAATAGTCGTCCGAAAGCGCCATCCGCTCCAACTCCATGGCGAGGTCGAGCATCGGATCGTTCCGGATGCCCAGCTCGTCCAACACGTCGTGACAGGCCTTGCGCAGCACCTTGGCGCGCGGATCGTAATTCCTGTAGACGCGATGCCCGAAGCCCATCAGGCGGACGGTGTCGTTGCGATCCTCGGCGCGCTTGAGGAATTCCGGGATATTTTTCTTGTCGCCGATTTGCTGCAGCATCTTGAGCACGGCTTCGTTGGCGCCGCCATGGGCCGGACCCCAGAGCGAGGCGATACCGGCGGCAATGCATGCGAAAGGATTGGCGCCGGAGGAGCCCGCAAGGCGCACCGTCGAGGTGGACGCGTTCTGCTCGTGATCGGCGTGCAGCAAGAAAATCAGGTCCATTGCCTTCGCCAGCACCGGATTGACCTCGTACTTCTCGCATGGGACGGCGAAGGTCATATGCAGGAAGTTCTCGGCGTATTTGAGGTCGTTGCGGGGATAGATGAAGGGTTGCCCAACCGCATACTTGTGCGCCATGGCCGCAATGGTCGGCATCTTCGCGATCAGCCGGTGCGAGGCGATAAGGCGCTGCTGCGGGTCGCCGATGTCGGTCGAATCGTGATAGAAGGCCGAGAGCGCGCCCACAACCCCGCACATCACCGCCATCGGGTGCGCGTCGCGCCGGAAGCCGCGGAAGAAGCTTGAGATCTGCTCATGCACCATGGTGTGCATGGTGATGTCGCGCTCGAATTGTTTCTTTTCCGTGGGCGTCGGCAGCTCTCCCTTGGTGAGAAGGTAGGCGACCTCCATGAAGTCGCTCTTCTCCGCGAGTTCCTCGATCGGGTAGCCGCGATAGAGCAGCTCGCCCACCTCGCCGTCGATGTAGGTGATCTTGCTCGCGCACGAGCCGGTCGCCATGTAGCCGGGATCGAAAGTGAAATACCCGGTTTCGGAATAGAGCTTTCGGACGTCGATCACCTTGGGGCCGATGGTGCCGGGGATGAGCGGCAAAACCGTCTGCTTCCCCGTGCTGTTGTCGACCAGTGTGACGTTCTCGTTGCTCTTGGCGCGTTCTGCAGTCATTGGCGAAATCCTCGCGCTCGTTGTGCGGTGCAATAGGAGCGAGCATAGGCCGCGGCGCACCACAAATCAAATAAGGGTGTGGAAAAATTGTGCAAGCGCGGGCTTGGCCGCCTAGTCAGTCATTCAACCTATGGTACTAAGGGACGAGGCGTCACTGATCCGGCCAACGGCTTCCTCGCGGCCCAGCGCTGCCATTACTTCAAAGATCGGCGGCGAAGCGGTTGCCCCCACCAATGCCGAGCGGAGCGGTTGCGCGAGCGCGCCGAGCTTCACGCCGCGCGCCCCCGCCACCTCGCGCACGACCTGTTCCAGGGCCTTCACTTCCCACGTCGCGGCCCCGAGCCCAGATAGCAACGCATTGAGGTGCTCGCCTGCCTCCGGCGTGAGCAGTGCCTGGGCGTCGGCGGCAATGGGGATTGGCCGCCGTTCCACCAGGAAGCGCGCATTCTCCGCCAGCTCCACCAGCGTCTTGGCTCGGCTTTTGAGACCCGGCATGGCGGCGACCAGGCGATGCCGATCAGGCTCGGTGAGGCCGCGTGCGAGCTTCGTCTCGAGGATCGGCGCCACGAGCCCCACCAGCCGCTCGTCGTCCGCGGCGCGGATATAGTGGCCGTTGAGATTGGCGAGCTTGACGAAGTCGAAGCGCGCCGGCGCGCGACCGACATGGTCCAAGTCGAACCATTCGATCGCCTGCTCTGTCGAGATGATCTCGGCGTCGCCATGGCTCCAGCCGAGGCGCAGCAGGTAGTTGCGCAACGCCTCCGGCAAGTAGCCCATGTCGCGGTAGGCGTCGACGCCCAGTGCGCCGTGACGTTTGGAAAGCTTGGCTCCGTCCGGACCGTGGATCAGCGGCAGGTGCGCGAATTCCGGCTCCTTCCAGTCGAGCGCGCGATAGATCTGCAACTGGCGGAAGGTGTTGTTGAGGTGGTCGTCGCCGCGGATCACGTGGGTGATCGCCATGTCATGATCATCGACCACCACGGAAAAATTATAGGTGGGGGTACCGTCGGAGCGAAGGATGATCAGGTCGTCGAGCTGCTCATTGGCGACGCGCACCGTTCCCTGCACGCGATCATTCACCACCGTCTCGCCCTCGCGGGGGGTCTTGAGACGGATCGCGGGCGCGACGCCCGGCGGCGCCTCCTTCGGGTCGCGGTCCCGCCACGTCCCGTCGTAGCCCACGAACCGTTTCTCGGCGCGCTGGCGCGCGCGCATCTGCTCCAGTTCTGCGGGGGTGCAGTAGCAGCGATAGGCATTGCCCTCGACGAGCAAGCGGCGCGCCACCTCTGCATGGCGCTCCACCCGGCTCGTCTGCATGACGATCTCGTCATCCCAATTGAGGCCGAGCCAAGATAGCCCGTCGATGATCGCGTCGATCGCAGCGTTGGTCGAGCGGGCGCGGTCGGTGTCCTCGATCCGCAGCAGGAACTTGCCGCGGTGGTGACGCGCGAACAGCCAGTTGAAAAGCGCGGTGCGCGCGCCGCCGATGTGCAGGAAGCCGGTGGGCGATGGAGCAAAGCGGGCGGCGACGCTCATGGAGTTCCGAGGCTACCGGCAAGGGGAAGAGGGTGTGCGAGCTGTAGCACGGGGCGCGCTTTCTCTGCCAGAGTGGCCGCTCCGTTGCGATACCAGGCGACGCGGGCATAGAGTTCCATTTTGATCCCTAGAAGAAGCGTGCGACCAGGAGAACGGCACCCCCTGGTCTCGTCCTGGCCCACCCAGAGGAATGGAAACCGCGATGATCTCTTGGAGACTTGTACTCCCGCTGTTGGCCACCGTGGCCGCATTTCATGCAACCGCGTTCGCACAAACGACGCCGAGCGCCCCCGCTGCCTCGGCCGCGCCGAGTGCGACGCCAGGCGCGCCCTCAGCGCCTGGTGCCGCGACCCCTGCGACGCCTGCGAACGACGAAGGGGAAGACGGCGGTTCTTCGGAGGACGACTGATCATCCTGAGCGGCGAGGGATCGCTCGATCCGACCGGAGTTCACTGTATCGATTGGGTTGTGCCGCTGCTCTCGCTAGAGTGGTGGGATGAGTGAATGGAGCGGCAGCGTGCCGTGGCGTCTTAGGACGCCGGGATGGGGGGTCATACATCCGGCGCGGCTTTTGGGGGGCGCCCTTGAAGCCGAGCGCGATCGCTGGTTCCTGTGGTTGCCGCTCCTGTTCGGGGTGGGGATCGGGTTTTATTTTTCGCTGCTGTTCGAGCCGCCGCTTTGGTTGGGGATGCTGGCGGCTGGCTTAAGCTTCCCCGCGGCACTTTATGCTTGGCGACGCCGGACATTTGCCGCGGCGGCGATCGGCGTCGCGGCGGTGGCGCTGGGGTTCGCTGCGGCGGAAATCGAGACTTGGCGGGTGGCCGCGCCCGTGCTTCCGACGCCCCTCGGCCCGATCGCCGTGGAAGGCCGGGTGGTGGAAGTCGAGCCGCTGGAAGCCGGCCGCCGCATCGTGCTTGAACCCAGCAAGATCGGCCAGCTCGCTCCTTACCAGCTCCCGGCGCGGGTGCGGATCAAGCTGCGCGACGACGAGGGCGCGCCGCTTCCAGGCGAGGGAGTGACACTGCGGGCGATGCTGTTCCCGCCCGGAGCACCCGCGATGCCCGAGGCTTACGATTTCCAACGGCGCGCCTTCTTCGACAGGGTTGGCGCCGTCGGATATGCGCTGGGTCCGCTCCGAACAGTGCCCGGCGAGGCGCCGGCGGCGTGGCGCGTGCGGCTCGCGGCCCTCCGGAGCGCCATTACTCAGCGCATCCAGGCGGCGCTTCCCGGTTCGAGCGGCGCGATTGCCGCGGCGATCATCACCGGCGAGACGCACGCCATCCCCGAAGCCGACGCCCAGGCGTTTCGCGACGCGGGCTTGGCGCATATCTTGGTGATTGCCGGACTGCATATGGGACTGGTGGCCGGCATTGCCTTCCTGGCGGTCCGCTTCTCGTTGGCGTGCGTTCCCTATGTAGCGCTCCGATTCCACACCAAGAAGCTGGCGGCCTGCGCCGCGCTGCTGGTCACGTTCATTTACATGCTGCTCTCGGGCGCCACGGTCTCTTCCCGCCGGTCGTTTCTGATGACGGCGCTCGTGCTGCTGGCAATGCTCACGGACCGGCTCAGTCTCTCCGCGCGGTCGCTCGCTTGGGCTGCGCTCGCGATCATGGTCTGGAACCCCGAGGCCGCCACCGGATCGAGTTTTCAAATGTCGTTCGCGGCTGTTGCGGGTTTGGTCGCGTTCTACGAAACCTTCCGCCCGCGGATAAGCGGTTGGTACAGCCATGCGGGTTTTGCCCGACGAGTGGGCCTGCACGTCGTTGGCATCGTGCTCACGACGGTCATCAGCACGCTCGCCACCACCGCCTTCACGATCTACCACTTCAACCGCCTCGCCGCTTACTCGGTCGCGGCGAACGTGATCGCAGTGCCGATCACGGGGCTTTGGGTGCTGCCTTGGGCGATGGCGGCGTGTCTTCTCATGCCGCTCGGTCTCGAGCGATTTGCGTTGGTTCCCATGGGGTGGGGGATCGACACGATCGCCGCCATCGCTCACGACGTGACCCGATGGCCGGGGGCTGCCTTCAACGTACCGGCCATGCCGACCATGGGATTGATGGTGCTGAGCTTCGGCGGCTTCTGGCTCTGCGTCTGGCGCCGCCGCTGGCGGCTCTGGGGATTGGTGCCGATCGCCGCGGGCTTCTGCAGCATTGTGCTGGCCCGTCCGCCTGATCTGCTGGTGGACGGCCAGGCGCGTGCCGTGGCAGCGCGCGGGGCCGACGGCTCCTATTTCGTCACGGGGCTCAGCCACAACAGCACCTTTGTCACGGACACTTGGGTCCGCCGTGCGGCGAGCGGCGCCGGTCCGCCATGGCCGGAGCGTGGGACGAGTGCAGACGGCAGGCTGACCTGCGCCGGGGACTGCCGTTATCGCGTCGGCAGTCACTTGGTCTTATTGCGGCTCTCTCAGGGACCGCCCGCGGAATGCGCGGGCGTGGAGCTGACGCTGATCACGGCGGCGACGGCCCGCGGCTGTGATGCATCGCTCAATCTCACTCCAACCGTCATACGCGGGGAGGGCGGCTATGCGATTTGGCTCGATCCTATGGCGATCAATATTGTAAGTGCGCGGGATTGGCGGGGGCATCGGCCCTGGGTCCCGAGCCCCATGGGGCCGGGACGACGACCGCTCAGTATCTCCGCAGCAACCCCACCAGCCGCCCCTGGACCTTGACCCGATCGGGCCCGAAAATTCGAGTTTCATACGTCTGATTCGCGGGCTCGAGCGCGATCGAGGCACCGCGGCGGCGCAGGCGTTTAAGGGTCACTTCGTTGTCATCGATTAACGCCACGACAATGCTGCCGTTTTCCGCGGTGTCGCAGCGTTGGACCACCACGGTATCGCCGTCGAAGATACCAGCGTCCACCATGCTGTCGCCGGCGACCTCAAGCGCATAGTGTTCGCCGCTCCCCAGGAGGCTCGCGGGAATGCCGACGCTGTTGGTGTGGTCGCGCAGCGCTTCGATTGCTGTGCCGGCGGCGATTCGACCATAGAGAGGCAACTGCACCGCCTCGGTGCTGACCGGCGCCGCGCCGGTAAGCGCCGATTTGAAGTCGCCGCGGATTACTGTGGGCGAGAATCGGCCGCGCTCAGCCGGCTTCGGCGCCGCGACCGCAGTCTCTTCCGGCAGCTTCACCACTTCGAGGGCACGCGCACGATGGGCGAGTCGTCGAATAAAGCCCCGCTCCTCCAGCCCGCTGATCAGGCGATGGATGCCTGACTTGGATTTGAGGCTGAGAGCTTCTTTCATCTCCTCGAAGGAGGGCGAGATCCCGGTCTCGGTGAGCCGGCGATTCACGAAGAGCAAGAGTTCGTGCTGTTTCTTGGTGAGCATGCCCGATGTCTCCGACCTGTTGTCCGCAAGCCACGAAGCTTCACGGAACAAAACAACAACTCGGGCGGATGTTCTAGTTTGGTTCCAGGATTGCGTCAAGACTTTTCCACAGGCACTTCAAGTCCATTATTCGAGCTCAGACAGAAAATGTCTGGCCACCTAGCGGAATGATATCGACCACATCGCCGGCTTTGGCGGGTGGCGCGTGCGGCGGTCGGATCACCAGGCAATCGGAATGGGCGAGCAGCGACAGCATCGAGCTGTCTTGTTTGGCGTAGGGGATCGCTTCGAGCGCGCCATCCGCGCCGCGCCTCAGCGTCGCCCGCAGATAGTCCTGTCGCCGATCGTTTGCCGCCAAAGGAATCGCCAGCCGGGCGGTGGCCGCGGGCGCCTCGCTGGTGTCGAGTCCGGAAAGATGCTCGATCGCCGGTTTCAGGAAGATCAGCGCGCAGACCAAGCTTGAGACCGGATTTCCGGGCAACCCCACCATCACCGCGCCGCGAAACCGGCCGACCATCAGCGGCTTTCCCGGCCGCATCGCAATGGTCCAGAAATCGAGTGTAAGGCCGGTGGCGGCCAGCGCGTCGCGCACCAGATCGTGCTCGCCGACCGAGGCGCCGCCGGTGGTCACCAGCAGGTCGGCGCCGCCGGCGCCTTTTGCAACGCTGCGCAGCGAAACAAGATCATCGGCCGCGATCCCGAGCTGCAGCGCCTCACCGCCGCAGGCGTGCACGACCGCGCCGAGCGCCAGGCTGTTCGAGCTTACGATCTGGTTCGGACCAACGGGATCGCCGGGCATCACCACCTCGTCGCCGGTGGCGATAATCGCGACACGTGGCTTGCGACGCACCATCAGCCAAGGCCGATCCATCGCGGCCGCGAGGCCGATGTCTCGCGAGGTGAGCCGCCTGCCGGATTTGATGCCGACCGTGCCAGCGCTGAAATCGAGGCCGGCCGGCCGCACGTAGTTCCCCTTGGGCGCGGCCTCGCGCACCACCACCCAATCGCCGTCGCGGTCGGTGTCCTCCTGGATCACGATGGCGTCGGTTCCCTCGGGGAGCGGCGCCCCCGTGAAAATGCGCACGGCCTCGCCGGGTCGAATCAGGCCCGAGTGGGATTTGCCGGCGGGTACGCTCCCCACCACCCGAAGCCGCGCCGGAATCGAGGCGACATCGGCGGCACGCACGGCATAGCCGTCCATCGCAGAGAGTGCCGCGGGCGGCTGAGTACGCCGCGCTGAGACGTCCTCGGCCAGCACCCGACCAAAGGCATCAGCGAGTGCTACTTGCTCGGCGCCGACCGGCGTCAGCAGCGCCAGCAGGCGGCGCAATGCTTCCTCGACCGAGATCACCGGACGGCCTCGTAGGCACCAGACTTACCGCCGGATTTCTTGAGGAGCCGCAGCTCCCCTATGGTCATCCCGCGGTCGACCGCCTTGCACATGTCATAGACCGTGAGAGCCGCCACGGAGGCCGCTGTCAGCGCTTCCATTTCGACCCCGGTGCGTCCAGTGGTCTTGCAGGTCGCGGTGATCTCGACGGTGCTCCTTTCTGCGTCGGGACGGAGTTCCACCGAGACGGATGAGAGGTTCACGGGATGGCAGAGGGGGATGAGGTCGGGGGTCCGCTTCGCTCCCATAATGCCGGCAAGCCGCGCCACCCCCAGCACGTCCCCCTTTTTAACGTCACCCTCCAAGATCAGCCGCAAAGTCCCAGGCCGCATGGAGATAGTAGCGGTTGCGACCGCCTCACGTTCGGTTTCAGACTTGGCCGACACATCGACCATCCGGGCCGCGCCCTTGGAGTCAAAATGAGTGAGCTTTGTCAATTTATTATGAACCTTTTCTAAACTGATGTGAGAAGCGTTCGCGTCGCCGCTTCCACGTCGGCCTTCCGCATCAATGATTCGCCAATCAAATAGCAGCGTGCGCCGGCTCGCGCCATGCGGGCGAGATCAGTGGGACTGTTGAGCCCGCTCTCACTCACGAGTATCCGATCTTTGGGCACATGCTTGGCCAGCTCCTCGGTCACCGCAAGGTCGGTCTTCAAGGTCTTGAGGTTACGATTGTTGATGCCGATCAGCCGGCTGCGCAAGTGAAGTGCTCGTTGCAGCTCCAGGGCATTGTGCACCTCGACCAGCACGTCCATTCGATACTCGAGCGCTGCGGCCTCCAGGTGCGCTGCTTCCCCGTCGTCAATCGCCGCCATGATCAAGAGGATACAGTCGGCGCCCATCGCCCGGGCTTCGCTCACTTGATAAGGATCGACCATGAAATCCTTGCGCAGTACCGGCAAATCGACCGCCGCCCGTGCCGCCCGGAGATGTTCGGGCTGTCCCTGGAAGAAGGGCTCGTCGGTAAGCACGGAAAGGCAGGTGGCGCCGCCGCGCCGATAGGCTCGGGCGAGCTCGGCCGGGTCGAAATCTCCGCGGATGAGGCCGCCGCTGGGGCTCGCCCGCTTGATCTCGGCGATGAGGCCAGGGCGCCCTTCCGCAAGGGCGGACTCGAGGGCACGGACAAAGCCGCGCGGCGGATCGGCGCGGCGGGCCTCCGCCTCGACCACCGCCGGGGGGTATTTCTGCTTGGTGGCGGCGACCGTCGAGCGCTTCGCCCCGCAGATGCGGTCCAGGACGTCGCTCACGGGGAGGCCGGTGCCGGTTGGTTCGTGATCGCGATCAGCCGGTCGAGGGCCGCCTGGGCCTTGCCCTGGTCGATCGCTGCGGTCGCCAGCTCCAGGCCGTCGCGCAGGCTCGGAGCCTTGCCCGCGACCACCAATGCGGCGCCGGCATTGAGCAGCACGATGTCGCGCAGCGGCCCTCGCTCGCCCGCCAGCAGCCCACGCATGAGCGCCGCATTTCCCGCGGGATCGCTGCCGCGGAGTGCCTCGCGCGAGACGCGCGGCAGGCCCAGCTCCTCGGGCTTCAGCTCAAAGCTCCGGACTGTGCCCTCTTTCAGCTCGGCGACGACCGAGGTCCCGGCGGTGGTCAATTCATCCATGCCCTCGCCATGGACCACCCAGGCATGCTCGCACCCGAGCTTGCCCAGCACTTCCGCCAGCGGTCGAGTCCATTCCGGTGCGAAGACGCCGATCAACTGGCGCCGGGCGCCCGCGGGGTTGGACAGAGGTCCCAGCAGATTGAAGATCGTCCGAGTGCCCAGCTCGACGCGGGTCGGACCGACATGGCGCATGGCGAGATGATGCCGCGGCGCCATCAGGAAGCCGATCTTCGCTTCCCAGATTGCACGCCGCACCAGCGCCATGTCGGCATCGATGTTGACCCCGAGCGCTGCAAGCACGTCGGCCGAGCCCGATTTCGAGGACAGGTTGCGATTGCCATGCTTGGCGACGGGGACGCCAGCTCCCGCCGCGACCAGCGCGGTTGCGGTCGAGATGTTGAAGCTGCCGGACCCATCGCCACCGGTGCCGCAGGTGTCGATCGCGCCCGGTGGCGCCTCGATCGATAACGCCTTGGCGCGCATCGCCCGCGCGGCGCCGGTGATCTCCGACACGGTCTCGCCGCGCACGCGCAGTGCCAGCAGGAAACCGCCCATCTGCGCGGGGGTCGCGTTGCCCGACATCATCGCGTCGAAGGCGCCTGCGGCCTCGTCCTCGTTGAGCCGGGCGCCCGCGGCGACCTTGGCGATCAGCGCCTTGAAGTCGCCGGTGTCGACGGTCATGCGGCGCGGGGCAGGGGCCGGCTCAGCCGCAGGAAGTTCGCGAGCAAGGCGTGGCCACCTTCAGATGCAATGCTTTCGGGATGGAACTGCACGCCGTGAATCGGCCGCTCGCGGTGCGCCACTCCCATCACGATGCCGTCGGCGGTCTCGGCATTGACCCTGAGGCAACTCGGCATCCCCTGTCGCTCGATCACCAGCGAGTGATAGCGCGTCGCGAGGAACGGTTCCCGGTTGAAGCCCTGGAACACCCCGGTGCCGTCGTGATGGATTTGGCTGAGCTTGCCGTGCATGGGCACCGGCGCCCGCACGATCTTGCCGCCGAATATCTGGCCCACCGCCTGATGACCCAGGCAGACGCCGAGCAGCGGAACGTCGCCCGAGCGCCGCACCAGCTCCAGGCAGATGCCGGCATGATCGGGGTCGCTGGGCCCCGGCGAGATCACGATCCCCTCGGGCCGCATCGCGAGTGCTTCGTCGACGCTCACCTTGTCGTTGCGCCGCACGACCACCTCGGCCCCTAATTCCCCGAGGTAGTGCCAGAGGTTGTAGGTGAAGCTGTCGTAGTTATCGATGAGCAGGTACATGGTCCTGGACGCCCCGAGGCGAGTTCGTTCCGCAGGGTTATAACAGGTCCGTAATCCCCAGCAAAAGCCGCGCTCGCCCTCGTTTCCCCGAAGAACCGGAGCACAAAGAAGATTACCGCGTTCTATATCACCGCCCGCATCTCGGTGCCTCTGGGCCCCGGCGGTGGCCTTAAGTGGATCACCCCTTCGCGAACCGCACCGCCTCTTCGGCGGCGCGCACGAGTGCCCGGGCCTTATCGAGGATTTCCTGGTGCTCGGTTGCGGGATCGCTGTCGGCGACCGCGCCGAAGCCCGCCTGGACGATCATCTTCCCTTCCTTGACGATGGCGGTGCGGAGCACGATGCAGGTGTCCATGCTGCCGTCGCCCGCGAAATAGCCGGCGGCTCCGCCATAGAGGGTGCGCCGCTCGGGCTCGAGTTCGTCGATGATCTCCATGGCGCGCACCTTGGGAGCGCCCGAGAGCGTGCCGGCGGGAAATCCCGCAATCAGTGCGTCGATCGCGCTGTATTGGGGGTCGAGCTTTCCCTCCACGTTGGAACTGATGTGCATCACGTGGCTGAAGCGCTCGATTACGAATTGCTCGGTGACCTTGACCGTGCCGATCTTGGCGACGCGGCCTACGTCGTTGCGCGCGAGGTCCAAGAGCATCAGGTGCTCGGCGCGCTCCTTGGGATCGGCGAGCAGTTCCTCGGCGAGCCGCTGGTCTTCCTCGGTGTCCTTGCCGCGGCGCCGCGTGCCGGCGAGGGGACGGATGGTGACGATGCCGTCGCGCACGCGCACGTGAATCTCGGGGCTCGATCCCACCACGGCGAAGCTGCCGTAATCGAGGAAGAACAGGAAGGGCGAGGGATTGAGGCGGCGGAGCGCACGGTAGAGCGCGAAGGGCGGAAGCCGGAACGGCACCGTGAAGCGCATCGACGGCACCACCTGGAAAATCTCGCCGGCGCGGATGTATTCCTTCGCCACCTCGACCATGTGCATGCACTGCTCGCGCGTCATGTTGCCGACGGGCACCGGCGGCTCGGCGACGACATCGCTCGCCTCGCGGCGATAGGGGAGATTGCGGTCGAAATCGGCGAGAACATCCGCGAGCCGTTCGCGCGCCAAGTCATAGGCGCCGCGCGCGTCGGTTTCCTTGCCGGGCCAGACCGGCGTCACCATGGTGACGCGATCCTCAAGATTGTCGAAGATGCAAACGACCGTCGGGCGCAAGAACAGTCCGTCCGGGATTTGCAGGGCGTCTGGCTTGGTGTCGGGCAACCGCTCCATCAGACCCACCATGCTGTAGCCGACATAGCCGAAGAGGCCCGACGCCATTGGCGGCAAGGGAGCGGGAGTCTCGACTTGGCATTCCCGGATCAGCGACCTGAGCGAGGCCAGGGGAGGCTCGGGGCAGGGTTCGAAGGCCTGCGGATCGGAGCGCGCGCGGCGGTTGATCTCCGCCCGATCCTCGTGGCAGCGCCAGATCAGGTCGGGCTTGAGACCGATGATGGAATAGCGGCCGCGGACCGCGCCACCCTCGACCGATTCCAGAAGAAAGCTGTTCGGCCGTCCGTCCGCGAGCTTGAGCATCGCCGAGACCGGTGTTTCCAGGTCGGCGACCAGGGTGGTCCACACCAGCACCGGCCTCCCTGCGCGATAACGTGCCGCGAATTCGTCCGCTGTCGGTGCGATTTGCATGGAGATTCGGCGCGAGAGCTAGAGCGCGTGATCCACGCGGTCGCGGTCGATTTCGACCTTGAAGCGCGAGCGGAGCGCGTTCTCATACTCCGACACCAGGTCCTGCTGCATTCCCGAGCGCAGTTGTTGGCTCAGCTGATCGACCTTTGATTTGTCCGCGCTTGGATCGGCCGGGATGATCTCGAGCAACTCCGCGACGTAGGAGCCGTCCGTGGATTGCCCGGTGGTCGCCTGATGCGGCTTGAGCTGGAACAGCGGGCCGACCATGGTGTCGGGAAGCCCGCCGGTCTCCCCCTCGCGCTCGATCGGCGGCGTCGTGGTGGTCTTGAGCGCGCGCTTCCCCGCCACGTCCTTGAGCGGGGTTCCGGCATTGACGGCGTCGGCGATTTCCTTGGTTTCCTTGCCGACCCGCTCGATCCTCTGTTCCTGTTGCCACGCGGCAAGTACGCGGTCGTGCACATCGGAAAGTGGCTGCACCGAAGACGGTGTGATCTTGTCCACGTGGAGCACATAGAGCGCGCCGTCGGAGGTATCCTCGACCGGACTGGTCTCGCCCTCCGAAGTGCTGAAGGCGGTATCGAGAAATTCCTTGGCCGGCGCGGGAATTTCGACAGTTCCGCCCCCCGCGGTATGGCCCGACTTGTCGCTGTTGGCGACTTTGACGATTTTGAGTCCGAGATTGCCCGCCATGGTCTCGAGGCTCGCGCCTCCGGCAAGTGCGTCTTGGACCCGCTTGCTCAGCCGGTCAAGAACGTCGCTCGCCTCGTTCCTCTGCATGTCGAGGCGGAGCGCGTCCTTGACCTCGTCGAGGGTTTGCGCGCGCCCCGGCTCGATCCCGGTCACGTGCAGAATATTGAAGCCGAACGGAGTCTTGATCGGGGCGGTGGTGCCATCTTGCGGCAGCGCGAATACGGCGTCGGCAACCGTGGGATCGAGGTCCTTCTTGGCGATCATGCCGAGATCTCTGGGGGCAGCAATCTTTGCATCTGCGATTGCGGCGGCAAAGGTCTTGCCGCCCTTGAGGGCGTTCTCCGCCAGATCGGCCGCTGCCTGGTCGGGCGTGATCGCCTGCTCGAGGTGCCGGCGCTCTGGAATCGCCAATTCGTCGCGGCGCTGCTCGTACTCGGCCTTCAAATCGCTGTCGGAGATTTGGATGGATTTGGCGAGGTCGTCGATGGTTGCCAATGCGATCGTGAAGCTGCGCAGTTCCGGCGCACGGAAGAGATCGGCATGCTCGTCGTGGAATTTCTGCAAATCGCTCTCGCTGGGCTGGCCGATGTCGGTGACCAATGCGAAGGGCAGGAATACCGTCTCGGCGACGCGCCTTTCTGCTTGGTTGCGATAGAGGACATCCAAGAGGGGGTTCGGCGCGCTCGCTCCCGATACCACCGCCTCTGTAAGTTCGCCGCGGACGAGTTCGCCGCGCAGCCCCGCCTCGTATTGCGCCTCCGTATATCCATTCCGCGCCAGGAGTTGGCGATAGATCTGCGGGTCGAATTTGCCGGCGCTGTTCTTGAAGGCGGGGGTCTCCATGATCTCGCCGAGCACCGCCTCGTCGCCGACCGCGAGCTTCAATCTCTGGACTTCGAGGTCAATCAGGGCCGCGTTGATCAGGGCGTCCAGTTCCTGGTCGACGACCCCGAGCTGCTTTGCCTGTTGGAGATCGAACGACCCGCCGAACACCTGGCGCATCTGCTCGATCCGCCTCTGCACCGCGCGGCTTAGCTGCTCGGGGCCGATTTTCCGATCGCCGACTGAGGCGACGCTGATATCGGGCGTCGCGCGCAACAGGACATCATAGACGCCCCATCCGCAGAAGCTGATGATCAGCAAACCGAACAGCAGCTTGAAGATAATAGAGTCGGACCACGAGCGGATGGATTGCAGCATTGGGTGCAGCCTCTTGGGGCGGGCGCGATCATAGAGAGCGCCCCATGACCCCGCAACCCGCAAGACCGCGCACATAACCGCTGGGGCAGCGGCGATAGAGAGCGCCCTCTCCGTCGCAACCAGCGACAACTTTGCTTGTAGCCCGGTCTGGCATCCGCCGTGCTCCCTGTGCTAGAGCGGGCGCGACGGGAGGGCCGAGGCGTGCGCAAACTGGTTGCTGGAAATTGGAAAATGAATGGCCTCAGGACCGACGGTCTTGCGTTGGCTCGGGCCTTGGTGGCGCGCGCTGCGGCCGGCGATCCCCCGGAGTGCGACCTCGCGGTCTGCCCCCCCACAACGTTGTTGCAGGCCGTGGGCGACACTTTGCGCGGCAGCGGCATTGCGCTGGGCGGCCAGGACTGCCACGCCGAACCCAAGGGCGCCTATACCGGCGACATCGCCGCGCCGATGCTGCGCGATCTCGGCTGCACCTATGTGATCGTGGGGCATTCCGAACGGCGCGGAGGGCATGGCGAAAGCGATCAACAGGTGTGCGCAAAGGCAACCGCCGCGCGCGCCGCCGCGATGATGCCCATCCTGTGCATCGGAGAGACCTTGGCCGAGCGCGATGCCGGGCAGGCGCTTGACGTGGTCGAGCGTCAGCTCGAGGGTTCGCTCCCCGAGAAGATCGAGGCGTCGAAGCTTGTCATCGCTTACGAGCCAGTCTGGGCGATCGGCACCGGCCGAACGCCCACCATAGCCGAAGTCGCCGCTGTGCATTCGCATATCCGCGCGGTTTTGGCGGCGAAGCTCAAGAATGCCGCCGAGACCCGCATTCTCTACGGCGGCTCGGTAAAGCCTGGAAACGCGCGGGAGCTCCTCAGTATCGCCAATGTCGACGGTGCTCTCGTGGGTGGCGCCAGCCTTGTCGCCGCCGATTTCTGGGCAATCGCCCAAAGTTGCCCGTAGATTTCGGGGGGTTAACCCCTGAACCTACAAGGGTGGTGACAGCGGCGGCGAGACCGACTAAACCTGCGCCCGCGCCCAATCCCGCACCCCGTCCCTTACGTCAACCCCAATCCATGCAGACCGTTCTCCTGGCCATTCACCTGATGATCGCGATCGCTCTCGTGGCATCCGTCCTTCTGCAAAAGAGCGAGGGTGGCGCGCTCGGCATGGGCGGCGGTGGCATGTCGGGCTTCATGACGGGACGCTCGACCGCGAACTTGCTGACCCGCACCACTGCCATCCTCGCCGCGTGTTTCTTCGCGACGAGCGTTACTCTGGTGGTGTTTGCAACGCAGCGTGGCGCGCCCTCTTCGCTGATCGAGCAAGCCCCTCAGGGGAGAGCGCCCGTGACCCCGGTGGCTCCTACGGGATCCACACCGGCGCCCGCTCCCGCCACGCCCGCCGCCCCAGCGGCTCCGGCCGCGCCGGCAGAACCTGCTGCACCGACCGCGCCCGCCGCACCGGCGGCGAAATAAGCCGATCGGCGCAGGGTCATTCTCGGAGCTGACGATTGATCTCCGCGTAGGGTGCGGCAGCGTCCGCGAACCCGAAGCTTCCCTGCTGCCGCATTTCCTCGGCACCCCGCAGCAACGCGCCGAGCGCCGCTCGCGCGAGCGCCGAACCGACGCTGACGCGCTTCACGCCAAGCGCGCTCAACTCGCGCAATGACAAACTGCCGCCGGAGAGCCCCATGATGACATTGACCGGCTTCGGTGCGACCGCCTGCACAACGGCAGTGACTTCGGCCGAGGTTTTGAGCCCGGGCGCGTAGAGAACGTCGGCGCCCGCGGCGGCAAAGGCCTGTAGCCGCCGGATCGTGTCGGGGAGGTCCGGCCGGCCCGAGATCAGATTTTCGGCCCGTGCCGCGAGCATGAACGGGAAGGGAAGCGCGCGAGCGGCCGCGACCGATGCCTTGACCCGCTCCACCGACAAATCGAACGGATAGATCGGATCGTTGCGATCGCCGGTCGTATCCTCGATCGAGCCGCCGACCAAGCCGGCCTCGGCGGCGAGGCGGATCGTCGCCGCACAGTCCTCAGGGCGGTCGCCGAAGCCGTTCTCGAGATCGGCGCTGACGGGGAGCTCGGTTGCGGCGACGATGTCGCGCGCATTGGCGAGGGTCTCTGCCCGCGTGATGGCGCCTTCTCCGTCGGGCCGACCGAGCGCGAAGGCAAGTCCGGCACTGGTGGTCGCGAGCGCTTCGAAGCCCAGCCGAGCCAGCAATTTGGCGGTGCCGGCATCCCAGGGGTTTGGCATGATGAAGGCGCCTGGCCGTTGATGCAGCGTGCGAAAATTCTCGGCCTTGCGCTGTTGCGTCGTCATTGGCGACCTCCCAGCTACTCGACGGGAACTGATCACAACCCCGCATGCGAGCGCATAGTCGCGCCGGTTCAGCGGGCGGGTTCAGGAAATTCGCGGTACGACTCGAAAATAGTTCGCCATCGCGGTCGTGTGAAGTCGCGCCCGTGCCGTCAATTGCTATTGCAGGGCCGCTTGGCCGGCGCTTGGGATTCCTGGATGATTTTAGGCCGGAGGAATGCTTTCGCTTTTTGTTGTACGCCACCGCTGGTTCGCATAGAGTGAAGGTCCATGACGCGGTTCATCTTCATCACCGGCGGCGTGGTCTCCTCACTCGGCAAGGGGTTATCGGCAGCGGCACTCGGTGCGTTGCTGCAAGCGCGCGGATTCCGCGTGCGGCTCCGGAAATTCGACCCCTACCTCAACGTCGATCCCGGGACCATGAGCCCCTATCAGCACGGCGAGGTTTACGTCACCGATGACGGGGCGGAGACCGACCTCGACCTCGGCCACTACGAACGCTTCACGGGCATCGCCGCGCGGCGGAGCGACAGTGTCACCACCGGGCGCATTTATTCGACCGTGATCGCGCGCGAGCGCAAGGGCCAGTATCTGGGCGCCACGGTGCAAGTGATCCCGCACGTGACCGATGCGATCAAGGAATTCATCCAGGCCGATCTCAACGGCGAGGATTTCGTGCTCTGCGAGATCGGCGGCACGGTCGGCGATATCGAGAGCCTGCCTTTCCTGGAGGCGATCCGGCAGATGGGCAACGAGCTCGGTCGCGAGCGCGTGCTGTTCGTGCATTTGACCTTGGTTCCGTGGATTCCTTCAGCGGGTGAGCTCAAAACCAAGCCGACGCAGCACTCGGTCAAGGAGCTGCTCGGTCTCGGCATCCAGCCGGACATTCTGCTCTGCCGGTGCGACCGGCCGATCCCCGAGAGCGCGCGCAAGAAGATCGCGTTGTTTTGCAATCTCCGGGAATCCGCGGTGATCCCGGCGCTCGATGTGGACACGATCTACGAGGTGCCCAACGCCTATCATGTCGAGGGCTTTGATCGCCAGGTATGCGCGCATTTCGACATCAAGGCGCCGGAGCCTGATTTGAACCGCTGGGAGACCATCGTTTCGCGCATCCGCAAGCCCGAGGGCGAGGTCAACATCGCGATCGTCGGCAAGTACACGCACTTGAAAGACAGCTACAAGTCTCTCGCCGAGGCGCTCTCCCACGGCGGCATCGCCAACAACATGCGGGTCAATCTCAACTGGATCGACAGCGAGATCTTCGAGCGCGAGGACACGGTCCAGCGCCTCGAAGGCGTGCACGGCATCCTGGTTCCCGGCGGTTTCGGCGAACGGGGCTCGGAGGGCAAGATCCAGGCGGCGCGTTTCGCGCGCGAGCGGCAGGTTCCGTATTTCGGCATCTGCTTCGGCATGCAAATGGCGGTGATCGAGGCGGCGCGCAATCTGGCCGACCTGCCCGGCGCCAATTCGACCGAGTTCGGCCCATGCCAGGACCCGGTGGTGGGGCTGATGACCGAATGGATGCGCGGCAACGTGCTGGAGCGGCGGCAGGCCAATGGCGATATGGGCGGCACCATGCGCTTGGGCGCCTATGAGGCGGTGCTGGCGCAGGGGAGCCGCATCTCCGAAATCTATGGCGGCGCGACCCACATCAGCGAGCGGCACCGCCATCGCTATGAGGTCAACATCAACTACAAGGACCGGCTCGAGAATGTAGGATTGCGCTTTGCCGGCATGTCGCCGGATGGCGAGCTGCCGGAGACGGTGGAGATACCCGACCATCCCTGGTTCCTTGGCGTGCAGTACCACCCCGAGCTCAAGAGCAAGCCTTTCGAGCCGCACCCGCTCTTCACCGACTTTATCCGCGCGGCGACCGACCAGAGCCGGTTGGTGTAGCAATAGTCGGCTTGTTAGGCGTGCGAATCACGTCTTTCCCGGGAGAATGACGATGAGCGAGCATTCCGAGATCGAACGGCAGATGCGCGCGTGGCGGCATCATCTGCATGCGCATCCAGAGACCGGGTTCGACGAGCACGCAACCTCGGCCTTCGTGGCGGAAACGCTGACCTCCTTTGGACTTGAGGTGCAGCGAGGGATCGGCGGCACCGGGTTGGTCGCGACCCTGCGCTCGGGCGGCGGCAACCGGGCGATCGGTCTCAGGGGCGATATGGATGCGCTCCACATTCTTGAGGCGGGAAAGCACGACTACGCGTCCAAGAACGCCGGCAAGATGCATGCCTGCGGTCACGACGGTCACATGGCGATGCTGCTCGGCGCCGCGAAGATGCTGTCGCAATCGCCGGGCTTCGATGGGATCGTGCACTTCGTATTCCAGCCGGCGGAAGAACATGGACGTGGCGCCAAGGCAATGCTGGAGGATGGCCTCTTGAAGCGATTCCCGATGGAGGAGATTTACGGCGTCCACAACATGCCGGGCATTGCGTTCGGGCGATTTTGCACGCGCGCCGGCGGCATCATGGCGTCCGAAGACAACTTCGTGATCGAGATCAAAGGTCGCGGCACGCACGCCGCGCGCCCGCACATGGGGGTCGATCCCATCGTCGCGGGATCAGAGATCGTGATGGCGCTGCAGACGGTGATCGCCCGCAGCCTCGATCCGATCGAGCAGGGCGTGGTGTCGGTGACGGAATTCCTGACCGACGGCACGCGCAACGTCATCCCCGGCACGGTCACCCTTAAGGGCGACACACGCAGCTATTCGCCGAAAGTGCAGGCTCAGATCGAGGAACGGATGGGCGCGATCGTCGCCGGCATCTGTGCGGCGCACGGTGCGCAGCACTCCTTCCGCTACACGCATGAATTCGAGCCTACCGTCAATTGGCCCGAGAACGTCGACCCGGCGCTTCGGGCTGCGACCGCGGTCGTCGGCGCTGCCAATGTCGAAGGCAATTGTCCACCGCTGCTGACGTCGGAAGATTTCGGCGCCTTCCTACGCGCTATTCCCGGCAACTATATGCTGATCGGCAGCGGCATCGAGGGGGAGAGCGGCGGTACGCCGCTGCACAACCCGAACTACGATTTCAACGACGCGCTGCTGATGAAAGGGGCGCAGTATTTTGCGGCGCTTGCCCGTCAACGCCTCGGCGCCGGCGAGGCGTAGGACTGTGCCCGCTTACTTCATCGGCGAGCACCGGATCATCGACGAGGCCCGATACAGCGAGTATCTGCGTCAGGTCGCCCCGATGATTGCCCGCTTCGGTGGGCGCTATATCACCCGCGTGGGCGGCCACCGAATGCTGGAGGGTGGGTGGCGGCCGAACCGGGTGGTCATCATCGAGTTTCCCGATATGGCCGCGTTGACCGGCTGGTACCAATCGCCGGAGTATCAGCCACTGATCGCGCTCCGCCGAAGTGCCTCCGAGGACGTATTGATTGCGGTCGAGGGTTCGTAGTCCCCAACTTCGCTTGGGCCGCGCTCTCACTTGTGCCGGTTGAGATGCCGCTCCATCCGGCGCGCATGCAGCGACATGGTGAAGCAGCAGAGGAAGAAGATCAGCAGCGCGAAGACGAAGCCTTCGCGATAGTAGCCGAGCCAGGCCGAATCCTTGGAGGCGGCGTTGACCGCGCTCAGGAGGTCGAAGACGCCGACGAAGAGCAGCAGCGTCGTGTCCTTGAAGAGGTCGATCACCGTGTTGATGATCGCAGGGAACGAGAAGCGAAGCGCCTGCGGCAAGGCCACGAAGACCTGCACTTGCCACCATCTGAGCCCCAACGACTGCGCGGCTTCGAGCTGGCCCATGGGGACGCCCTGGAGCCCGCCGCGGATCGCCTCCGCCATGTAGGCGGCCTCGAACAGGCTCAGCGCCACGATCGCGCGTGCCACGCGGTCGGTGGTAACGCCTTGGGGCAAGAACAAGGGCACCAACATCGCGGACATGATCAGCACGATCAGGAGCGGGGTTCCGCGCCACAGCTCGATGAACCCGACGCTGAGCATGCGCACCACCGGCAAGACCGAGCGCCGCCCGAGCGCCAACAGGATACCCAGCAGGAACGCAGCCTCGACAACCACGAACGAGATCACCACGTTGAGCATAAGGCCGCCCCAGAGGTTCGTATCCACCACGGAGAGGCCGGCGATGCCACCGACCAACAGCACGCCTGCAAGCACCGGGAATGCCGTGAGCAGCAGCAGTACGAAGAGCCCGCGGTGTGGCATCCGGTCGCTCATCGCTGGCCCGCCGAACACGATCATCAGCAGCAGCGCCAGATGCACGCGCCAGCGCTCGTCAGCGGGATAGTGGCCGTAGAAGAACGTCGGCAGCCGCACCTTGATGAAGGTCCAGCAGGCGCCGTCGCCGGTGCAGGCGGCCTTGGTGTTTCCGGAGATCGTGGCATCCGAGATCGTCCACTCATAGATGCCGGGCAATACCAGCGCGAGCACCGCGAGCACGATCAATGTCAGGAGCGTGTTGCCGACTGAGCTGAAAAGATTGCGCCGCATCCACCCCAGCGCGCGCGCGAGTGCCACCTCGGCTCCGCGTGCGAGCCCAAGGCCCGCGCGCGGCGGCTCGCGGCCGGGACGTGCGACAAGCTCGCCGCCTAGGTCCATGACGGCACCGGTCGCGGGAAGGGGCGGCGATGTCGCATCATGCGATCAGCGCTCCACGAGCGCCACGTGGCGGTTGTACCAATTCATGAAGGCGGAAGTGAGCAGGCTGATGCTGAGGAAGATGCCCCCGACCATCAGCACGGTTTCGATCTCTCGGTTCGCTTGCTGCATCACCGTGCCCAGGATCATCTGCACCAGCTCGGGGTAGGCGATGAATTCGCCGAGCGAGCTGCTCTTGATCACATTGAGATACTGGCTGCAGAGCGGCGGCACCATGATGCGGAGCGCCTGCGGCAGCGTGATCAGGAACAGGCACTGCGCGTAGCTGAGCCCGATGCTCTGCGCGGCCTCGTGCTGTCCCTTGGGCACGGCCTCGATCGAGCCGCGCACGATCTCGGCGATGAAGGCGGCGGAATAGATCGAGAGTCCCATCCATAGCGCCACCAGCTCCGGCGGTATGCTGGTGCCGCCAGCGATGTTAAAGCCCTTGAGCACTGGAAAATCCAAGCCTTGCATTCCCGCGAGGTACAGGACGAGCGCGAGCGGCGCGAGCAGCAGCGATTTGACGCCGATGCGTTGGCCGCGACGCCGCAAGCGCCAAAGCACGGGGATCGCCACCAGCAACCCCGCTGCGAGCCACCCGAACAGCGCTTCGGAGGGACCGCCCACCGGCGCGGGGAAATAGAGGCCGCGATTGTTCAGCAAGAGGCCGCCGGGAATCGTCACGCTCTGCCGAGGTCCCGGAAGTCCGCTCACCAGCCACACATAGATGAAGAATATCTGCACGAGTTGCGGCGTGTTGCGGATCGTCTCGATGAAGGTGAGTGCCAGGTTCTTGACCAACCAATTGTTGGAGAGCCGCATCACTCCCACTAGCAAGCCCAGCAGGGTCGCGGTGACGATCGCCAGTGCCGACACCAGCAGCGTGTTGAGCAGCGCCACCAGCAGCACTCGCCCCATGCTGTCGCCTTCGTGCCAGGGGATCAGCCGGAACGGGATGTCGAAATTTGCGGGACTGGAGAGAAAGCCGAAACCGAACGACATGTTCCGACGCGCGAAGTTCGCGCTTGCCATGTCGAAAAGAAGCCAGGCGACCACCACCACCGCCGCCAGCAGCATCCACTGGCCGATCACAGCGCGCCGCGAGGGCCGCCTGACCACCGATATGCCTCCGGAAGGGACCTCCCTTTGTTCAGTACCAGGAGGCCGGATACATCAGCCCGCCGTTGAGCCAGAGGTTGTTGAGACCCCGCGGCAGGCCCAGGCCCTTGGAGCCGAAGTACTGATCGTAGATTTCGCCGTAGTTGCCCTCGGCCTTGATGATGCGATAGGCCCAGTCGTTGTCGAGCCCGAGACCCTTGCCGAGGTCGCCTTCGAGCCCCAGGAATTTCTTCACCTGTGGGTCGGTGGCGTTCTTTTTGACGTCATCGATGTTCGCCTTGGTGATGCCGAGCACTTCCGCCTCCAGCATCGCCTCATGGGTCCACCTGACGATCGCGGTCCAGTTGCTGTCGCCATACCGCGTGAAGGATCCAAGCGGCTGGCGCGAAATCGTCTCGGGCAGGAACATCCAGTCGTCCGGCTTCTTCATGGTTGAGCGCGCGGCCGCGACGCTGCCGCCGTCGTCGGTGTAGCCGTCGCAGCGTCCGGCCTCGGCGGCGGCGAAGGCTTCCTCGGGCTTGTCGAACAACAGCGTGTTGATCTTGATGTTGTTGGCGCGGTTGAAGTCAGCGATGTTGGTCTCAAGCGTCGTGCCGGTGAGCAGGCAGATCGTGGCACCGTTCAGGTCCTTGGCGTGCGCGACGCCGAGGCTCTTCTTCACCATGAAAGTCTGACCGGTATAAAAGTTTGTCCCGGGTTCCTCGAGCTGCATTGCGGAGTTGCGCAGCAGCGTGTGCTCGGAATCGCGGATCAGCACGTCGATCTCGCCGGACTGCAACACGGTGAAGCGGACCTTCGAGGTCGTGCCGATGTACTTCACCTTCTCGGGATCGCCCAGCACCGCCGCTGCGATCGCGCGGCAATAGGAAACGTCGAGACCGAGCCACTTGCCGGAGGAATCCTGGAAGGCGTAGCCGGGAATTCCCGTATCAACGCCGCAGACGAGTTGGCCGCGGGCCTTCACTGCGTCTAGCGTCGGGCTTTTGACCTGGGCCGAGCCTGCGGTGGGCAGTGCGGCGATGCCCGCGAGCACCGCGCCACAGACGGCCAATTTGATGAGCTGTCGTGTCATTTTTTGGTCCTCCCCTGGGTTGGGATCGAGATGCAAGTGGGTCGATGCCCACCGCCAGATCAATTCAAGCATGAAGCGTGGCGGAATGCACGGCCGCACGGGACGGACGCGCAGACGATACCGGTTCGAATTCAGACGAGACCTGCGCCGCCGGCCTTGCCCGCTTCCTTGACGTTGAAAGCGGCTTCCCAGACCGCGATCTTGCCATCTCGCAACACCCAGACCTCGACGCCGCGCCCGGTCATTTGTGCGCCACTCGCTGCATCGGTCCACCAACCCTCCCAGTAATTGGCGATGGTGCCGCCTTCGAGCACGCGGAACTCCTTCTTCAGGCGATAACCCTTCTGGCGCACGCTGCGGGCGCGGAAGAATTTTTCGAGTGCCTCGCTTCCGCGGAATTCCGGGAGGTCGCCGAACCGCACCACGCAGTCGTCGGTGAACCCCGCCACCAGTGCTTCGACGTTCCAGGGCATGAACAGCGATTCAACGTGGCGCACGAAGGCGCGCGCCTCGTCGTCGGTTCTGGGATTGCGGCTTTCAGCCTTCAGTTTCGGTTTTGCGCTCATCACGGCCTCCGGGCTTGCTGCACCGGAAGCCTAGCGCTGGTTCTCCGCCGCGGGCAAATCGCGCGGCCGGCGGCGACGCTCGCGGGTCAGAATCCTTGTGCCTGAGGCTCCGGCTCGGGCTCGCGGCGCGGCTGACGCGAGAGAGTGCTGCCGATGTCCTGCAGGAATGCGCGCAACCGATCGGGATTGACCTGGTCGCGCTCCATCATCGTGAGGACCATGGGATCGCTCAGCACTTCATCCAATTCGGGCTCGATAAACCAGGACATTGATCCCTCCACCCTCATTCGCCTCGTGGCGCGACTGACGTGGTCATCAGTCTGTTGGTAGGCAAGTGATAAACCTCACATCCCCCGTGTAACCGGATATTTCTAAGAATTCATGACTTTGGCGCCGGGCGCCAGCGGAGAAAGCTAAAAAACCCGTCATTTTTTCGATCGGCGACGACGGACAGCTCGAGTTACTCGGGACTGGCAGCGGCGCGGCGTTCGCGCTAATCAAGGCCTATGACCGCCCCTCACACCGTCAAGATCGGCGCACTCGCCATTGCCAATGACCGCCCGTTGACGCTGATCGCCGGGCCGTGCGCGCTCGAAAGCCGCGCCCACGCGCTGGAAATGAGTGCGGCGCTCGTCGAAATATCGGCCAAGCTCGGCATTGGCCTCATCTACAAGACGTCCTTTGACAAGGCGAACCGCACTTCACTGGCGAGCGGGCGCGGCCTTGGCCTAGAGGCGAGCTTGCCGATCCTGGCGGAGATTCGCGAGACCCGCGGCTGCCCGGTCCTGACGGACGTGCACGAGCCGCCGCAATGCGCGATCGTCGCCGAGGCGGTGGACGTGCTGCAAATCCCGGCCTTCCTTAGCCGGCAGACCGATCTGCTGGTGGCGGCGGCCAAGACCGGCCGAGCCGTCAATATAAAAAAGGGGCAGTTCCTGGCGCCCTGGGATATGCGCAACGTCGCGCAGAAAGTAGCCGATGCCGGCAACACGAACATCCTGCTCTGCGAGCGCGGGGTGAGCTTCGGTTACAACACACTTGTAAATGACATGCGCGCGCTGCCGGTGCTGGCGGAAACGGGGTATCCCGTGGTGTTCGACGCGACCCACTCGGTGCAGCAGCCGGGCGGCAAGGGCACCACCAGCGGCGGCCAGAGGGAGTTCGTGCCGGTGCTCGCGCGCGCCGCGGTTGCGGTCGGCGTTGCCGCACTCTTCGTGGAGACGCACCAAGACCCCGACAATGCGCCTTCCGATGGCCCCAACATGGTGCCGCTCAAGGCGCTCCCGGAGCTGCTCGCTACTCTTATTGAATTTGATCGCGTCGCCAAGGCGCGGCCGCTTGCACTGGAGACGCCATGACCGCCATCACCGACATCATCGGCCGCGAGATCCTCGATAGCCGCGGCAATCCCACGGTCGAGGTTGATGTGTTGTTGGAAAGCGGAGTGGTGGGCCGGGCGGCCGTTCCGTCGGGCGCCTCGACCGGAGCGCATGAGGCGGTAGAGCTGCGCGACGGTGACAAGCGGCGCTATGGCGGCAAGGGGGTGCGCCGCGCCGTCGACGCGATCAACGGCGAAATTTTCGACGCGCTCTCGGGCTTCGATGCCGAGAATCAGATCGGTATCGACCGCACCTTGATTGCTCTCGACGGCACCGAGAACAAAGGTCGGCTCGGTGCTAACGCAATCTTGGGCGTCTCGCTGGCGGCAGCGAAGGCTGCCGCGTTGCAGGCGCGCGTGCCGTTATTCCGCTATGTCGGCGGCGTTTTTGCGCGCACTCTGCCAGTGCCGCTCATGAACATCGTCAATGGCGGCGTACACGCCGACAATCCCATCGATTTTCAGGAATTCATGATCGTGCCGTTGGGTGCCTCCAGCTTCGCCGAGGGGCTGCGTTGGGGGGCGGAGGTTTTTCAGGCCCTCAAGAGCCGACTCAAGGATGCCGGGCACAACACAAATGTGGGCGACGAGGGCGGCTTCGCACCGAATCTCGCCACCGCCGACGCGGCGCTCGGGTTTGTGACCCAAGCGATCGAGGCGGCGGGTTACCGTCCGGGCGAGCAGGTGGCGCTCGCGCTCGATCCCGCCGCGACCGAATTTTATGCGCGCGGGCAATACCGGCTCGAAGGCGAGGGCAAGACGCTCGACGCCGCGGGCATGGTGCGGATCTATGAGGACCTCGTGCACCGCTATCCCATCGTCTCGATCGAGGATGGCATGGCGGAGGACGACTTCGAGGGCTGGGCGCACTTGACGCAGACCCTCGGCGGCAAGGTGCAGCTCGTCGGAGATGATCTCTTCGTCACCAACGCGAAGAGGCTCGCGGACGGCATCGCTAAACGGCTGGGCAACGCGATCCTGGTGAAGGTCAACCAGATCGGTACGCTCTCGGAAACGCTCGAGACCGTGGAGATGGCGCAGCGGGCGAGTTATGGCGTCGTGATGTCGCATCGCTCCGGCGAGACCGAGGACACGACAATTGCCGACCTCTCGGTCGCGACCAATTGTGGGCAGATCAAAACCGGTTCTCTCGCGCGGTCGGACCGCACCGCAAAGTACAACCAGCTCCTGCGTGTCGAGGAACTCTTGGGCCAAGCCGCGCGGTACGCCGGAGGCGGCGTCCTGAAATGGCGCCGCTAGCCGGGGTTTCTTCGGCGCGATTATAGTTGGGGCGCGTTCTCAGCGATTGCCGAGCATTCGCGTCAGCCGAATTTCCGGGGCCTCGCCTGATATCGGTGTCACCAGCGCCATGAAGTTTTCTTTGTCCGTGCTTCCCGAGGTCGCGAGTTCCCAAAGATAAGCCTTCGACTTGCGGCCCTCGATCTCCATCTCCTTTGGCGGCAGCTCCGTGATGGTGCCAGCGTGTTGGGTCGCCGACCAGAGCTTGAGCAGCGTTCCGAAGGCGGTCGTGATGTCGGGAAGCTTATTGAAACGCTTGCGAATGGCGCAGGTGTGATTAGGCGGATTCTCGATCGTAACGGCGTAGGTGCCGAAGCCACCGTCATAGAGCCAGCCGGCGCCGGGATCCTTGCCCAGGATATGGTGCAGCCGGTCCTGCGGCATCGGCTTCATTCCCTTGGCATGGGCGTAGTAGTCGGCCGCTGCAGCGTCGGGGAATTTCATCAGGCAAAACGATGCGAATAGCTCGGTGAACTCCGCCTGTGCCTCCGAAGGTGCGTCGCTCGATTGATGTGTGGGTTGCCCCTGGGCGCGCGCGGCAGAATGAACCGCCAACGAAAGGCAACAGAGAGCCAAGAGAGTTTGGGCTAATCTCATTGTTGACCCCTCCATGCCCGGATATTTCAGCGTTCCTCGCGAGCGAGGGCAGAACAATCTCAAATTAAGACGGACTTAGCGAGTCGCTGATGGCCAAAAACAATATGGGCTAGCTCGGCTCGTGGTTCTTGACGACGCGACTCCATCGTGATTCGCTCAGCACCCATGCGACTCGTCGACCAATTCCGCCGCCGCCTCCGCGCGATCGCGACACCGGTGCTCGGCGTCAGCCTGGTCGGTTATTTTGCCTACCACCTGTTCGTGGGGGATCGCAGCGTGCTCGCGTGGCTGCAACTCAACCAGGAACTGCGGGATGCGCAGGCGACCTATGCCGCCGTGCACTCGGACAAGGAGACTCTGGAGCGCCGAGTGAATCTGCTGCGCTCGGCGCATATCGATCCGGATATGCTTGATGAGCGCGCCCGGGCTGTGCTTCAGCTCGGCGGACCCAACGAGATCGTAATTCCGCTGCCTGGGCCCGCGCCGCAATAGGCGGAGCCCTCTCTGCTGCGGCGCAGCATCTTCGACTGCGGTGCTCAGTGGAGACACCGCGGAGCCCCGCGGTTTTCGCAGACCTTGCCACCGCCGTCCCGAGGCTGAATCCTATTGACCACCTGCCGATTCAGGAGGGTTAACCGAAATTGAGTTAATTGTCATTTTGCTTTGCAAAACAAGATTTTGAAGGCGATCTGCATTGCAAATTCAAAGCCGGCACGCCATCTTTAGCCAATGGCGCGCGGGGCGCGATGGTTCCGTTGGGAGGGAGCCCTCTATGGCGATCGTTAAGCGCAAAATACGGCCTGCGAAACCCGAAGAACCCGTCATCGAGCCCGATCTCCTGCTCAAGCTCTACCGCGACATGTTGCTCATCCGCCGCTTCGAGGAAAAGGCGGGGCAGATGTATGGGATGGGGCTGATCGGCGGCTTCTGCCATCTCTACATCGGCGAGGAGGCGGTCGTTGTCGGCGTGCAATCGGCGATCGAGCCGGATGACACGGTCATCACCTCCTATCGAGATCACGGACACATGCTTGCTTGCGGCATGGACCCCAAGGGCGTGATGGCCGAGCTGACGGGCAGGCGGGGCGGGTATTCCAAGGGCAAAGGCGGCTCGATGCACATGTTCAGCCGCGAGAAGAAATTCTTCGGCGGCCACGGCATCGTAGGCGCACAGGTGCCGATCGGAACCGGGCTCGCCTTCGCGCACCACTATCGCGAAAACAAACGCGTCAGCATCACCTATCTGGGCGACGGCGCGGTGAATCAGGGGCAGGTCTATGAAAGCCTGAACATGGCCGCGCTTTGGAAGCTGCCGGTGATTTACGTGATCGAGAACAACCGCTACGGCATGGGGACGTCGGTCTCACGCAGCTCGGCCTCGGTCGACCTCTACAGCCGCGGCGGGCCATTCGAGATTCCGGGGCGTCAGGTCGACGGCATGAACGTCGTGGCGGTGCGCCAGTCGGCGCTCGAAGCCGTTGCTTACGCGCGCTCGGGCAAGGGACCCACAATCCTCGAGATGCTGACCTATCGCTACCGCGGCCATTCCATGTCCGATCCCGCGAAATACCGCAGCCGCGACGAAGTGACCCGCATGCGCTCCGAGCACGATCCGATAGACCAGGCGCGCCAGCGCTTGATCGAAGGCGCGATCGCTGACGACAACAAGCTCAAGGCGATCGACAAGGAAGTGAAGGATCTCATCACCGCCGCCGCCGACTTTGCCCAGCAGAGTCAGGAGCCGGATCCGAGCGAGCTCTGGACCAACGTGTTGATAGAGGCGTAGCGCTCGCCGCGGCCTCTCGTCCGTTCCGGCGTCAGAAAAAAGTCCGAGGGAGTTCCATGCCGATCGACGTATTGATGCCGGCGCTGTCGCCGACCATGACCGAGGGGAAGATCGCCCGCTGGCTCAAGAAAGTCGGCGAGCCCGTGAAGGCCGGCGACGTGCTCGCGGAAATCGAGACCGACAAGGCGACTATGGAGGTGGAAGCGGTGGACGAGGGGGTGCTCGCGCGCATCGTGGTGCCGGAGGGAACGGAGCATGTGGCCGTGAACTCTCCGATCGCGGTTCTAGCGGCGGACGGCGAGAGCATGGATGCACTGCCGGTCCCGACGCCGGCAGCCGCCCCCAAGGCCGAACCGAAGCCTGAAGCTGCGCCCGTCGCGGCGCCCGCCGTCGCCGCGGCCCCAGTCGCGCCGCCGCCACGGCCGCGCACGGTGCAGGGCGAGGCCGAATGGGCTGGCGAGACCCGTGACCTGACGGTCCGTGAATCTCTGCGCGACGCGATGGCAGAGGAGATGCGCCGTGACGATCGTGTGTTCCTGATCGGCGAGGAAGTGGCGGAATACCAGGGCGCCTACAAGGTGAGCCAGGGCTTGCTGGATGAATTCGGGGCGCGGCGCGTGATCGACACTCCAATCTCCGAGCAGGGTTTTACCGGGCTCGGCGTTGGCGCGGGAATGGCAGGGCTTCGGCCCATCGTCGAATTCATGACGTTCAACTTCGCGATGCAGGCGATCGACCAGATCATCAATTCCGCCAGCAAGACCCGCTACATGTCGGGCGGGCAGATGGACTGCCCGATCGTGTTCCGCGGACCGAATGGCGCCGCCGCCCGGGTCGCGGCGCAGCATTCGCAATGCTATGCGAGCTGGTACGCCCATTGCCCCGGCCTCAAAGTGGTGGCGCCCTTCGGCGCCGCCGACGCCAAGGGGCTGCTCAAATCCGCGATCCGCGATCCCAATCCCGTCATTTTCCTGGAGCATGAGCTGCTCTATGGGCACACCTCGCCGGTCCCCGTCGCGGACGACTGGATCGTGCCGATCGGCAAGGCGCGAGTGGTGCGGCCGGGCGATCAGGTAACGGTGGTCGCCTTCTCGCGCATGGTCGAAATCGCGCTCGGCGCTGCGGACGCGCTGGCGGGCGAGGGCATTTCGGCCGAGGTGATCGACCTCCGTACCATTCGTCCGCTCGACGTCGAGACCGTCGTCACTTCGGTCAAAAAGACCAATCGTATCGTCTCGGTCGAGGAAGGCTGGCCTTTCGCCGGCATCGGTTCGGAGATCGCGGCGTCGATGATGGATCACGCCTTCGACTATCTCGATGCGCCGGTCGCGCGCGTCTGCTCCAAGGATGTACCGTTGCCCTACGCCGCCAACCTCGAACGGCTGGCGTTGCCGCAGATCGAAGACGTAGTCGCGGCGGTCAAAGCCGTGACCTATCGCTGACCGGCGACGCAAGCCGCGAACGCAGAGGGGGAGATTTATGCCCATCGAGGTTCTAATGCCCGCGCTGTCGCCGACGATGACCGAGGGAAACCTCGCGAAATGGCACAAGAAGGTTGGCGACGCCGTGAAGCCCGGCGATGTGATCGCGGAGATCGAGACCGACAAAGCGACCATGGAGGTGGAAGCCGTCGACGAGGGGACGGTGGGCGAGCTGCTGGTCCCCGAGGGTGCGCAAGGTGTCAAGGTTAATCAGGTGATTGCGCGCTTGCTCGGGGAAGGCGAAAGCGCGAGCGCCCTCAAAACCGCGGCCGCGCCGTCCCCGGCGGCGAAAGCTGCGCCGGCTCCTGCGCCCGCCGCGGCGCCGGCTCCTGCCACGCCCGTTCGGGCTGCTCCAGCGTCCGCGCCGCCAAGCAGCGCGAAGCCTGCGGCCCCTCCGCCTGCACCCGCTCCGTCCGGAGCGCCTCGCCCGCCCGCCGCCGCCGCCGCTGGCGGCAACGGACATGACCGTCTGTTCGCGAGCCCACTCGCGCGGCGCATGGCGGCACAAGCCGGGCTCGATCTCGCGGCGATCCAGGGTTCGGGTCCGCATGGTCGGATCGTCAGAGCAGACGTCGAGGGCGCGCTCAAGGGTGGCGCGCCCAAACGTGCTCCGGCTGCGCCCGCTGCGCCGGCAATGCCGCCGACCCCCGGCATGGCTCAAGTGGCGGCGCTCATGGGGAACGCGCCTTACACGCCGCTCCCGCACACGACGATGCGCCGCACCATCGCGCGCCGGCTCGGCGAGGTGCAGCAGACCGTCCCGGTATTCTTCCTCACGGTCGATTGCGAGATCGATGCGCTGTTGAAAGCGCGCGCCGATATAAATGCGCAGGCCGAGAGCAAGATTTCCGTCAATGATTTCGTGATCAAGGCGGTGGCGCTCGCGCTGCGCAAGATGCCGGCGGTCAACGCCTCCTGGAGCGAGGACGCGATCCTGCGCTGGAGCAATGTGGACGTATCGGTCGCGGTCGCGTTGGAGCAGGGACTGATCACGCCGATCATCCGCAATGCCGACCAGAAAGGGCTGGCGCAGATTTCCTCTGAGATGCGTGACCTGGCGGCGCGCGCACGCGCCGGCAAGCTCAAGCTCGAGGAGTTCCAAGGCGGCACCTTCTCGATCTCCAACCTCGGGATGTACGGGGTCAATGAGTTCACGGCGGTGATCAACCCGCCGCAGGCCGCGATCCTCGCGGTCGCCGCTGGCGAGCAGCGAGCGGTGGTGAAGAACGGCGCGCTCGCGGTCGCGACGGTGATGCGCTGCACGATCTCCTGCGATCATCGCGTGATCGATGGCGCGATCGCGGCGGAATTCATGGGCGTGTTCCGGAAATTCATCGAATCGCCCGTCAGCATGTTGTTGTAGTGAATTAAAATGGCTGAATCCTTTGATCTCGCGGTAGTCGGCGGCGGCCCCGGCGGTTACGTCGCGGCGATCCGCGCGGCGCAGCTCGGCATGAAGACGGTAGTGATCGAGCGCGAGCAACTAGGCGGCATCTGCCTCAATTGGGGCTGCATCCCCACCAAGGCGTTGCTGCGCTCGTCGGAAATCAATCACCTGCTCCAGCATCTCGGCGACTATGGCTTCAGCGCCAAGGAAGTGAGCTTCGACATCAAGAAGATCGTCGAGCGTTCGCGCAAGGTGGCGAAGCAGCTCTCGAACGGCGTCGCGTTCTTGATGCGGAAGAACAAAATTACCGTGATCGACGGTCACGCGGCACTCGCAGGGAAGGGCAAGCTCGCGGTCACCAAGGAGGGCAAGCCCGTTGCCGATGTGACCGCAAAGCACATCGTGCTCGCGACCGGCGCGCGGGCACGGTCGCTCCCCGGCCTCGAACCCGATGGCAAGCTCGTTTGGACTTACAGGGAGGCGATGCTGCCGGACCGCGTGCCGAAATCCTTGTTGGTGGTCGGATCGGGGGCAATCGGCATCGAGTTCGCGAGCTTCTTCCGCGATCTCGGTTCGGAGGTCACGGTGGTCGAGGTGCTGCCGCGCATCCTTCCCGTAGAAGACGCCGATATCTCTGCTTTCGCGCACAAGGCGTTCGAGAAGCAGGGCATGAAGATTTACGTGGGCACGACGGTTAAGGCGCTGAAAAAAGGCGCCGACAGCGTGACCGCGACACTGGCGAGCGGCGACAAGACATCGGAGCTCACGGTCGAACGCGTGATCCTCGCGATCGGCATCGTCGGCAACGTCGAGAACATCGGTCTCGAGCAGACGAAGGTTCGCGTCGAGAAGACGCATGTAGTCGTGAACGAGTGGTGCGAAACCGGTGAGCCCGGGATATACGCGATCGGCGACCTTGTGGGGCCGCCGTGGCTTGCCCACAAGGCGAGCCACGAGGGTGTGCTCTGCGTCGAGCGCATCGCGGGGGTTAAGGGAGTGACACCGCTCGACGCCACCAACGTGCCGAGCTGCACCTATTGTCGGCCGCAGGTCGCGAGCGTGGGCCTGACCGAGACCCGCGCCAGGGAGTTGGGCCACGAGGTGCGCGTCGGACGTTTCCCCTATATCGGCAATGGCAAGGCCATTGCGCTCGGCGAAACCGAAGGCTTGATCAAGACCGTGTTCGACGCCAAGACTGGCGAGCTCCTGGGCGCGCACATGATCGGTGCAGAGGTTACCGAGCTGATCCAGGGCTATACCATCGCGCGCACGCTCGAAAGCACCGAGCACGAGCTGATTGAGACGATCTTCCCGCATCCGACCCTCTCGGAAATGATGCACGAGGCGGTGCTTGACGCTTTCGGGCGGGTCATCCACATCTAGCGTCATGGACGACGCTCGACCAAGGCATCCCGAGAAGGCGCACCGGCCCGACACGCCGATCGCGCGCAAGCCCGACTGGATTCGCGTCAAGGCGCCGGTCTCGCGCGAGTATCACGAGACGCGCAACCTCATGCGCGCGCTCAAGCTCAACACCGTCTGCGAGGAAGCTGCCTGCCCCAATATCGGCGAGTGCTGGCAGCAAAAGCATGCGACCGTGATGATCCTCGGCAGCATCTGCACGCGTGCCTGCACTTTCTGCAACGTCGCGACGGGGAAGCCCGGTGATCTCGATCCGCACGAGCCGGAGCACGTGGCCGAAGCCGCCGCCAAGCTCGGCCTCGCCCATATTGTCGTGACTTCGGTTGATCGCGACGATCTCGATGACGGCGGCGCACGTCAGTTCGTTCGGGTGATCGAAGCGATCCGCGCTCGTACGCCCGCGACCACCATCGAGGTTCTGACGCCGGACTTCCTGCACAAGGAGGGCGCGCTGGAGCAGGTGGTGGCGGCCAAGCCCGACATCTTCAACCACAATCTCGAGACTGTGCCGCGCCTTTACGCCGAGGTGCGGCCGGGCGCGCGCTATTTCCATTCGCTGCGCTTGCTCGACCAGGTGAAGCGCCTCGATCACCAGATGTTCACGAAATCCGGGCTGATGGTGGGGTTGGGCGAGGAGCGGCAGGAAATTTTGCAGGTGATGGATGATTTGCGCGCCGCCGACGTCGATTTCCTCACCGTCGGGCAATATCTGCAGCCGAGCCCCAAGCATCACGCGGTCGCCAGCTTCGTTCCGCCGGCCGAGTTCGAAAGCTTGAAACACATGGCCTATGGCAAGGGCTTCCTGATGGTCTCGGCCTCGCCGCTCACTCGTTCCTCCTATTTCGCGGGCGCGGATTTCGAGCGCCTGCGCCGCGCGCGCCGGGAAAAGCTCGCGGCCGCTGGCCGCTAAACTCACTCGTCCATGCCCACCCACGCCGAGCGCCGGCGTCTGCCCTACAGCGCCGAGCAGCTCTTCGATCTCGTCGCGGACGTGCGGCGCTATCCGGAATTCCTGCCGTGGTGCGTGGGCGTGCGCATCCGTGAGCGGACCGACAAGCTGTTGGTGGCCGACCTGCTAATCGGCTTCAAGATGGTCCGCGAGCGCTTCAGCTCCCGCGTCGTGCTAGACCGACCGCGGCGCATTGACGTGACATACAGCGAGGGGCCGTTCCGCTACCTCAACAACCACTGGATTTTCATTCCCGAGCCCGACGGTGGTTGCACCATCGATTTCTTCGTCGACTTCGAGTTCCGCTCGCGGCTTCTGCAGCGCTTGGTCGAAGTGCTGTTCAACGAGGCGGTAAAGCGCATGGTCTCGGCCTTCGATGCCCGGGCGCGGGCACTCTACGGAGAGAAGCCGCTTAAGCCGGCGTGATCGAGGGTCATCGCGCCCGCTCCAGAAGCTGCGGCCGGGAGCACGTCAGTGCTCCGCATGGCCGATCCGGTCTAGATATTGGCGCGGCGTGGCGCCCAGTGCGCGATGGAACATCGCGCTGAAGGCGCTGGGGCTGCTGTAGCCGAGATCCTCGGCGATTCGTTTCACCGGTTCGCGCCGGGCGAGGCGTCCCACGGCTTTAGCGAGACGCACCTGCTGCCGCCACGCCGTGAAACCAAGCCCGGTTTCACGGCGAAAGAGACGCGCGAGCGTGCGCGTGCTGGCACCGACCCGCTCGGCCCACGCGTCCAATGTCGTGGGCGCTCCGGGCTCCTCTAGGATTGCGCGGCACAATGTCAGCAGCCGCGAATCACGCGGCAACGGAATGTTGAAGGGAACAGGAGCGCCATGCGCGAGCTCCTCGAGGATCAGCGCCATGACGTGGCCCATGGCGCCCTGCTCATCGTATTCCACGGGCTCCTCGACCGCCCGCAAGATGAGCGCGCGCAGGAGTGACGAGACCTCGATCACGGTGCAGCCGCGGAGCGAAGCAGGCGCCGCTTTCGAGTCGATGTAGAGCGTGCGCATCGCGACGTTGCCGTCCATGTGCACCTCGTGCTCGATGCCCGCCGGAAGCCAAACGGCGCGCATCGGGGGGACGACCCATGCCCCATCGGCGGTGACGACGCGCATGACGCCCTCGGCGGCATAGATCAGCTGCGCGCGCGGATGCGTGTGCGGTGGAATAACGTGGCCACTCGGGAAATCCTTGGCCATGGCGGCTACGGGCCGCGGAACCCTTTGATAGTCCTCGCGATTCGTGCTGCGAGATGGCATGGCCGATTCTCGACAATTGTTGTCAGGACAGTGTGGTCCAGCCATGGCTATTCTGTCAAAGCAAGTTGGGCCCGGAGCGGAGTGCAATGGTGGCAAGCTCGAAAAGAGTGGTGCAGTTCATCAACGTGGGGCATGCGCTCGACCACTTTGTGATGCTGATTTTCCCGACCGCCGTGCTCGGCATGGGCGCGAGCTTCGGCCGCTCCTATGGCGAGCTGCTCTCGCTATCGCTCGGGGGGTTCATCGCCTTCGGCGCGGGTTCGCTGCCGGCGGGCTGGCTCGGGGACCGCTGGAGCCGGCGCAACATGATGGCGCTGTTCTTCTTCGGAGTGGGCGCGGCTACCATGCTTACCGCCTTCGTGACCACGCCGTTCATGCTTGCGGCCTCGCTGACTTTGGTCGGCGCCTTCGCCGCAATCTATCATCCCGTCGGCACCGCGATGCTGACCGCGCACGCCACGGAGCGGCTCGGCCGTACCATCGGCGTCAACGGAGTCTGGGGCAATCTCGGCGTCGCCTTCGCGGCACTCGCCAGCGGCGCGCTCACCTATTCGGTTGGCTGGCGTTGGGCCTTCGCGGTGCCGGGTCTGATTGCGATCGCGCTCGGTGTCGCCTTTCTCGCCCTCATCCCCGATGAGCGCGAGGAAAAGCGAGTGGTGCGCAGAGCCGCGGCGCCCGTACCGCGCGGCGTCATGGTGCATGCGTTTGCGGTGCTGGTGCTGGTGACGCTCACGGGCAGCGTTGTCTTCAATGCGGTTTCGGTCTCGCTGCCGAAGGTGTTTGCGGAGCGGCTGCCGGATTTGAGCCAGATGACCGCCGCGGCGCTCGATCATGCGGTTCAGTTGTTCGTGCCCAAGGCCATTCTCGACATGGGGAGCAGCGCCCCGTTGGGGATCGGAGCGCTCGCCTTCGTGGTATTCACGATCGGCGCCGTCTCGCAGTTGATCGTCGGCCATTTCGTCGATCGCCACCCCCTGCGGACGGTGTTTCTGCCGCTCTCGGTAATACAGGCACCGTGCCTGTTGCTTGCGGCCTGGGCGCATGAATGGGCGATGCTGCTCCTGGCTATCGGCGTCATGTTCGGGATCTTCGGGCAAGTTACCATCAACGACGCGATGGTGGCGCGCTACACCAACCAGGAATGGCGCGCGCGCGCTTATGCGTTCCGCTACATCGTCTCGTTCGGCGCGAGCGCTTGCGGCGTGCCGCTGGTCGCGATTCTGCACGATCGCACCGGGGGATTCGAAATCGCCTTCCTGGTGCTGGCATGCCTGGGCGCGTGCGTATTCCTCGGCGCGCTCTTGTTCCCGCATCGGCCCGAGGAGCTCGACGTTCTACCGGCGCGAGTCCAGCCTGCGGAGTAGCGCATTGCGGCTTCTCGCGCAGCCAGCGCACGAAAATGTACCCGCACATTCCGTCCCGAATTTCGCATGGCGGCTTGCGGCCTCCGCGGGTTGTCCCGATCCGGCCGCCCCCGTAGTCTCCGGTGGTTACTAAGCTTCGCTGGAGATTCCAAAGTCATGGCGCCGCACGGGCAAGTGAGGTCGGAAGGCGCGACGCTCGATGGACCCGAGAGCCGCTACGCTTGGCGGCGGCTGTTCCTCTCGTTGCTGCTCAGCACGATCGGCGGGATCGGACTCTGGTCCAATGTGGTGGTGCTGCCGGCGCTGCAAGCGGATTTCGGCGTGGCGCGGGGCAGCGCCACGTTGCCCTACACCTTGACCATGATCGGCTTTGCATTCGGCGGCATCTGGATGGGTAGGCTCGCCGATCGGCGCGGTGTCGTGTTCCCGGTCTCCGTCGGCGCGATCGCGCTCAGCATCGGCTACATTGCCTCGGCGCAGGCCACCAATCTCTGGCAATTCGCGATCGTGCAGGGGGCGGTCGTCGGCCTCCTCGGCAGCTCCGCCACCTTCGGGCCGCTGGTCGCCGACATCTCGCACTGGTTCACCCGCAATCGCGGCATCGCGGTCGCGATTTGCGCCAGCGGCAACTATCTCTCGGGCACGGTGTGGCCACCGATCCTCCAGCATCTCGTCGCCAATTACGGCTGGCGGGAGACTCATATCGGCATCGGCATTTTTTGCGCCGTGACGATGCTGCCGATGGGCCTATTGTTGCGCCGCCCAACCCCAATTGCCGCCGCTCCCGCGCATCCTCTGGCGCCGTCGACGGAGGCAGGGGTGCCGATCTCGCCCAATGCCCTACAGGCGCTCCTGGTCGTCGCCGGGCTCGCCTGCTGCGTTGCGATGTCGATGCCGCAAGTGCACATCGTCGCCTATTGCGCGGATCTCGGCTATGGCGTGGCGCGTGGCGCCGAGATGTTGTCGCTGATGTTGGGGCTGGGTGTCGTGAGCCGCTTGGCGTCGGGCTGGATCTCCGACCACATCGGCGGCGTGCGCACCTTGCTGGTGGGCTCCGCGCTCCAGTGCCTCACCTTGATCTTCTATGTGCCGTTCGACGGGCTCGCCTCGCTCTACGTGGTCTCGGCGCTGTTCGGCTTGGCGCAAGGCGGCATTGTGCCCAGTTACGCGATGATCGTGCGTGAATACTTCCCGGCGCGCGAGGCGGGAACGCGAGTGGGACTCGTATTGATGGCGACGGTCATCGGCATGGCGCTCGGCGGATGGATGTCCGGTGCGATCTTCGACTGGACGGGCTCTTATCGTGCTGCCTTCATCAACGGGGTCCTTTGGAACCTGCTCAATCTCTCGATTGCCTTGTGGCTCCTGCGCCAACCGCGCGGGCACGCGGCACACGCCTGAAGGCTCGCCCTCAGCGCGGGTTCGGGTAGATCGGCAGTTCGGCTCTGATCACCGTGCGAATCTGAGGATAGCTCGCGGGAAGCGGCGGGAAGGGGGCGCTGTTGCGCAACATGCGTCCGGCGGCTTCGTCGAGCACGACGGAGCCCGTCGATTCGAGGAGCGTGATCGTCACCAGCGCGCCGCCGGGGTCGACAACGATGCTGTAAACCGCGAGCCGCTCCGCATCGCCGCTGAAGTACTGCGCCGGCGGGTAGATACGGTTGCGCTCCACGATGTCGCGCAGCCGGTTCATGTAAGCGTCGCCCTCGGCGTCGCGGGTGCTGGTGCCGCCGCGCTGCGAGGGCAAGCGAATGTTGTGAAAAAGGGGCGCCGGCTGTGATTCGTGGTGCACTTCGGGTGCGACCGCCGCCGTGCGCTCTCCGGAATGGGCCAAGTGGGGCGCGGTCGCCGGTGTTTTTTCCCCGGTGTTCGCGGGCTTTTGCTCCTTCGATTCAGTCGGTTGCGGGGTGGGGCTCGCCTCCGGCAGGGCCGGGCGTGCTTCCTCGGTCGCCTTCGCCTCGGTCTTGGTATCGCTGCCGGAGCTGCGCGGCGTGACGGCCGGCGTTGGTTTCGTCTCGGTGGGAGCCGGCGGCGGCGGAGCAGGCGGCGGCTCGAATACGAGCGCGACCGGGATCGGCGTCGGTTCCTCCTTGACCCGGCTCAGCATGGCCTCCCAGTCGACGGTGATCAGGAGAAACACCGCGCCATGCAGCAACACGGCCGCCATGAGCGTCCATGGCAGCAGCGAGCCACCGCGGCCGATTCGCCCGGTGCTCTCTCGAATGTCTTCGTCCCGTGGGACCAGCACAGTCATCACGCCCGATCCGATTTCGCGCGACCCGCCTGGACAATCCGCTGAAGATGATACCAGCGTTTCGGTGCAGGCGCGGCTTCAGGGCCGCTCGTACAGATAAACACCGTCGGCGCGTTCGCGGCGACGCAACCGATCCAAGCGAACCAGATGCTGCAGATGGGCCAGCGCCTCGCCAACGGCAAAGCCAATCTGATGCGCGTCAAGCTTCCGGCGGAACAGCACCGGCACGATCTCGGCGGCTGTGCGCGGCGCGACGCAGGCCGCTTCGACCTCGTTGAGCCGTGCATGATGGTGCGCTGCGAGCTGGTCGATGCGTCGATCGATGCCCAGAAACGGCAATCCGTGCGAGGGAAGCACCAGTGCGCTCGGGGGAACGGAGTCCTTGATGGCCGCGATCGTGGCGAGGTAAAGCCTGAGCGCGTCTGCCTCAGGTTCTTGCGGCCAGAGGCTCACATTAGGCGAGATCTTCGGCAAAATTTGGTCGCCCGCGATCAACACGTCGAGCGTCGGACAATAGAGGCACGCATGCTCCGGCGCATGACCTTGTCCAATCATGACCTGCCACTCGTGCTTGCCTATGGCAATCCTCTGCCCTCCGGCGATGCGATGGAAGGAGTAGGGGACAGGGCTCACGCGCGGGCGATAGGAATTCCCGCGCCCGGCGAAGATCGCGCGCGTCGCCTCGTCCATTCCGGTGCGGCGATAAAATTCCAGCGCATTGGCGACGAATCCCTCGGTCGTGTCGAGGCTCAACATGCGCGCAAACAGCCATTCGGTCTCGGTGCACCAGAGCGGCACCTTGAGCCGTTCGGTGAGCCACCCCGCGAGTCCGATATGGTCGGGATGGAAATGCGTCACCAGCAAGCGTTTGACCGGCCGGCCCTCGAGCGCGCCGCCGAGGATGCGATCCCAGAGCGCCTTCGTCTCATCGGTCGCAAGCCCGGCGTCGACGATTGTCCAACCGTCGCCCTCATCAATCAGCCAAAGGTTGATGTGATCGAGCGCGAAGGGCAGCGGCATGCGCAGCCAGCGCACGCCGGGTACCACTTCGGTAAGCGTGCCGGGCGCCGGCGCAGTGGCGTGCGGAAAGCTCAGCGCGGCAAGGCCGCCGTCATGCGGGCTCATGGGGCGGCCCTGCCAAGGCTGTTCACTACCAAAGTTCTAGGGCGATTTGGGGATGACATGGAGATGAGGGGGGCTAGTCTCGCTCGATTCGCCGGTAGTCCGCCATTTCCGTGGAAAAATTGACTAAAAGGGCCACCATTAGGCCGGTGGCTTGCAGGTAAGAGCGAACCTGTGCGTAATGAATGGCTGCCAATTTTTCGACCGCTTTCAATTCGACGATAACTGTCCGTTCCACGATGATGTCCAAGCGATATTGGCCGACGGTTTGGCCTTCGTACGCGATATTGACTTCCACTTCCGTGCCAACCGCGAAGTTTTGCTTGCGCAATTCGATCAGCAATGCCCGGCGATAAATTGACTCTGTGAACCCGGGTCCCAGTACTTTGTGTACTTTGATCACGGCCTGGATAATTGCCGAGGTAAGCGGATCGTCGACTTTCACGCTCCCATCCCCCAATCACAAAACTATCTCCCCATCTCCAAATCTTATCGGAAATGCCGGAACCATATGACCTTGTGGCATTGGTGGCGGCAACCACGCGTGCGCTGCTCTGACAAATCCGCATCACATCCTGCTGCGGTGTCAGACGCGCTCGAAGATCGCGGCAATGCCTTGCCCGACGCCGATGCACATGGAGACGAGAGCATACCGCCCCTGACGCCGATGCAGTTCTCGGATCGCCGTCAAGGCAAGCCGCACTCCCGAAGCGCCGAGCGGGTGACCGACCGCAATCGCCCCGCCGTTGGGATTGACGCGCCCTTCGTCCTCAGGGAGTTCGAGCAGCTTGAGGCAGCCCAGCACCTGCGTCGCGAACGCCTCGTTGATTTCGATCACGTCCATGTCCTTGAGGGTGAGTCCCGCGCGCGCCAGCGCCTTCTTGGAGGCGGGCACGGGCCCAAGACCCATGACGCGCGGCTCAACCCCGGCGATCGCCGCCGAGACCAGACGCGCGAGCGGTTTCTTGCCGGCCTTTTCTCCGATTGCGAGCGATCCCACGATGACTGCGCCGGCCCCATCGTTGATGCCGGAGGCGTTCCCGGCGGTCACCACACCGTTCGCAAACAGTGGCTTCAATTCCTGGAGCCGGTCGAGCGTGGTGTTGGGACGGGGATGCTCGTCCTCGCTTACGGAGATTTCGCTGCCGCGTTTTGCGCCGGGCACTGCCACCGCCAGCAGTTCGCCCGAGAAGAATCCATCGCTCTTGGCCCTCGCGTATTTTTCCTGGGAAGCGAGCGCGAAGCGATCCGACGCGTCGCGAGCGATGCCGAGGTCGCGTCCCACATTGTCGGCGGTCTCCGGCATGGTGTCCTGGCCGAAACCCTTGTTGATCTTCGGGTTGGGGAAGCGCGCCCCGATCGTCGAATCAAACACGCGGACGTCTCGCGCATAGGCGCTTTCGCTCTTGGCCATCACGAAAGGAGCGCGGCTCATGCTCTCGACGCCGCCCGCGACGAACAGCTCGCCCTGGCCCGCCGCTACCGCGCGCCCCGCGTCGCAAATGGCCGCCAATCCGCTGCCGCAGAGCCGGTTCACGGTGATGCCGCCAATCGAAGTGGGGAGCCCCGCCAGCAGCGCCGCGTGGCGTGCCACATTGCGCGCGTCCTCGCCGGCCTGATTGGTGCAGCCCATGACGGAGTCCTCGTAGGCCTCCGGCTTGAAGGGGTTCCGCTCCACCAGGGTCTTGATGACGCCGGCAAGCAGGTCATCGGCGCGCACGGCCGCGAGCGTGCCGGCATGGCGGCCGAAGGGCGTGCGCAGGCCGTCATAGATATAGGCGTCGGTCATGCCGAAAGGCCTCCAAATCTAGGTAAGTGGGAGCCGGTCGCGTTTGACCGGCAGGGTAGAACAGTGCCACAGTGCGCCACAAGTTAATTGTCCCGGCTGAATTTCCCTTTAAGGACCGGTAGATGCGCGATTTTCACCAACCGAACCGCTCGCTGGCGGTCGCGGGCGAAGCCATGGCGGCGACCTCGCACCCGCTCGCGACCCTGACAGCGCTGGACATCCTGAAGCGTGGCGGCAATGCCATGGACGCAGCGGTCGCCGCGGCGGCGTTGCTCGGGGTCGCGGAACCCGCGATGACGGGGATCGGCGGCGATTGCTTCGTGCTCTATTCGCGCAAAGGCGCGACGCCCATCGCCTACAACGGCTCGGGGCGAAGTCCGGCGGCGGCGACACTGGACTGGTATCGCGAGCGCCAATTCGCCGAGATTCCCATCGAAACACCGCACGCCGTTACCGTCCCCGGTGCCGTGGCCGCTTGGTTTCGGCTGATCGAAGACCATGGGACCATGGACATGTCGGCGCTGCTGCAGCCGGCGATCGAGCTTGCGGTTGAAGGCCTGCGCGTGACCCCACGCGTGGCCCTGGACTGGAGCACCGGCGCCGAGAAACTCGCGCGCGATCCCAACAGCCGCGCCGTCTTTCTCCCCGCCGGCACGCCGCCCGGCGTCGGCGATCTGCATCGCCAGCCCTTGCTCGCGGAAACACTCCGCCGGATTGCGCGTCGGGGGCCGGACGCGTTCTATCGAGGAGAGATCGCGGCCGACATGGTGGCAAAGCTCAGGGCGCGCGGCGGTCTTCATACCGAAGAAGATTTCGCGGCTGTCGCCGGCGACTACGTGACCCCTATCTCCGCGCCGTTCCGAGGACACGAGGTGTTCGAGTGCCCACCCAATGGCCAAGGACTTGCGGCGCTGATGATCCTGCGGACGATCGAGGGGTTCGATCTCGGTGCCTCGCGCTGGAGCGAGACCGACCGCATCCACCTGATCGCCGAGACGACCAAGGCAGCTTACCGCGCCCGCGACACTTTCTTCGGCGATCCCGCGGGGATGGGCGTGCCGGTCGCCGAGTTCCTCTCGGAAGCGCGGGCCGTGCGCACGCGCGCAGGGATCAAGCTTGACCGAGCCTCCGATCCCGTGGCGTGGGACGAGCCCGAGCACAAGGACACCGTCTATCTCTGCATCGTCGATCGCGACCGCAACGCGGTCTCTTTTATCAACTCGCTCTTCCACGAATTCGGTTGCGGCATTACGGCACCCAAGAGCGGCGTGCTGTTTCACAGCCGTGGCTCCATGTTCCGCACCATCCCGGGACACCCCAACGCGATCGCACCCAATAAGCGGCCGCTGCACACGATCATTCCGGGCATGCTGGTGAAGGACGGGCGCGCCGTCATGCCGTTCGGGGTCATGGGCGGGAATTACCAGGCTACCGGCCACGCGAGCGTGCTGTCGCGTATCTTTGACCAGGGCTTCGATCTGCAGCAGGCCGCTGATGCCCCGCGCAGCTTCGCGATCAACGGCGTGTTGCAGCTCGAACGCACGATCGACGAGACCGCCGCCGCCGACCTCGCGAAGCGCGGCCACAAGATTGAACGCCTGCCGAAGCCGCTCGGCGGTTGCCAGGCGATCTGGATCGACCACGAGCGCGGCGTTCTCTTGGGCGCATCGGAGCCGCGCAAGGACGGTTTCGCGGCGGGATATTGAAGGCGGTTGGAAACGGAAAAAGAGTAAGGGGATGTGGGGATAGCCTGGAGATGCGGGGATGATCGGTAAAAGAGTAAGGGGATGTGGGGATAACCTGGTGATGCGGGGATGATCGGTGATGAGGGACGGTTCGTTCGCCGGGGAGCGCTCAAAGCGGGATCTCCAGCGGGTGTCATTGCGAGCGCGGCGAAGCGACCCGGGGCAAGCAATGCGCCATGATGCTGGAATGCTTAGTTGCTGAGCCTGTTCTTTGGCCGGACCCGAGCGCTCCTCGCAATCACGGCCTTGACGAGATTTTTTGGTTTACTCATCTCCTGATCTCCTAATTATCCCCACATCCCCTTAAACTGATTTCTGTTGCGCAGGCCGGAAGAGGGAGGTCTCTCATGCTCACTATCGATCTCGCGGGTAAGAAAGTATTGGTGACCGGCGGCGCGTCCGGCATCGGGCTTGCGACCGTGGAGCTGTTTGCGCGCGCGGGTGCCACAGTCGCGATCAACCACCTGGCCGACGATCCCCGCGGCGAGCAGGAGACGAAGCGGCTCGCTGCCGCAGGTTTTCGGATCGTGAACGTGCCCGGCGACGTCTCCAAGGGCGGCGCCGCCGAGGGCATGGTGATGGCGGCGCTCGACCGGCTCGGTGGACTCGATTATCTCGTGAACAACGCCGGGACGCCGAATGCGCGCGAGCCGATCGCGCTCGCCGAGCTTGACGCCATGACCGAGCAATTCTGGAACACCATACTCAATACCAATCTCGTTGGTCCGTTCCGCTGTACGCGAGCGGCGGCGCAGGCGCTCAAGCAATCGCGCGGCGCGGTCTGCAATACCGCCTCGGTGGCGGGTCTCGGCAGCATCGGCAGCAGCATCGCCTATGGGGCGAGCAAGGCCGGCCTCATCAATCTCACCATCGCGCTGGCGCGCGCGCTCGCTCCCGAAGCGCGCGTCAACGCCGTGGCGCCCGGTCTCGTCGATTCTCCGTGGACCCGCGAATGGCCGCAGGACCGCAAATCCGCCTACACCGACCGCACCATGCTGGGGAGAGCCGCGAAGCCTCATGAAATCGCCGAGGTGATCTTCTTCCTCTGCACCAGCGCCGCCATGGTGACGGGACAGACGATTGCAGTGGATGGCGGGCGAATTTTCTGAGAGGACCTCAGCTCGGCCAGTCGGGAGGGCTCGCGCCTTTCAGCGGGCCATCCTTGTTCCAGTCGGTGGCGTTGCTGTTGATCATGAAGTCGCCGACCCGAAGCGGTGGGTATTTGGCGGGCTTGCCCGGACCGTGGCAACTCGGCAGACACTCGACCAAGGCATCGAAGTCGGGAATGGCGAAGAACGGGATCGAATAGCGTTCCTGCCCCGAGCGATTGATCACACGGTGCGGAGTGGAGGCGAAGCGGTCATTGGTCCAGCGCGCCATCATGTCGCCGATGTTGATGACGAAGGTGCCGGGGATCGGCGACACCTCGATCCAGCCATCCCGGTGCTCGACCTGCAAGCCCTCGACACCGCCTTGCGCCAGGATTGTGAAGGCCGTGGTATCGGCATGGGGGCGCAAGCCGAACTGCCGCCCGGGCGTCACCGGCGGATGCGGCGGATAGTGGATCAGATTGATTTGCGTCAGCGGCTTTCGATAAAAGGCGAGGAAATAGCTCTCGTCGAGATCGAGCGCCAAGGCAAAGGCGCGCAGGAGACCATCGCTCAACATCTCCATCGCATCGTAATAGGCGATGAGCGGCGCGCGGAAACCGGGCAGATCCGGCCATTGATTGAGCGCATGTACGCGGTTGCCGTCGAGAACATCGGGATCGTCGGGAGCGAGTTCGTGCTGATACTTGAAACTCTCATTGAGATCGGGTGCGTCCGCCTTGTCGGCATAGATGCGCGATCCCAAGGGCTGATAGCCGCGGTTCTTGCCAATCACCAACTTCACCTTGAGGCGTTCGGAGAGCGGTAGCTCGAAGAATCGCCGCGAGGCCGCGAATGCGTCGGCGATCGTGCGATCCGCGATCCCGTGTCGGCTCAGGTAGAAGAATCCGGTGCTCTCGCAGGCATCGCGGACGGCCGTGGCGATGCGCGCTTTGGCCACGCCCTCACGGAAGGGCGCGAAGTCGATGATCGGCACACTCGCGCTCGGTCGATCCATCTCAGTGCTCCGCGAGTTGCAGCAACACTTCCACCAGCACCTTGGCGCCGGCGGCGAGATCGCCCGGCGTCGCATTCTCCACCGGATTATGGCTGATGCCCTTCTCGCAGGGGACAAAGATCATGCCGCTGGGGCAGAGCGGGTTCATGTACTTGGCGTCGTGGAACGCGCCGGACGCAATCGCCATCCGCGAGAGCCCGAGCTCGCCGGCGGTCGCATCGATTTGCCGCTGGATTGCGGGGTCGAAGCGGATTGGGGACATGTCGAGGGTCTTGGTCACGTGCACCTCGCAACCCCGCGCATTGGAACGGCACACGCCTTCGATGGCGCCCCCGAGACGTGCCAGTACGCCGGCGTCGGGATGGCGGAAGTCGATGGTGAACAGCACGCGACCCGGCACGGTGTTGGTGGAGTTGGGCGTGACGTCGAAGCGCCCGACGGTAAATCGAACCGTGTCGGTTTCGTCCGCCATCAGTTGCTCCAGTGCCGCAATCATCGCCATCGCGGCTTTGAGCGCGTCGCGCCGGGTCTTGAGTGGCGCGGTTCCCGCGTGCGCCTCGGCGCCGGTGACTTCCACGTGGTACCACTGCGCGCCCTGTATTCCCGTCACCACGCCGATGGTGGTACGAGCGGTCTCCAGCAGCGGCCCCTGCTCGATATGCGCCTCCACATAGGCGGCAGGCCTGCCGCCAAGCGGTCGCGGCGCCGCTTCGGGGGTCGCAGCGAGCGTGGTCTTGAGCGCTGCCTCGACCGTGACACCCTCCCAGTCGCGGATCGCCAGCAGGTCATCGAGCTTCTGCGCGCCGCCATAGGCGGCGGAGCCCATGGCGCCCGGCGGAAACCGGCCGCCCTCTTCGTTGCACCACGCCACCAGCTCGATCGGCCGCTCGGTAGAGAGGCCAAGGTCCTCGAGCGCCTCTAGCGCCTCGAGCCCGGCCATCACCCCATAGGCGCCATCGAATTTGCCGCCGGCTGGCTGGCTGTCGAGATGGCTCCCGGTCAAGATCGGCGCCGCGTCGGGATTGCGGCCCGCCCGCCGCACGAACAGGTTGCCGATGGGATCAACCATGCAGGCAAAGCCGCGCGCGGTCGCCCATTGGATCAGTTGGCGCCGCGCCGCGATGTCTTCGGCCGAGAGCGCCTGGCGATTGACGCCGCCGTCGGGCCGCGCCCCGAACCGCGCCAATTCCATCTGCCGCCGCCAGAGCCGCTGTTCGTCGATGGCGTCGGCGGGTCGCTTGGTATTCCGCAGCATGGGCCCTCCGCGGGGTTGTCGGGATCGGGTAGCTTGGACTATAGCGAGTGCCAGGCTTTGCGGGGAGAAAGTGCGAGATGCGCAACCTCACCATCAATGGCGAACGGCTCTGGCAGTCGCTCATGGAGATGGCGCGGATTGGCGCCACCGAGAAGGGTGGCGTCTGCCGTCTGGCGCTCACCGACCTCGATCGCCAAGGCCGCGATCTCTTCATTCGCTGGTGCGAGGCGGCGGGATGCGCGGTCAGCGTCGACGCGATGGGCAACATCTTCGCGCGCCGGGCCGGCAAAAATCCGGCGCTGCCGCCGGTGCTGGCGGGAAGCCATCTCGACACCCAGCCGACCGGTGGAAAGTTCGATGGCGTCTACGGCGTGCTCGCGGGTCTGGAGGTGATCCGGACCCTCAACGATCTCAACTACGAGACCGAGGCGCCAGTGGAGGTCGTGGTGTGGACGAACGAGGAGGGCTCGCGTTTCTCGCCGCCGATGGTGGGATCCGGCGTCTTCGCGGGCGTGTTCGATCTCAAGGAGGGTCTGGGGCGCCCTGACAACTTGACCGGCGTCACCTTGGGAGCCGAGCTGAAGCGCATCGGCTTTGCCGGGGAGACGCCGGTCGGCGGCCGCAAGATCGGCGCCTATTTCGAAGCCCATATCGAGCAGGGACCGATCCTCGAGGATCAGAAGAGGCCGATCGGCATCGTGACGGGTGCGCAAGGGCAGCGCTGGTACGAAATCACCGTGGTGGGGCAGGAGGCGCATGCGGGGCCGACGCCCATGACCAAGCGCCGGGACGCGCTGGTGGGAGCATCGCGCATGATCGACGCGGTCAATCGCATCGGCCTTGCGCACCCGCCTTATGCCTGCGCCACCGTGGGATTCATTCAATCGAGCCCCAACTCCCGCAACACGATTCCGGGGCGCGTGTTTTTCACGGTGGACTTCCGCCATCCCGAGGACGCCGTGCTGACGCAAATGGATCGCGAGCTTCGCGCAGCCTGCGCCCAGGTCGCCGGCGCGATCGGGCTCGACGTCGAGGTGAAGGAATTTTGGTATTTCCCGCCGACGCCTTTCGACAAAGCCTGTGTCGAGCTGGTGCGCCAATCGACGAAGGCGCTGGGCTATCCGCACATGGATATCATCAGCGGCGCCGGCCACGACGCCGTCTATATGGCGCGGGTCGCGCCGACCGCGATGATCTTCGTGCCATGCGTGGGCGGCATCAGCCACAACGAGATCGAAGACGCGAAACCCGAAGACCTCGCCATGGGCTGCGCGGTGCTGCTGAATGCAGTGCTGGAGCGCGCGAACGCGGGGGATGGCGCGAACTAGCGGATGCCTTCACCCAATAAGTGAGGGCCGCAAATTCATTTGTCACCGTCGGATTTCTTGCCCTTCAGGTTCTCGAAGTGCTGCTGCAGGATCGGAACGACGGAGGGGTGCGGTTGCAACCGAGCATAACCACCGAAGTTCGTGACACGGCCATTGTATTTATCGATCGAGACAAAAAGCTCCGCACGTCCGTTGATTTTGCCCTCGCGATTCCAGCTCCCTTCGATCCGCCAATATGTGTCTTTGTCTCTCACCAGCAGAGGTCTTTGCCGCGCGAGTTCCTCCTTACCGTAGTGAGCTTCGAAAAGAAGCTCGGCTATCTTCTCGGCGAGGTCGCTGCTGAAGACGAGGCCGCCGTGGATTGCCTTGGTAAAGAAGAGCAATCCTTCATCGGAAGGAGTCTCGGAATCTTTTGTCATGGCCTTCGGCTCGCGCGCATATGAACATTGCTATCACTTCTGGTATTCGGGTGGTGGTAGTTTCTGGGCATCGTAGGGCAGGCCGGGGCCTGGCGCATAGAGAATGTAAACCGGCATCGGTGGGAAGAGCGTCGCTAGACGCGTGCCGACACCCAGAAACAAGCGGTCATCGATGAAGGTCATCGGGCGGTAAATCGGGCCTACCGGTCGGTCCTCCCATTCCCGCAAGAGTCCAAGTCAACAATAATGTACGCAACTACCGTTCTCCTTTCCCATCTTGATCCCCTAATCTCCAAACCATCCGCGCATCTCCCTAGGTTCGCTCACTCGCAGACAGTATCGAGAGCCAACATGCAGACGCTTGAATGGGTGGACCTCGCGACCGGCCGCGCCGATGCCTTCGACGGCGCGGAGATCGGGGTCGAGGGGTGGATGGCGCCGGCGGAGATCGCCGATCGCCACGACTATTTTCTGCTGGCGCCGGAGCCAATCTGCTGCGTGAGTTGTCTCCCGACCGATCCGACGCGGGCGATCGAAGTCTACGCGGCAGAGCCAATATCCGCACGAGGCGTTCCAGTGCGGCTTCATGGGCGCTTGCATCGCCTGATCGACGATCCCGCGGGATGGCGATACCAGCTCCGCGATGCACGCGAAGCGCCGCTATCGCCCGCTGCGGTCTCGCGCCGCGACGTCATGGCGGCGGGCGCGTCGCTCGCGCTTGCTGCCTCTGTTGTGCCCGCACCGATCGCAGCGCAGCCGGCATCGCCAGCGGGCAGCGACCGCCTCGCGGAGGCGCGCGGCCTTATCGCGGGCAATCTCACCATCGACATCCACAGCCACGCCGGGCGCATTAGCAGCCGGAGCAGTGCGCCCGTGGGCGGCGTTGCCGGTCCCATGCGCGAGGGCGGCATGTCCGTGATCTGTCTGGCGATGGTCGCGGATACACCGGTCACGCGGGTGCTCAACAATCGCATCAGCGCGATCCGCGCGCCCGAGCCGGGCGAGCTCTATGCCTGGAGCCAGAACGCGATTATCCGAGTTCGCCAACTCGTCAGCGACGAACAGCTGGTCATCGTGACCAATACGGCATCGCTTCGCGCGGCCAAGGCTAAGGGCCCCGCGATTATCGTCTCGTCCGAGGGCGCGGATTTTCTCGAGGGATCGGTCGAGCGCGTGGAGGAGGCCTACCGAGATCGCCAACTGCGCCACTTGCAGCTCACGCACTACCGCGTGAACGAGCTGGGCGACATCCAGACCGAGCCGCCGGTGCACGGCGGTCTCACCGATTTCGGCGTCGAGGTGATCCGCGCCTGCAACCGCCTGGGCATCGTCGTCGACGTGGCGCATGGAACTTATGACCTGGTAAAGCGCGCGGCTTCGGTCACACAGAAGCCGCTGGTGCTGTCGCACACCTCGCTTTCCACATCGCGCACCGGCTATCCGCCGCCCCTAAGCCGCGTGATTTCGGCCGACCACGCCAAGGTGATCGCGGGCACCGGGGGGGTCATCGGCATCTGGCCGCCGGTCACGATATTTCCCGACAAGCAGGCGCTCGCCGCGGGCATCGCGCGCATGGTTGAGGTTGTCGGCATCGATCACGTGGGGATCGGCAGCGACATGCTGGGCTTGTTGTCGCCATCGGCGTTCGCCAGCTACAGCGACCTGCCCGATCTAGCGGCGGCATTGCTGGCACAGGGGTTTGCGCCCGCCGAGGCCGCTAAGATACTGGGTGGCAATTATGCCCGCGTCTTCGCGGCCAGCGTGGGCTGAACCTTTTCAATATCCGCAGAAATTCTGGGGTTTAGCTGGGGCATGCGTCACCAAGCCCATGTACAAAATGCGCGCCTATGCGGTATTGAGCGCGGCTTTTGGGGTATCCGGAGTCGCGAGTGACCGGCGAATTGCGTTTGCAGCATGGTCTTGCGTTCGACGATCTCTATCGTCGCGAGGGACTCGTGCGCCTCGACGCAGCGTTCGTTGCGCATCTCGTGGCCGGCGACGCGGAGCTGCACAATCGGCTGATGGCGGCGCGGCGCGCGCCTCAATCGATCGAGGCCAAGGCGCACTCGCAGCTCCTGATCGACCTGGCGCCGCATCTTGAGGATTTTGTCGGCGCGCTGTTCGGCATCGCCGCGGAGGTGCGGGCGCTGCAAGCGCGTCACCATGAACTTGCACCGCTCTATACGGTAAAGCGGCTCTTCGTTCAGCGCCGCGCGGTCAAGGGTGTGAGCGCCGAGCAGGCCGCTGCGCATCACGGTGAGGCTCTCGCAAACGAACTAGAGGCGCTCACCGGAGAACCGCTCACGGAAGCGAGCTACGCCAAGCACGTGAGTGCCTGGACGGAGAATGAGGTGGAGCACGCGGCGGCGCTCGATCTCGCCGCGCGCTACGCCGCCTGGGCGACGTTGGCTCCAGCGGGCCGCCGCAAGCATCGCTCCGGCGTTCTGTTCAAGGTGCCCCATAAGATCGACATGACGTGTCTGGTGCCGGTCGAGACGGTGACGGAGCATGGTGTCGCGATGCTGCGCCTTTCGCCGGGGCATTGGCGGGAGCGCGAAGGTTTCGCGCTGACCGACCCCGGCATGGATTTGCGCGGCGCGCTCGATCACGCCAACTACTGCATCTGGTGCCACAACCAGGGCAAGGACAGTTGCTCGCACGGCCTCAAAGACAAGAAGAGCGGAACCTTCCAGAAGACTCAGTTCGGCGTCACCCTCGCGGGCTGCCCGCTCGAGGAAAAAATCTCCGAGATGAACCTGGTCAAGAGCGAAGGCTACAGCATCGGCGCCTTGGCGATCGCCGCGATCGACAATCCCATGCTGGCGGCGACCGGGCATCGCATCTGCAACGACTGCATGAAGGCCTGCATCTATCAAAAGCAGGAACCCGTCGACATCCCGCAGATCGAGACCCGCATGCTCAAGGACGTGCTCGGCCTGCCCTGGGGCTTTGAAATCCTGAGCTTGCTCACGCGCTGGAATCCGCTCGATCTCGGGCGCCCGCTGCCAAAAGCGCCCAGCGGCTACAAGGTGCTGGTGGTCGGGCTCGGTCCCGCCGGGTTCACGCTCGCGCACCACCTCATGAACGACGGCCACACGGTCGTCGGTATCGACGGACTCAAGATCGAGCCGCTGCCCGCGGACATCGGCGGCATCGATGCCGCCGGAAAGCGCCATGCATTTCGACCGATCCGCGACATCGAGATGCTGCGCGAGCCGCTGGAAAGCCGCACGATGGCGGGCTTCGGTGGTGTCGCCGAATACGGAATAACCGTGCGATGGGACAAGAATTTCCTGAAGCTCATAAGGCTGCTGCTGGAGCGGCGCCGCGAGTTCACGATGTATGGCGGGGTGCGCTTCGGCGGCACGCTCACCATCGAGAGCGCTTTCGCGCTGGGATTTGATCACATCGCGCTCTGTGCCGGTGCCGGCAAGCCCACATATGTCCCCATGAAGAACGGGCTGGCGCGCGGCGTGCGCCAAGCTTCGGACTTCCTGATGGCTCTGCAGCTCACCGGTGCCGCAAAGACCGACAGCCTCGCCAATTTGCTGGTGCGGCTGCCGGTGGTGGTGATCGGCGGCGGATTGACGGCGATCGACACCGCGACGGAATCGCTCGCGTACTACGGGGTGCAGGTGGAAAAATTCCTGCTGCGCTACGAGACCTTGATCACGGAGCGCGGTGAGGCGGTGGTGCGTGCGGACTGGTCTGCCGAGGATGCCGAGATCGCCGCCGAATTCATCGCTCACGCGAAGGCGCTCCGCACCGAGCGCGCAGCCGCATCCCGCGAGGGCCGGCCGCCAAAGGTGATCGAGCTGCTGACGAGCTGGGGCGGCGTCACCATCGCCTACCGGCGGCGTCTGATCGACGCTCCCAGCTATACTCTCAACCACGAGGAAGTCGCGAAGGCGATGGAGGAGGGGGTGCGCTTCGCCGAGGGCATGACGCCGCTCGAGGTCGTGCTCGATCGCCACGGCGCGGCGCGAGCGCTGGTCTGTTCGAGCGGCGAGGGTGAGCCGCATGTGACTTTGCCCGCCCACACCATCCTGGTCGCGGCCGGGACTCAGCCAAATACCGTGCTGAACCGCGAAGACCCCGAGCACGTCGCTCTCGACGGCCGTTATTTCCGGGCGGTGGACGAGGAGGGGAAGCCGGTCTCGCCGGAGCGGGTGGCGAAGCCCGCGGTTCCGCGCGTGCTCATGAGCGTCGAGCAGGACGGCCGCGCGCTCAGCTTCTTCGGGGATTTGCATCCTTCCTTTGCCGGCAATGTCGTGAAGGCGATGGCGAGCGCCAAGCAGGGTTATCCCGTGCTGACCCGGGTGCTGACGCGACGCGAACCCTCGTCACCCGGCGCCGCAACGCTGGTCGCGCGCCTCGATGACGAGCTGCGCGCCAGCGTGCACGCCGTCAATCGCCTGACGCCGCGCATCGTCGAGGTGGTGGTGCGTGCGCCCATGGCCGCGCGCGCCTTCGAGCCCGGGCAATTCTATCGGCTGCAAAACTACGAGACGCTTGCACATCAGATCGAGGGCACGCGCCTCACCATGGAAGGTATCGCTCTCACCGGCGCCTCGGTCGATCGCGAGCGAGGCTTGCTCTCGACGATCGTTTTGGAGATGGGTGGTTCCTCCGATCTCTGCACCCTGTTGGAACCCGGCGAGCCCGTGATCCTGATGGGGCCGACGGGAAACCCGACGGAACTGCCCGGCCGCGAAACGGCGCTGTTGGCGGGCGGCGGTCTCGGCAACGCCGTGCTGTTTTCGATCGGTCAGGGACTGCGCGCCAAAGGTTCCCGCGTGCTGTACTTCGCGGGCTACAAGGAGATGCAGGACCGCTACAAGGTCGCGGAGATCGAACGCGCGGCGGATGTGGTGGTCTGGTGCTGCGATGAGGCGCCGGGCTTTGCGCCCACGCGGACTCAAGACAAGGCCGTGGTGGCCAACATTGTCGAGGCCATGCGCGCCTATGGGGAAGGGCGCTTGGGTCCGGCCGAGATTCCGCTCGCGTCCGTCGATCGCCTCATCGCCATCGGGTCGGACGGAATGATGGCGGCGGTGGCGAAGGCGCGGCACGATGTCCTGGCACCTTTCCTCGACCCGAAGCACCGCGGGATCGCCTCCATCAACTCGCCCATGCAATGCATGATGAAGGAGATCTGCGCGCAGTGCCTCCAGATGCACCGCGACCCCGAGACCGGCGCCGAGACCGTGGTGTTCTCGTGCTTCAACCAGGATCAGCCGATCGACCATGTCGATTTCGCGAATTTGCGAGCGCGGCTCGAGCAGAACGGCCTTGAGGAAAAGCTGACGCGGCTCTGGATCGACCGCTGCCTCACCCGCATGGGCCGCCGCCAATCGGCGGCGGAGTAAGCTCAGGTGAGGGGCTCGTCGGGTTCGTCCTTGGTGAATTCCACCGGCAAGCCGAGTACATCGCGATAGAAGGCGACGCATTCCCTATACCTTTCGGTATGAAGGATGATGCCGCTTCTCTCGATTGCGATCACGTCAGCGCCGCCCCCTACATCCCACGTTGCGGCGCCATGCGCAGCAGCTTCTCGAGTTCCTGCGCATAGAACCTTGCGTTGCTCGTGGTGAGGTGGCCCGTGGTCTCGTCGCTCGCGGGGATGAGATAGAGCTTCGCGTGCTTCAGCGGCTTCATCGCCCGCACCGTAATGCCGGTGTCCGGCGGATTGCGTTCGTCGTCGGCGGAGTTGATGGCGAGCACCCAGGCCTGAATCTTCCAGAGGTCGGGCTGCGGATCGTAGTCGGCCGATGAGCTCCAGGCCCAGATGAAGTCGTTGGCGTCGGCCGGCCCCGGTGCTGCTAAACGCTCATCCACGAGCTTGTCGGCGAGAGCGCGGGTGGGCGCGATCTTTTGATAGTGGAGTGTGCCGCCGGCGGTGGCGATGCCGAAGAACACGTTGGCGATCTTGAGGAACTTCGGCTCGGTGGTGTAGTCGCCGCCGTTATAATCGGGATCGGCCTTGATGGTCTCGATCATCATCCGCCGCAGCATCCAGTTGCGGGCCGCCATGGGCGTCGGCTGCGACGCCATCGGCACCAGCGCGTCCATGAATTCGGGATATTTCTCGCCCCAGAGCCACGTATGCATGCCGCCCATGGAATTGCCGATGATCAGCCGAGCGTGCTTGATGTGGAGCCCCTCGGTGAGCAGGCGGTATTGCGCGTCCACCATGTCGGCGTAGTCGTATTGGGGAAATTTCGCCTTGAGGCCGTCCGAAGGTTTTGTGCTTTTGCCGTGGCCCAGCGCATCGGGAATGATGATGTAGTACTTGGTGGCGTCCAGCGGCTGGCCGGGGCCGAACAACAGGCCCGCGAAGGCCGGAGTGAGCTGGTTTGCGGCCGAACCGCCCGTGCCGTGCAGCACCACGATTGGGATACCCGTGGGATCGCCGACCGTCGTGTAGTGCAGCTTGACCTCCGGCATCGTTTCGCCGGTGTGGAACTTGAAATCGTGCGCGATCCAGTCGCCTTGTTTCGGTTCGGGGTAATCCGCCGCCAGCGCGGCTCCAAGCGGCAACAGAAAAAGCGCAAGCGCACTGACAGCGGTAACAATCTTCATGACGGTTCCTCCCCCGAGATAGCGGCGGCTTTCAGCCGTGTTGGCTCGACCTTATCATCCCGAGAGCGCATGCAACAGATATAGGCCTCGAAGCCGAGCTTAATTGCTGGCTACGATCTAAGGCGTCTGCGCATGGCAGGACGGAGTCTCAGGTCGACGTCTCCGGTCCGACAATCCGCGTTTCGGTCACAAATCCGCCATCCCGATCGAATCGGTGGACGTGATAGACCGGTCGACTTTTCATGTGTGCGGGATAGTCACCTTTGCGCAGCGTCGTCGCGATGCACGGCACCACGCTCGCCGGAATGTTCCCGATATGACCGGCCGCCGGCCGGTGAACATGACCGCTGAAGACCGCGACGACGCGCCCGGAGCGCTGCAATGCCTGCTGCAACCGCGACATGGGTTCCGGTGCTTCGAAATGGAGCGGGTGCGGACCGACCGTCACCACGAACGGCGGATGGTGCGTAAAAACCGCAACAGGCTTGGTGGTCTCGGCATCGATCAGGTCGATAAGTCGCTTAACCCGCTCGGCGCAAAAGTCGCCCCTGTTGCTGCTCGCGCTCAGGGTATCCAGCACGATGAGCCTGACCGGATAGTCGTCGATCGCATAATCGACAAAGTCGGGTTCGGGCGCGAGGTATCCGCGTGACAAAAAGGCCTCGTGCAAATTCGCACGGTTGTCCTTGTTGCCCGCCACGACATAGACCGGCGCGCGCGCCTTTGCGAGCGTGGACGCCGCCAAAGCGTATTCGTCCGGCCGCCCGCTGTGAACGATATCCCCCGTGTGAACAATCACATCGGGGGTCGGATCAAGGGTGTTGATATTCGCGATCGAGCGCGCGAGGTCCCACATTCGCTGGTCGGCTTCGGGTATATCCACGGCGATGTGGGTATCGGAAATCTGCGCGATGATCATGACGCCCGCCCCGATCCTGGGGGGCGCAGGCTTGCGTAATATTCCTTGAGGATCGCCACCACCTCGGGCCGGCTGAACTCGGGCGGTATCTCCGCGTCGGTGGAGAGCATCTCGCGCTGCTGAGTGCCGGAAATCGAGATGCGATACTTTGGATCGTGCGGGCAGGTCTTTGCCGTCGCCATTCCATAGCACTTCCGGCAATAGAACGTGACGTCGATCTTCAGCGCTTTGGTTTGCAGCGCGCCGTCCCACAGCTGATCGAAGATGTGATGCGCATCGAAGGGACCGTAGTAGTCGCCGACCCCGGCATGGTCGCGTCCGACGATGAGGTGCGAGCAACCGAAATTCTGGCGGATGAGGGCGTGAAGCAGCGCCTCGCGCGGGCCCGCATAGCGCATCTCGATCGGATAGCCGGCCTGGATGACCGTGCCCGGGCGGAAATAATTGTCGATCATCGCCTGGATCGCGCGCGTGCGCACGTCGGCCGGGATGTCGCCCTCTTTCAGCTTGCCCAGCACCTGATGGATGAAGACGCCGTCCATCACCTCGACCGCGATCTTGACCAGATACTCGTGGCTGCGGTGCATGGGATTGCGGGTCTGGAAGGCGGCGACGTTCGACCAGCCCTTCTGCAGGAACATGGCGCGCGCCTGCGCCGGGCGGATATAGAGCTCGGGATATTTCGACGGGTATTCGCCCTCGCTCAGCACCATGACGCGGCCGGCGAGGTTGACCTCGCCCTGCGCCAGCACTTTGGCGACGCCGGGGTGCTTCGGGTCGGTGGTGCGGTAGACGTGCTCGGCCTCGAGCTGCTTGTCGATCGCGTATTTCTCGCGCACCTCCATGACGGCGAGGATGTCGCCGGTTTCGGCATCGACGAGCGCGATCTCTTCCTCCTCACGCACGCCGGC
>DATIYT010000023.1:0-6131 GCA_035517495.1 Allostellaceae bacterium | reverse complement strand
ACATGGCAATGGAGCCCTCGCGAAAGGCCGTTGGCTGCAGCCACACGTTGATGAGAACGGGCCTGCCTGATTTTGCGGTGGCGCGAGCGCGCGCAATGGCTCCTGAGATCTCACTGGCTGTCTTCACGAGGATGCCCTCCGCTCCGAACCCGGCGGCAACCTCGTGATAAGAGCTGTGCGCCAGCACTGTACCGACGTCGTCTTTGAGGAGTTTCACCTGTTCCCGCGCGATTTGCGTCCAGCCGGCGTCGTTGCCCACTACGGCGATGATCGGGATACCGTGGCGCACGAAAGTATCGAACTCGCTAAGACCATAACCGCAAGCGCCGTCGCCGAAGAGAATCCACACTTCGGCTTCAGGTCGGCAAAGCGCCGCGGCTAGGCCGAAACCGGCCCCGACGCCGAGCGTGCCGAAAGGCCCGGGATCAAGCCAGGTGCGTGGTCCCCTTGGCCGAAGGATATACGAGGCGGTAGCAACGAAGTCGCCGCCGTCGGCGACGAAGATTGCGTTGTCGCCCGCGGCACGATCGATCGCTCGCAACAGCGAAAGCGGATTGACGAACTCGCCTTCGATGGCAGCCGCTTGCTCGATGCTGGCTTCCCTTGCCGCATCCCGCTCACGGAGCGTGTCGACCCAATCCTTCCAGCGTGCAGAAGTCCCGCCGGCCTTTTCAGCCAGCCGCTCAATAAACAAGCCCGGATCCCCGATCGCCGCAACATCGGGTGTCCGATTCAGACGGGCCTCCCGGGCGCAGCGGTTGGCGGCAATCAATGTACTCGAACGGCGCAGCTGCCGACCGTAGTCGAGTCGGAAGTCGCATGGCGTTCCAATCAGCATTACGCAGTCGGCTTCACTGAGCGCCTGACGACGTTGATGATGAAGCTGAAGGGGATGGTTGCGGCCGAGAAGTCCGCGCGCCATACCCGACAGGTACACCGGGACCCCGAGGTGAATGAGGGAGGCGGCCACACGGGCCGGGTCGGTGCCGGCGGCAAGCGCTTGACTGCCGATTATTGCGAGCGGTCGGGACGCTCGCACGAGGCGGTTGACTGCTTTGGCGACGCTGGAGCGGCGCACGCTGGGCACGCTGATCGAGCTTGGCGGCAGCGGCGGCGCTGTTTCGCTTCCCGCGAACAATCTGGCGAGATGCTGATTCACGTAGAGCCGCTGGAATCGGCCGGCCACCGACTTGCCCTTCCCAGCCGCATCGCGGTACCACCCACTTACGAGCGATTTTGGATAAAGCAGGTCGACCGGACACTCGACGAAAGCCGGTCCCTGCACGCCGTCGCGAACTGCGCTCAAGGCGTCGTTGATCGCCTGGCCCAGGCCTCGCACCCGGCGTACCCTCTCAAAGAACTTGACGTGCGGCGCCACGACCGCATGTTGGTCAATATCCTGCAGCGCGCCGCGTCCCTGCAGCAGTGTTGGCGCGGCGCCGCCCAGTACCAGAGTTGGTGACTGCGCCAGCCGCGCATTCTCGAGGGCGGTCACGCAATTGGTGACGCCGGGTCCGGCGGTTACGGCTGCCACCCCGGGTATGCCCGTCAGTCGTGCGGCAGCGTCGGCGGCGAATACTGCGGTTGCCTCACCGCGGACGTCGATCACGCGGATGGCATGAGCCTTGGCGCTGGTGAGTATCGGCGAGATATGCCCGCCACACAGCGTGAAGAGCAAGGAAACCCCGTGCGACCGCAACACCGCGACGACGCGATCGCCCCCGTGTTCCTGAGCCGGCTCAGGCGCTGCCAGGTCGGCTGCCATGACTGCTGGTCGATGCGGCCAATGCCACCCCTAGGTTAGCGCGCGCCTGGCGTTATGGTGCACCACGATTGCACCGCGTCGATCGCGCCGGGCTGAGTTGCGAGGAGACTTCACCTGGGTACGACCGGTGTCAAGATTCCAATATCAGTTGGTCGCTTCTCGGCAATTCAGCGGGCTAGATAGTTGTATCGCGGGCCTGCAAGAGAGCTCGAGCGTCGTGCTCCTCGAGCTCGCGCAGGAACCCGTGACGCACTGAGGTCGGCTGGATCCGGCGAGCTCAGAACCGGTGGGGCGAGTGCCTGGATTCCGCCAGCGCGCTGCACCATGTTGCCGTTGCGATGTAGGTGGCATTCGCCCGGGCAATCTGACAGCCTTGTCCGGACTGACAAGACCGGGGCGGCCATCATGCCGACGGTCAAACGGGGGGCATTCATGAAGAGACGTCAATTCGTCGGCTCTGGCCTGGCACTTGCGGCGACCTGGCCGCTGCGTGGATTTTCATCCGTACTCAAAGGGGTCGGCGAGACTCCGGTCAAGACCCTGGCCGGTGGTGAAGTAGTCCTGCCTGGCTCGGCGATCGAGGCTTTTGCTGCCGGCCTGCGCGGCGATGTGCTGCTGGCGAACAGCCAGGCCTACGAACGGACGCGACGCCTCTGGAACGCCGCGTTCGACAGGAAACCGGCGCTGATTGTGCGCTGCACGGGCGCCTCCGACATCCAGCAGGCAGTGAATTTCGCCCGCGAGCATCAGTTACTGACCGCCGTGCGCGCGGGCGGTCATAGTTATTCCGGCAAGTCGAGCTGCGATGGTGGGCTGGTGATTGACTTGCAGGCGATGCAAGGGGTGCGCATCGATCCGGAGACCAAGCGCGCCTACGTCGAATCGGGTTCGCTCCTCGGGCAGCTCGACCATGAATGCGCGGCCTTCAGGCTGGCGACCACCGCGGGCACCGTGTCGCACACAGGCGCTGCGGGCTTGACCCTGGGCGGCGGCCTCGGCCGACTCGGCCGGCGCTTTGGGCTTGCCTGCGACAACGCTGCCTCCTTCGACCTCGTGACCGCCGATGGAAGATTCGTTCGGGCGAACGACAAGGAGAACACCGATCTTTACTGGGGCCTGCGCGGCGGCGGCGGCAATTTCGGCGTCGTGACGTCGATTGAATACCGGCTGCACGACATGGATCCGATCATCCTGGGCGGCAATGTCACCTGGCCAGTTGACCAGGCCCGCGATGTGCTGCGGTTCTACCGTGACATCGCGCTGGACGCGCCCGAAGTTGTCAATCTGGACCCGGCGCTCTACACGGGGACCAATGGTCCGATGATTGAAATCGAGGCCTGCTGGTCCGGAGATCGCAAGCAGGGTGAGGCATGGCTCAAGAAGCTGCGTGCCTTCGGCAAACCGCTGCGCGATGACATCAAGCCAAGGCCCTACGTAGCCTTGCAGACCAGCGCAGACGAGCTGCTCGCGCCCGGCGGTTACTACTATCTCAAGAGTGGCATGTTGACGCAGCTCAAGGACGATGGCATCGATCTCATCGTCGATTCGTTCAAGCGCATGCCGAACTGGTACCTCTTGTTCTTCGATCATTGCGGCGGGGCGTACCGGCACATGGCGCCCGCGGCGACGGCGTTCCCCAACCGCGACATGCTTTTCACGATCGGTGCACACAGTATCTGGGACACCAAGGACGGGATCGAAGACAACACGGCCAAGATGCGTGCGAACTGGAAGGATTTGGCGCCGCTGACCAAGGGCTTCTACACGAACTACATGGACCCGGACGTCACGATGGCAGGCTATCGGGAAAACTACGGCGCCAACTTCGAACGGCTGGTCGCTCTCAAGGCCAAGTACGATCCGAATAACCTGTTTCGCCTGAACGCAAATGTTCCGCCGAAGATCGGGTGACGAGTCGCAGGCGGTTGCTTAAGTGGGCGAGCGGACTACCGGCGCCCCTCGAGCGCGGCAGCCTCGAGCGCGAGGGGATCAGCCGGCGCGAGCCAGGTCCTGCGAACGATCCCGGCGCCCCGGCGCACGCCATCACTTTGGCACGCGCCGGGTTGCATCCCTCAAGCGGTCTTGGCCGGGCGTGTGGCCGCGAGCGCGCGGACGTCGGCGGTGGTCAGTGGCTTGCCGGCGATTCCCCACGCGCCGCTCTTGACCTCCTCGACCACGGTCCAGGTGACGGACCGCATCGCTTCGCCCTCGATTTCGACCATCGCGTCGGTAAGGTTGCGGATGATCTGGGTCTTTTGCTCAGTCGAAAAAACACCTTCGATGACCTTGACGTTGATGAGTGGCATGGCAGATCTCCTTCGTTTCGCAGCGGTTGGGTGGGACTCTTCTAAATCGTGCCGAGGTTGATGAATCCGTCGAGCAGAACGAGCAGCACCGGAACCATCAGCGCCGCGACGACTGCCAGGAGCGATCGATTGAAGATGAACATGGTGCGGTCTCCTTCAGTTTCTTTCCCTGCATCGCGGTCGCGCGGTGCCATCGGGTTGTGCGTAGGTTGCGGCAGACGCTGGTGGGAGACTTTCAGCCGAACTTGATTTTTCCCCGAGATCGCCTTGATTATTCGCCGAGAGGCTTCACGGCCCGTCCGGCAACGCGCAGACGTGAAATATCTCTTTGAAAATCATGTGCTTGACACCGACCGACGCGAGCTCCGGCGGGGGTCGGAAGCGGTCGCAATCGAGCCGCAGGTCTTCGATCTTCTGGTCTACCTCGTGGAGAACCGCGATCGCGTGGTGAGCAAGGACGATCTCATCGCTTCCGTCTGGGCCGGGCGAATCGTCTCCGATTCGACCCTGACGACCCGCATCAACGCGGTGCGCCGGGCGGTGGGCGACACGGGCGATGAGCAGAGGCTGATCCGCACTTTTGCACGCAAGGGCCTGCGCTTCGTCGCCGATGTTCAGACTCCGTCGGAAGGCGAGGGCGCGCGTTCGCCCGGCCGCTCGGAGGAGGAGGCGCGAGTGCGAGCGCGCTTCGCGCAGCCGCTGCCCGACCGCCCCGCGATCGCCGTGCTGCCGTTCACCAACATGACCGGCGACCCGGGGCAGGAATACTTCTCCGACGGCATCAGTGAGGACATCATCACCGCGCTCTCCAAGCTGCGCTGGTTTTTCGTGATCGCCCGCAATTCCTCGTTCATCTACAAGGGCAAGTCCGTCCACATGAAGCAGGTCGCCGAGGAGCTCGGCGTCGGCTACGTGGTCGAGGGGAGCGTGCGCCGGAGCGGCGACAGCGTGCGGATCACGGCGCAGCTCAACGACGTCACCACCGGCAGCCATCTCTGGGCGGAACGCTACGACCGCAAGCTCGCCGACGTGTTCGCCGTGCAGGATGAGATCACGGAGGCCATCGTCGGGGCGATCGAACCGCGGCTGTACGCGGCCGAAAACTTTCGCGCCAGCCGCAAACTGCCCGACAGCCTGGATGCCTGGGACCTGCTGATGCGGGCGCTGTCGCACTTCTGGCGCCTGACGCGCCCGGACAACGTCGTCGCCCAGGCGCTGCTGGAAAAAGCGGTGGCGATCGATCCTGATTACGGCCGCGCGCTCGGGGTGCTCGCAACCAGCCACAGCTTCGGCGGCCACATGGGTTGGGAGGACATCGCAACCATCTCGCCGATCGCCGAACGGGCGGCGCGCGCTGCCATCGTGGCCGACAGCGAGGACCCCTGGGCCCATCTCGCCCTCGGCAGCGTTCATCTGTATGCGCGGCGCTTCGATGAGTCGCTTGCCGCATTCGAGACGGCCCTGCGGCTCAATCCCAGTTTCTCGCTGGCCCAGGGCTACTACGGGCTCGTGCTCTCCTACTGCGGGCGGTGGCAGGAGGGCGCCGCGGCGGCCGAGCGCGCTCTGCGCTTGAGCCCGCGCGATCCGTTTTCGGCAGCTTTTTACGGCATCGCCGCCTATGCGCAGTACGTCGGTCGTAACTATGAGGAGGCGATGCGGCTCGCACGCCTGGGGATCCAGCGCGCCGATTTCTTCGTTGGCGCACACCGGGTCCTGACTGCGGCCGCAGCCATGGCCGGACAGAGCGAGACTGCGGAAGCTGCGCTGCGCGAGCTGCGCCGCGTCCAGCCCAACATTACGCTCGAGTGGATCGCCGGCCAGATACCAACCCGCTACGATGCTGAACGGGAGCACTACCTAGAGGGCTTCCGTCGGGCAGGCCTGGACTAGGGCCGTTCAACCCACGGAGTCAGCTGGGCTCGTAGACGCGCACCGCTTCAGGGTTGACCGCCGTCCATTTTTTTCAGGATCGCCTGGAAGCGCGGATCGCCGCGCAGCGGGTCCATGTAGGGCACGACCCGGATAAACGGCAGGAAGAAATCCCGTTCCTGGTACGCCCT
>DATIYT010000022.1:0-4333 GCA_035517495.1 Allostellaceae bacterium | reverse complement strand
GCGGACCCGATCAGATCGACCGGGACCCAGACCTCCGCGTGCGGGAGGCGCTTGCCCTGGTCTTCCGCAAGTTCGTCGAACTGCAGAGCGTGCGGCAGGTCCATCTTTGGTTCCGGCAAGAGAGGATCGCGCTGCCCGCCGCCCGCCACGGCGTGGAAGGTAGGCGTCTGGAGTGGAAGTCGCCTGTCTACAACACGATCCATCACATCCTCACCAACCCGGTTTACGCCGGCGCCTATGCGTACGGCCGGTCGATCAGCAAGACGAGAATCGAGAATGGCCGTAAACGCGTCACGCGCGGTCTTCGGGTCGAGCGGCCTGAGTGGGACGTTTTGATCCGCGGCCACCATGAGGGTTATATCGGCTGGGACGCCTTCGAGAGGAATCAGCGCCTGATCAAGGACAACGCCAACGGCAAGAGCTGGGCGAGCCGGGGCGCCGTGCGGCGAGGAGAAGCCTTGCTCGCCGGCCTGTTCCGCTGCGGCCATTGCGGGCGCAAGCTGCATGTCGCTTACGGCGGAACGAAGGGCGACGTCGCGCGCTATCACTGCCAGGGCGCATTCCTCAACCACGGGACGAAGCGCTGCATCTCCTTCGGCAGTCTTCGCGTCGACGCCGCGGTCGCCGCCGAAGTCATCGAGCGCATTCAGCCTTTGGGCGTCGAAGCGGCTCTGGCGGCTCTTCAGGAACGTGGACGCGAGGACGCCGAGAAGCGCCGACAGGTCGAGCTGGCGCTCAAGCAGGCGCGTTTCGAGGCTGCGCACGCTCGACGGCAATATGACGCCGTCGATCCCGACAACCGGCTGGTCGCGGGCGAACTCGAGCGGCGCTGGAACGAGCGCCTGAAGGAGGAGCGACGGCTTCAAGACGAACTCGATGCGTTCAGCGCCACGCCTTCGAACGGCGTAACTCCAGATGAGCGGGAAGCGCTCATGAGGCTCGGCGCCGACGTCGAGTGCGCCTGGCATGCGGAAGGGGCGACCATCGCCACACGCAAGCGGATCGTGCGCACGCTGATCGAGGAGATCGTCGTACGCGTGGAGGATGACGGTCTCGATCTCGTCATCCGCTGGGCGGGCGAGGATCATACGGCACTCCGCGTGCGCAAGAACCGCACGGGGGAGCACCGCTGGCGTGTCGACGCCGATGTCGTCAATCTGGTGCGGGCGATGGCCCGACAGATGCCGGACATGGGGATCGCGGCCGCTCTCAATCGGACCGGGAAGACGACGGCCAAGGGGCATTCGTGGACGCGAACGCGGGTGGCCACTCTGCGCAACATTCACGGCATCGCCGTCTACCGAGAGGGCGAACGCGCCGAGCGCGGCGAGGCGACGCTGGACGAGGCGGCCGAGACCCTCGCCGTCAGTCCCGCGACCGTTCGCCGCCTGATTGTCGAAGGCGCTCTTCCCGCAAATCAGATCTGCAAAGGGGCGCCTTGGGTCATCCGCACCGCCGATATCCAGAGCGCCGAGGTCGCTTCCGCTGCCGAGCGGCGAAGGAAGCATGCGTCCAGAACTCCGCCGTCTGAAGACCAGCCGGCGCTACCCCTTAAGAGCATTATGAATCGGGCTCGGTCCCGCCGACGAATACGACATTGCGCTGTGTCTCGAGGAATCCGCCGCCGTGCAGGTCGCGCACGAGGGCCTCGTTGACAGGGCTCCCGGTAAACTTGAACTCGGTCAGCTCCTTGGCCAGCGGCAGCTTGGCGGCGCCGATCTGATAGCTGATCGAGCGTGCTTCCTTCTCCGCCACCTCGGCGCTCAACAGGTCGCCGAGGATCTGCTGCACGGATCGCTGCCGCTTCAGCCCGTCGCGCATGATGTCGTCGTAGGCGGCGCGCATGCCGGCGAGCTTGAGTTTGGTCATCAGCGCCAGCAGATCATGCCGCTCCACGGTCGACCTCCGGGGTGATGACGCGCAGACGGTCGTAACGGGCGCAATCGGCCGTTGGGACGAGGCGCAACTGCGGTAGGGACGGCGCCGCCAAGGGCGCCGGCGGCGCACTGTCGCGGCCCCATGAGAGGATGTTAAGCACCGCATCGCGGCTGCACAGGCCTTCGGACAAGGCTAGGCGGCAGGCTTCCTCGACGGCATCGAGACCGTCCTCGGGGATGGCGGCGAGGATGCCGACGAACTGGCGATCCGCCTCGTCGGAACGGCCGAGGCGGGCGCGCAGCTTGGTCAGATTGGGCGGCAGCTCCCAGTCCTTGAACGGTGCGCCATTGCGCAGGGCGCCGGGCTTGCGGGCCAGGACTGGCAGATAGTGCAGCGGGTTGTAGCGAACACGGTCGCGGCCGAAGACGCGCTCATGCGTGGCCACCACCTCGCCATCGAAGCGGACGACGACCCGATCGGCATAGGCCCGCAGCTGGACCGGCCGGTTGGCGGCCTTGGCCTCGATGCTGTAGCGGTTGCGATCGAAGCGGACCAGACAGGTCTTTGAGGCGCTGACATCGACCTCGCGGAATCCGTCGAAGGGCCCGCGGATCGGCACAAGCGCCGGGCGCTCCGCCTCGAACACCTCCCACACAGTGCGCTCACGGTCGTCGGGATGGCGGCTCTCACGAGCGTAGGCGATGCAACCGTCCTCCAGTTGCCGGTTCAGCTCTTCCAGCGTCTTCACGTGCGGGCGCGGAATGAACAGGCGCTGGCGTAGGCTGCCGACCTGGTTCTCGACCTGCCCCTTCTCCCAGCCGGCCGCAGGCGTACACGCCGTCGGCTCGACCAGGTAATGCGAGCACATCTGGGCGAAGCGGCGGTTGAACTTGCGGTCCTTGCCGACGAACACGGCGTCCACCGCCGTCTTCATGTTGTCGTATATGCCGCGCTCGCAGGCGCCGCCCCAGAAGGCAAAGGCCCGGGCATGGGCGTCGAACATCATCTCCTGGCTCTGCCGCGGATACGCCCGGATGTAGGGCATGCGGCTATGGCAAAGCCGGGCGTGCGCGACTTGAGCCTTGAAGGCGATGCCGTCGAGGACGATCCATTCCTCCGACCAGTCGAACTGGTAGGCCTCGGCCGGCGCGAAGGTCAGCGGAATAAATGCCTCGGTGGCCTTAGCCTCCGTCTTCGTCGCCCGAATATCTGCCCAGCGCCGAGCGTAACGGCGCACCGCGTCATAGCCGCCGGCATAGCCGGCCCGCCGAAGCGCCTCGAATAGCTGCCGCTTGTCCAGCCGATCCCGCCGAGGCTGGTGTCCATTGTGCTCCAGCAACTCTTCCAGATCGGCCAAGAACGGCCCGAGTTGCGGATAAGGTTGGCAATGACGCTCGTACTTCGCCTCGGTCTCGCCGGACCGCAGGTACTTGGTCACCGTGTCCCGAGACAACCGCAGATCCCGCGCAATCGCCCGGACGCTCTTACCTCTCGCCTGCTCCCGCCGTACCCGTGCAATCGTCTCCACAGTCAGCATCCCCTGAACACCACCGATGTTGCAATCGGAGGTGATGTAAGTCTGATCAGGAGATGGCCGACTTTTGCACGCCGATCACCCCCTCAGGTGGCCGACTTTTGCACGCCGCTCCACACCCCAGCTTCGGGTGGCAGCCATCCTTGAGCGTGGCGACTCCATGGAAGACGAGCCGCGATGGACTGCCCCACACGGCGACGTCGCCATGGCGCAGCGCATATTTGGCGATCGGATCGGTCCGCTTCAGGCCGCCGAACTGGAAGACGGCCATGAGCCCGAGCGAGACCGAGACGATCGGATTGGCGAAATCGCGCTCGTTCCTGTCCTGGTGGAGCGACAGCCGCGCGCCCGGCTCGTAGCGGTTGACCAGGCAGGCGTCCGGCGCGAAATCGGGATAGCCCGCCTCCGCGGTTGCCTCAGCGGCAAGGCGCTCGAAACAAGCCGGCATGTCGGGCCACGGCTGGCCGGTCTCGGGATCCATGCGGTCGTAGCGATAGCCTCTCCGGTCGGTGACCCAGCCGGCCGCGCCGCAATTGGTCATCGCGACCGACATGACGAACCCGCCGGGCGTCACCATGCGCCTGAACGGCGCGCGCGCCGTAATCGCCGCGAGCGCCGCGATGAGCTCGTCCTCGAACGCCAGCGCTTTGCCGCGCAGGAGGACGGCGCCTTCGCCCATCGTCTCCCGGATCGGCCCGGGGGCTTCGAGATCGGCGAAGAGATCGGCGGAGAAGAGCGCTGAGCGCGACATGCTTGACTTAACTAAGGCCACTGGATCGAGTCGTCAAAGATCGCGATTGGAGGTTCGATGGCGCTGACGCGACGGTTCGACGAAGCCTTTTGCTATGCCCACCCTCTTCGAGCAACGCCGGGGTCGTCGTATGGGACCTGTTCGCGCCGTGGGTTTGCGAGGTCGTGGGC
>DATIYT010000021.1:0-35492 GCA_035517495.1 Allostellaceae bacterium | reverse complement strand
GTTCGAGGACATCGACTGGATCAACGCCAAGTTCGACTACAACGCTGGCGATCTCCAGGCGTTCTTCGACCTGATGACGTCAATGTATGCAGCGACGGATGAGAAGCATGATGTGGCGAAGTGGCAGACGGTTGATCCGGCGCGTCGGCGGGAAGGGCGTGGCATCGAGGTCGGGCACATCTTCTATTTCGGCACCAAGTACTCGAAACCCATGAACGCGACCGTCACCGGTCCGAACGGCGAGAGCGTCCTCGTGGAGATGGGCTCCTACGGCATCGGCGTCTCGCGCCTTGTGGGTGCGATCATCGAGGCAAGTCACGACGACGCCGGGATCATTTGGCCGGAATCGGTTGCTCCCTTCAAGGTGGCGCTCATCAACCTTCGTGCCGCGGACGAGAAATGCCGTGCGGCGGCGGACGACCTCTATGCCAAACTGCGGGCGGCGGAGGTGGAGGTGCTTTACGACGATCGTGATGAATCGCCGGGGGCCAAATTCGCTACCATGGACCTGATCGGATTGCCGTGGCAGCTCACGGTGGGACCGCGGGGCTTGGCCCAAGGCGTGGTGGAGCTGAAGGAGCGCCGTGGCGGCAGGCGCGAGGAGCTGCCGGTCGAGGCGGCATTGAACCGGCTGACGGCGCCGCGATGATCTTCGGCACCTTTGAGCGGATGGTGGCGTTCCGGTACCTCCGGGCGCGGCGCCAAGAGGGCTTCGTCTCGGTGATCGCCATATTCTCGCTGCTCGGTATCGCTCTCGGTGTCGCGACGCTGATTGTGGTGATGTCGGTGATGAACGGCTTTCGCGTTGAGTTCGTCGCCAACATCATCGGTATCAACGGCCATCTCGGCGTATACGGACCGGGGGAGACAATTTCCGGGTTCGACGATCTCGACGCAAAAATTCGGGAAGTCCCCGGGGTCGTAACCGTGCGTCCGCTCGTGGAGGGACAGGTACTGGCCTCGACCGATCGCATTTCGACCGGCGTGCTGGTACGTGGGCTTCGCGCCGAGGATATCGCAAGTCAGCCATTGCTTGCCCAGGGGATCGCCAAGGGCGCGCTCGAGGAATTTTCCGACGATAGCGTGATTCCCGGCTGGCGGCTGCTGGATCGCTTGGGGCTCCGGGTCGGCGACAGCGTGACGTTGCTGTCGCCCAACGGCAATGTGACCGCTTTCGGCACCGTTCCGCGCATCAAAAGCTACCGCATCGTCGGCACCTTCAACGTGGGCATGTCGCAATACGACGGCAATCTAATCTTGATGCCCTTGGCCGCCGCGCAGGTCTTCTTCAGAACCGGCGAGGGGGTGTCGAGCCTCGAGGTCTTCGCGAGCGATCCCGACCATCTCGACGCGCAACGCCGCGCCATCGCGGCGATCGTGGGACCGGGCACGCGCATCTACGATTGGCAGCAGAGCAATGCCGGATACATGAATGCGGTTGAGATCGAGCGCAATGTCATGTTCCTGATCCTCACTCTGATCATCCTGGTGGCCGCGTTCAACATCATCTCGGGGATGATCATGATGGTGAAGGACAAGGGGCGCGACATCGCGATTTTGCGCACCATGGGGGCGACCCGGGGCATGGTGCTGCGAATTTTCATCTTGTCGGGCGCCAGCATCGGTTTCATCGGAACCCTCGCGGGCTTCGTCATCGGTGTCGAATTCGCGACCCACATCGAGGCGATCCGGTCATTCCTGCAGGACGTTCTTCACGTCGACCTGTTCAACGCCGAACTCTATTTCTTCACGCGTATCCCCGCGCGCGTTTATGCGTCCGACGTGATCTCGGTGGTGGCGATGGCGTTCGGCCTTTCGTTTCTCGCGACACTTTACCCGGCCTGGCGCGCGGCGCGGCTCGATCCAGTCGAAGCGCTCCGCTATGAGTAAGGTGGCGCTTGCGCTCGATGGCGTCGTACGCACCTTCAAACTCGCGGGGGAGACACTCGAAGTGCTGCGGGGGGTCACTCTATCGCTCAGAACCGGCGAGATCGTGGCGCTGGTAGGACCATCCGGAGCGGGCAAATCCACCCTGCTGCACGTGGCGGGCTTGCTGGAGCGACCGGACGGCGGGACCGTCAAGCTGGACGGCCACGACTGCGGCCGCATGTCGGACCTCGAACGCACGAAGATGCGCCGTCAAAAGCTTGGCTTTGTCTATCAGTTCCACCATTTGCTTCCGGAATTCTCGGCGCTCGAAAATGTGATGGTGCCGCAGATGATCGCGGGCGTGAACCGCAACGCCGCCCGTGTGCGCGCCCAGGAGCTGCTCGGCTCTGTGGAGCTCGCCGCACGAGAGGGACATCGGCCAGCGCGGCTCTCCGGCGGCGAGCAGCAGCGCGTGGCGGTCGTGCGAGCGCTGGCGAACCGCCCAAGCGTCCTGCTCGGCGACGAGCCTACCGGCAATCTCGATCATCACACCGCCGACGAGGTGATGGGCGTGCTCGCCGATCTGGTGCGCAAGACCGGCCTTGCCGCGCTCATCGCCACGCACAATCTTGAGCTCGCGCGGCGAATGGACCGCGTGCTGGCACTCGACGAAGGCGTGGTGCGGGAGCGAAAGTTGTGAGAAGCGATCGATCGGGCTGACAAGCCCGCCTCGATCTGCGAGGATGGAGTTCCATGTCGCACGCGGACTTCATCCATCTCCGGGTTCACTCGGCCTATTCGCTCTCGATCGGAGCGATCAAGATCAAGGAGCTTGTGAAACTCTGCCAGCGCCATCGCATGCCCGCGGTGGCGATTACCGACAGCGGCAATTTGTTCGGCGCCCTCGAGTTCGCGACAGCCTGCGCCGAGGCCGGAATTCAGCCGATTATCGGCTGCGAGCTGGCGATCCGGCGGACCGATGGCATCGAAGGGAGCCGGCTCGGCAGGATCGGGCCCGCACCGGAACCGGACCGGCTCGTTCTCCTGGTTCAGAACGAGAGCGGCTACGCACATCTGCTGAAGCTCGTCAGCAAGGCATTCCTGTCGAGCGACTCGGGGGAGGCGCCGCAGATCGATCTGAATGCGCTTGAAGGCATGACCGAGGGGTTGATCGCCCTGACTGCCGGGCCGAGCGGTGTTGCGGGACGGCTCCTCGCGGAGGGCCAGCGCGAGGCCGCGGAAGCCGTGCTGCTTCGGCTCATGGCGTTGTTTCCGGGACGGCTCTACGTGGAGTTGATGCGGCACGGCGATCCGGTGGAGGATCGGGTCGAAGGGGCGCTGGTGGATCTCGCTTATCGCTACGATTTGCCGTTGGTGGCCACCAATGACGCGCATTTCGCCGATGCCGACTTCCACGAGGCGCATGACGTGCTGCTTTGTATTGCCGGCGGCACCGTGCTGAGCAATCCCGAACGACGGCGGCTCACGACGGAGCATCACTTCAAGTCGGCGTCCGAGATGCGCATCCTGTTCGCGGACCTGCCGGAGGCTTGCGACAATACGCTGGTCATTGCACGACGCTGCGCCTTTATGCCGGAGCCCCGGCGACCGATCCTGCCCGCATTCCCCTGCGCTTCCGGGCGTAGTGAAGCAGACGAGCTTCGTCTCGCTTCCGCGGCGGGGCTCGAGCAACGCCTTGCCGCGCAGGTCTATCGTGCCGAAATGAGCGAAAGCGAGCGCGCCGACGCCGGCAAGCCCTATCGCGACCGGCTCGATTTCGAGCTCGAAACCATCATCGACATGGGCTTTGCCGGCTACTTTCTGATCGTCGCCGATTTCATCCAATGGGCGAAGCGGCAGGGTATACCGGTCGGTCCGGGCCGTGGCTCCGGCGCGGGCTCCGTCGTCGCCTGGGCGCTCACCATCACCGACCTGGATCCCCTGCGGTTCGGATTGCTGTTCGAGCGCTTCCTTAATCCCGAGCGAGTGTCGATGCCGGATTTCGACATCGATTTCTGTCAGGACCGGCGCGATGAAGTGATCCAGTACGTGCAGGAAAAATACGGCCGGGACCGGGTGGCGCAAATCATCACCTTCGGCAAGCTGCAGGCGCGCGCTGTGCTGCGCGACGTGGGCCGCGTGTTGGAAATGCCCTATGGCCAGGTCGACCGCATCTGCAAACTCGTACCCAACAATCCCGCCAACCCCATTCCTTTGGCGCAGGCGATATCGGGAGAGCCGCAGCTCCAGGCGATGCGAGACGGCGACGAGGCGGTCGGGCGACTGATGACGATCGCGCTCAAGCTCGAAGGTCTCTACCGGCACGCCTCCACGCATGCGGCCGGCGTGGTGATCGGGGACCGTCCCCTCGACGAGCTGGTGCCGCTCTATCGCGACCCGCGGTCGGACATGCCGGTCACCCAGTTCAATCTCAAATATGTGGAGCTTGCGGGTCTGGTGAAGTTCGACTTCCTCGGCCTCAAGACCCTGACGGTGCTGCAACGTGCGGTCGAGCTCGTGCGCAAGCGCGGCACGATGCTCGATCTGGAGCGCCTGCCGCTCGCCGACGCGAAAACCTTCGAAATGCTGACTCACGGCGATACCGTGGGCGTGTTCCAGGTGGAAGGGCAGGGTATGCGCGACGTGCTCCGGCGCATGCAGCCCAACCGGTTTGAAGACCTGATTGCTCTGGTGGCGCTCTACCGGCCCGGTCCCATGGACGATATTCCGAAATATTTGAACGCCAAGCATGGCGAGGAGACCGCGGATTATCTCCACCCCTCGCTCGAGCCGATCCTGCGCGAAACCTACGGCGTGATGGTTTACCAGGAGCAGGTGATGCAGATCGCCCAGGTCCTGTCCGGCTATACGCTTGGTGGCGCGGATTTGCTGCGGCGCGCCATGGGAAAGAAAATCAAGTCGGAGATGGAGGCGCAGCGCCGCAATTTCATCGACGGTGCCGTCGCGGGCGGCGTGCCGGCGGCGCAGGCGGAGATGATCTTCGAGAAGGTGGCGAAGTTCGCGGGTTATGGCTTCAACAAGGGCCATTCCGCCACCTACGCGTTGATCTCGTATCAGACCGCCTACATGAAGGCGAACCACCCCGTCGAGTTCATGGCGGCGTCAATGACGCTCGATCTCGGCAATACCGATAAGCTTAACCTGTTCCGGCAAGAGTGCGATCGCCTCGGAATCAGGCTGCTGCCGCCGGACATCAATCGATCCGGCGTCGAATTCATGGTCGAGGAGACGCCGCAGGGTGCTGCGATCCGATATGCGCTCGCCGCCATAAAAGGGGTGGGCGCGCAAGCGATGCAATCGGTGGTTTCCGAGCGCGACGCGCGCGGACCATTCCGAGATTTGTTCGATTTCGCCGGCCGCCTTGATCTTAAGGGCTTCAACAAGCGACAGTTCGAAGGCTTGGCGAAGGCCGGTGCCTTCGACAGGCTCAACCCGAACCGGCAGCAGACTCTGCTGGCTTCGGAGATGCTGTTGCGTCATGCGACCGTCACCGCGGCCGAACGCGAGAGCCGACAGGTGAGCCTGTTCGGCGATGCACCCGAGACGCAGAGGCGCATGGCGCTGCCGCAGCAGGCTGACTGGACGCCGATGGAACGCCTACAGCAGGAGTTCGAGGCGATCGGGTTTTATCTTTCGAGCCATCCGCTCGACGCCTATGGCCGGAGCCTCGAACGCATCGGAGTCGTGCGCTCTGCGGAATTGGCACCGCGACTTGCGATGGGTGGGTCGAGCCGCGTCAAGCTCGCGGGCATCGTCGTCGGCAAGAAGGAACGCACCTCCGCGCGCGGCAATCGCTTCGCCTTCCTGCAAATGTCCGATGCCGGCGGATTCTTCGAAGTCACGGTATTTTCCGAAGTGCTGGGTCAAGCGCGCGGACTGCTCGACGCCGCGCAGCCGCTTCTGTTGACAGCAGATGCTCGCACCGAGGGCGACACCATCCGCCTCACGGCGCAACGCATCGAACCGCTCGACGGCGTGGTGGCGCAGGCGGCGGCAGGGCTCAAGGTGTTCTTGCGCGAGGCCGCCACGCTTCCGCCGCTCAAGGGGCTGGTGGGTCGCGAGAGCGGGGGCAAAGGGCGCGTCACCCTCGTGGTGCCTCTTCCGCCCGCGCGCGAGGTCGAAATCACATTGCCAGGCGGCTACCACATCAGCCCGCGTGTACGCGCCGCGGTGAAGTCGCTGCCGGGTGTTATCGACGTGCATGATGTCTGAAGAAAGAGGAGCGCAGCCATGGTGAAGATCTGGGGACGCGCCAATTCGTCCAACGTGCAAAAGGTGCTCTGGGGCTGTGCGGAGATGAGCATTCCCTTCGAGCGGATCGATGCCGGCCTCAACTTTGGCCGCACCCGCGACCCCGACTATCTCGCGCTCAACCCCAACGCGCTCGTCCCCACGATCGAGGATGGCCAGGCCGTCGTGTGGGAATCCAACACCATTCTCCGCTATCTCGCGGCGACGCGCGGCTTTCAGCAATTGCACCCGAAGGATCCCGTTGAACGCACCTATGTAGAGCGCTGGATGGACTGGCAGATTTCTCAACTCTCGGCACCGATGGCGGTGCTGCTGTTCGGTTATTACCGGACCCCTCCGGAGCGCCGCGATGCGGCTGCCCTCGAAGGCGCGCACAAGCGCAGTCTCGATCTCTGGCGCATCGTCGAAGGCCATCTGAGGGACCGAAGGCCGTATTTCGCGGGACAGCATCTAACCCTGGCGGATATCTGCGTCGGGATTTTCGTTCATCGTTGGTACAACTATCCGATCGAACGCCCGGACATGCCACACTTGCGCGCGTGGTACGACCGCATTGCGGAACGCGCGGGGTACAAGACCCATGTCCTGCGGCCGATCAGCTAGATAGGTCGTCCCCGCAGACCCGCTAAAACGGGAGTGCGGGGAATAGATGGCGGTTGCCCCAGGTCTTTCTGAGCGTCTGCGGCGGTTGCGCTAATCCCTATAACCCGATCGTGATGCGCGGAACTGGGATGACTCGCTATCATCGACGTGAAGGCGCGGCTTGTGGCTGCGGCCTAAGGGCGCGTGCTGATCTCGTTAGGGAGGGGACGCAATGAAAAGATATACGCAATGGGGCGTTGTGGCGGTTGCGGCTGGCGTCGTGATCGCGGTCGGCTGCGTGAGCACCTTGGCGCAGGACAAGATGGCCCTGGTAAAGGAGCGCCAAGATCTTATGGACCAGCAGGGCGACGATCAGAAGGTGATCAACGCCTATATTACGGGAACCGGCGAACAGGCGGCCGCGGTGGCAAAGGCTCAGGACCTGATCGCCATTGCCGGCAAGATCGGCAACGCGCGGCTCTGGCCTGCTGGAACCGCGATCGCGGATTTACCGGTTAAGGCCACGCGCGCCAAGCCTGAAATCTGGCAGCAGATGGACAAGTTCCTCGCACACGCGGCGACGCTCAAGAGCGAGGAAGAGAAGTTGTTGGCGGCTCTGCAGAAGGGCGACAAGGATGCCGCCAAGGTCGCTTTTGGCGACGTCGGTAAGAACGGCTGCGGCGCCTGCCACGGCACCTTCCGCGGACCGGAGATCAAATAGGGACGGAGAATGAAGGGGCAGCGGTGACGATACAGGCAATTCGAAACACATTTGCCGCTGCCTTTTTGATGTGCGCTGCCGCATCGGCGCCGGCCGATGCGGACGATGCCGCGGTGAAACGAGGCGCTTACATCTTTGCCGCCGCCGATTGCGTGAGCTGCCACACCGACGTGAAGCATGACGGCAAGCCGCTCGCGGGCGGCCGCGCGCTTGCAACTCCGTTCGGCACCTTTTATGGCCCGAACATCACTCCTGATCCCGCGACCGGAATCGGCAAATGGACCGAGGCGGATTTTCGTCGTGCCCTGCGCTTCGGTATCGCCCCCGGTGCGGAGCAGCTCTTTCCGGTATTCCCCTTTACCTCGTTTACGGGGATGACCGATCAGGACATCAGTGACCTCTACGCTTTTCTTATGGCGCAGCCGCCGGTCGCGCGCGCCAACACGCCGCACGACGTGTCCTTTCCGTTCAACCTGCGTGCCGGAGTTATGTTCTGGAGGATGCTCTTCTTTGCTCCGGGACCGTTGCAGTCGGATCCCACCCGTGACGCCGTTTGGAACCGCGGCAAATACCTCGCCAATGCCGTCGCGCACTGCGGCGAATGTCACACCCCCCGCAATTTCATGGGCGCGATGGAGAAGGGCTTGGCTTTCTCAGGCAATCCCAACGGACCCGACGGACAGAAGGTACCCAACATTACGCCCGATCCGAAGGATGGCATCGGCAAATGGAGTGTTGAAGATATCGAGCGGCTGCTGGAGACAGGGCAAACCCCCGATTTCGACTACGTCGGCTCGGGGATGGCTGAGGTCGTCAAAGGCACGGGCCAACTCACGCCGGAAGACCGCCACGCAATCGCGGTCTACATCAAGTCGCTGAAGGCGATTCCAGGGGGTGGGTAGAGGGGTCTTCATACGGCGGGTGAAGCTGCGGTGCGTCAAATTATGCTTGGTGCAAAACCGTAAGCGAAAAGGCGGGCAGAGCGCTCAATCGCATTTCCGAACCCGAAACCCCGCTCGTTTAATCCAGGTGGGCAGATTGCGGACGGTGACGCGGTCCTTCTCTTTATCCACCTCATTGAGCCGATCCCATTCGACCAGCAACGTGTGATGCTTCAGTTCGTCGTTGCGCTCTTCGGCGTAAGTCCAACCATCGCGGCGCCGCTCAGCCATCCAGCGCAAATGTTCGTGCTGGGCGATCGCCTCGACGCGTTCCGTTGGAAGCGGCATGTCCACCGGGTCGATCCCGCCGCGCACGGTCAATTCATAACCGAGCATACTCAGCTTATTGCGAATATCAGCGGCCTGCGCGCGGTTGGCGTCGCGCTTATCTTCCGCAAGCTCTTCCCATCGCCGCAGTGCCGCGTTCGTCTCGGCGGTTTCATTGCGTTTGCGCGCTTCTTCGCAATAGCTTTCGTGGATCGCCTTGGCGAGTTCCTCGATATCGAGCCGCCGCGTCGGATTTAGGCGATAAATTCGGTATCGCCCCGGATAACCTTTCGCCAACGCCATGCTGCCGGCGTATTCGCAGACGAATGTGGCAGGTGGTCCACCGTCGAAGTCAGGAGCGGCGTCACCACGCTTTTTTGCATCTTCCTCCGCCGCGTACCGGACCGCTCCGTCCAATTCCACCAACGCCGCAAATTCCTCGCTAGCATAGATTTCGCCTGGCAAGGTCACCGGTTCAATACGGGCCGCTCGACTCACGTGCGCGCCGGTGAACCCAAGTTGGCGCATCAGCGGATTGTAGTGCTGCAGGACCGGGCCGGTGTGCAGTCCGATACGAATATTCAGTGCCCGCGGAACGGGTTCGTCGCTGCCTGCGACAGATTCCATCCAAAAGAGTTCTTTTTGAATCCATTCGTCACGGTTGTCATGGATCATGCGCGTCAATTCGAGCGCGAAATTGCCGGCATCGGCAGCGAAGTCGAAGACGGAATAAATGGCATCGCCCCAGGTGGCAATGCTTTGGGGCGCGCTTGGGCTCGCCGCGGCGAGCTGGGAAACGCGATGGAGAAAGCAGGTGACGAAGTTGGGGATGGCCTCTTCCTTGAACTTGCTGTAGCCGACGATGTCGGCAAATAGCATGCTCTTCACTTCCTGGTGCAAAACCGGTCGCTCCGCTCGGCGGGCTGTCTTCTGCTTCAACTCGCTAGATCCGCTCTCAACCTTCGGCATATCGAGAATATCGGGCTCGTAACCCAGCTGTTTCCAGAACCGCACAAAATCCGCCGTGCCTCCGGGCTCGTGGTTCCAAAGAACCAATGGCTTGATGTCGAGCCGGAGCATCCGCGCGGTGTTCAGCGCAAGCCCACCCTGGACCTCCAGCATATATTGCCAGCCGATATCGGCAGCAGGCTGGTAGAACTCCCCGAGTTCCCTGACGCTCGCGGCGCGTTGAGTGGCGCTCTCGAATAGCTTCGTCCAAAGCGCCGGAGGATCATAGTGCTCAACACTGTTCCGACGGAATTCCTGTTCTGACCACGGAAGGACGACATAGAAGAGGCTATCCGCTCTCTTGCCCAGTTCGTCCAGAAACAGCAGGTCGGCACCCGCCGCAGCGCTCGCCATGCCCCGACAGGCCTCGAATTCGTCGAGCCGCCCGCATAGCAGTTTGCGGACCGTATCGATCTGTTCCGCCGGAAAGCGCGGGAACTCGCTTTGATCGGAGCGGTCTATTTGATCTGGAACCTTTACGCGGTCTGCTATGTGGCCAGAAAAGACTATGAGCTGCAGCGGCGGAAACGCCTTGTAGAAAGTCTGAAGTGGCTTGCCTAGCGCATCAGCGAGAAATCGGGTTCGGTAGCGAGCGTCAGCCATCGCATCGAATGTGTAGTCGTCGGCGCCACGCAGCGCCTGATAGGCCTTCAGTGCCTCGTCTTCCTGGCCGAGCAGCGTCTGTGCTTCGGCCAGCGCGCGCAGGGTATCGAATGCGGGGCCCGTCGTTTTCTCTTGCTTCCGTGCAAAATCCAACAGCTGCTGGGCTAGGTTATGAGCTTGCTCGCGCCGAGCCGCATCCTTCCCCGCAACGTAGAGTGTACAGGCGGCTAGCCATACCATTGCGTCGACAGAATCCGGGTTGAGTTCGTGGGCTTGGCGGTAGTGGCTGAGTGCTTCCTCGGCCGCCTGAACCCGCGCAGCCCTGATGTCGGCAAGCGCCCATTCCTCGCGCCGGACATCGCCCAGTTGCTGATGAATTTCGGCACGCAAACCTCTCCCCGATGCTTGTTCGAGACATAGCTTGAGTTGCTGGTTCGCCTTCGGGATGTCGCCGAGGCGCGTGAATGCAGATGCGAAACACATCCGCATAAGCAGGGAATCTACCGTGCCGTCCTTACCCGCCCACTCGCGCAACGCCTCGCCGGCCGCGTCGCAGACGAGCCGGTATTCCCGCGTCTCATATGCCTTTTCAACAAATTGTCGGCACAGCTTAAGGCCACTCTGGATCCATTCGATCTGGCGACCCGCGGTCGTTCCAGCCTTGCGCGCGGCGGGCTCGGGTACGTTTCGACGCTGCTGCCAGATCTCATGCAATAGGCGGACGGGCGGCGGGCGCTTTGAACTCAGAACCTCTTCCACGTCCTCTACGCTCGAAATATTTGCAAGCGACATCGTCTCGTTCCCTTTCAATGAGGTTCCTTCGCGGATGGTCGCCCGATGGTCACTCAATTTCCAGCAAGCTAAGTCACCGAAAGCGGGAAAGCTATGCAGAAGCGTAGCCGACGGGGTCGCTATGCAGAGTGCATAACGTGACGGACTGGACCAAGCCGATGTGCGGCTTATGATGACGGCGAAAATTACAGGAGGCGACGATGGATTTCGGCATCCGGGGCAAGACGGCACTCGTATGTGCGGCGAGCAAGGGCATGGGTAGGGGGTGTGCCATGGCGTTGGCCCAGGAGGGCGTCAACCTGGTGATCCTCGCGCGCGGCGCCGAGGCGCTGCACGCTGCGGCGGAGGATATCCGCAGCAAGACCGGCGTGAAAGTGACCGCGATCACATGCGATATCACCACCCCCGAAGGCCGCGATTTGGCGCTCAAGACCTGTCCCAACCCGGACATCCTCGTCAACAACGCGGGCGGGCCGCCGCCCGGCGACTTCCGCCAGTGGGACCGCGAGGTCTGGATCAAGGCGCTCGATGCCAACATGCTGACGCCGATCGAGCTGATTCGCCGCACCGTCGACGGCATGATCGAGCGGCGTTTCGGCCGCATCGTCAATATCACTTCGAGCTCGGTTAAGGCACCCATCGAAATTCTCGGCCTCTCGAACGGAGCACGCTCGGGCCTTACCGGCTTCATCGCCGGGCTTGCGCGCAAGACCGTGTGCCACAATGTCACCATCAACAGCCTGCTGCCTGGCGCGGTGATGACGGATCGCCTGCGCTCGAATTTCGAGGCGGTGGCAAAGAACCGCAACGTTTCGGTGGAGCAGGCACAGCAAGAGCGCCTCGCGAGCATCCCCGCCGGCCGCTTCGGCACGAGCGAGGAATTCGGCGCCATGTGCGCCTTTCTCTGCAGCCAGCAGGCGAGCTACATCACGGGACAGAACTGGCTGTGCGACGGCGGCATGTATCCGGGGACGTACTAAGCGCGGCAGTCACCGCTTTCCCGTCACGTTCTGGGCAAGCGTAAAGAGGTCGATGCGCGGCCGATAGGATAAGTCGTCGCGAAACGCCCATATCCCATCGGCGAAATAGAGCGGGATCACCGCGTGATCCTCGATCGCCAGCTCGCTCGCGCGCTCCAGCAGCTTGCGGCGTGCCTCTTCGTTCATCGCGGTCGCAGCCTCGCCCAGAAGATCGTCGAGTGCCGGGTTGGAATAACGTCCGCGATTGGCGTAACCCAAGGCATGAGCGGGGTCCGGCGTCGCGACGATCGCGCGCAGCCAGCTCGAAGCTTCCGCGGTCTCGGAATGCCAGCCAAGCAACGTCAGGCTGAACTCGTAATTGCGGAGGCGCGACCGGTAGATCGGGTCCGGCAGGGCCACGACGTCGGTGGCAATGCCGATCCGCTCCAGCATTCCGCCGATGGCCACCGCCACCTTCTGATCGACGGCGCTGAAAGTGCTGGAAGCGTGCAGACTGATCCGGAAACCTTGGGGATAGCCCGCCTCCGCGAGCAAGCGTCGCGCCGCCGTGGGATCGAACGGATCCGGTTTCAGGCGCGGCGAGGCGCCGAACCCGGTTTGCGGCAGGATTTGCGCCGCCGGTGTTCCCGCGCCGTTCAAAATCTGTCGCACCAGCCCGATCCGGTCGATCGCCAGAGACAGGGCCGCGCGCACCCGTCCATCACGAAGCGGGTTAGGATCGAGGGGCTGCCCCTCCCCATCGGTCACGAACGGCGATCGCTCACGGAAGCTGTCGAGATGGAGATATATGGCTCGGCTCGAAGGTACACGCGCGATCGCCAAACCGGGTCGAGCTTCGATCTCGCCAAGCACGCTGCTCGGTACCGTGTCGATCACGTCCACATCGCCGGCATAGAGCGCCGCGACGCGGGCGGCATCGGCGGTGATGACGCGGTCAGTGACGCGCTGCCACTCCGCCTTTCCTCCCCAATAACCATCGTTCCGCTCCATCACGATTTCTTGCCCCTTGATCCAATGGACCAGACGGAAGGGACCGGTTCCGATGGCCGCCGCGCCGCCGTCGAAGGCCTCGGTGGTCGCATTGACGCAACGCCGCGAGACGATCGAGACGATGCTAAGCTCGTCCGGCAGGATCGGGTCGGGAGCGCGGGTGTGAATGCGAACCGTCAGAGGATCGACGAGTTCGACTTCGGCAATTCCCTTGGTGTAGAGCGCATAGCCTCCAAGCGAGTTGGGAACGTTGGGAGCTCGCTTCAGCGACGCCACGACATCCTCGGCGCCGAAGGTGTCGCCGTTGATGAAGTGCACGTTGGGACGTAGTCGGAATTCCCATGTCGTGGAGTCAAGAGAGCGCCAGGAAATGGCAAGGCCGGGCACCATGCGTTGCTGATCGTCCTGCAGCACCAGGGAATCGTAAAAATGCCGCGCGATCGCCTCGTCGGGGATCATGAGATTGAAGTGCGGATCGAGCGAGGTCGGCTCGATGGCAAGTCCAATCCGCAGCTCCTGGGCCGCAAGCGGCGATGCGGCGCCGATCGAGAGCAGGAGTGAAAGTGCCGCCGCCTCGGTTCTCATGCGGACTCAGTCCTGCACTTCGCAGACGAAATCCACGTATTTGCCGCTGGGCGCACGTGGGATTTCCGCGTGATAGGTAAAGCGTATGGCAAGATGCTCGCCGAGCGCCCTCTGCAGATGCGCCGTGAGCTGTTCCTCCTCCGACGGACCGAAGCCGGGGCGGGTCACGAGCCTGGTTTCGATCTCGTAGATGGATTTCTGCACGACTTGAATTTGCAGAAGGCCCGGGACCCCGGCGAGGCCGCGCGTGCCAAGCAGCGAGAAGCGTCGCGCCCCCGAGGGCAATACCAGCATGTCGCGCGCTCGGCCCCGGATATCGCGCAGCACCGGCAGAGTACGCCCGCAAGCGCAGGGGGCGGCATCGAGAACGCCATCGTCGCCGATCGCGTAACGCAGCAGCGGCATCGCAAAATTGTGCAGCGGCGTCACGACAATTCGACCGGCTTCGCCGGGCGCACTGGGCCGGCCATCGGCATCGAGCACTTCCAGCCGCACGAGCTCCGACTGCACGTGATAGTGTTCGTGGGCCGGACATTGCAGTGCCATATAACCGACTTCGGCGGCCGAATAGACGTCCGCCACCTCGGCGCCGAACACCTGCCGACTCAGCGCCCGCAGTTCGGGCTCGACCAGTTCGCCGAAGGTGCGCACGCCCTTGAGCGACGGAACCGTACTACCGCGCAGGTGACGCGCAAGATGCTTCAGGATCGAGGGAAAGCTCAGGAGATAGTCCGGACGCTCGCGCAGCAGCCACTCCGCCTGCTGGTCGGTAGTGTTCCGAGAGTCGATGAGCACCAGCGGTCCGGTTGGATAGACCGTGGCGACTGGAGCGCCCCAATTCTCCAAGCGCCGGCCGCTGGGATCGACGACACCCTCGGGATCGCGCCGGATGACACCCATCTTCAACCGGAAATCGCGCCCCTGCCACAGCTCATCGCGCAGCGTCGCGGCTTCCCATAGTCGCTGCATCAGGTCGGTCTTGAGAATTTTGATCGGCATCCCCGAGGACCCTGACGTGGAATCCTGGAGCACGCGGCCATGCGCCTCGGGGATTTCCTTGCAGACGATCTCGTTCCAGTTCTCCTGCACCTCGCGCCGTGTCAGCACCGGAATGGCTTGCCAGAATTCCGTCGTGATCGGTTGCCCTTGTCGGTATCCAATGGCCTCAAGACGCGCGCGATGGAATGGGGACCCCAGATAGGCATGCTCCAGCAGCGGCCGAAGCTGGCGAAATTGCTGCTCTTCCACGAGCTCCCGCGGCCAGCGCTCCGAGCGCTCGAATTGCTGGATCAGCGCCAGCATCAGCGCCGACACCGGGTTCGGTACGGCCGGCCACAGGGTCTCGGCAATCGCGGAATGCGGCGCCGCGTACTTGCTCATGCTCTCGCCGCCATGATCGATTTCACCTTCATCCCGATGCCTCTTCGAAGAATGGCGCAGGAGAGAAGGGGTGTCATGATCATCCAGACGAACTATGTCGCGGCTTGACGGTCGCGGCGCGAAGCAGCATAGGATACGCAATCTGCGTTCAGGCGGTTGGACAACGTGTTTCCTGTCCCATGATTTCCCGTTCCGATGCCGAAGCCCTTGATCGCGCCGATCCGCTGGCGCACCTCCGCGACTGCTTCTTGCTGCCGGAAGGCGTGATCTATCTCGATGGCAATTCGCTGGGGCCGCTGCCGAAGGCGGTGCCGGAGCGGTTGCAAACGGTGCTGCGGCAGGAGTGGGGCGAGGGGCTGATCCGGAGCTGGAACGAAGCGCATTGGATCGAGCTGCCGCATCGGGTAGGAGCCAAGATCGCACCGCTGATCGGCGCCGCGAGCGATGAAGTGGTGGTGACCGACAGCACCTCGGTCAATCTGTTCAAGCTGCTGGCGGCGGCGCTCGCGATGCAGCCGGGGCGGCGCGTTATCCTTTCCGAGCGCGGCAACTTCCCGACCGATCTCTACATCGCCGAGGGTGCGCGTGACTTCCTTTCGGGCGGGCCGGAACTGCGACTGGTCGCATCGGATCGCTTGATCGAGGCCATGAGTTCCGAGGTCGCAGTCTTCAGCCTGACCGAGGTCGATTTCCGCACTGGCTATCGCCACGACATGCGGGAACTCACTGCGGCCGCGCATCGCCACGGCATTCTCACGCTCTGGGACCTCTCCCATTCCGTGGGGGCCATGCCGGTACGGCTTGACGAGGCCGAAGCCGACCTTGCGATTGGCTGCGGCTACAAGTACCTGAATGGCGGGCCCGGCGCTCCGGCCTTCCTTTATGTGCGGCGCGAATTGCAAGGGAGGATGCGACAGCCTCTCGAGGGATGGATGGGCCATCGTGCCCCCTTCGAATTCGATCCCACCTACGCGCCAGCAGGTGGCATCGCCCGCATGCTCTGCGGCACGCCACCGGTCCTCTCGATGGCGGCGCTCGATGCCGCGCTCGAACTCTGGCGCGATGTTGACCTGCGAGCGGTTCGCGCCAAGAGCGTTGGACTTGCGGACCTCTTCATAACTTTGATTGAGGCAAATGGACTGGGCGAGATCGAGCTCGCGTCGCCTCGCGTCGCCGATCGGCGGGGCAGCCAAGTATCCTTTCGCCACCGCGAGGCATATGCAGTCGTGCAAGCGCTGATCGCCGAGGGCGTAATCGGCGACTTTCGCGCACCCGATCTCATGCGCTTTGGTCTGGCACCCCTCTACCTGCGGCACATTGACGTGTTCGATGCAGCGCTACGGCTGGTCGATATCCTGCGCGGTGGGCGGTGGGACAGGCCGGAATTTCGGCGCCGTCGACCGGTGACCTAGCCCTCCGAGCGAAATGCTCGAGGTAATCCCTAAGAGTTGTGTGCTTTCCGGAGAATCGATAGATCGCAAACTTGAAACTCTTAATCTCCGCGCCAATTCGCCTTCAAGGGCAAGTAACCCGCGGAGAGCGTCATGGCACGTCTCGAGCGTCGCTCGAAGTGGACTGATGCGTTGCGGTCGGTGCGGCCGGTGCCGTCCGGGATAGCGATTGGTCGCCGTTTCGTTGCGGTCGAATATAAGAGGGTAATCTGGGAGATCGCGTCTATCTCTCATTATTTGGATCAACCAATCGCGCATGCCCACCTCGTCAGAGTGGGCGCCACATATGATACCAAGACGGTCTCGGTCGAGGTGCTGAACGATCGTCGCTTTTTCCAGTTGGCCGAAGAGGGATGAGACGCCCCTGATCGGGCGGCGCTTGACCCGCTAGTCCGCGCGCATTAAAGGGAACGGGTGTTTTGCCCGCGCCTTGGCCTCGCCGCTTTCGCGGCTTGCCTCTCCCCCTATGACGCCGCAGGCGCGCCTAAGCCCCTGAGGAGCGCGCGCTAATCTCATGCTTTATGAAACCTACCAGGCGCATAGCGACGCCTTCGCACCCGTGCGGCTGATAGCCGACTGGGCGCGCGGTTGCCTTGAGCAGCCCTGGCCGCTGTTCGGCGGCATGCCCGGGGTCCGGGCGCTCGCCGCCGGGTTCGAGCTGGTTTCGCGCGCCGGCATGTCGCACCACCATCCCGGTTTTGACATCAGAGAGACCGACGTGGTGGGTGGCTCCCGCACGGCCGTGAGCGAAGAGGTTGTATTCCGGCATCCGTTCTGCGATCTCCTGCATTTCCGCAAGGAGAGGGCACCCGAGCAACCACGGGTCCTGCTGGTGGCACCACTCTCCGGCCATTTCGCGACGTTGCTGCGCGATACGGTCGAGACGTTGTTGCCCGAGCACGACGTCTACATCACCGACTGGATCAACTCCCGCAACGTGCCGCTGCTATACGGCCGCTTCGATCTCGACGACTACATCGACCTGGTGATGACGGACCTGCGATTGTTGGGCCCGGGGACCCATGTAATCGCGGTCTGTCAGCCTTCAGTTCCGGTGTTGGCGGGGGTGGCGCTGCTCTCGGCCGAGCGCGACCCCGCAGCACCGGCCTCCATGACCTTGATGGGCGGGCCGATCGACGCCCGCGCCGCACCGACGGCGGTCAGTCGGTTCGGGGAACGCCATTCACTCCGCTGGTTCGAGCGCCAAGTGATCGGGACCGTTCCCGCGCGCTACCCCGGCGCGTTCCGGCGGGTTTATCCGGGCTTTCTGCAGCTCATGGGGTTCATGAGCATGAACCTCGATCGCCATGTCTCGGCCCACATGCACCTGTTCCGGCATCTTGTTCGCGGCGACGGCGACAGCGCGCAGGCAACCAAGGCTTTCTACGACGAGTACATGAGCGTCATGGATCTGCCGGCGGATTTCTATCTCCAGACGGTGTCGCGGGTATTCCAGCAGCATGCACTGGCCACAGGGCGGTTCGTTTCCCGTGGCCGCGAGGTCGAACCGGCCGCCATCGAACGTACGGCACTCCTGTGTGTTGAGGGCGAGAAGGACGATATCTGTGCGGTGGGTCAGACGCGTGCGGCGCTCGATCTCTGCACGAGCCTTCCCGACGGGCGGAAGGCCTATCACATGCAGCCGAAAGTCGGTCACTTCGGCGTGTTCCACGGTCGACGCTGGCGAACCGGGACTTTTCCGAAGGTGCGTGACTTCATCGCCGCGAGCGGGTGAAATACCAAGCACAATGAAGAGTGCCCTAGGGAGGCGGCGATGGCGGCGGCGGCGAAGAAAGTCATCATCACCTGTGCTGTAACGGGGTCGATTCACACCCCCACCATGAGCCCTTACTTGCCGCTCACTCCCGACGAAGTCGCTAGCCAGGCGATCGACGCGGCGGAGGCAGGGGCGGCAATCCTGCATCTCCATGCGCGCGATCCCCGCGATGGCCGGCCGACTCCCGATCCCGCCGTGTTCATGCAGTTCCTGCCGCGCATCAAGCAGGCGACCAAAGCCGTTGTGAATATTACCACTGGCGGCGGTCACGGAATGACGTTGGAGGAGAGGTTGGCGGCACCTCTTAAAGCATCACCTGAGATGTGCTCTCTCAACATGGGCTCGATGAACTTCGGCCTCTATCCCATGCTCGCGCGGTACAAGGAGTGGAAATACGATTGGGAGTCGAGGCATTTGGAGGCTTCGCGTGATTTCATATTCAGAAATACATTCAAAGATATAGAATATATTCTTAAGAATTTAGGAGAGGCGCACGGCACGCGCTTCGAGTTCGAATGTTACGACGTCGGACATCTCTATACGCTGGCTCACTTTTTGGACCGCAAGCTCGTGCGTCCGCCGCTGTTCGTGCAAACGATATTCGGGATCCTCGGTGGGATCGGTGCCGATCCCGAGAACCTCGTCCACATGAAGACCATCGCCGACAAGCTCTTCGGCGACGAGTACTACTGGTCGATCCTTGCGGCCGGGCGCCACCAACTTCCCTTGGTGACCATGGGCGCGATCATGGGCGGCAATGTGCGGGTCGGGCTCGAAGACTCGCTTTACGTGGGCAAGGGGCAACTTGCCAAGTCCAACGCCGATCAGGTGCGCCGCATCCGCTCGATCCTGGAGAACCTGTCGCTGGAGCTCGCGAGCCCCGATGAGGCCCGCAGCATGTTGCAGCTCAAGGGTGGCGACCGGGTCGCATTCTGAGATGATCGATAAGCGGGTCAGGAGCCTCGCCGAGGCGGTCGCGGGCATCAGGGATGGCTCGGTCATCCTGTGTGCCGGTTTCGGGCAGGCCGGGGTCGCGAATGAGCTTCTCGATGCGTTGCTGGAGCAAGGGGCACGCGATCTGGTCGCGGTCGCGAACAATGCCGGCAATGGCGACACTGGTTTGGCCGGCCTCATCAAGCACGGCCGTGTCCGCAAGATCATTTGCTCCTTCCCGCGGTCGGACAATCCGCATCAATTCGAGGCTGCCTACAAGGCGGGACGGTTGGAGCTCGAATTAGTCCCTCAGGGAACGCTGAGCGAGCGGATGCGCGCCGCCGCGGCCGGTCTCGGCGGGTTCTATTCTCCGGTGTCAGTGGGTACGAAGCTCGCCGAGGGCAAGGAAACTCGCGAGGTCGACGGCAAGCTCTACGTGCTGGAGAAGCCGCTCCGCGGCGACGTCGCGCTTTGCAAGGCGCTCAAGGCTGACCGCTGGGGCAACCTCGTCTATCGCAAGGCCGCGCGAAATTTCAATCCGGTCATGGCGATGGCCGCCGATCTCACGGTCGTCCAATCGCGCGAGATCGTCGAGCTGGGCGAGCTCGATCCCGAGGGCATCCACACCCCCGGAATTTTCGTCGATCGGGTCGTGCAAGTAGGAGGTCGATGATGCAGCCCTTGAGCCGCAAGCAAATCGCTTGGCGCGCCGCGCAAGACATGGCCGACGGCGCCTATGTCAATCTCGGCATCGGCATGCCGACCCTGGTCGCCGACTACATTCCGTCCGACCGCGAGGTGGTCTTTCACAGCGAGAACGGCATTTTGGGCCTCGGAAAGGCGCCGAAGCCCGAAGACGCGGATCCCGAGATGATCAACGCGGGGAAGGGGGCGGCGAGCCTGCTGCCGGGCGGATCGTTTTTCACCCACAGCGACGCGTTCCTGATGATCCGGGGCGGCCATCTGGACGTCTCGCTGCTGGGGGCCTTTGAGGTCTCCGGGGAGGGCGATCTCGCGAACTGGGCGACGGACGATCCGACCTTTCCGCCGGGCGTCGGCGGCGCCATGGACCTGGCGGTGGGTGCCAAGGAGGTGCGCGCGCTGATGGAGCACACCACCAAGGACGGCAAGCCCCGCATCAAGCGACGCTGCGCATACCCGTTGACTGCGCCGCGCTGCGTCAAGCGCATTTATACGAACCTCGCCGTGATCGACGTGCGGCCCGAGGGGTTGCTCGTGCGCGAGATGGTGCCGGGGATGACGTTAGAGGGCTTGCAGGCACTTACCGAGCCGCCGCTGACCCTTGCCAATGACTGGCGCCCGATCGCGGCGCCGGCGGTTTAGACGCGGCGGCGATCCGCACGGGAAGTGATGCTCGCGCAACCGCCCGGAACTACTTTCATTCCATCATGAGACCGCATGCGGTCACGAGGCGGTTGAGGCAGGCGACACTGGCACTGTCGCTGTTGCTGACGGCCTGCGCCGGCGGCAATGGGCCCCCCGGACCGCGCTACGCCGAGGTCGCCGCGCAAATCCCGAAGCTGGCGCCGGATCAGGCACGGTTCTTCTTCTATCGCTATTACGAACCCTATGAGGGTCTGGATCGGCCCTGCATCCGCTTGAACGGCGTTGTCGCCGCGATCTCGGAGCCCGGCGGCGTCTCCTATCACGACGTAGCGCCCGGCACCTATCTGGTGTCCGTTTACAGTCCCGGCCTATATCCGAACCAGGATAAGACCGTCACGATCAAAGCGGGAGAGACGGTCTACGTGCTGATCCAATCAAATCAGGCTTATAACCAGGGCTTTGATAACTACAGTCCCGCAACCTTCGTGGTGGCGATCACCGATCCGGAGGAGGGACAGCGCCGGATCGAGACGATGGTTTATTTTCCGCCCTCTGACGCGGCGTCGGCTACGTGCCAACTTTGACGCCGGAGGCCGCGAGTTTGGCGAGAGCCTGGGGCGTATCGATATCGGTCAGCACGGCGTCGCCCTCCATCTCGACTTCCGCAACCATCTCGGGGTAGGCGCCGATCAAGTGCCGCGCCCCAACGTCGCCGGCGACCTGCTGCATCTCCGAGAAGAATTGTTTTGACCAGAGCACGGGATTGCCGCGCTTACCGTTCCGCGTCGGCACTACGATGCCGCGCCCTTCCAACGGATTGAAGGCCGCGATCAGGCGATCGATCTCCGCGGCGCCGACGCGTGGCATGTCGCCCAGCGCCACCAACGCACCTTCCGCCCGATCACCGAGTTCAGCCAGCCCGCGCCGCAGCGAGGTCGAGAGACCCTGGGCATAATCGGGATTGTGCACCAAGGTCACGGGCAAGCCGCGCAAAGCGGCCTCGACTTGCTCGCGCTGATGGCCGGTAACGACCACGACCGGGCGAGCCTTGGATCGCGTCAGCGTCTCGACCACACGGCGCACCATCGGAGCGCCATCGATTTCGATCAGCAGCTTGTTGAGCGTGCCCATGCGTCGCGATTGCCCGGCCGCGAGCACCAGCGCGGCGACGCGGGCCCCGTGGGGCACCGCCGCGGCGGCTTCGGCGCTCGCCAGCGCGCGCGGGAGCGGGCGGCTCGGGATGTCCGCCAGTAATCCACCAACCCCCATGCGCATGATCTCGTCGGGGCCCGCCGGCAAGTCCGCCAACAGGCGCTGCAGCACCCAGTCGAAGCCATTGACCTTGGGCGAGCGGGCGCAGCCGGGGAGGCCCAGAACCGGCACCGCCCCGACGCGGCCCATCAGCATGAGGTTGCCGGGGTCGACAGGCATGCCGAAATGCTCGATCCGTCCGCCCACCGCGACGACAGCCGCGGGAATCACGTCGCGCCGATCCAGGATCGCGGACGCACCGACGATCAACACAAGCTCGGCGCCATCCCGAAGGGCCTCGCCGATCGAGGCCGCGAGTGGCTCGATCCGATGCTCCAAGCGGCGCTCGATCATTAAATCGCTGCCGAGCGCCGCGAGCCGCTCTCGTGTCGCCTCCGAGGTCTTGTCGAGGATACTCGGCTTGAGGCCGGGCAGCGTCGTCTGCAGCAGTGCCACGCGCTTTGCGCGAAAGGGTGCGATGCGCAACTCCGCTCCGATCGTACGGCACTTCTCGATCGTCGCTCGGGTGGTCGCGAAGGGAACGATCTTGAGAGTGCCCACCATCTGCTTCGGTTCGACCAGCGCATAGGGTTCGAGGGTCGCGAGGGTCACGCTTTCGTCGACGCGATTGAAGCGATCGATATGCTCGCGCTCGAAGACAAGGAGACCGCGCTGCTGGGCGATGAGATTGGATCGGCCGGTAAACGCAGGTGCCGCGTTGACGCCATCTCGGCAGACCAACGCCGCGAGTTCGCCAGCCGCCTCATTCTCGCCGACATCGCCGGGCTCGAGGCGCGCTGCCGCGACTGTGCTGTAGCCGGCGTCGGCCAGCGATGCGGCATCCGCTTCGGTGATGAGTCGGCCCTTCTTGAGCATGCCCTTCGGCAGCTTCAAGCTATGCGCGAGAATGGCACCTGCGCTCTCAGCGACGGGGATTTCGCCGAAGATCATGCCGCGCCGCGCACCTTGATTCTGTCCGCGCGCAGCACCTGGGTGATCTGCGCCAGGATGGAGACGCCAATTTCCGCCGGCGAGAGTGCGCCGATTGCCAGGCCGACCGGCCCGTGGATGCGGGCGAGCGCGGCGTCATCGAAACCTGCTTCCTTGAGACGGCCGCACCGCCCGGCATGGGTTTTCTTGGAGCCGAGCGCGCCGATATAGAAAGCGGGCGAGCGGAGCGCCGCGATGAGAGCGGGATCATCGATCTTGGGGTCGTGAGTAAGCGTCACGATCGCGGTGCGCCGATCGGGTTTCAAGCGCGCCAACGCCTCGTCGGGCCATTCCGTCGAAAGCGCGATCCCGGGAAAGCGCTCGTCGGTGGCGAATGCACTGCGAGGGTCGATCACCGTCACCGCGTATCCCGCAAGCACCGCGATGCGCGCGAGCGGCTGTGCCATGTGCACCGCACCGATCAAGATCATCCGTAGCGGCGGGTTGAACACCTCGACGAAGATCGGTCCCTCGGAGCTTTCGATCGTGCCATTGCGGTCGTCACGAAGTATCGCACGCACCTTTTCCACGGTGGCCGGATCGAGCTTCAGCTCGCCTTCGATCCGGTCGCCCTCGACAAAGGTTTGGCGTCCGGACTTGAGATTCGTCAGCAAGGCGGCCGAGCGGCCCTGGCGGGAAACCGCGAGTGCGCGATCAAGAAACTGCCGCTTCACTCGACCCGCTCCACGAAGACCTGGATCTTGCCGCCGCAGGCGAGACCGACCTCCCAGGCCTGTTCATTGGTGACCCCGAAATCGAGCAGCCGCGGCTTGCCGTCGGCGATAGCGGCGAGCGCGTCCTCGATCACGGCACCTTCGACGCAGCCGCCGGAAACCGAGCCCACGAATTTGCCGTCCCGCTCGACCGCGAGCTTGGCGCCGACCGGACGGGGCGAGGAGCCCCAAGTGGTGACCACCGTCGCAAGCGCGACCCCCTTGCCTTGGTCCTTCCAGTCGGCGGCCTGCTGAAGAATCGCTTCATTGTCACTCATGCTGCTTCGCCTCTTTCACGCCAAGCCGCGGCGGCTTCCAATCGGCGCGGCGCCGGACGGCGCAGCGCCTCGATCAGCTCGCCGAGGCTTTCCAAATTGTGCACCGGACGAAACTCGTCCACATGGGGCAACATCGCCCGCATGCCCAAGGATTTAGGCTCGAAGGCCGCATAGCGCAACAGCGGGTTCAGCCAGATCAGGCGCCGGCAGGATTTGTGCAGCCGGTCCATCTCTCTACCGATGCCCGTGCCGGCGTCGCGATCGAGGCCGTCCGTGATCAACAGCACCACGGCCCCTTGGGCCAGCACGCGGCGCGACCAGTACCGGTTGAACTCCGCGAGGCACTGACCGATACGGGTACCGCCCGACCAATCATCGACCGCCTCGGCGATCCGTTCGAGGGCGACGTCGACGTCGCGATAGCGCAGATAGCGTGTGACGTTAGTGAGGCGGGTCCCGAACAGGAAGGTATAGACCCGGTCGCGATCGTTGGTGACCGCATGCATGAAATGCAGGAAGAGACGGCTGTACCGGCTCATCGAACCGGAAATATCGCAGAGAATGACCAGGGGCGGCGGGCGTGTGCGCCGGCTCTTGCGCTTCAGCATCAGCAGACCGCCCGAACGAAGCGCCGCACGCAAGGTCGCACGCATGTCGGCGCGCGCGCCACGCGGGTCCGGCGTGAAACGGCGCGTAGGCAGATCCATGAGCGGCAGGGTCATTTCGCGGATCAGCCGGCGGGCGCGCGTGATCTCTTCCGCCGACATCTGCTCGAAATCCATCTTCTGCAGAATTTCGCGGTCGCTGAAGGTCATGGCCGCATCCAGCTCCACTTCCTTCTCGCGCGCGTCATCCTCCGACCCTTGTCCGGCATTGGGATGCAGTGCCTCGGCCAAGCGTCGGCTCATTTCCTCGCCCTTCGGCGCGTCGGGCGAACGCATCTCCGGCAGCAGCAGCCCCATCATCTTCTCGAGGAGCTGCGGATTGCGCCAAAATATGTGAAACGCCTGATCGAACAGGTGGCGCTGATCGCGGCGGTTCACGAACACCGAATGCAGAGTCCAGTAGAAGTCTTCGCGGCTGGCAAGGCCGACGGCGCGCACGGCTTCCGCCGCCGTGAGCACTTGGCCCGGTCCTACCGGCATTCCCGCCGCGCGCAAGGTGCGGGCAAAATACATGATGTTCTCGAGCAGCCGGCCCGGAGGCTCGCGATCGGCAGCGCTCGGAGCATCCGAGGCCATCACTGCGCCGCCGCCAGCTCCGCGCGAACCTGTTCGAGGAGCTTGGTCGCCTCGCTGCCCTGCACCTTGACGATGTCGTCCTGGTACTTCAGCAGCACGCCCAGGGTGTCGTTAATGGCTCCGGGGCTGAGCGCCAACACGTCGAGCTGCGTGAGCGCGTGCGCCCAGTCGATGGTCTCCGCGACCCCCGGCAGCTTGAACAGGTCCATCTTGCGGAGCTTCTGCACGAAAGCGACGATCTCTCGGCTCAGGGCTTCGGCGGCTCCTGGTGCCTTGATTCGCAGTATTTCGAGTTCGCGCGCAGCATCGGGATAATCGACCCAGTGGTAGAAGCATCGACGCTTAAGCGCGTCGTGAATCTCTCGCGTTCGGTTCGAGGTGATGACGACGATCGGGGGCCGTGCGGCCTTCACAGTGCCGATCTCGGGGATCGTGATCTGGAAATCCGAGAGCACCTCCAACAAATAGGCCTCGAACGGTTCATCGGTGCGGTCGAGCTCGTCGATCAGGAGCACCGGCGGGCCTTCGATCGCGGGCTCGAGCGCCTGTAGAAGCGGGCGTTTGATGAGGAAGCGGTCGGAAAAAATCTCCTCCTCGACAGTATCCTTGGTCTCGCTCCCGCCTTCGGCCAACCGGATCTCGATCATCTGGCGCGGGTAGTTCCACTCATACACCGCCGAGGCCACATCGAGGCCCTCGTAGCATTGCAAGCGGATCAATCGGCGCCCCAGCGCTTCCGCCAGTACTTTGGCGATCTCGGTCTTGCCGACCCCGGCTTCGCCCTCCAGGAACAGCGGCCGACGCAGCGACAGCGCGAGATAAACGGCAGTCGCGAGGCTGCGGTCCGCGACGTAGCGGCCGCCAGCCAGAAGTTCGAGACTCTCATCGACCGACGTGGGAAGGGATGGCATTCGTGAAAGCCTATGAGGTGCGGTCTCTGCTGATTTCGTGCGCGTCAAGCCTGGTCTTCTGCCGGCATCCTCGTGCTAAGCAGTCACCAAAGCGTCGGTGGCCGGGACCAGCCCGGCCACCCCCGTAAAAAGCACTCGATCCCACAATCACTTCGCCGCAGCGACCGCGCGCTTCGCCATGACGGTGACCAAGTGCGCGCGATATTCGGCGCTCGCGTGGATATCCGAGTTGAGTCCGCCAGACGCGACTTTGATGTTGGCGACAGCGTCCGGCGCGAAAGACTTGCCGAGCGCCGCTTCCATCTCCTTCTGACGAAAGACCGAAGGGCCGGCCCCCGTCACCGCGACGCGCACGCCGCCCGTACCCTTCGCCACGAAGACGCCGACGATCGCATAGCGCGAAGCCGGATTGGGGAACTTCGAGTAGGAGGCCTTTTCAGGGATCGGGAACTGAACGGCGGTCACGATCTCGCCGGGTTCGAGTGCGGTCTCGAACATGCCCTTGAAGAAATCGTCGGCGGTGATCTTGCGCTTGTTGGTGACAACGGTGGCGTTGAGCGCGACGATCGCCGACGGGTAATCGGCGGCCGGGTCGTTGTTCGCGATCGAGCCGCCGATGGTGCCGCGATTGCGGACCTGCGGATCGCCGATGCCATCGGCGAGCGCCGCGAGGCTGGGGATGGCATTCTTGACCACATCGGACGCAGCCACATCGGCGTGCCGGGTCATGGCGCCGATTACGATGCTGTTGCCGTCTTTCTTGATTCCCTTCAGCTCCGCGATCCCCGCGAGGTCGACGAGATCGGACGGTTTCGCAAGACGCTGCTTCAACGTCGGGATCAGGGTCATGCCGCCCGCGACCAGCTTGCCTTCCGAGGACGAAGTCACGGTCTTGGCGGCATCCGCGAGGCTCGAGGGCCGGTGATAGTTGAAGTTGTACATGGAGGTTCGCTCCCTTCGATCGTTATGCCGGCCGCTATTCCGCGGCCTTGCGTTGCGTGTGCTGTTGGATCGCGCGCCAAGTCCGCTCGGGCGTCGCCGGCATCGCGAGATCCCGTACGCCCAGAGGCGCCAGCGCATGGACGACCGCATTCATGACGGCCGCAGGCGCGCCGATCGCTCCGGCCTCGCCGCAGCCTTTGACACCCAGCGGATTATGCGTGCAGAGCGTCACGTTCGTTCCCACCTTGAACGATGGCAGGTCGTCGGCGCGTGGCATGCAATAATCCATGAGCGATCCGCTCAAGAGCTGGCCCGACTTCGGATCGTAGACCGCATTCTCGTAGAGCGCCTGGCCGATTCCCTGCGCCAAGCCGCCATGCACCTGACCCTCCACGATCATGGGATTGACGATGCGCCCGAAATCGTCGGCCGCGGTGAAATTGACGACTTCGACGACGCCCGTGTCCTGATCGACCTCCACCTCGGCCACATGCGCGCCCGAAGGGAAAGTGAAGTTCTTGGGGTCATAGAACGCGGTCTCGTCCAGGCCAGGTTCAACGCTGTCGATCGGGTAGTTGTGCGGAACATAGGCCGCGAAGGCGATCTCGCCGAACGACTTCGAACGGTCGGTGCCCTCGACGGTGAATTTACCCTCCTTGAACACGATGTCGGCCTCGGACGCCTCCAGCAGATGCGCCGCGATCTTCTTGCCTTTGTTCACGACCTTGTCGAGCGCCTTGATCAGCGCCGAGCCGCCTACGGCAATGGAGCGCGATCCGTAGGTGCCCATGCCGAACGGGATTTTGCTGGTGTCGCCGTGAACGACATCGACTTGATCGACCGAGATGCCGAGCCTGTCGGCAACGACTTGCGCGAAGGTGGTTTCGTGGCCTTGGCCATGACTGTGCGAGCCGGTCAGCATCGTGACGCTGCCCGTCGGATTGACCCGCACGGCTGCGGTTTCATAGAGGCCGGCACGGGCGCCGAGCGCGCCCGCCACCGCCGACGGCGCAATGCCGCAAGCTTCGATGTAAGTGGCGAGGCCGATACCCCGGAGCTTGCCGCGCTTTGCCGCATCCTGGCGGCGCCTCTCGAAGCCGGCATAGTCCGAAGCCTTTAACGCCATGTCGAGCGTCGTGAAATAATCGCCGCTGTCGTATTGCAGCGCCACCGGTGTTTGGTAGGGATAGCCGTCCTTCGGGATGAAATTGCGCCGTCGCAGCTCCGCCGGATCGATCTTCATCTCGTGAGCGGCAGTCTCGACGATCCGCTCCACCACGTAAGTCGCTTCCGGCCGCCCGGCACCGCGATAGGCATCGACCGGCACGGTGTTGGTGAAGACCGCCTTTACTTCGCAGTAAATCGCCGGGGTCGTATAAGTGCCCGCGAGCAAGGTCGCATACAGATAAGTGGGGATCGCCGGCGCGAACGTCGAGAGATAGGCGCCGAGATTGGCGACCGTGGACACCCTAAGCGCGAGGAACTTGCCGTCCTTATCGAGGGCGAGTTCGGCATGGGTCACGTGGTCGCGGCCTTGCGCATCGGAGATAAAGCTCTCCGAGCGTTCAGCCGTCCATTTGACGGGCCGGCGCAGCTTTGCCGCGGCCCAGGTCGCCAGTGCCTCTTCGGCGTAATGGTAGATTTTCGAGCCGAATCCGCCGCCAACGTCAGGTGCCACGACTTTGAGCTTGTGCTCAGGAAGGTGCAGGACGAACGCGCCCATCAGCAAGCGGATCACGTGCGGGTTCTGGCTGGTGGTGTAGAGCGCATGATCGCCGGTGCCGGGATCGAAATCGCCGATCGCCGCCCGTGGCTCCATGGCGTTCGGAACGAGCCGGTTGTTGACGATATCGATACGCGTGACGTGTGCCGCCTTCTTGAACGCGGCATCGACTGCGTCCTTGTCGCCCAAATGCCAGTCGAAGCAAATGTTGCCCTTGGCCGTATCCCAGATCTGGGGCGCTCCCGATTTAATAGCGTCACTCGCCTCGATCGCCGCCGGCAGCGTTTTGTAATCGACCGTGATCAACTCCGCGGCGTCTTTCGCTTGGTCGCAGGTATCCGCGATCACCAACGCCACGGGGTCACCTACGTGCCTGACGCGGCCCTGTGCCAACACGGGATGGGGTGGCTCCACCATGGGCGAGCCGTCCTTGTTTTTAACGCCCCAACCGCACGGGAGCGCTCCTACATTGTCGGCGGCGAGGTCGGCGCCGGTATAGATCGCGGCGATCCCCGGTGCCTTCAGTGCCTTGCCAATATCGATCTTGCCAACCTCGGCGTGGGCGTGGGGGCTCCGCAGTATATATGCGTGAAGCTGGCCCGGCCGGTTGATGTCGTCGGTATAGTGACCGTGTCCCGTGAGGAAGCGCTGGTCCTCCTTGCGCCGCACCGCGGCGCCGATGCCGCCGTCACTCATGGTTAGCCTCCCTGCATCGCGGTTGCACCGGCTTTGATTGCCTTGACGATGTTGTGGTAGCCGGTGCAGCGACAAATATTTCCTTCAAGCCATTCGCGAATCTGATGTTCGCTCGGGTTCTTGACCTTCTTGGCGAGATCGACCGCGCTCATCACCATGCCCGGCGTGCAAAAGCCGCATTGCAATCCGTGATGTTCGCGGAATGCCGCCTGCATCGGGTGCAGTTGGTCGCCCTTGGCGAGGCCCTCGATGGTGGTGACGTCGGCGCCCTGCGCCTGCACCGCCAGCAAGGTGCAGCTCTTCACGGAATCACCGTTTACGTGAACGACGCAGGCCCCGCATTGACTGGTGTCGCATCCCACATGGGTGCCGGTGAGGCCGAGATGCTCGCGCAGGAACTGGACCAGCAGCGTCCGCGGCTCGACCGAGCCGCTGACCGTCTTGCCGTTCACCGTCATGCTAACGGTGGTCGCCATAGGTGTTGCTCCCTGAGTTGGTTTGGCGCCCCTCTTCGGCGCGGAAGCTCGGCGCCGCACCGTCGCCGGGCGGAGCCGAGTGGACACGATTGCAGAGTTTCTTGCGCCAGGGGCGGCGGGTCAAGCCGATCCCGCGAAGCACGCATAAATTACTGAAAAGCGAGGTGGATCGCCGTTCCCTTTGGGGTTCCGATCCGCTTCAATAGCAGATTGCGACAATCGGGAGGGAGCATGCAATTGATCGGCACCGCCGCTGTGACGGCGGTCCTCGCGCTGGCGGTTTCACCCGCAGCGCACGCAGGCTGCAACCTCAAGCCGGGGCAAGCTGCGGAGGTCGCTGGCGACGTCGCCGACGCGTGGCTCGGCCGGAGCGGCGTCGCGCTCTACAAGGTCGAGACCGACGAGCTTACGTGCGACGCGGAAGTTGCTTATCTGTTCGATCCGCGCGGCACTGTGTTGTGCGCGGTTGGGCGTCACCTCGACGCACGCGGCATCTACGAGCCCGAGGGATTCGACTTTACGGGGTCGGGTTATTGGGTGCGGATCGAAAGCGTCCAGTGCCGCTGATGCGATCCGCTATCCACGCGTGTAGAAATAGAGCAGCACGACCATGATAGCCGCGAGGATCGCCGCCCACACCAGGGGCGGCAGGCGCCGTTCCGCCGCGCGTGTGGGTTCCGCTGGGGCAGGGGCCGCTACTTCGGCACCAGGTGCGCCGACGGCCGCTGGTGCCGGAGCGGAAACCACTGCAGCGAAACGGGCGAAAAACTCCTCCGCCATCTTGCGCGCCGTCGCGTCGATGAGCCGCGAACCGATCTGCGCAAGCTTGCCGCCGACCTGGGCCTGGACCGTGTAACTGAGCAACGTCCCGCCGGACTCATCCTTGAGGTTCACCTTGGCGCCGCCCTTGGCAAATCCCGCGACGCCACCTTGCCCCTCGCCGCTGATCGTGTAGCCATTGGGTGGATCGAGATCGGAAAGTGTGACCTTGCCGGCAAATTTGGCGCTCACTGGTCCGACCTTGGCGGCGACCTTGGCCGTCATCTCGGTATCCGAAACCTTCACGATCTCTTCGCAGCCGGGTATGGCCTGCTTCAAGATTTCGGGGTCGTTGAGCGCCTTCCAAACCGCTTCACGCGAGGCGGCCAGGTGAACTTCGCCGTTCATATCCATGGGCAAGGGCTCCGGTAACGAAAATTGGCGGGGCGAAATCGCGAACCTATCGCGGGGAAGGCGATGCGACAAGCGGCGTGGCAATCCGGGGCGCCGGTATTCACGTCGAAGACAATGCCTATAATGCGCACGTCCGCGCCGCGTGCGGTGACATGGGAGGGTTAGATGGCATTCGACTTCAAGGGAAGGCGCGTCGTGGTATGCGGCGGCAGCCGCGGCATCGGACGGTCGATCGCGCTGGGCTTTGCCGCCGGGGGAGCGGGGGTTTCGATCTGCGCGAGGGGCGCGCAAGCGCTCGAGGCAACGCGCCAGGAAATCGCGCGCTTCGGGATTATGGCCCACGCCGCCCCTTGCGACCTCGCCGACCGGTCGGCGGTCGTCCGCTTCGTTGAAAGCGCGGCCCAAGCGTTGGGCGGCATCGACATCCTCGTCAACAATGCATCGGGCTTCGGCCAGGGCGATGACGAGGAGGGTTGGGCGCTGAGCCTCTCGGTCGACGTCATGGCGACGGTGCGCGCCTCGAACGCCACTGTTCCTCATATCGAAAAGGCGGGTGGCGGCTCGATCGTCAATGTCTCGTCGATTTCCGCTTACCGTGCGTCGACGCGAACGGCGGCCTACGCCGCGGTCAAGGCCGCGGTCTGCAACTACACCACCAGTCAAGCGGCAATGCTCGCGCGCAAGAACATTCGCGTGAATGCGGTGGCCCCCGGCTCGATTGAATTTCCCGGCGGCGTCTGGGAACAGCGCAAGGCCTCCCAGCCCGCGCTTTACGACCGCATCCTCAAGAGCATTCCCTTCGGTCGGCTCGGCCGGCCGGAGGAGGTCGCCAACGCCGTGCTGTTCCTCGCCTCGCCGCTCGCGAACTGGATCACCGGCCACACCATCGTCGTCGATGGCGGGCAGCTGCTGGGCGCATAGGGACACTGGGATGTCGGCCCCGACCACAAGCGGCAATGCGATTGCCGCTGAAGTTCCGCGCCTCAGTGCGATCCTGCCGCTCAAGCTGCGGGATCGGTATTACGGCGAAAATTTCGAGCGCTGCCGCCTATTGTTCGGCTCGCTCACGCATTTCGCCGCGCCCGACTTGTTCGAACGCATCCTGGTGGTGGTGCCGGCCGAAGACCGCCGCAAAGCCGAGCAACTTCGGACCGAGTTTTTGTCGCTGCCTGTCGAGGTCGAGAACGAAGAGGCGTTTTTGCCGTCGCGCCGTCCCATTATCAAGACTCACGGCTATTTTCGCCAGCAAGTGATCAAGCTCTGGGGCGGCATGACACTGGGCAGCGATTTCGTGCTGACCCTTGACCCCGACCTACTGCTTTGCAAGCCGCTCGCGCGCGGTGATCTGTTCGTGGACGGTCGCGCGCTCCTCGAGACCGATTTGCGCGACAGGCACCCCGATTGGTGGACAGGCTCAGCCCGCTTGCTCGGACTTCCCCTCGATCTCACGGCGCCTGGAATGTTCGTTACTCCGGCGCTGCTGGCACGAGAGATCTGTCAGCGGTCGGCGGAGCGCCTCGAAGCGGTCCACCAGCGCGGATGGGTCGAGGCGCTTCTGCGGAATCCCTGGAGAATATGGGGTGAGTACGCGCTCTATTACTTGATGGCCGAGCACTTGGGGCTGTTGCATCGATTTCATATAATAGCCGATCGCGAGACACCGAAACGGATCACTTGCGCGTCTTGCGTATGGGGCGAGCTGCAATTCGAGGGCTGGGACCTCGATGCGTGCTTCGATCCCGCAGCGCCCGGTTATTTCACGGTCATGCAAAGCAGCACGCGCATCTCGGTCGAACGAGTGCGCGCCCGTCTTGCAGGCTATTTACCCGCATAGATCACCCGCGGAGACGCAACGATCGTACTTCCGTTGCGTTTGCACGAGCGCCCGCCTGAGATTCAGTGCGATTAATTGCCGAGAGCCTGCTCGAGATCGGCGATCAAATCCTGCACGTCTTCGATACCGACGGAGAGCCGGAGCAGGTCATTGGGCACCGGCGTTCCCGCGCCCTCGACCGAGGCTCGATGCTCGATCAGGCTCTCAACCCCGCCCAAGGACGTCGCGCGCTTCCAGAGCTTGACGCGCGCCGCAGCGGAGATCGCCGCCATTTCGCCGTGCTTTACGCGAATGCTCAGCATGCCGCCAAAACCGCCGTGCATCTGGCGTCGCGCGATTTCGTGGCCGGGATGACCGGGCAATCCGGGATAGAGCACCGCCGATAGACGCGTATCAGAGAGAAAATGCTCGGCGATCGCCTGCGCGGATCGGCAGGCACGCTCGACCCTGAGCGGCAGGGTGCGCATGCCGCGCAGCAACAGCCAGGCCTCGAACGATCCCAGGATCGCGCCGACATCCTTGCGAACCCCGACGATCCGTTCCCAGAAAGGATCACGTCGCGCGGTCACCAGCGCACCCGCGACCACGTCGGTGTGGCCATTCAGATATTTTGTGGCGGAGTGCATGACGATGTCCGCGCCAAGCGCGATCGGCTGCGAGAGGATTCCCGCGGCGACCGTGCTATCGACCGCGACCAACGCTCCCGCCTGGTGGGCGAGCGTTGCCGCCGCCGCAATGTCGGTGAGCTCCCAAGTGGGATTGGCCGGGCTTTCGAGCCAGAGCAGCTTGGTTCGGCCGGGTTCGATCGCGGCGGCGATCGCATCCGTCCGCTCGGCATCGACGAAATTGACGATCAGGCCCCATTCGCTTGCGAAGTTTTGCAGCCACTTGCGCAGACCCCAGTACATAACCTTGGGCACCACCACCTGATCGCCCGGCTTGAGCGCAAGGAATACGGCGGTCGCGGCCGACATGCCCGAGGAGAACAACATCGCCGCCTCGCCGCCTTCGAGACGCGCGATGAGCGCTTCCGGCTGCACGAAACCGGGATTGCCGGGCCGGCCGTAGCTCCAGCCGGTGCGATATTGATTGTCGGGGTCGCGCAGAAAGGTGGCGGAGAGATGGATCGGCGGGATCACCGCCCGGGTTCGCTCGTCCACCCAACCGAGTCCCTGCGCCGCGAGCGTCGCGGGACGCCATGTCTTGTCATCGGCCATCGTGCTTCACTCCGGGTATCGCCGCGATTTATGAGGTCAGCAGGCTGTCGGCTTAGCAGACCCTTGAAGTGGAGGGAACTGCGTTCAGGCAAAAGGGTTGCCTCTGTCCCCGGTGTAACGCTAAAAGGCCGCCCATCATCCACGGTGGGGTGCCTATGGCTGCTCGACACTCATTCTCGATACCGACGCGCCGTTCCGTGCTCGCGGCTCTCGCGACCTTTGCGGTCTCGGCGCGGGCGATCGCACAGGGGCTGCAGACCTTCGACAAATCGAAGCTGGTGATCGAAACAGAGAAGGGGAAATTTCCGTTCGAAATCGAGCTGGCGCTCAGTGAGCCCCAGATGGAGCAGGGGCTGATGTTCCGCCGGGAACTCGCTCCCGATGCCGGGATGCTGTTCGAGTACGGAGACGAGCGCACGATCACGATGTGGATGAAGAATACCTACATCCCGCTCGACATGCTGTTCATGGATTCGAACGGGAAGGTGGTTGACTATCACGAGCGCGCGGTGCCGCTATCGCTGGCGGTGATCGAGAGCAAGGCCCCGGCGCGTGCCGTTCTCGAAGTCAACAGCGGCACGGTCGCGCGCCTCGGGGTCAAAGCAGGCGACGTCGTTCACCATGCCTTCTTCAATAATGCCTTAAGCTGAGCGTGGCTCGCCGGCAGCCGGACCCGTGCGACTGAAGCCTAATGGTTGCGTTGACGCGGCAAGACCGCTAAAAACGGGCGCCTGCTTTGGGGGCGGGGCGTGGCTCAGCCTGGTAGAGCGCCTGCTTTGGGAGCAGGATGTCGGAGGTTCAAATCCTCTCGCCCCGACCATCCCTTTCTTGAAGGGCAATTTGCGAGTTCGAAATGGCGCGCGCACGTATCTATCGACCCGCTAAAACGGCCATGCAATCCGGTTGGGCCAAGACCCAGCACTGGGTCCTGGAATACGAACCAGCGACCCCGCGCGAACCGGACCCGCTGATGGGGTGGGCGAGCGCGGGCGACACGCTGAACGAGGTGCAGTTGCGCTTCGATACCTTGGAAGCCGCGATCGAATTCGCGCGCAAGAACGGCCTCGAATACACGGTGCTCGAGCCCAAGGGGCGCACCATCCGCCCCAAGAGCTACGCCGACAATTTCAGATACGATCGTCCGAGCTGAAGTGCGCGGGTCTTCAATTCTGGCCGCTTGCGCGGGGGATTGATAGATTTCCGCGCCGATCCTGTGCTGCGCCCTTAGCTCAGTTGGACAGAGCAGCCGCCTTCTAAGCGGCAGGTCGTGGGTTCGAATCCCGCAGGGCGCGCCAGCACTTAGACGACATTCTTAAAGTTCTAAAATAGTCGGGGGAAGCAAATGGGGAAGCAGGAACGCAGGGCGGGCTTGAGTAAGGCGAGGGGAGGCGCCGCGCCGCTCTCGACCTGGGATCGCGCCAGGGTGCGCGCCGTGGCGGTACCGGGGCCAGCACTTCGTTGAGTCTCGAAGGGCCCGCAAGGGGCGGAATTGAGCATAGTCTAATGCACCCAAAGTTTGCTGCACTCGTCGACACACTGGCTCCCAAGC
>DATIYT010000020.1:0-2087 GCA_035517495.1 Allostellaceae bacterium | reverse complement strand
ACGCAGGGCCGCGACGGCACTCGCTTGGCGTGCCGCCCCGTGTTGCCTTCCACAGACGCAACAGCGTCGGCGCCCTGGTTTATCGACTTTCGCGGCTCAATAGCCCAGCCTGCGCCCTCCCCTGTCAACGCTTCGCCCTGCGCCTCGCGACGCATGGTGCATGACTCGGGGTCAGTGTGGTTTGCTAGACCTTCACTGTAAGGGACTCGCACCCTCTACTCCTTGCCGGTCTCCCGGCGCACTGCGTCCCGCGATAGGATTCCGTCGCGAGTTTGTGGGGGATCGGATGAAGCGCTTTGTCGAGGGGGCGGATCGGGGCCAGTCGACGCTCTTTCCGGAATGTCTGGAAGACTGGATCGACAAAGACAATACAGTTCGGGTGATTGACGCGTTCGTCGAAGCGCTCGATCTTCCCGAGCTTGGGTTCGAAGGGGTCGAGCCGGCGGAGACCGGACGACCCTCCTATCATCCCTCGGCTCTCTTGAAGCTTTACATCTACGGATATCTCAACCGGGTGCAGTCGAGCCGACGGCTCGAACGCGAGGCCGGCCGCAACGTCGAGATGATGTGGCTCCTTGGCCGCCTTGTCCCCGACCATAAGACGGTTGTCGATTTCCGGAAGGACAACGGCCATGCCATTCGCGGAGTATGCGCGCGCTTCGTAGAGCTCTGCCGTGAGATGGGCCTGCTCGCGAAGTCGAGCGTTGCCATCGATGGCAGCAAGTTCAAGGCGGTGAACAATCGCGATCGGAACTTCACGCGCGCGAAGGTCGAGCGGCGCCGGGCGCAGCTCGAGGAGAGCGTCGCCCGCTATCTGAGCCAACTCGACACCGCCGACCGACAGGAGCCATCAGAAGCACTCGCGGCGAAGACCGCGCGGCTTAAGGAGAAGCTCGCCAAACTTGGGGAGGAGATGCAGCGCCTCAAGGGGCTTGAGGCGGTGATGCTGGCTGCGCCCGATGAACAGATATCGCTTACGGATCCCGATTCCCGCTCAATGGCGACGAGCGGGCGCGGCTCCGGCGTCGTCGGTTACAACGTGCAGGTTGCGGTCGACACCGAGCATCATCTGATCGTCACGCACGAGGTGACCAACGTCGGCTCCGACCGTTCGCAGCTCGCGCGCGTGGCCAAGCAAGCCAAAGCCACGCTGCAAACGGAGACTTTGGAAGCCGTAGCCGACCGCGGCTACTTCAACGGCGACGAGATTCTGGCGTGCGAGCAAGCCGGCATCACGGTCACACTGCCGAAACCGATGACCTCGGGCGCCAAATCCGATGGTCGCTTCGGCAAGCAGGACTTCGTCTATCTGCCCGAGGAGGACGTATATCGCTGCCCGGCCGGCGAGCGGCTGAAGTACTACTTCACCAACGTCGAAAAGGGTCTGACGCTGCGCCGCTACTGGACCAACGCGTGTCGCGACTGCGCGCTCAAGAGCCGCTGCACGACAGGCGTGCAGCGCCGGATCACTCGGTGGGAGCATGAGCATGTCGTCGAGGCCGTGCAAAGGAGGCTCGACGAGAATCCGCAGGCCATGCGCCAGCGACGCGAAACGGTCGAGCATCCCTTCGGCACGATCAAGGCCCGTATGGGTGCAACCCACTTCCTAATGAAGACACTGCCACGCGTGGCCGCCGAGATGGCGCTGCACGTGCTCGCCTACAATCTCACCCGCGTCATGAACATCATCGGACCGGGCCGGTTGATCGTGGAAATGCAGACGTAGATCTCGGGTCTGAGGGTCTCTCCACGCCGGGAGCCTGGCGCGATGAGCGCCGCACCGGCCTTGGCCGGGTCGGCGATAGCAAAATCGTCGTCGAGTTCGATGCAACTTGCATCCGACCATGTGTCCGGTTCTTCGAAGTGGGACATGCTCAAGGGCGATGCAGCTTCCCGCCACCTGGTGTCCCTGACGCTGATGCTGGCCAGGTCGCACCGCGGAGCTTGGCGAGATGCAGCAAGGCGACTCTCAGTTCTGCGCAGATTCAGCGGAGATCCTGAACAGCCATTTAGGCCGGCTGTGAATCGACGTCAGCTTTCAAATCGGAGCGGCCATATTTGGGAGGCGCCGACAGCCCACAGGTCGG
>DATIYT010000019.1:0-118059 GCA_035517495.1 Allostellaceae bacterium | reverse complement strand
TTGTGATCCACCAGCCACGTCAGCAGCCTCACCGCACCATAAACAGTGTCGCCTGCGAGTCTCTGGGGCCGAAGCTCGAAGCGGCGCGCGACGCGGTCCATCATGGTTTGAGTGACGGTGATCTCCGCTGTGCGATTGGCGCGCGTGCCTTCGGCGTCGAGGATGATTCCGACCTTGTTGTCGATCAAATAGTTCACATCATAGGCGAAGAACGGATCCGTGCCCTTCTTTGCGACCCACGCCGCCTGCGGGTCGGTCAGCGAAACTTCCTTGGGAGGCTTGCGTCTATTGCCGCCGCTGCTCGAACCGTCGCCATCTCCACCATTGCTCTCCTCATCCCTGCGGGCAGTATCGAGGGCCGCGAGGTATTCTCGAACGGCACGGGATGCCACCTCCGCCTTCGGCCAAGCAATCGGCTGGTCGCCAGGAGCCCGCTTATGCTTGTCCACATCCGCCTTAATCAGGCTCGCATCGACCGAGAACGCTTCGCCGCCAACCAGCCCGACCGCGATGCACATCGCTACCACGCCCTCGAATACACGGCGCAAAGCATCGCTCTCGCGGAACCGCTCGTGCCGCGCGCGACAGAACACCGAATGATCGGGAATCTTGTCCTCGATGCCGAGCTTGCAAAACCACCTGTAGGCCAGATTGACCTGCACTTCAGAGCAGAGCCGCCGCTCCGAGCGGATCGCAAACACATAGCCCACGATCAGCATTCGGATCATCAGCACTGGGTCGATCGAGGGGCGACCCGTGTGTGAGTAGTAAGGTGCAAGCTCTTTGTGAACCCAACCGAGATCGAGAACGCCGTCAATCTGACGCACCAGGTGATCGGATGGCACCACCTTGTCGAGATCAAAGGAATAGAAGAACTGGCCTTGCTCGTCCTTCCGCCGCCCCATCATGCACCGCTCTCCCTGATCCCGTCTCATACCAACGGAATCACGATTCGCGAACCGACTCAACGAGAGTTTTGCAACACATTCCCCTCCAGAAGAGGACATCGCAGAAGCGCGAAAGCATGTCAGCTAAGTGCCAGAAGCGGTTACTCGATCACTTTGTCGGCACGAGCAAGAACGGAGTCCGGAATGACGAGGCCAAGTGCCTTCGCCGTTTTGAGATTGATCGTCAGCTCGAACTTTGTTGGCTGTTCCACAGGCAGGTCTTCCGGCCGCGCGCCTTTGAGGATCTTGTCGACGTAAGAGGCCGATCGCCGAAATAGGTCGAGTATACTTGGCCCATACGACATCAGCCCCCCGGCCTCGACAAATTCGCTGTCCTCGTACATCGCGGGAAGCCGATTGCGCATGGCAAAATCGATAATTCGGTCGCGATTCTTTCTGGTGAACGGCTCTATCGTCACCACCAGCGCAGCCGGATGTTGCTTGGATAGGGCGGCGAACTCTGCTTCGAGCCCGTCGAGATCGTGAACGCCAGCGTCCAAGAATGCGATCCTAATTTCTTGTGCGGCTGTCTCAGTCTGTTGCACGCGCTCAGCCATTCCGGGATTCGAATTATCCCATAGCATCGCGATGCGATCGACCTGACCCAGAAGGGCAACAATCAACTCAAGCCGCTTCGCGCTCAGGTCAGAGGCCATGTTGGAGAGCCCTGTCGCGTTTCCACCGGGGTGGGCCAGGTTGGCGATGACACCGGTGCTGACGGGATCAGAGCTCGCGGCGAACACGATCGGGATCGTCGTCGTGGCGTGCTTGGCAGCAAGGGTTGCTGGCGTACTCACGGTCACGATGACATTGACCTTGTGCTCCACGAGTCCGGTCGCAAGATCGTGAAGCCGTTCGATTTGGCCGTTGCCGTATACGTACTCCGTCTCGACCGTGCGGCCCTCCACATAACCGAGCTCCTCCATGCCGCGGCGATATACTTCCAAAAGGCTTCCCCATTCCGTCTGAGGACCGGGAACCAGCCAGCCTACCTTTGGAATCGATCTGGAGTGCTGCTGAGCAAGGCTCTCGCACGGTGCGATCAATGCAGAGGCGCCAAATCCAAGAAGAACTGCGCGGCGCTTCATTATGAGATCACCTCACGGAGCGGAATACAGCTCGCATTCGAGTTATCCGCAGCAACACACCCAGAGTCCCGTGACAGTACCCTGGCCGCAACCTAAGCAGCAACGACGCATCCGATCAAATCGCGCTACAATGGGGCACCAAGCGAGCGATACGTTTACCACCGAGATACCGATAGGCGGTGGGAGTTACAGCTTATCTGCGTCGATCTGTGTCGATCGGCGATCATCTGCGTTTGAACGACGCAAAGCAGACGTCCGTTACCCCATCGCACACCCGCTAATGTGCGCCCCGGCCCTGGTCGCGGCGCGAGGCGATGCTGTCGATCGCGCGGGCGAGCGCGATATCGCGTTCCGAGAGCCCTTCTACCTCGTGGGTTGAGAGGATGATCTCGACGCGATTGTAGACATTGAACCATTCGGGATGGTGGTCCATCTTCTCGGCCATGAGCGCCACCTCGCTCATGAACGCCCAGGCTTCACGAAAGGTTCCGAAGTGAAATACCTTGCGGATCGCGTCCCGATCCTCGACCTCGCTCCAGCCGCGCAGCTCCTTTACGGCTTCGTTCCGATGCGCCCCCGCCAGTCGCTCGACCATGTGGCTTCTCCTCGGTTGGCCCACTCGTTGAGAGAATTGGCGGATCGCGTGCGCAAGATCAAGGCGGGGGCGTGAGATGGTTGTCCGCGATCTTGCCGCCCATCATCTGCCGCCCGCTATCTCCGACATCGAGGCGCTGGCCGAGCGCGCCGTCCTCAGCATACCCGACGAGCTCAAGCGGCATCTGCGCAACCTCGTGGTCCGGGTTGACGAGTTTCCCGATGAAGACGTCGAGGAGGAGATGGGGCTTGAAAGCCCCTTCGACATCCTGGGCCTCTATCGGGGCGTTGCGCTGCCGCGCAAGAGCGTCTCCGACGTTCGCCCCGACGCGGATCTCGTGTTCCTCTATCGTCGGCCGATCCTCGACTATTGGTGCGAGACCGGCGAGGACCTCTACCGCGTCGTCCGCCACGTGCTGATCCACGAGATCGGCCATCACTTCGGCTTTTCCGACGAGGACATGGAGCGGCTCGAAGCCGAAGCGTGAAATCCGAACGACGATGAATGTGCGAGGCTGGTGTAACGCGGTGTCCGCTCACACGAATTCCTTGGCGAAAGCTTCGACCTCCGCGCTGAAGGCCCTGATGAGTTCGCGCGCGAGCGCCGGAAGCGGTTGCTGGGTCGAATAGCAGATGCCGAATTCGATCGGGACGGTCGGCGTGAAAGGGCGGATCGCCAGGCCGCGGCCCGCATACTCGCGCGCCGTGAAGGGGTCGACGATCGCGATCCCAAGCTCCGATGACACGAACGGGCATGCGATCATCGAGAGCGGCGTCTCCACGCGATAGATGGGACGCACGCCTTGCTTATCGAACAGGGTATCGATCCGGTAACGCAGTATCGTCGCGTGGCTGAAGGAAATGAACGGCTGACGGTCGAAATCCCGGGGCCTCAGTACCCGCCTCTTCGCCAGCGGGTGTCGCTCCGGCACCACCGCAACCGCCGGGACCGGAACCAGCGGCTCGACCTTGATTGCCGCATGCTCGCTCGGCATCTCGACAAACCCCACATCGCATTGTCCCGCCGCCACGAGGTCGAGGATGACGGTCGACGGCGCTCCCGCGAGCGCCAAATCGAGCTTCGGACGCGTCGCCAGGAAGCTGGCGACAAACCGCGGCAGATAGCCGTTCGCGAGCGCGGGCAGGGCGGCGGTCCGGAGCACGCCGGCGCGGTGCTGGCGAAGCTCGACGGCCGCCCGCTGAATACGGTCGAGCCCGACGAAGGAGCGCTGCACCTCGCGATAGAGTAGATGGGCCTCGACGCTCGGCACGAGCCTCGCTCCGCGGCGCTCAAACAACTTGAGTCCCAGTGCGGACTGCAAATCCTGAATAAGGCGGGTCACCGCCGGCTGCGAGACGCTCATCAGCTCCGCGGCCGGTGTAATTCCTCCCGCCAGCATGACGGCGCGAAAAGCCTCGACTTGACGGGATTTGAGCATGAGCCCGCTCCGCAGTTATTACATGCATAATATTTGGTTATGGACCTCCTCGACAATGTAATTGGATTAATCCGGTGCTCGCTGGGAAAATTTCAGGTATCGAGCCACTCGACACCTTCGGCACCATGGAAAACTATCGATGCTATCTGCTGGACCGGGACCTCAGAATTCGAAACGTCCGAATCATCGAAGGCGCCGATGACGAGGAAGTGACCAGAGAAGCTCTCGGCCTGTTGATGCAGATGGACGCTTACGCCGGCATCGAGCTCTGGCTGAAGGATCGGCGCGTCTTCACACACCGGCGCTGAGCAGGCCGACCCAGCAGGTCCCCGACCGGCCTGCCCGCTTTCCGGCTAAGCGTGCTTCAAATCGGGGCGTGCTGAGGGGTGATCGCGGCCCGCGGCATCAACACGCCGAGGACGACCGCCACCAGCAACAGCGCCGGTACGTCCCCGATCAAGTGGCCGCGCTCCATAGGTTCGCTCAGGGATTGAGCCGCCATGATCCCCGCGTGCACCACGCTCGACCACACCGTGAACCAGATGAGACTCCGGTGCGCCTCGGGATTGCGCGCGGCGATGAGCAGGAAAACGCCCAGCGTCGCGTAGATTCCCATGATCATCGTCAGGTAGTGCTGTGGGTGTCCTTGCCCCCAAACCCACCCGGAGGGCCAGAAGACTCCCATCAGATAGACGCCGAATATGAAGGTTAGGCCGACGACGACCAGCGCGATGCGAAGAAAAAGCATCCGGCTTGCATCGGACATTTGCGCCTCCATTAACCTGAGCGGCCACGCATTGGGATCGGGCAGTCGGAAAATAGGCCGACTCTATCCATAAGAAAAACGGTATGTGCTTATCGGTTCGATAAGAAAAAACTCACTGCTCCGTGACCTCGGTGTCTCCGGGTGAAATCTCTCCCCCAGCAGCGCGCGCGTGCGGCCGCGGAGGTCCGGCAGCAGTTCCGCCTCGAACCACGGGTTCGCCTTGAGCCAACCGACGTTGCGCCAGCTCGGATGCGGCAGCGGCAGGTGGCGCGGCAGGTATTCGCGCCACGCCCGCACCGTCTCCGTCATCGAGGGTTTGCGGCGCCTGCCCAGGTAGAAATCGATCGCATAGGAACCGACGAGCAGCGTCAGCTCCACCTCGGGAAAATGTTGGAGTACGCGGGGGTGCCAGCGCGGCGCGCATTCCGGGCGCGGCGGCAGGTCGCCGCCCTTTGCATCGCGGCCGGGATAGCAGAACCCCATGGGCATGATCGCGATACGGCGCTCGTCGTAGAAGACCTTGCGGCCGATACCAAGCCATTCGCGCAGGCGCTCGCCGCTGCGGTCGTTGAAGGAGAGGCCGGTCATGTGCACGCGCGTGCCGGGCGCCTGGCTCAGGATCAAGAGCCGCGCCGTCGCCTGGCCGCGCAACACCGGGCGCGGCCCCAGCGGCAGGTGCTTGGCGCAGAGCGTGCAGGCGCGGACTTGCGCCAGCAGAGCCTGGAGTGCCGCCTCCGCGCCCTCGCTCAAAGCCCGACCTGGTCAAGCCAGGCGCGCAGCAGCCGGGGCGCCCGCTCCTCGAGCGCCGGTGCATGACGGCGCGTGGCGCGGCGCAAAGCCGCCACGTCGACGCCGCGGGTCAGCGCGATTTCGAGGGTGTGACCGATGAGCCAGCGTTCCACCCCTTGCGCCGTCGCCTCCACATGGAACTGCAGCGCCAAGCCATGACGGTGCCAGGCGAAGGCCTGGTGCGGGTAGGCGCCATTGCCCGCGAGCAATGTCGCACCTTTCGGCAGATCGAAGGTGTCGCCGTGCCAGTGCAAAACCGCCGCCCGGCCCAGCGCCTTGAGCGGCGAGACTTCGCCGGCGGGGCTGAGCGCGATCCCGCCCCAGCCCAGCTCCTTCTTTTTGCCCTTGTAGACGCGTGCCCCCAACGCCTTCGCCATCAACTGCGCGCCGAGGCAGATGCCGAGCACCGGCCGGTGTGCCGCGAGCCGCCGCTCGATCAGCCGTATTTCCTGGGTCAGGAATGGATAGACCCGCGCCTCGTTGACGCCGATCGGTCCGCCCAGCACCACCAAGAGGTCGGTGTCGATCAGGTCGCGGGCCGAGAAGTCGTCGAGTCCGGCATCGCGATAGTGCACGTTGAATCCGCGATGCCGCAGGATCGGGGCAAAGCTCCCGAGGTCCTCGAAGGCGACGTGCCGGATCGCAAGCGCGGTGCTCACCCGCTCACTTTAAGCAAAGGATGCGGAAGCGGGAAAGCCCTTTGGATTCGGCACAACCGAATCAAACCTGCTTCCGGTTTGCGCGTCGGCTTTTCTAAACCGTCATCCCGGGCGAGCGGCGTAGCCGCGCAGACCCGGGACCCAGCGGCTAGGTATGCTGGGTCCCGGGTCTGCGCGCGCTTCGAGACGCCCGCTTCGCGCGCTCCTCAGGGCGCTTGCCCGGGATGACGGTCTTAGATTGGCTCACGTATCCGGCGGCGGGACGAAGCAGATGATGACGTGGCCGCGGGCACAGGTGACCGCCTCGCCGACGGGATTTTCGCGGCGGACGACACGATGCGCGGGGACCGGAACCCAGGCGCCGTCGAGCAGCACCTCGTAGCCGCGCGCGCCAACGCGGCTCTGGACGCGCCGGCAATCCGAGACCGAGCAGCAGGAGCCGCCGACGTCCGGCCGCTCGAGGCTCTCGAACCAGGGCGCGAGCGCGGGGTTCGCGTCGGGCGGCGGCGCCGCGCTCGCCGTCAAAGACAAGAGCATAGTTATCACCGGTGCGGCTCTCGCGACGATGCTTCGCATCGCGCTGGCGTGGATCTTTGCAAGGCGCGCGAGCATAAAAACTCTCACGTGCGATTCATCCGGTTTTCCACGAGATCGCTGACGACGGCGGGATCGGCGAGGGTCGAGACGTCGCCCAGCGATCCGTGCTCGTTGGCGGCGATCTTGCGAAGGATGCGGCGCATGATCTTGCCGCTGCGCGTCTTCGGCAGGTTGGGCGCCCACTGGATGAGATCGGGGGTGGCGATCGGCCCGATCTCCTTGCGCACCCACTGCACCAGCTCGACGCGGAGCGGCTCGCTCGGGTCGTGGCCGGCCTTCAAGGTCACATAGGCATAGATGCCCTGGCCTTTGATGTCGTGCGGATAGCCCACGACCGCGGCTTCCGCGACCTTGGGATGGGCGACGAGCGCGCTCTCGACCTCGGCGGTGCCGAGGCGATGGCCCGCCACGTTGATCACGTCATCGACGCGGCCGGTGATCCAGTAGTAGCCGTCCTCGTCGCGGCGCGCGCCGTCGCCGGTGAAGTACTTGCCCTTGAAGGTGGAGAAATAGGTCTCGACGAAGCGCTTGTGGTCGCCGAACACGGTGCGCATCTGCCCAGGCCAGGATTGCGCGATGCAGAGATTGCCTTCGGCGGCGCCTTCGAGGAGCCGCCCCTCGCCATCGACGATCTCGGGCTTGATGCCGAAGAACGGCCGCGTCGCCGAGCCCGGCTTCAGCGGTGTGGCACCCGGCAGCGGCGTGATCAAAATGCCGCCGGTCTCGGTCTGCCACCACGTATCGACGATCGGCACGCGTCCCTCGCCGACGACGTTGTGGTACCAGAGCCACGCCTCGGGGTTGATCGGCTCGCCGACGGTGCCGAGAAGCTTCAGCGAATTGCGGCTGGTCTTGCTGACGAAGTGGTCGCCCTCGCGCATCAGCGCGCGGATCGCGGTCGGCGCGGTATAGAAGATCTGCACCTTGTGCTTGTCCACCACCTGCCAGAAGCGCGCGGCGTCGGGATAATTCGGCACGCCCTCGAACATGAGGGTGGTGGCGCCGTTCGAGAGCGGGCCATAGACGATGTAGCTGTGTCCGGTGACCCAGCCCACGTCGGCCGTGCACCAGTAAATCTGCCCGTCGTGATAATCGAAGACGTATTGATGCGTCATCGAGGTGAAGACCAGGTATCCGCCGGTCGTGTGCAGCACGCCCTTGGGTTTTCCGGTCGAGCCCGAGGTGTAGAGGATGAAGAGCGGATCCTCGGCGCTCATCTCAACGGGCGGACAGTCCCGCGACACGGACGCGATCTCGTCGTGGTACCAGTGGTCGCGCCCCTCGGACCAGCGGATCTGTCCGCCGGTGCGGCGCACCACGATCACCGTCGAAACCTCCGGGCACTTCTCCAGCGCCGCGTCGGCGTTTGCCTTCAACGGCACCTTGCGCCCGCCGCGCAGCCCCTCGTCCGCAGTGATCAGCACCGTAGAGCGGCAATCCTGGATGCGGCCGATCAAGCTCTCCGGCGAGAAGCCTCCGAACACCACCGAATGGACGGCGCCGATCCGCGCGCAGGCGAGCATCGCCACCACCGCTTCCGGAATCATCGGCAAATAGATCGTCACGCGGTCGCCCTTCTTGACGCCGCGCTTCTTCAGGACATTGGCGAGCCGGCGCACGTTCTCGTGCAGCTCCGCATAGCTCACATGGCGGTGCTCGCTCGGGCTGTCGCCTTCCCAGAGGATCGCGGTCTGGTCCGCGCGCATGGGCAGGTGGCGGTCGAGGCAGTTGGCGCTCGCGTTCAAGGTGCCGTCCTCGAACCAGCGGATCGAGACGTCGCCGGTGAAGCGCGCGTTCATCACTTTGGTATAGGGCTTGATCCAGTGCAGCCGCTTGCCGTGCTCGCCCCAGAATTTGTCGGGGTCCCTGAGCGAGGCCTCGTACATCGCGAAATATTTGCCTTCATCGACCCAGGCGTCGCGGGCCACGGCTTCGGGGACCGGAAACAGGCTGGTGCTGGTCATCATGGGGCGCGGGCTCCCTCACCGGATCGGGGTGGCGTTGTGCGGGATTTTGCGGCCATTTCGGGCGGCAGGTAAATAACAATGAAGGGGATTGGGGGAGGAAAGGAAAAATTTCACCACGGAGGCACGGAGGGCTCGGAGGTGCAGCTCGCCCGTAATCCGAGGCGCGCACGCAGTGGAAGGGGATGAAACCCTCCGTGTTCTCCGTGCCTCCGCGGTTCACTTTTGCTTCTTTGTCCCCAAGCTCCGCACCATCCCCCAATCATCCCCATATCTCCCCAAACGCGTTAGGCTACTCACTGACGGCTGATAGCTGACCGCTGACAGCTGATCGCTCACCACGGAGGCCCCCCATGAAATTCCTGGCCCTTGCCGCCCTCTTCTTGCTCGCGACCGCCGCCGCAACCGCCCGCGCCGACGACCTCGGCTGCATCAGCACGACTTTCAATCTCCTCTCGCCCAACGACAAGGTATGCGTGAGCGACTTCGACGACCCGGAGGTACCGGGCGTTGCCTGCCACATCTCGCAGGCGCGCAAGGGCGGGTGGGGCCAGCCTTTCGGGCTCAACGAGGACCCCTCGAACTTCTCGGTCTCGTGCCGGCAGGTGGGGCCGATCACCGTCGATATCAATAAGCTGCGCTCGGACCAGGAGGTATTCACCCAGAAGACCAGCATCTTTTTCAAGCGCACGCGCATCTACCGGATGATCGACAAAAAGCACAATGCGCTCGTCTATCTCGCGGTCAGCTCCAAGATCGTCAACGGCTCGCCCGCCAATTCCGTCAGCACCGTGCCGATCATGCCGTGGGGGAATTGAGTGGGGGGAGTCATCAGTCGTCGGTGATCGGTTTCTGACCACGGATAACCGACCGCTACGGAAAATCCCCCGTGTCGAAGAGCGCGATGAACTTGAGCCCTTCCTTGTCGAAGGCCTCGCGCGCGCCTTCGAGGCGATCGACGATCGTGATCACGCCCACGATCTCGCATCCGCGCTCGCGCGCTTCCGCCACCGCCTTCATGGCGGAGCCGCCGGTGGTGGTGACGTCCTCGACGACCGCGACCCTTGAGCCCGGAACGATATGGCCATCGGCCTTGCTCTGGGCGCCGTGGTCCTTCACCTCCTTGCGGACCCAGAAGCCGCGGAGCGGTTGATCGGTGGAGGCGCTCTTGAGGACGGCGGCGATGACGATCGGCACGGCGCCCATGGCAAGGCCGCCGATGCACTGGGCCCCAAGCGCCGCCGCCTCGCGCACGACCGCGTCGGCGATGAGGTTGATGCCCTCGGGGTCGAGCAGGGTCGGCTTCAGGTCGAAGAAGTAATTGCTCTCGCGGCCCGAGGCCAATTTGAACACGCGGTCGCGCCTGAGCGACAGCCGCTCGATGATGGCGCGGAGCTTTTGACGCGCGTCCTGATCGACGGGATGTCTCGTCGGATTTGCCATCGTCCCCTTTCTCTATTTCCCCTGCTGTGCGCGCATATAGCTTCGCAGCACCGCGTTGATCTTCGTCTGATAGCGCGGCTCACGCCGGAAGAAGCGGAGCACGTCAGCGTCAAGGCGAATGGTGATGGAATGCTTGGGCTCCGGCAGCACGAGCCGGGCGCCCCTCCAGAATGCCGCATCCGTCGCTTTCAAATCCGGATCGCGCTTGATGTTCGCGCGGATTTCCGCGTCACTCATGCGGCGCAGCCGCTCCCAATCCGTTCGTGATTTACGCGCCGCCGTGGCGTGCTTGGAGGTACGCGCGCCGCTCGTGCGGCTCCGCTTTCCGTGCCGAGATGATGCGCCGTTCATTCTCTTCCCGATCCGTATAGATCACCGTGACAATGACGCCGCCAACTTCGCCGATCGCATATATTCGAATCTCACCGTATTCCTCGCGGTCATCAACCCGTTCGAACGTCGGCCCCTCGAAGATACGGACCGCATCCGAGAAGTCGAGCCCATGCAGGCCGATATTGCGCCGGTTCTTATTGGCGTCCCAGGTATAGCGCATAGTGGGGTCGAGTGTACATACGTTATGTTGTTACGGCCGAAGGCGGCGCTGCGCGCCATCGCGCAGCGCTAAGCCGTAGTGCCATCGTCCCCTTGCGATTAGCAATTAGCGAGCAGAATGCCCTCAGCGCGACCATCGAGAGGCACTATATATTGTTGACATTATCACTCTCATGTATAGAACTAGGCGTCAAGGCCATGCGCTGATTGGCAAAAGGGGAAAGCGCCGGGGTGAGCGAGACGTTTTTCGAGCGGCCGATCCTGAATTCTCCCTATGAGTATCCGGCCCGCCATTGGGAGCTTGATAGGGACGGCCAGCCCACGAATCGCATCATCGAATCGCGTCGTCCCTGCGACCTGATCACGCCGGTTCCAAAGCCGAAGAAGCGCCGCCTCACCACCGGCCAAATGGGGATGGTGCTTGATTCCGGCGACGGTCTCTCGACTGAAGAGCAGGAATACAACCCGCGCCCGATCATCAACGAAATCCGTACATACGTGGATGCGTGGCGCAGATTGCCCAACCCCGCGGACTGGGGCGTAACGCCCGAGACGGCGCGTCTGCTCGCGCACTGGAGGAGCCGTCCCTCCGAGGGCATTCGCCCCTTTTTCTGTCAGATCGAAGCCGTCGAGACCGCGATCTGGCTCAGCGAGGTCGCGCCAAAACGCGGCGCTCGCACCGCCAAGTTCTGGAGGTACCTCGAAGGCGCGAACGCGCAGGCAAACCCCGAGCTTGTGCGCATCGCATTGAAGCTTGCGACCGGCGCCGGAAAGACCACGGTCATGGCGATGCTGATCGCCTGGCAGACCGTCAATGCCGTCCGCCATCCCAACAGCAAGCACTTCTCGCGCGGGTTCCTGGTGGTCGCGCCCGGCATCACCATCAAGGACCGGCTGCGGGTTCTGCTGCCGAACGATCCCGAGAGCTACTGCCGCAATCGCGACATCGTTCCGTCGGACATGCTGGCGGACATCGATCGCGCGACGATCGTCATCACCAACTTCCACGCGTTCAAGCTTCGCGCGCGAATGGACATCGCGAAGGCCACTCGCGCCGCCATCGAGGGCTGGCGCGAGGAGAAGCTCGAAACCGAAGAAACCGAAGGACAGATGCTTCAGCGCGTCATGCGGGAGTTGATGGGCATGAAGAACATCGTCGTGCTCAACGACGAGGCGCATCACTGCTATCGAGCGAAGGTCAAAGACGCCGATGGCGAGACCGAGGCCGACCTCAAGGGCGAGGCAAAGGAAGACGCGAAACGCGCCAATGAAGCCGCGCGGATGTGGATAACCGGGCTCGAGATGGTGAAGCGCAAGCTCGGCGTCGCAACCGTCTATGACCTCTCGGCGACGCCGTTCTTTCTTCAGGGTTCGGGCCACCCGGAGGGAACGCTGTTTAATTGGACCATGAGCGATTTCTCGCTCATGGATGCGATCGAGTGCGGCATCGTCAAATTGCCCCGCGTTCCCGTCGCCGACAACGTTCCCGGCGGCGATACGCCGATGTACCGAAATTTGTGGGAACACATCGGCAAGAAGCTGCCGAAGAAGGGGCGAACCGCTTCGGGCCGGCGGCTTGATCCTCTCACGCTGCCGGTGGAGCTGCTGACGGCGCTCGACGCGCTTTATGGACATTACGAGAAGACATTCGCGGCTTGGCAGGACAGCAAGATCGCGATTCCGCCGGTATTCATCGTGGTCTGCAACAACACCTCCACGTCGGAGCTGATCTACCGCTACGTGTCCGGCTTTCATCGCGAGCAGGAGGACGGATCGGACACTTTTCGAAACGGCCATCTCGCCCTGTTTCGGAACTACGACGACGACGGAAATCGCCTGCCGCGTCCCAGCACGATCCTGATCGACAGCGCGCAGCTCGAATCCGGCGAGGCGCTCGACAAGGACTTTCGCGAGATGGCCGCGGACGAGATCGAGCGGTTTCGCCGCGAGATCATCGAGCGCACGCGAGACCCGCGGGCGGGCGATGCGATCGAAGACGCGACCTTGCTGCGCGAAGTCATGAACACCGTCGGCAAGCCCGGCAGGCTCGGCGAGCAGATTCGCTGCGTCGTTTCGGTCTCGATGCTGACCGAGGGTTGGGACGCGAACACCGTCACGCACATCCTGGGCGTGCGCGCCTTCGGCACGCAGCTTCTCTGCGAGCAGGTCGTGGGACGCGGTCTTCGCCGTCAGTCCTACGACCTCAACGACTCCAAGCTGTTCGATGTCGAATACGCCGATGTCCTGGGCATCCCCTTCGATTTCGCCGCCAAGCCGGTGGTGGTGCCGCCGCCGACGCCGCGCGAAACCTTGCGCGTGCATGCCGTGCGGCCTGACCGCGACTCCCTGGAGATCGTGTTTCCGCGGGTTGAGGGCTATCGCGTCGATCTTCCGGAGGATCGGCTGGACGCGAAGTTCAGCGAGGATTCGGTCCTCGCGCTCACGCCCGATCTTGTCGGCCCATCCGTCGTCAAGAACCAGGGCATTATCGGCGAGGCGGTCGATCTTACGCTGGAGCATCGTAAAGACACCCGCGCCGCCAGCATTGTCTACAGCCTCGCAAAGCATCTGCTGTTCCAGAAGTACCGCGATCCCGGAGCAGAGCCGAAGCTGTACCTCTTCGGGCAATTGAAGCGCATCGCGCGGCAGTGGCTCGACGGCGGTTATCTCCGCTGCTCCGGCGGCACCTATCCGGCCCAGCTCCTTTACCCCGAGATGACGGACATGGCGGCCGAACGGATCAAGGCCGCGATCACGCTGTCGCTGATGGGCGAACGTCCCGTGAAGGCGATCCTCGATGCCTACAACCCCACGGGATCGACCCGCTTCATCAACTTCACGACGTCGCGAACGACGCGCTGGGACACCAGGGGTCCGCCGCCCAAGTGCCATGTGAACTGGCTCGTCTGCGACAGCGATTGGGAGGCGGAATTCTGCCGCGTCGCCGAGGCGCATCCGCGCGTCCGAACCTACGTCAAGAACCAGAGCCTTGGCCTCGAAGTGCCCTATCTCGCGGGCTCGACGCCGCGAAGATACATCCCGGACTTCATCGTTCGCATCGACGACGGCCGCGCCGATCCCTTGAACCTGATCGTCGAGATCAAAGGCTATCGCGGAGAGAATGCGAAGGAAAAGGCCGAGACCATGCGCGCCTACTGGGTGCCCGGCGTCAACAATCTCGGCAAGTTCGGCCGCTGGGCCTTCGCCGAATTCACGGCGGTCTACGAGATCGAGGCGGAGTTCAACAAGCTGATCGAGAGCTTCTGCGCCGCGGGCGGCACGAGCGCGGCGGCATAGAGGGCGCAGGCACATGGCCAAGAAACCGACCAAAGTCGAAACGCTGCAGCACAAGAGAGCGCGGCGCCGCAACATTCCGACGGCGGAACTCGAGTCCGTGATGGAGGAAACGGAAAAGGCGCCGATCCGCCTCGCCTATGAGCGGCGCAACAGGGACCTCGACCCGCAGCTTGTCTGGCGCGGCAAGGACGCGCAGGACGGAGCCGACCTCGTCGTCCAGGCGCCGCTGCTTTTCATCCAGGAGAAGGTGCATCCCAAGGTCATCATCGACGACCTCGTGCGCCAGTCGAAGGAACGCGCGAGACAGGCACCCGGCGAGACCATCGACCTCTTCGCCGACTTCAACGGGATCGACCCCGAGGCCAAGACCGAGTTCTATCAACATGATCAGAATTGGTCGAACCGAATGATCGCCGGTGACAGCCTCTCGGCGATGGCGAGCCTCGCCGACCGCGAGAAGCTGCGCGGGCAGGTGCAGTGCATCTATTTCGACCCGCCCTACGGCATCCGCTTCAACTCGAACTTCCAGTGGTCAACCACGTCGCGCGACGTGAAGGACTCCGCCGACCAGATCACCCGCGAGCCCGAGCAGGTCCGCGCCTTTCGCGACACCTGGCGCGACGGCATTCATTCCTATCTGACCTATCTGCGCGATCGGCTGATCGTCGCCCGCGACCTCCTGCACGAGAGCGGCAGCATCTTCGTGCAGATCGGCGATGAGAACGTGCATCGCGTAAGAGCGCTGATGGACGAGGTGTTTCACGAGGAAAATTTCGTCGCGCTTATCTCGTTTCGTAAGAAACTGATGCCTCTTGGCGCGAAGACGCTCGAGGGTATGGCCGACTACCTAATTTGGTATTCAAGGAACATCGACCACATCAAATATCGCGGGCTCTATGTCGAAACTGATCCGGATCCTTCTGGCCGTTGGACTGGCGTGCAAGATGAATCAGGGCATCTCCGCCGATTACACAGTGATGAGCGAGACAATTTTGCACGCATATCACAGCAAGCGAAGATATTTGGAACGGTCTCGCAATGGGCACCGTCCTTTTCGGAGAAAAGCGTCTTTCCGTTTGATTTCGAGGGGGTCAAATACACTCCCACCACAGGGCGGTGCTGGGTGACAACCGAAGATAACATGCAGCGCTTGGCAAGGGCGCGACGCCTTTTCGTCGAGGGTGCCTTTCCCAGGTTCATTAGCTTTCACGCAGATTTTCGATTTCGGAAGCTTACGCATCCGTGGCGCGATACCGCTCCTGCCCAAGACAAAAGGTACGTTGTCGAAACAAATCCAGGGGTCATTCAGCGCTGCATCCTCATGACCACCGATCCCGGCGATCTCGTCCTGGACCCGACCTGCGGCTCCGGCACGACGGCGTACGTCGCGGAGCAATGGGGCCGGCGCTGGATCACCATCGATACCTCGCGCGTCGCGGTCGCGCTCGCGCGCTCGCGGCTCATGGGCGCGCGCTATCCCTATTACCTCCTCGCCGACAGTCCTGAGGGTCAGCGCAAGGAAGCGGAAGTCACGCGCACGCCGCCCAAGACCGCACCGACACAGGGCGATATCCGCCAGGGCTTCGTCTATGAGCGCGTGCCGCATATCACCTTGAAGTCGATCGCCAACAACGCCGAGATCGACGTGATCTGGGAGAAGTGGCAGGCGAGCTTGGAGCCGCTGCGGGCCGCGCTCAACAAGGCGCTCTCAAGGAAATGGGAGGAATGGGAAATCCCCCGCGAGGCCGATACCAAGTGGTCCGCAAAGGCCAAGGAAACCCATGCCAAATGGTGGGAGGCGCGGATCGCGCGGCAGAAGGAGATCGACACCTCGATCGCCGCCAAGGCGGAGGTCGAATATCTCTACGACAAGCCCTACGCCGACAATTCCCGCATCCGCGTCGCCGGCCCCTTTACGGTCGAGAGCCTGTCGCCGCACCGCACCCTCGCGGTCGATTGGGACGATGAGCTGATCGATACCGTCAATGCGTCGGAAGGCAAGCGGACCGCGCCCGACCGCGACGATGTCGCGACGGACTTCGCGCAGATGATCCTTGAAAATCTCAGGACGGCCGGGGTGCAGCAGGCGCACAAGGAAGATCGGATCACCTTCACGAGCCTCGTGGGCTGGCCCGGCAAGTTCATTTGCGCCGAGGGCAAGTTCATGGAGGGCGAGAAGGAACGCCGCGCCGGCATCCTGATCGGCCCCGAATTCGGCACCGTCGCGCGGCCCGATCTCGTCGCCGCCGCGCGCGAGGCGGGCGATGCAGGCTTCGACGTGCTGATCGCCTGCGCCTTCAACTATGACGCGCGCTCCGCCGAGATGGATCGGCTGGGCCGCGTGACCGTGCTGAAGGCGCGCATGAACCCCGATCTGCACATGGGCGGCGACCTGAAGCCGACCGGTACGGGCAATCTCTTCGTGATCTTCGGCGAGCCCGATATTTCCATCGAGCCCGCCGCCGACGAGGTGATCCGCGTCAAGGTGCATGGCGTCGACGTGTTCAAGCCGCAAACCGGCGAGGTCGTCTCCGAGGGCACCGACGGCATCGCGCTCTGGATGCTGGACACCGACTACAACGAGGAAAGCTTCTTCGTCCGCCACGCCTATTTCCTGGGCGCGAACGACCCCTTCAAAGCGCTCCGCTCTACGCTCAAGGCCGAGATCGACGCGGAGGCCTGGGAGAGCCTGCACAGCGATACCTCGCGCCCATTCCGCAAACCGGAATCGGGACGCATCGCCGTCAAGGTGATCAATCACCTCGGCGATGAGGTGATGAAGGTCTTCGCGGTGGATTGAGCCGATCGGCTGACGGTTGGCTCTGAGTATTTCTCCAATGCCGGCTGCACAGGTTCGTGAATGACCCTCTCGGAGAGAGTCCATCCGTCATTGAGTTATCATATCGTGCGTGGTATCTACGCCCGTGTGCGTCTATCTACCCTTGGTTGGGCAACCCAGAGGGGACATTCGGGCGGGGGGCACCATGCGGTCTCGGAGATGGCTCGGGCCTGCGGCGCTGCTGGCGGGCACGGCGGCGGCGGCGTTGGCGGTCGCACATTCGGCGCACGCGCAGACCGTCGCCGCTGAGACCGATCACCGCCGGCCTCAGCAACACCCTCTCGCTCTTCGCCGACTACAACGCCGATATCGGCTTCAACAATGACACCACCCACACCGTCTTCGCGGGCTTCCGCATGCGGTTCTAGCGGTCTGTTATTTGCGGATGGAACCGTCGCGGTCGTCGCGCCTTCGTGGTGAAAATGAGTGCGAGATCGTTTAGCCTACGGCCCTCGCCGACACTGTTGCGAATCAAACGCAACGGGTCATCCTGAGGACAGACGTCAAACATCGGAGTCCGCAGATGCGCTCATTGCTGCTTTCTTGCGCCTTGGTGCTGTTCGTGGCCTTGGCGGGCCGCGCCAACGCCGAGGAGACCGTCACGCTCGCGCCTCGGCCCGGCGTCAGCGAGGCAATGCTGCTCACCTTCAACGACCACGCGCCCGCGGCCATCGTGCTGCTGCCGGGCGGCGGGGGCGTCCTCGCCGGCGTGCAGCAAAATTTCCTGTTGCGGGTGCGCGGGCGCTTCACGGAGGCGGGTTTCACGGTCGCCGTCCTGGACGCACCCAGCGACCGCAGCTCGGGCATGGATGCCGCCTACCGCGCCTCGGCCGAGCACGGCCAGGATATCGCCGCCGCCGTCCATTTCCTGAAGCAGAAATCGAGCGCGCCGGTCTGGCTCGTCGGCACCAGCAGGGGGACCGTCTCGGCGGCGAACGGCGCGGTGCGGCTCGGCCGCGGCGAGATCGCGGGCATCGTGCTGACGTCCAGCATCTGGTCGGGCGGGATTAGCATGGTTCCGCTCAATCAGATCTCGGTGCCCGTGCTGGTCGTGCACAACCGCGATGACGGCTGCGGCGAGAGTCCCTATGCGGGGGTCGCGGGCGGCATGGACGCGCTTAAGGCGGCGCCGGCCAAGGAGTTGATCACGGTTTCGGGCGGGACATCGCGCAGCCGGCCCTGCGACGCGCTCTCGCCGCACGGCTATTACGGCATCGAGGATCAGGTCGTGCCGGCGATCATCGCGTGGATCAAGGCGCACCCGACGCGATAACGAGGGAAGGAGATGGTGGGGATATCGGGGGATTGGGGGGTGCGCGGCGACAGAATCGTTTAGCTGTCAGCAACGGTCGGCGCGCCGCAATCAAAAAGCTTTCAATCGTTAGGCGTGGCGTGTACCCGCCGGAAACCCGGCCTTATCCCGGCACCGCCTCCACCTTGGCCGCGCAGAACTTGAACTCGGGAATCTTACCGAAGGGGTCGAGCTGCGGATTGGTGAGGATGTTGGCGGCGGCCTCGGCGTAGCAGAACGGGATGAACACCATCCCCGGCGGGATCGCGCTGTCGGCGCGCGCCTTCAATTCGATGGTGCCGCGCCGCGTCGTGACGCGAACCATCGCGCCGGGCTTCATCCCCATGCGGCGGAGATCGCCGGGCGCGAGACTGGCGACCGCCTCGGGCTCGATATCGTCCAGCACGCTCGCGCGCCGAGTCATGGCGCCGGTGTGCCAGTGTTCGAGCTGGCGTCCGGTCGTCAGCACCATCGGATACTGTTCGTCTGGCTCCTCCGCCGGCGGCACCAGTCCCACCGGCACGAATTTGCCCCGGCCCGTCCCGGTCGGGAAACCATCGCCGAAGACGATATCGTTGCCGGGCTTGTCGTCGGCATCGCAGGGGTAGGTGACCGAGCTTTCGCGCTCGAGCCGATCCCAGGTGATGTGGTCGAGGGACGGCATCGCCTGCTTCATCTCGGCGAAGGCGTCGCGGGGATGCGTGTAGGTCCAGGGCAGGCCGAGCCGCTTCGCGATCTCGACGATGAGGTCGAAATCCTCGCGCACCTCGCCCGGGAGCGGCAGCGCCTTCCGCCCCATCTGCACCTGGCGGTTGGTGTTGGAGACGGTGCCGACCTTCTCGGGCCAGGCCGAGGCCGGCAGCACCACGTCGGCGTATTTCGCGGTCTCGGTCAGGAAGATGTCCTGCACCACCAGGTGCTCGAGCTTGGCGAGCGCTTCGCGCGCATGCTCCACGTCGGGATCGGACATGGCGGGATTCTCACCCATGATGTACATGCCGCGGATCACGTCTTCATGGATCGCGGTCATGATCTCGACCACGGTGAGACCGCGCTTGGGATCGAGCTTCGTGCCCCATAGCTTCTCATAGAACGCGCGGTACTTCGGGTCTTCCACGGACTGGTAGTCGGGATAGAACATCGGAATGAGGCCGGCGTCGGAGGCGCCCTGCACGTTGTTTTGCCCGCGGAGCGGATGAAGCCCCGTGCCGGGGCGGCCGATCTGCCCGGTCGCGAGCGCCAGCGCGATCAGGCAGCGCGTGTTGTCGGTGCCGTGCACGTGCTGAGAGATGCCCATGCCCCAGAAAATGATCGCGGCCTCGGCGCGCGCGTAGGTGCGCGCGACCGTGCGCAGCGTCCCGGCGTCGATGCCGCAAATCTCCGCCATCTTCTCGGGCGGATAATTCTTCACGTTCTCCTTGAGCTTTTCGAAATCGTCGGTGTGCGCCTGCACGTATTGCCGGTCGTAAAGTCCTTCCTCGACGATGACGTGGAGCATCGCGCTCAACATCGCGACATCGCGGCCCGGCTTGAATTGCAGCATGTGCGCCGCGTGCCGCTTCAGCGCCTGGCCGCGCGGGTCCATCACGATCAAGGTGGCGCCGCGCTTGACGGCGTTCTTGAAGAACGTGGCGGCGACCGGGTGGTTTTCCGTCGGATTGGCGCCGATCACCACGATCACGTCGGCGTCCTTGGCGGCCATGAATGGCGCCGTCACCGCGCCCGAGCCGATGCCCTCCAGCAGTCCCGCCACCGAGGACGCGTGGCAGAGCCGGGTGCAGTGGTCGACGTTGTTGGTGCCGAAGCCCGCGCGCACCAGCTTTTGAAAGAGGTACGCCTCCTCGTTGGAGCCCTTGGCGGAGCCAAAGCCCGCGAGCGCTTTGCCGCCGTGCCGGTCGCGGATGCGCTTCAGGCCCGAAGCCGCGCGATCGAGCGCCTCTTCCCAAGTGGCGCGGCGGAAATGGGTGTAGGGGTTCGCGGGATCGATGACGTCGTGGGTGCTCTTGGGCACGCCCTCCTTGCGGATCAGCGGATGGAGCAGCCGCTCGGGATGATGCACATAGTCGAAACCGAAGCGGCCCTTGACGCAAAGCCGGTTTTGGTTCGAAGGGCCGTCGCGACCGTCCACGTAGAGCAGGTGGTCGTCCTTGATCTTGTAGGTGAGCTGGCAGCCGACGCCGCAATAGGGACAGACGCTCTCCACCTCGCGGTCGGGTTTGGCGGCGGCGCGGTTCCGTGCGTCAACCAGCGGCGCCTCCAGCAGCGCGCCCGTGGGGCACGCCTGCACGCATTCGCCGCAGGCGACGCAAGTGCTCTCGCCCATGGGATCGTCGAAATCGAACACGATCTTGGCGCCGTATCCGCGCGCCGACATGCCGATCACATCGTTCACCTGCACCTCGCGGCAGGCGCGGACGCAGAGATTGCATTGGATGCAAGCGTCGAGATTGACCGCCATCGCGGGGTGGCTGCGGTCGGGCGCGGGCTGCGGGCGCTCGGGGAAGCGGCTTTCCGAAACGCCGAGGCGGTCGGCCCAATTCCAGAAGCGCGAGCTCGGATCGTGCGACGCGGCGCGCGCCGGCTGGTCCGCGACCAGCAGCTCGAACACCATCTGGCGCGAGAATTTGGCGCGATCGCTCGCGGTCTTGACCTTCATGCCGGCTCTGGGCTGGCGAATGCAAGAGGCCGCCAGCACGCGCTCGCCCTCGATCTCCACCATGCACGCGCGGCAATTGCCGTCGGGGCGATATCCCGGCGCCGGGCTGTAGCAGAGATGCGGAATCTCGGTGCCGCGGCGCGCCGCCGCCTGCCAGATCGTCTCGCCGGGCAGCGCCTCGACCTCTTCGCCGTCGAGGAAAAATTTCACGCTGCCGCCCGCAACGCCTGATCCGTCACTCATTTACTGCTCCTCGCGCAACAAGACCAAGTCGCGCAATGCACCGATGGACACGGATGCACACAGATGCATACAGATTTCTTGATTCTGAATTTGTGTCCATCTGCGTTCATCGGCATGCATTTGTGTATTCCGTCTGACCACGACCATCACGTCACATCCTCCGGGAAGTGCTTGATCACCTGCTTCACCGGATTCATCGCGGCCTGGCCGAGCCCGCAGATCGAAGCATCCGTCATCACCCGCGCCAGCTCCTCAATCAGCGCCTGATCCCAGCGCCTTTCCTGCATGAGCCTGACCGCCTTCTCGGTGCCGACGCGGCAGGGCGTGCATTGCCCGCAGCTTTCGTCCTCGAAGAAGCGCAGCAGGTTGAGCGCCACATCTCTCATATTGTCTTTGTCGGAGAGGACCACAACCGCTGCCGAACCGATGAAGCTGCCATGGGCTTCGAGCGTCCCGAAATCGAGCGGCAGATCGCCCAGGGATGCCGGAAGAATGCCGCCGGAAGCGCCGCCCGGCAGATACCCTCGGAAGGCGTGGCCTTCCGCCATTCCGCCGCAGAACTCGTCGATCAGTTCGCGCACGGTGATGCCGGCGGGCGCGAGCTTGACGCCGGGATTTTTCACGCAGCCCGAGACCGAGAAGCTGCGCGGTCCCTTGCGGCCGCGGCGTCCTTGGGAGCCGAACCATTCTGCTCCCTTCTCGAAGATGTCGCGCACCCAGTAAAGCGTCTCGACGTTGTTGATGAGGGTGGGGCGGCCGAAGAGACCCACCTGCGCGGGATAGGGCGGCTTGTGGCGCGGCAGGCCGCGCTTTCCCTCGATGCTCTCCAGCATCGCCGATTCCTCGCCGCAGATATAGGCGCCGGCGCCGCGCCGCAGATGGATGCGCGTGTGTTTGGCGAGCCCCGCCTGCTCGACCTTCGCGATCTCGGTGCGCAAAATCTCTCGGCACTGCGGATACTCGTCGCGGAGATAGATGTAGACGTCGGCCGCTTCCACCGCCCAAGCACCCATCAGCATCCCCTCGAGGATGCGATGCGGGTCGGTCTCGAGATAATGCCGGTCCTTGAAGGTGCCGGGCTCGCCCTCATCGGCGTTGACGGCCATGAGCCGCGGCGGCTTCTCGTTGCGCACCAGGCGCACCTTGCTTCCCGCGGGGAAGCCCGCGCCGCCGAGACCGCGCAACTGCGAGCTCTCGATGGTCTTCGTCATGTCGTCGATGTTGCGCTCTCCCGCGAGGCAGGATTGGAGCAGCTTGTAACCGCCCTCGGCCCGATAGCGCTCGAAGCCGATATAAGCGGGAATGTGCGGATGAGTCTCGCCAATGGCGGCTGCGCGGGCAACGCTCTCGATGGTCGCGTGCTCGTGCAGCGCATGGCCGATCGCGGCGACCGGCGCATTGTGGCAGCCGCCCATGCAGGGCGCGCGCACCACGCGTACACTGGGCCCCAGCTTCGCCGGCAGCGCCGCGAGCAGCTTCTTCGCGCCCATCAGCTCGCAGCTGAGGCTATCGCAGATCCGGACCGTCAGCGCGGGCGGCGGTGTCTCACCCTCCAGCACGATGTCGAAATGCGCGTAGAACGAAGCGACCTCGTAGACCTCCACCTGCGCAAGCTTCATCTCCTGTGCCAGCGCCGCCAGATGCCGCGCGTGCAGGCAGCCGTATTTGTCCTGGATCAGATGCAGGAATTCGATCAGCAGGTCGCGCCGCCGCGGCTCTTCCCCCAAGAGCGCCTGCACCTCCGCGAGCGCTTCCGGCTCGACCTGGCGGCCCTTCGGATGATCGAGGCCGCGCCGGCGTCCGGCGCCCGGATGAATGGCGCGCTTGGGCTGTGACGGCTCATTCATCGCAGCCGCCTGAACGTATCGTGTCAGCGATATGCGTCGGATCAAGAAAATGAAGTCTCATCACGGAGGCACGGAGGTCACAGAGAAGGCAATAACTCCGCTCAGAATCCCTCGAACGAACGTAGGTATCGATTACAGAAATAGATCGGGTTCCACCTTCGCAGAAAGCGAGGCCGTGAAGCGATTGCCGCGAGGGATAGACACTCCGTGTCCTCCGTGCCTCCGTGGTGAAACTCTCCCGTTGTGTCATTTCTTCAGCACCTCGACCATGGTGCTGCCGAGTGCGGCCGGCGAATCAGCGACGGTGATGCCGGCGCTGCGCATCGCCTCCATCTTGTGTGCGGCGGTGCCGGTACCGCCCGAGATGATCGCGCCCGCATGGCCCATGCGGCGGCCCGGTGGCGCGGTCGCACCCGCGATGAATCCCACCATCGGCTTCTTGATTTTGCTGCGTCGGATGAACTCGGCCGCATCTTCCTCGGCGGAGCCGCCAATCTCGCCGATCATGATGATCGATTGCGTTTCCGGGTCGCCGAGGAACAGCTCCAGCACGTCGATGAAGTTGGTGCCGTTGACGGGATCGCCGCCGATGCCGACGCAGCTTGATTGCCCAAGACCCGCGGCGGTCGTCTGCGCGACCGCCTCATAGGTAAGCGTCCCCGAGCGCGAGACGATCCCCACATGGCCTTTGGTGTGGATGTGGCCCGGCATGATCCCGATCTTGCACTGTTCGGGGGTGATGACGCCGGGGCAGTTGGGGCCGATCAAGCGGCTCTTCGAGCCCACGAGCGTCCGCTTCACCGTCACCATGTCGAGGACAGGAATACCTTCGGTGATGCAGACGATGAGCGGCACCTCGGCGTCGATCGCCTCGAGGATCGCGTCTGCCGCAAAGGGCGGCGGCACATAGATCGCGGACGCGGTGGCGCTGGTCTTGGCGACCGCTTCCGCGACCGTGTCGAAGACCGGGAGATCGAGATGCGTGGTGCCGCCTTTGCCGGGCGTGATCCCGCCCACCATCTTGGTGCCGTAGGCGATCGCCTGCTCGGAATGGAAAGTGCCCTGCGCGCCGGTGAAGCCCTGGCAGATCACCTTGGTGGAGCTGTTGACGAGGATCGCCATCAGCAGGTGCCCGAAGAGAGGCTGACAACTATTTTGCGCATCACGCGGCCTCCTTCACGGCCGTGACCACCTTCTCGGCGGCGTCGGCGAGGTTGTCGGCGGTGACGATGGGGAGGCCAGAGTCCGCGAGGATTTTCTTGCCCAAGCGTACGTTGGTGCCCTCAAGCCGCACCACCAGCGGCACGTGCAGGCTTACTTCGCGCGCCGCCGCCACGATCCCCTCGGCGATCACGTCGCAGCGCATGATGCCGCCAAAGATGTTGACGAGAATTCCCTCCACATGAGGATCGCTCAGGATCAGCTTGAATGCGGTGGTGACGCGCTCCTTGGTGGCACCGCCGCCTACGTCGAGGAAATTCGCGGGCGCACCACCATAGAGCTTGATGATGTCCATGGTCGCCATGGCGAGCCCGGCGCCGTTCACCATGCAGCCGATATTGCCGTCGAGCTTCACATAGTTGAGCGCGTGCTTTTCGGCCTCGACCTCGGCGGGATCCTCCTCGGTCTCATCACGCATTTCGGCCACGTCCTTGTGGCGGAAGAGCGCGTTGTCGTCGAAGTTCATCTTGGCGTCGAGCGCGATCACGAATCCTTCGCCGGTCACCACCAGCGGATTGATCTCGACGACCGAGGCGTCAAGCCCGGTGAAGGCCTGGTAAATCGCCAGCATGAATTTGGTGGCGGCCGCCACCTGCTTTCCCACAAGGCCCAGACCGAAAGCGAGCCGCCGCGCGTGGAAGGCCTGCATTCCCGTCGCCGGATCGATCGCGACACGGAGGATCTTCTCGGGATGTTTCGCCGCGACCTCCTCGATCTCCATCCCGCCCTCGGTCGACGCCATCATGGTGATGCGCGAGGTCTTGCGGTCCAGCAGCAAGCCCAGATAGAGCTCGCGCTTGATGTCGCTTCCTTCCTCGATGTAGACGCGGCGCACTTCGCGGCCCTGGGGTCCCGTCTGCTTGGTGACGAGCACATGGCCCAGCATGGCATGAGCGGCCTCGGCCGCCTCCTCCGGAGACTTCACGAGACGCACACCGCCCTTGCCGTTGGGATCGTCCTTAAAGCGCCCGGCGCCGCGCCCGCCCGCGTGTATCTGCGCCTTCACGACCATCACCGGCGCGCCCAGGCCGCGCGCCACGCGTTCCGCCTCCTCGGGCGTATAGGCGACGCCGCCCTTGGGCACCGCCACGCCATATTTTTGAAGCAGAGATTTCGCCTGATATTCGTGGATGTTCATGGGGGTAAACCCGAGCCTCCGGGGGTGCGCGAACGCGAGGCCTCTGGCTTAGCCCGGCGGCGGCGGGGGTGCAACCCACTTGTTGGAAACAACGGGTGTACGCGGATGGGAGCGGATCAGGACAGACGCATACAGACGATGGCGGTGGATGAGATCGGACGTGTATCTGATTTAATCTGCGTGACTCAGACTTTAGGAGATTGGGGGTGTCATCGAGATGAAGCGAAGGTCACCTCGATTCCCCCCGATGCCCGGTCATCCCCAAATCTCCTTCGCCTTCGCAGTTTTTCGCGGCTTGCGTGACGCAAAAGAGAAATGCGCCGCTACTTCACTGCCTGATCGCTGAGTTGATTCAACAGATCGCCGATGCCGGAGCGCGCGTCGGCGGGAAGCTCGCGGCCATGGCGCGCGTAGACATCGGCGAGATAGTCGGCGCTGTTATAGCTGAGCCAAACCTTGCCGGTTTCGTCCTGCCAGACGAGCGCCTTCAGCGGCAGGTCGATCGCGAGTGTCGGTGTCCCCTGCATCGGCGCGGTTCCGAGCTTGGGGTTGCCGAAGATCACGACCGTGCGCGGCTTCAGCTCGAGCCCGACCTTGGCCGCGGCGGCCGCGTGGTCGATCTCGGTGAACACCACCCAGCCCTTGTCCATGACCGCGCGCTCGAAGCGCTCGATGGTTTCCTTGACCGAGTGAGCGCTCGGCTTCGTGATCAGCTTCGCGTCAGCGGCGGTGGCGTCGGACATGCCGAGCCAGATGGTGCAGAAGGCGGCGAAGGCAAGGGCCAACAATTTGTTCGGCATCGGTTGGTTCCCGGCGTGAGAGGATTTGAAAAAGAGCATCGGGAGTTTGTGGGACAATCTGTAGATTAGGCTCACGCGATTGCGCTTGGCGAGCGGTGCTTGGGCGTGCATGGTGGTGCGCCCAACCTTTCGGACCCAGCCCCGATGCTCACCCTCTATTTCGCTCCCGGTTCCAGTTCCATGGCGCCGCATATCGCGCTCCATGAGATCGGCGTGCCCTTCGAGAGTAGGCCGATCTCGCTCGGCAAGAAGGAGCAACGGCAAGCCGCGTACCTTGCGATCAATCCCGAAGGGAAGGTGCCGACCCTCGTGGTTGATGGCCGACCGCTCACCGAGGTGGCGGCGATTTTTTATTACCTCGCCCGCCGCCATCCCGAAGCCGGGCTCTGGCCCGCGGGCGATCCCGAAGCGGAGGCACGGGTGATCTCGTGGATGTCCTTCATTGCGGCGACCTTGCATCCCGCTCGCGCGCGCGGGCTCGATTACGCGCGCGAAGTCTACGGACATGCGGAGCGCCGTCTCGGCGACAAGGAGTGGGCGATCGGCCGCTATTCGATCGCCGACATCCACCTGTTCCGTCTCTACTGGCGATTCCGGAATTTCCTCGAGCTCAAGCCGGGCACCCTTCCGGCGCTCGATGCACATTACGAGCGTATAATGGCGCGGCCTGCGGTCAAGCGCACGATCGAGGTCGAGTCCAAGGTCGGCTACGAATTGCCAGCGTGAAGTGTTCTCAGCCTTGCGCCGCCGGGCGGTTGTTGTCCGGGACTTTCCTCGCGATCAGCGTGCCCTGCGCGACCTTGCCTAATTGCAGGCAGTAGGTGCCCCAGTCGCTTAGCTGCGCGCGGGCGAGCTTCTCGGCCTCGGTGTCCTTTTCCTCGATCGCGACGGCGAGGTCCTGGCGCGCGATCTCTAGGCGCACCAGCGCGTGCCGATAGGCGCTCCAGACCTTGTCGGTCCATTCCAGATCCGTGTACGAACTCATGGTTCCGCGCTTCATCCTCCACCTCTTGGCGCTTGCCCACGGCGCGCCGCTTTGGTTGTTAGAACGGATACAGCTACAGCCAAATTCAATAAACTCCAACACATTGCAAATGCCGGAAGCCCTCGGATCAACGCGCATCTGTCGTTAATCAATCTTTGGAAAAGTGCTTGCTGGCCTGATCAGACGGGCTTTCTCAGCCTTCATTGCTGAGGTGCGCATTCCCTCCATACACACTCTCGACGAAACGGGGTCCTCCATCCGCCCGCCGCCGTTTGCGCGAACGCCTTTAACACCCGTCAAGTTTAGCAAATAATATGCCAGCCCTTGTAAGGGCTTGCTTTTCTCACCGGCACGCAGCTTCAGGCCGGATGACCGTCAAATTTTGCGACGGCCCATGCGCCGGAATTGACGCCACAGGGTAAATCGCCCCTCGGCTCAGCGGAGCGAGCCGATGATCTCGCGGTAGGCGGCCTCGGGGAACGCCTTCAAGGATCTGGTACGTACGTTGCCCATCTTTCCCAGCATTAAGGTAAACCGCGCGGCAATCGCATCGTCGGGCGCGTCGTATATCGCGACCAAGTCGAACTCGCCCATGGTCATGTAGAAAACCCGGAACTCGCCGCCCATCTCTCTCAGCATGCGCTTGGCGGCGTCGACGCGTTTGGGCGAGTCCTCTACCTGGCGCATGCCTTGCTCGGTCCACTGCGCGAGCATCACGTAGGTTGCCATGGCGTCCTCCATCAGCCCTGTCGCTCCAGCCCGGCGATGAAGGTGCTCGCCATGTGGTCGGCGAAGTCTTTGGTCGCCGTTATCGGCAGCGCCGAGCAGCGTGCATATTCCAATGCTACTCCGCACCCCGGCTCGGGTCGAATCCGGGCCGGGCCAGTGCTGCGGCTGCGGCCGCCATGCGCGCGCGGCGCATCTCTCGGTAGAGAATATAAAGGCCGCTCGCGATCACTAGGGTTACACCGATCAGAAGGTTGCGGCCTGGCAGGTCGTGCCAGATCAGGAAGCCCAGGATCACGGCCCAGACCATTTGCGTATAGTTGAAGGGCGCGATTGCCCCGGCGGGTGCGTAGGAAAGCGCCTGAGTCGCCCAAAATTGCGACGTGCCACCCATGATCCCCACCGCCAGCATGGCAAGCGCGCCCTGCCATGTCGGGGTCACCCAAAAAAACGGCAACGCCACCGCCAGAATCAGCGCCGCGAAAAAATGCGTGTAGAAGGTGATTGCGGGCGTGCTCTCGCTGTGCGTGAGCTGCCGCACGCTGATCGAGCCAACCCCCCAGAAGAATGCGCTGGTAATGCCGAAGATCGTGCCGATCTGGAACACTTGTCCTTGCGGCTGCGCCATGAAGACGACGCCGATGAAGCCCACCAACACGGCGCTCCAGCGGTGGATGCCGACCTGCTCGCCCAGCATCGGCACCGAAAGCACGGTCATGAAGATCGGCGCCAAGAACGAGAGCGCGACCGCATCGGCGAGCCCAAGGAAGTGCAGCGCCAGAAAGCTCGTCAGAAAGGATACGGTCCAGGCGAGCGCGCGCAGGAAATGTGCGAGACGGCGGCGGGTCTTGAGAGTCTTAAGCCCGCCGCCGCGGTGCACGATGAGCGCCACCGGAATAAAGCCAAAGACGCAGCGAAAAAAAGTCAGCTCCACCGCCGGATAAGTATCCGAGAGCCACTTGATCGAGACGCTCATGAAGGCCGAGATCAACGCCGAGGCACAAACGTAGAGGATGCCGCGCCGGATGTTCTCCTTGGGCCGAAGCGAGCGGGCGGCTGCCTGCGATTGGACGGACATGGGCAGCAAGAATAGAGGAGCAGCGGCGCGGAGACACGGGCGAAGGAGGGCTAGAGCGTGATCCGATGGGACAGAATCGGATCACGCTCTAGATTCGTTGATTGTGTCGCGCAATCTGACGGCGAACCGCTCACACTTCGCCGGATTGCGCTCTCGGCGTGCCGTCTCCGTGGCCTACCATTGAGCCGGGCTCTTCCTGCCCGATCGTTTCGGGGGTGCTCCGACAAGAACCAGTTGACACAGATGCACGCAGATAGGCGACGGGCTGCCGCAGAGCGAGGGATCTGCACACGAGCCGCACGAGCTTCGTCTGCATCGATCTGTGTATATCTGTCTCCATCTGTGTTGGGGGGCTCTGTCCGGTGCTCCGCATGCTGCGCAGCCCTCCGATTGCGCCCACACAACGAGCCGCCTAAAATACGCGACGCTGAGCCGCTGTCATTTTTTCCAATCCCGGCAAAGGACACCCCGATGAACGAGGCGATGTCTCTCTCCGAGCAACTGGACGCGATCGAAGCCGAGAAGATGCGACATCTCGACGCCATCGTCACCAAATCGGCGCTCTTCACCATGGCCGACGGCGAGCGCCAGGAAGGCGTGGGCAATGCGCTGTTGAAGCGCTATCCCGGCAAATTTTTTCTGATGGGTGACGACCCACGGCTCCCTAAGATGCCGGCGCAGCCGACCCTCGTCGATTTCTTCAAGCTGCGTTTCGGCCCGGCGCAGCACCTGCTGCAGAGCGCCCGCCACGCGCGCAACGCCGGCTGCAACGAGAAGGTGGTCCTGGCGTGCCTGCTGCACGACATCTCGGTGCTCGCCTTTATCCGCGGCGATCATGGCTATTATGGTGCGCAGCTCGTCGAGCCCTATGTGGACGAGGAAGTGAGCTGGGCGATCCGCACGCATCAGGCGCTGCGCTTCTTCCCCGACGAGGCCGCGGACTATGCCTATCCCGACCAGTACAAGCGCTTCTTCGGCCCCGACTACAAGCCCGAGCCGTATATTTTCGAAGAGTACGAGCGCGCCCGCAAGCATCGCTGGTACGACACCGCACGAACGATTTGCGTCAACGACATTTACTCCTTCGATCCGAACGTGAAGGTGTCACTCGACGAGTTCGCCGACGTGATCGGACGCAATTTCCGCCAGCCCAAGGAAGGGCTCGGCTTCGACAGCAGTCCGGTCGCGCATATGTGGCGCACAATCAACCGGCCAACGCGGTTTTTGTAGCGGTGCATTTTTCGCCTCGCGTCATTCGTCGGGCGGGTTGAAACCATCATAAATTATCGATCCCTCATTGAGTGAGTAGGCATCACCCCCGACATTGGTGAGCACCGGTCACGTGCCGGCGAGGCAACTCGATGGCCCAGCCGAGATCGAACTACGCAATCTGCCCAACGAACCCGCCCTGTTTTACCTGATAATTGAAGCCGCAAAAGCGCTTTGGGAACCCCTGTCCCTGGAAATTCCAATTGAGGCTGGGGCTTGGCGTCGACCTATGTTGAACATGAGGCAAAAGAACAGTCTCAAAACAGGTCATTCGCAGGGCCTGATAGGCTCGGGTATCAGGGCAAAAACAGGTGGGATGAGCGACACCTTAGACTCGCGCAGGACCATCAGCGAAGGTGGCTTGATCGCCGTCAGATTGCGGCAGTGCGACCGCGCGTCTGAGTCGCTAGCGGGTCAGTGACCTGCCGATCCTCAATCTGGGAGAATCGTCATATCTGGCATGAAAGGGATGCCCTGGGCCTCGTTTTCAGTGAGCCAGAAGATACCGTTGGCATCAGGCCGGACCAAACGCCCGGAATTGGTCTTGAGCTCGATATTCATATTCGAAATGGTTGAAATAGCCCTGACCTTTCGGGGTGGCGAATCACTGGCGGCTTCGATGCCCATCATTCGAATACAAAATTCGATCTGAGCATCCAGATCTGACTGTGCAAAGATGAATTCCAGTGCCTGCGAGATTGAATCAACCTGATCGTCGTAACGTCCCTTGGGGAACATCATCAACTCGTGCTCGAGATCAGGCAGCCACGGCGCTTCCTTCGGCAAATAGACGAAGCCATTTTCGATGTGTGCGGTTTGCGCGTTCATCCGCATGATCTTATCGCCGGCCGGCTTGCACCCGCGAACGCTGCTCAAATCCTTTCGCAAATCTTGGAGCAAGGATGCGCCTGAAGCCGCATCCTCGATCAACACAACTGATGCGCCAAAAGAACGAGCCTGCGAAATGATTGCGCGACGCAGCTCCGGGAATTCCGTGCGTTTGCGGAACACATGAATGAGATAGGCCTTGCGGTCGAAAATACCCCAGGTTGTGCAAGCGCTAAAGCTCGACAGTTCCTTCGCCGTGACGGCCGTATCCCAACTCTGCACAATACGATCGAAGCGACGCGGCTCTTCCAATTTGAATCGCGGGAACCAGTCAATCTTGACGAGCCCACCTCCCGGTGGCGTCGGCGATTGAAGGTACTGCGCGCTGAAGAACGCGGAGCCCATGGATACACGAAGCTTGGTCAGCTCCTCGATCGGCTCGCGTTCCGGATGGAGCGCTTCGCCCTCTCGACGCCAGTGATGCAACAGCCCAAAAGGGGTGACAATCGCATGCGTCTCATCTGCCTGTGCGATGGCGGGAAGCGAGAGATGTATCCAGCCGCCTTGAGCCAGCACGTGACCGGTCATGTCATCTTCGTGCAGACGCTGCATGACCAGAACGATTCTGCCGCAACGCTTGTCATCGAGTCGCGTTGGCACGCCTTGCGAGAACCAATCATTAGCGACCTGTCTGCGCGCTTCTGAAGCCGCCTCTTCTGGTTTCGTCGGATCGTCCAAAAGAATGTAATGCGCGCCGAATCCGCCGAGAGTTCCACCCACTGACGTCGCCATGCGATGCCCGCCCATCGTCGTTTGGATAAACTCAGCTGACGGGCGATCAGAAGCGAGACGCGTTCGAGGAAACAAAATTCGATACCATTTTGACTGCATTACCTGTAAGCACATTCGTGCCAGTCGTAGAGCGAGATCCTCGTTATAGCTCGCGCAAATGATTTTAGTTGTGGGGTCGTGACCGAGCAGCCACGCGACGTAGGCGATCGACACAATGATCGATTTGAGGTTACGCGGCGGAATGTTAATCGCCAGGCGCAAGATTTTACCGGTTCGCACATCCTCCAGGTGCTGAACGATGAGGTGGATATGCCAATTGTCGAGGAAGGACTCACCGGAGTTCAATTCCGCGAAGACGCGCTGCACGAATAACGCCAGCGAGATCCGGGTGAGCGCGTCGAATTCAATCCGAGTCGGCATCAGGATCATGGTCTCGCTCCTTCTCAAATATGTGCCGGAGTTGCGCCACAAACCGCTCGGCGATTTCTCGGTCAGATTCTGAGAGCTCCTGGCTCGTGCCGGACGCCTGCTGCCGCTCCTCCGCGCGCCTGACCAGATCGAGAGTCGTCTTTGCCGCGCTCAGATTGCCAGTGGCGCCCTGGTTAGTGATCTGAGCTGCGTTGACCTCAAGCTTGCTACGTCGGCGACGGCGCCCATTCTCAGTCACGGTGATGGGTTGATGCGCGGCGCCGAGGATCGCGTCATCAGCGGTTCGATGTTTCCGAGGCCGGCCGAGAAGATTGCCGGATTTTGTTGGCAGAAAGCGGCCCGTCGTTGGGTCGCGTGTACCGTCCTGGTCAGCCATTGCCAGTCTCCCCGCGCAGCCGCTCGGCGCGCACGTGGGAGAAGGTTTGCCCGGTCGATTCAAGGATCGCGTCCACCCCGGTCCGCTCCGTCCAGCGCTGCAGGGCGAGATCAACATAGAAGGGGTTGATCTCGATCCCGCGACATAGACGGCCCGTGCGCTCGCAGGCGAGCAGGCAGGTGCCTGAGCCCAGGAATCCATCGAGGACAACGTCACCTCGCTGAGTCACGTCCATGATGGCATCGGCAACGAGGCCCAACGGCTTGACGGTGGGGTGTAATTCGAGGTCGCGGCGCCGCGATCCGCCGAAGGTGTTGACGGACGGATGATCCCAGACATTGCAGCGGTTACGACCGTGCTTGCCAAGTTGAACGGCGTTGAAATACGGCTCGTCGCCGACCTTAAACACGCCGATGAGCTCATGTTTGTTGCGATAAAGGCCCCCCATTCCCGCGTTCGACTTGTTCCAGACGCAAAGATTGAGCCGCTCGGAATAGACTTTCTTGCCGATGGCCAGGAGGATGTCGACATGCTGATGGTCGATGAATACGAAGTGTACTGCGCCATTGCGCGACACTTGCGCGGCCGCACTTAGCGCGTCGCCGAGGAATTTCTCATATACCTCGTCGGACATCTCGCCGCTTGCCATGGCGAACTCTGGATGACGAACTCCTCCGCGCCCGGTCGTGGCGTCGCCCGTAATCCGGCGGTTGTAAGGAGGATCTGATTCGTAGCAATCAATCGGACGGGGGCCGACGACACGTTGCAGAAATGACAATTCGCGACAGTCGCCGCAGCCTATGCGGTGCCGGTCCCCGCAGTTCCAAATATCGCCAGAGCGAGAAATGGCATGCGATGCGAGCGCGGGGATCGTTTCATCATCGGGGTCGGTTTCGCTAGCAATCAGGAGCTTGTCGATTTCGCCCACGGACATGCCGATGACACCGGGATCGAGATTGATGTCCACATCCAGGATCGCCCGGATCTCAAGACGGAGCAGCTCGACATCCCAGTCGGCATTCAGCGGATGCTTGTTCAGGCCGATGCGCAACGCGCGCTTTTGGGTTTCGGACAAGCCGAAAAGACGGAACGCCGGGATAGGCGTCACGCCCTCGAGAAGCGCCGCTTTTCGAACCGCTTCACCATCAATGATGTTCCCTTCTTCATCAGCAATGATGGGCCGCGCAATTCGAAACAGGCGAATACTAGCTTGGACCTGCTCGATCTGCTTTTTCGAGTGCTTATGCGGATTATTAGGATACGGCTTGAGGCTATCTGGAGTGACCCATTCAAATGTCAGGTAATTTTGGATTTGCGGCCCACCGGCCGACGGGTCGAGCGGTGAAGCGGGTGGCGATCGGTTTGGCATCGGTGCCCTCACAGAGAAGTTCGAGGGCACCATGAAATACGCGGATGCGCGTCCGGGTAGGTTCAAAAACCGAGATTGGCTTCGTCTTTGATTCGGCAGGGGATTAAGGCGGAAGGGTCGATCACAAAGGTCGAGCTGCCCTCCAATCCGGCTTGCCGCAGCTCCCATTCCCAGTAAGCAGCCGTCTCGTGAATCTCACCTAGTTCCAAAATGCGCCGATGACGGTCCAGGTCATCTAGCCGATACGCATCTGTCCCCGGATGTAATTGTCGTGCCGCCACGTGGAACGCGACTGCCAAATGAATGACCGGCAGGCTTGCGCGCCATATACGATCCTCTAGGCTGTGTCGACCGTCCTCGTTGTAGTCGGGATAATGGTACTGGATTAAGGCATTGAGCGAATGTCTGACAACGCCGTCGGGTAATGGGGTGAACTGCAGGTCAACATCGCCGATTTCTGGCTTCAGATCGGGACAGACCCTACCAATTGCCACCTTCATATGCCGTATTGCCTCATCGAAGTAGCCGAGCGCTAATTGCGCGGCCTTCATGCGGTCCCGAAGCCGCCGTCGCAGGGTCCGCAGGCGGCGGTGGATTTCCGCCTTGTCGATCGCGGCATAAACCGGAAATCTCGCACGCCAGTAAGCGCTCTTGCCCGGCTTAGCCGCGCATGCCGCATGGAGTGATTGCGCACACAGGGCTTCAAATGCTCGCTGAAGATCGTGGATTTCCCAGGGGGCAGGGAAAGCAAGAATCGCAATCAGCTTGGCATAAATCTCAAACGGCTCGTCGTGATCCAAGTCGAAAAAATATTCGATCTGTGGCTTTGGCGCCGACCTAACGTGTTTTTTCATAGGATCACGCTTGAGGCTTCCCGTGACGGGTCCATCCAAGATACAGCCGCCAACGCCTTAAGTCCTCAGTATCTTATCCCATGAACGGCTCGCCCCGGTTCAATACCTCGAAATTCGCGCTGCACGATCAACGCCTCACCATCGTAGAACCCAAGGGCGCGGCGCCGAGTTTTGGATTGGCATCTTCGTGAGTGCGTCGACTGTCTGCTGCATCGGTAGAGCCGCGTGGCATGCGAGCGGTGCATGATCCTCCCGGACACTCGGAGCCCGGACACGACCATCAGGTCGTCGCCCATGTGATTGACAATTATGGTCTCGGCAGCGGTGGTCGGAGCGTTGGCCGCGATCGCGTGTCTCAGTCTTCTGTATGTGAGGGAATGCCGCCGCCGGCCTTTACTTCACTACACGTAGCGATGGAGATTTCCTTTGGGGCGGATTATCCCGAGGCGGGTCTGGCCCTTGGACCAGCCCCCATTCACGCAGCCAGTGCCACACCGCGAGCTTCCCTCGGACTGTCAAGATGTCTTGATCGAGCAGTACAGGGGCGCGCGGACGCCCCCATCGCCGGCGTTGGTGTGCCAACTGCCGATGCGACGCGCTGCAATATTCCGGCAGCCGGCCACGCGCTAGCACCGGGATTTTCTTTTTGCACCAGAGGCATCGCACCGATTTCGGGCGCTTGACCCAACCCTGATGGTAGGCAAATCGCCGTCTCGTATCGCGGTCCATTATGTGTCATTAACGACAAGGGTTGACGAAATCAAGTTAGGTTCGCAGTGATATTTCGGATTGGCCATCACGAATCCAGTTTTCTGCGAACCCGTCTCATATGTGAATTCCCTGCTAGCAGGGATTAGTTCGCCGAACCAATAGGCCGCGGTGACTCCGCCATTTATGAGGAAGTCGCTGCCGGTGATGAAGGCGCCGTCACGTCCCATGAGCAGCGCCGCGACAGTTGCCACCTCATCCGGGGTGCCGGCGCGGCCCGCGGCAAACACTTCGATCATGCGCCGATAGCCGGGCCCGCACACTCCCGTGAGCTCATCCTTCGCGAGCGGTGTTATGATGATGCCAGGGCTGATCATGTTGAACCGTGCACCGCGCTTGCCCCAGCGGACGGCCTCGGCCATCACGCGAAAGAAGTTTCTGCGTCTCGCAAGCTGGTAAGCGTGTAGCAAATCCCTCACCTGACCTGGCTGTAGGAATGGAGGACGGAGCAGCTCTTCGACCGGCGCCATTGCAAACGCCGCGCTCTGCTCGACCGAGAGCGCCGGCAGGCGGTGACCGGACAGAAGGTTGAACGAGAAAGAACCTTGGCCCTGCTCCTCCTCAGACGTTGATACCGGTCAGCCCATACGTGCTGGCCGCGCTTGCACAGCGAATAAAACGCCTTCATCTCGATCATGTAGTCGTATGACTGAGCCCGATCCTTGCGGTCGGCGGGCCGCCCGCCACGTTCGGCGACGGTGTTCCGCTGGCGCAGAGCGGGCCCTGGAAAGGCTAACAAGTCGGCGCACCACCGGGCGCCGGAGACGAAAAGGAGCGAATCTGTGAGTCCCTTGTCAGAAAGTGATCGCGGTCGCCGGAAAAACGCCATGGAATGCTCCGGTTTTTCGCTTGATGCCGTGCGCAAAGAGAGCGTGCATGGGCTGCCGGCAATGACGCCGGCGCTTCATGGGAGACATCCATGGCGACACGCGAGCGTAAGGCTCCGAGCGAGGTCCCGTCCGTCAAGACCCGGACAACGATCTCCAAGATGTCCAAGCAGCAGCGCATGATCGAGATGCTGCGCAGATCCGAGGGCGCAACAATCGCACAGCTCGGCGAGGCATTTGGTTGGCAAGCGCACACCGTACGAGGTGCGATCTCCGGCGCGCTCAAGAAGAACCTCGGGCTGCAAGTCGTCTCTGACAAACCCGAGGGCGGTGAACGCGTTTATCGCATCGCATATGCTGCCAACGAGCTAGTAGCGCGGAGGGAACAGTACATCCACTTCCGGAACGCGGCGATCGCCCAAGAAGACGCCGCTATACGCGAGGCCGCCGTAGCGCTTCGCAGGGATTTTGAGGCCAAGTTCTGAGTTGACCCCGATGTTTGCCAGATGAATTCGCCCGATGCGTCTTTGGTTCTTCAGGAATTATTCTATGATGTGACGCGACGGATGGTCACCCCGCCGGAGCCGCTCGCGACCGACCGCTGGGTCGCGAGTAGTGCGTTGCAGAATGCGATCCGGCGCGGCGAAAGCGCGACCGCGCTCCGGGCGGGCTTCACGTATTTCTCTCTTGATCGAGCGGGATTCTGGCGCCGGCTTGCGATCATCGCCGCCGAGGATGTGGGTTGCGCCGATGGCCGGCTGGTCTCGTGGGTCACGCTCGTGTCGGTCGCGCCTTCCTGGCGAGTGAGTGCGGGCGGTGACTGGCAGGTCGCAGCATGGTTTATCGAAGGTCTCTGCCAAGCCCTTAAGGAGAGGGGCATGCCGGCCCTCTACCAAGCCGCTCTGTCGCATCCCGATCTCAGTGACGCGTGCCTCGAATTGGGTCATGCCTCCGATCAAGAATTGGTGCTTCGCTGCATCGATCGCGCGACACCCCTTCCCGTTCGTGCGATCGCCGCCTGGTACTTGTGCGGGACGATCGGACTGAAAGATACCCGGCTGGCGCTTCGGGCGGCCTCGCCTGCAGGGCTCGCGGCCGCGTTCACCGCCTTGGATGTGCCCTCGTATCTGAGAGAAGCAAGCCTGGGGCTCGGTCCGAAGGGTCGTTATGTACTGGCGGCTTTTGTGCCCTTGCTCTGGCGGGAGCTCGAATCCGCGTCGGCCTGGGCGACGCGCACGGACGAACTTGGGGCATCACCGCGGATCCGGGGCGTTCCGCTCTACGCGCTCGACAAGCACACGAGCCGCGGCAAGCAGGCGATCGCCGCCCTCGGCGTTCATTTGCGCGGCGCGGGATCGACAGCGGCGCGGTTCCTTCACACCGCCGCAGCCGAGCGGGCGCTCGAGCTCGCGGTCTTTCACGCCGAGGGCGCCCGCCTGCGAAACCACCTCCTCTGGGATCGAACGGCCGAGCTCTCGACCCTCGAGCTCGAAGCCAACTGCGCCGCGATCGGGGCCGAAGTAGCGGCGATGCGGAGCCTGATCGAAGAGGTGCGCGCGCACCAGGGCATTCTCGACGAGATCCGAGCGACCTTGCTCACCCATTGCACCTCGGTGCTCAGTGACGCCCGGTGATCGAAAAATCTTCGGGCACAGCGTCCCTGTCATTGCATTCGGCAAAAAGTAACGGAGGATCAACTGGTTATTCGAACACAGGGCAACGTGGACCCCTATCCCCTCAATCGCGAGCTTCAGCTGCACGAGCTCTGGCGCACCCGCCTGCTCGCGGAGTTCCCGGAGACTGACGAGCAGACCCTGCGTGACACGCTCGAGGGTCTGACCAGTCTCCGAGAGATATTGGTGTCGCTGGTGCGCTCCTACCTGGACGATCTGACCCTGGTCGAGGCGCTCGGTCTTCGGATCGCCGACCTGCGGAAGCGGCTCGCTCGCTATGAGGCCCGGGCGCAGAAGAAGCGGGGTCTCACCCTCTCAGTGATGGAACAGGCGGATCTGAAACAGCTCATAGCGCCCGACTTCACGGTCTCGCTCCGTCGTACCTCCCCGCCGCTCATCGTCACCGCCGAGAACGAGATCCCAGCATCTTGGTGGAAGCCGCAGCCATCCAAGCTCGACCGGCAGGGTCTGCTGGTGGCCTTGCGCGGGGGTGTGGCGGTCCCTGGCGTTGTCCTCGGAAACGGACAGATGACCCTCTCGGTCAGGAGTACCTGATGGCCTTCACGGAAGCTCAGACCAAGCGGCTCTCGGGCAAGCTCAATGAAAAGCATGTGAAGACCCGGGAGCACCGGGGGGTGCAGCTCTCGTACATCGAGGGCTGGCACGCGATCGACGAAGCCAACCGCGTGTTCGGGTTCGATGGCTGGGACCGGGAAGTGGTCTGGGCCGAGTGCATGTGGCAGGACGTGCGCCGGGATCCCAAGCTCTGTGCCTATGCCGCGCGGGTCCGCATCCGGGTTCGTGCCGGCGACGCCCTGGTGGCGCGCGATGGCAGCGGTGTCGGTCACGGCAGCGGGGATACGCTTGGAGAAGCCCATGAGAGCGCCCTCAAAGAAGCAGAGACCGATGCCACCAAGCGCGCGCTTACGACCTTCGGCAACCTCTTTGGCCTCGCCCTCTATGACAAGCAGCAGCAGGGAGTTCGCCGCCACCGGAGTCGGGCTACGCCCGAGCGGCCATGGACGCTGCTGGCGGTGGATGGCGAAGTACTAAGCGTCCACCGCACGGCGCAAGAGCTCTGTGCGGCACTGCGCACTGCCTTCGCAGCCGCCCAGAGCACGGAGGCATTGGCGGCTCTGTGGTCGCGCAATCGAGGCATCGCCGACGAAGTGCGCGTCCTCTTCCCTGATCTCAGAACCGCGCGCGGCTCGCACTACGTCGACGTTTTGCAGCGCTGCTACGAGGCGCGCAGAGCGCAGCTGAACGCCCCTCCTCGCGAAGGACCGAATACCGAGACCGAAACAGGTGAGCGGACCGATGCCGAGCAGGCCAGCGTCGATAAGTCCGTTCTACGACTTGGGATCCCAAAACGGATTCGGGATGCCGATCATCTCGCCTATGTGCGTTCGCTCCCCTGTCTCATCTGCGCACGGACACCGAGTGAACCGCATCATCTGCGCTTCGCCCAGCCGCGCGGCCTCTCCAGCAAGCCCAGCGATGAGTGGACCGTTCCCCTCTGTCTCCTCCACCACCGAGCTCTGCACGACGCGGGCTCCGAAGAGCGGTGGTGGGAGGAGCAGCACATCGATGCCAAAGCCGAAGCCGAGCGGCTGTGGTGCGAGCGGCATCAGCGTACCCTACCCATAGCCGAGAGACGCGGCGACGCCGCAGAGTGAGGACCCTCAGTGTTTGCTCGTTGATAGCGATTGAAAGCACCTTGCCCCACGCGTTCTCGGGCATGATCTCCATGCAGTTAGACACCCATCGCGCAATGTGTGGTGCTCGATCAATCAGCCAACGCGGTTTTTGTAGGGCGGGTTTTTCTCCGCGCATCGAGGCGTGCCGCACGTCACAGCCCGCTCGGGATGCAGGCTTAAGCGAACGTCAATGGGTGACCGCACTGCACGTCGATAATGTGCCGAAGGCCGAGTACGAGCTATAGCGGCCCTGCAGCGGCGAGGCTCGCGACCCTATGCGCCCGACAGGATAATGAAAAGCGCTAACTTTGCTTTTTTGCCAGGTTTTAATGCAGCAATGTGGTAAACAAGCGAAATTGCTGATCGCTGCGTATTTGTTGCAAGGAAGATCACGGGTGTCAGGCCAAACAAAATTGAAAATAGGACCAGGTAGAGACGGCTGGCCATGGCAGCTGCTAGAGGCCCCTGCATTTTATTCCTTGTTTCAGTTTTTACTCGCTCGTCCTGATGCTCGACAACAGATCGTCTCGCAGTACATCCGGCCACAGCGAGGAAATAGAATCATTGATATTGGCTGCGGGCCCGGCGACATCGTGCCCTATCTTGGAGATGTCGAGTACGTAGGGATCGATCACCAACCGAGATACGTCGAACAGGCGAAGGAAAGATGGCCTCGAGCAACCTTTACCTGTCTCGACGTGGCGGATCTTTCTTCACTTCCAGCCGGTACATTCGAGATTGCTTTAGCTGGGGGACTTCTCCATCACTTAGACGATTGCCAGGCACGACAAATGTTGTCGGATGCGCGTCAACTGTTGAAGGCACAGGGCCGCTTGATCACGATAGATACGGCGTTTACCGATCGCCAAAATCCAATCGCTCGTTTTCTCGCCAAGAGTGATCGTGGCGTTTATGTTCGGCACATAGACGACCTGCGTGAACTGGCGCGTAGCGAGTTCGAATCGGTCCAGGTACATATCAGAACAGACTTCCTACGGCTTCCGTACACTCACGTCATCATGGAATGCGGGTCAAGTCGCGCTCCGTACTGAGCGCAGTCGGGTCACCCTGTCGAGCGATTCGATCTCGCACAGAACCCGGCGCGCTCCTGGGCCCTTGGTAGTTTCAACGGCGCCTCATCCCGCAGCTTGTTCCAACCGCCGCGTGGTGTCACCCACACCTCGACGCTGCCCGCAGAGCCGCGTACGCATCTCGTTGTACCACTGCGCTCGCGCTCCTCGTCGAACCGGCGCGATCCACGCCGGCGGAAATTCGTGTCGGTCTAGGCAGCGGGCTCATGGACCCGGAGCCGCCCGTGCTTTCGCTGTTTAGCGGGTCTGTGTATTTACATTCGGGGTCTTACACCGGCGGTAAGCGGAAGAGCGTTACGCCGTCGCCGCGAAAGCTCGGCTGCAGCGAGCGGTCGTTGAAAGCGGGCTCCGGCTCCAAGACGACCCACCAGGTTGCGCCCACGGCATGCAAGGCGGTCAGAGCCGTACCGATGTCGGGGGCATGTTGAGCCCGCTCAAGCACGGCGACGCGCCGCTCGGTCTCTGCGCGCCGCTGTGCGTCGCCCAGTACCTGTATGCCGACGCGTCCCACCACGGCCGGAACGCCAGCAAGCGAGACGATCTCTGTCGTCGGATCGACCAAGGTCTGATTCAAATCTAAGGGAGTGACCGCGATCACGTCGCCCACTTGGGCGTGCGTGCGCAGGAATTGTGCGGCCTCCAGAATTCCCGCCGGGACCCGCACATCATAAAAGCCTCGGCCCCAGCCCATGAGCGGCCGCGCGGGATCGGCAGGCCAAGTCCAGGTGACCCCGACCATCAATAACAGCGCGAGTGCGACCGGAGCTGCTATCCGTGCTACAGGTCGCGTCAACAGCCGCAGCCCAAGCACCACCGTCGCGATAACGGTCAACTGGTACACCAGGGGGAAGGAGCGATGTGTATAGACGGTTACGTCGCCATTGGGTGCGGCCGGAGCGATCAGCACAATCCCTAACCAAATGACCAATGCCGCAAGCGGCAGCAGGTCGAAAGAGTCGAGCTTCTGCCATTGCGCCGCTGCCAACAGCGCGAGCGGATATAGGAACAGGAAGCCGCCGAGAATACACGGGACTAGCAGTAGATAGCCGATCAAGGTGGCGGGCAGAGGTCCGAATTGCTTAGCGAGTCCGGTGTAAACACCGTCGTAGGCCGTCGGTCCCTGGTATTCATGCACAGTAGTAATGAACTTCTGCACGGCCGAAAAATTGAGCCACGCTTCGGACAATACCGGCACAAACCATACCAGAGCAGCCGCAGCCGCCATTAGGAGCAGCCCGATAAGCATCGACCGTTGCCGGCGTTCGCGTGTCTTGAGCCAGGTCCAAACTGCGGCGAACGCGGAGAGCGGAACCACGAGCACAAAGAAAAGCGCGCTCAGCTCGAAGAGCGCGCTGATGGTGAGGACCACAAGCAAAAGCCGGCGCCAATCTGTCAGGACCCCGCCCAAGCGGAACAAAGTGAGCAATGCAGCGGAAGCGCCCAGCGCGTAACCGGTGTTTGGTGCAGTGAAGGCGAGCCAGATGTCGCTGAAGTATCCGTTGCGAAGTCCATAGAACGAGGGATCGGGGAGGCAGGCGAAAACGGCGGTGGCCAAGAGTCCCGCCCAACGATTGGCCCAACTAGCTCCCAGCGCATAGATGCCAAGCACTGCGATCAACAGGCCCAAGGGCAGCAGGATCGCGGTCGCGACCGCGAAGCCGGAAATGCCGGTCGCTTGTACGATTGCCGAGGCCGGCATGAAGGCGCCGTAATGGTAAAACACGAATGGCGCGCCCACCAGTAGCGCCGAGCCATGCCCGGCGGCAATCGGGCCGCCAAATTGTTCCAATTCGGTGCCGTGAATGAAATAGTCGATCCATATGCGAGCGAGGCCGGTCCCCATGAGATGCGGATACGCCCCGGCGGAGAGGCGGCACCACAGCACGACGGAGGCGGCGAGGGCCGCCACCACGGCAAGATCGATCGGCGCGATCTTGGGCACGGCGATCCGTGAGCGAAAGCAGACCAGGCTGGCCGCGACGAGTACACCCCAAACCAAGAAAGAGGTGCCGGCTCGCATGCCGCCAAAGAGAGTCAGCAGCACAACCACAAGACAGGAGATCGAGGTTCCAATGACCAGCGCGAGGGGCAGCCATGTGCGCGGTTCATCGATAGTGCACAGGCCGAGTGCCAGCATGCCGCATCCGATGACGATGGCTCCTTCGGCCGCTGTCATCGAGAGTGTCGCTACGGTGGGCGCAGTCCCAGCAAGCGCCAACAATGAGCCGCAAAACAGCGCCATCAGAGCGGCGCCGGCACCTAGCGGAAGCATAAGCCGCGCCGGCGATGCCGAGGTGCCGCCATCAACCTTGCGGCTCGAAGGAGTTGCCTTTTGCCGAGCGGGCATTTGCGCACACAACAGGTAGCAGCCTCCATTCTAGGCAGCGCCGTGCGTATGCTAACCTAGCAATCGGACGGAACACCACTACAGGAGAGAGAGAAGACTGTGAAAAACTATCTCTTCATAGGGGCCATGCTCGCGCTCACCGCATTCGGCCAGGTGATCATTAAGGCTCGCGCCGTGGTGCACGGTCATGCGGGAGCGGGCTTCCAGCTTGACTATCTGCGCGCGATGTTTCTCGATCCTCTCGTTTGGGCTGGCCTCATGGGCGCAGTACTGGCATCGGTCTGTTGGATGCTGGCACTTCGCTCTGCGGCACTTACGTTTGCGTATCCCTTCACGGCGCTGAATTTCGTGATCGTGCCGCTGAGCGCCATGGTGCTCTTTGGCGAGCCATTCGGTTGGCGGAACATGTTCAGCATGGTTCTCATTGTCGCGGGAGTCGCACTCAGCGCGAACGCGTCATGAGCCGTCCGCGCCATCGGATCGCTATCATCCAGTCGAGCTATATTCCCTGGAAAGGCTATTTCGATATCATCCGCGCCGTGGACCGGTTCGTCCTTCTCGACGACGCGCAGATGACAAAACGCGATTGGCGTAACCGGAATTTGATCAAGACCGATCGGGGCCTGCAATGGCTCACTATCCCCGTCGAAACCAAGGGTCGATTTCATCAGTCGATCGACGAGACGCGGATTGCGGGACCCTGGGCGGATCGACACTGGGCGAGCCTACAACACGCCTATGGAAAGGCCCCGTACTTCGCGGTTCTTGGCCCGCGCATTCGAACGTTGTATGAGGCGGTGGACAGGGAATCGATGTTAAGCCGCATAAACCATGCGCTAACGCGCGGCATCTGCGATATCCTAGGCATCATGACGCCGCTCGAGTTTTCACGCGCGTTCATGCCGCAAGGGACGAAGACGGATAGGCTGCTTTCGATTTGCATCGCGACCGGCGCCACTGATTATTTGAGCGGTCCCTCGGCGCAAGCCTATCTCGATGTCGCACAATTCGCGGCAGCCGGGATTGCCGTCCACTGGGTAGACTATAAAGGCTACCCTCCCTATCCACAGCTCCACAACGCCTTTGAGCATGGCGTCACGATACTCGACCTGCTGCTCAACACAGGTGCCGACGCGCCCAAGTATATGAAGGCGTTGCTGCCGTGAGCTTCGACGTCATACTCTCCGACGTAGCACGGTATTATTCTGATCGTTTGGCCCGCTTCGGTTCGACGCCAGCGGGGGTCGATTGGCGCGACGAGGCGTCGCAGGGCAATCGCTTTGCGCAGCTGCTTAGGGTGGTTCGGGAAGTCGATGCCTCGATTCTCGATGTCGGATGCGGGTACGGCGCCTTGCTCCCGTTCATGCGAGCGCGCGGCTTTACCGGTCACTACCGCGGCATCGACATTGCTTCCGAGATGATCCGGGCCGCGCGGACGCTGCACGGCATGGACGCGGCAGCCAAATTTGACATTGGCGCCGTGCCCTCCGACATCGCAGATTATGCGGTCGCCAGCGGTATATTCAATGTTCGGTTGACGCACGATGAATCGTCGTGGCGAGCCTATGTTCTCGACACGATTGCCGCGATGGACCGCCTATCTCTGCGCGGCTTCGCCTTCAATTGCCTCACTTCGTACGCGGATGAGGAACGTAAGCGCCCCGACCTCTACTACGCCGATCCTTGTGCGTACTTCCATCTTTGCAGGCGACACTATGCGCGGGACGTAGCGTTGTTGCATGATTACGGACTGTTCGAGTTCACGCTGATCGTGCGCAAGACCTGAGCGGAGGCGGTGGTGACAGACCTTGTCATCTTCGGCGCCGGTGAAATTGCCGAGATCGCGCATTTCTATTTCTCTCACGACACCCAGCATCGCGTCGCCGCCTTTACCGTGGACGGCTCCTATCTGAAGCAAGATCGCTTCTGTGGCATGCCGGTCGTTGCTTTCGAGGAGATTGCACACGCGTTCCCGCCGGCTCGACATGCGGCATTTGCGGCATTGGGGTACGCCCGCGTGAACCAGATACGCGCGGAGAAGGTTGCGGCGCTGAAGGCCGCAGGCTACCCGCTGCTCTCGTACGTGAGTTCACGGGCCACGACCTTCGGCGGCCTCATCCATGGCGAGAACTGCTTTATTCTCGAAGACAACACGATTCAGCCTTTCGCGAAGATCGGGATGAATGTCACGCTCTGGAGCGGCAATCACATCGGCCATCACTCGGTCATCGAGGACAATGTTTTCATTTCCTCACACGTCGTGGTGTCTGGCGGCGTCGTGGTGGGAAACGGCAGCTTTCTCGGCGTGAACTCCACGGTGCGCGATCACGTGCGTATCGGCCGCCGGTGCGTGATCGGCGCCGGGGCACTGATCCTCGCGGACACGGCCGACGAGAGCGTTTGGACGGCACCGTCGAGCGAGATGTCACGAGTGCCGAGTTCGCGATTGCGGCGAATCTGAATGACCAAGCCGCAAGTCTGGCGCCGCCTGGGCCATGTGTTCGTGGCGGATGGACGTGCCGATTGGATGGCGACCCATGCGACCTATCCGACCCCTCTGCCAATGGGACCAGATCTCGTGCGCGTGTTCTTTAGCCCTCGCGACGCACAGAATCGGTCCTGCATCGCATGGCTCGATCTCCGATTTTCAGACGACCGGTTTTCCATACAGCAGATTGCGGCGGCTCCATTGCTGCGTCCGGGTGTCCGCGGCGCCTTCGACGACAGCGGCGTGACGGTTTCTTGCGTATTGGTCGAAAGCGGCGTGCTGTCCATCTACTATTTGGGTTGGAGCCTGTCGGTGACCGTGCCGTTTCGCAACTTCATCGGCCTTGCCCACGGGACGCCGGACCGGCTCGAGCGCAGTTCATTGGCGCCCGTGCTCGAGCGCAGCCACGAAGATCCGTTCACACTGGGCTATCCGTGGGTCATGCGCGACCAAGGCCGGCTCCGCATGTGGTATGGTTCCCACCTGGGCTGGGGGCCCGAGGGCCAGAAGATGGTGCACGCAATCAAGCATGCGCGATCGATTGATGGCCGGAGCTGGCAGCGGGATGGTCGCGCGGTCCTCGCTCCAATGGGTGGCGACGAATTTGCACTGTCGCGCCCTTGCGTTTTGCACGACAGCGATGGCTGGCACATGTGGTACTGCCGCCGTTTGGCTAATTACCGATTGGGGTACGCGCAATCTCGCGACGGTGAGACCTGGACACGTCAAGACGACCTTGTGCGTTTTATCGGCGACACTGGAGCTTGGGAGACGGAAGCGGCGTGCTATCCATCCGTGTTTGATTTCAGCGATAGGCGCTACATGCTCTACAATGGCAACGGTTATGGTCGCACCGGTTTCGGCTTGGCCATGCTGGAGGACATTCGATGAGTGCGCCGGTTGCACTCTCGGTCGTGGTCCCGGTGTATGGATGCGCACAGACAATCCGGCCGCTGCATGAGCGGTTGACGCGAGTGCTCGCGCCGCTGTTTGACAACTACGAGCTCGTCTTCGTTGACGATCGCGCGGAAGATGGCGCTTGGGTGATCTTGCGGCAGCTTGCCGCGGAAGATTCAAGCGTGATTGCCTGCCGGCTTTCGCGCAATGTCGGGCAGCAGCTCGCGATTACAGCGGGTCTCGCGCAGTGCCGGGGGCAACATGCCGTGGTCATGGATTGCGATTTGCAGGATCCACCGGAGGCCATACCAGCTTTGCTCGCAAAGCTTAAGACGGGCGCGGACATCGTCTACGCTCGGCGCAAGTCCGACCACCAACCGGCGTACCGCAAGCTGGCCAATCGAGCTTATTTTCGCTTTCTGGAGTGGGCAACGGGTCAACAATTCGACGGCGAAATCGGCTCGTTCAGCTTGATTTCGCGGCGCGTCATCGATGCGTTTTTGCAGTTTCGAGAACAAGATCGTCACTATGCAATGCTGCTACACGAGATCGGGTTCGAAAGCACAGTAATCGAATATGCACGTGCCAGTCGTTCGATTGGCACGTCCAGCTATGATCTCTGGAAACTCATCGGCATGGCGGTTTCGGGCGTGATGTTCACGACAACCCGCCTGCTGCAGTGGGTGATCTATCTTGGGTTGGCTCTCGCCGGCACCGGGCTGGTATGGGCATTGGTGATCGTGCTGCTCTGGATGACGCGAGGGGCGCTTCCGGGCTGGACGAGCCTAATTGTGCTGCAATTACTGGTGGGCGGCGTGATCACGCTCTGTATCGGCGTCACCGGCCTCTATGTCGGCCGCATCTTCGAAGCCTCCAGACAGCGCCCGCTCTATTTCGTACAGGACGTGATCGATGGTCCAGCCCTCGCCAGGGAGAGGGCATTCAAGCAAAAGATTGCAAGCGACTGATGACCATTGGCTTCAATAGGCCGCATCTCGCCGGCAACGAGATCGAGTACATGCTCCAGGCCCTGGAGAAGAACCGCCACATCTCCGGCGATGGTGTGTTCACGAAACGCTGCCACGCGTGGCTCGAGGCGCGCCTGGGTGGTAAGGCGTTACTGACACATTCGTGCACGGCCGCGCTGGAAATGGCCGCATTACTCTGCGAGCTCTCGCCTGGCGACGAAGTGCTCATGCCGTCCTTTACGTTTGTCTCTACCGCCAACGCCGTTGCTCTGCGCGGAGCGGTCCCGGTGTTCGTCGACGTACGGGAAGATACGCTGAACATCGATGAGGCCCTGATCGAGGCCGCGATTACCCCTCGCACCCGTGCGATCTCGGTCGTTCACTACGCGGGCGTTTCGTGCGAAATGAACGCGATCATGGCGACGGCGCAGCGCTACGGTCTCAAGGTGATCGAGGATGCGGCGCAAGCGCTGCTCGCGTCCTATCACGGTCGCCCACTCGGGACGATCGGCGACCTTGCGGCGATCAGCTTTCATGAAACGAAGAACCTGATTTCGGGCGAGGGCGGCGCACTGATGGTGAACGTGCCCGAACTGGCTGGTCGAGCCGAGATCATTCGCGAGAAAGGTACCAACCGCAGCAGCTTCTTCCGAAACGAGGTCGCACGCTATACTTGGGTCGATGTCGGTTCCTCCTACTTGCCGAGCGACATGTTGGCGGCATTTCTGCTGGCGCAAATGGAGCAGGCCGACGCATTGCTCGGCGAGCGCCTGGCGATTTGGGGACGCTATCACGCAGGCTTGGCCGATGTCGAAGCAGCCGGGTTATTGCGGCGCCCGATCGTGCCGCCTCACTGTAAGCACAACGGGCATCTCTACTATATTCTCCTCGCAGACCTCGATCAGCGCAGGCGGCTGATCGCTCACATGAAGACGAGTGGGATCGATACCCCGTTTCACTATGTGCCACTGCACAGCTCTCCGGCGGGCCGGCGCCTGACCCGCGCGGCCGCACCGCTTCCAGTTACCGATAGCATCGCGGAAAGGCTGGTACGGCTTCCAATGTGGTACGGTATGCTTGACGAACCGGATATCGTTCTCGACACCGTGCATAAATTCTTTGGCAGGTAGCGGCGACACGCACCGATGGATGAACAGCTCTCGTATCCGGAAGACGGCAATGCGCGCTGTCTCGCGATCGAGGACTCGTCGTTCTGGTTCAGGCACCGCAATCGCTGCATCGTCGCTGCCGTCTCAAGATATCGGCCCGCAGGGGCGATCATCGACGTCGGCGGCGGCAATGGTTACGTCTCGCGGGGGCTGAAGCAGGCAGGATTCACTCCGATCCTGGTCGAGCCTGGCCCTCATGGAGCGGCCGCAGCCAGCCAGCGCGGCATTGAGCGCGTTATTCAGGGAACTCTGGGAGACGCGGGTTTCGCCGAAGGCAGCGTTGCGGCGGCCGGGCTCTTCGACGTTCTTGAGCATATCGAGCGCGACGATGAGATGTTGCTCACTCTCTTCAACCTTCTCCGCCCGGGCGGGTGGCTTTATCTAACGGTGCCGGCCTATCAATTCCTGTTCTCTGCGGTTGACCATTTTTCCGGACATTTTCGCCGTTACACGTGTCGCTCGCTGACGGATGGCCTCAGAGGAGCGGGTTTTGACATGTGCTATGCGACATACTTCTTTGCACCGCTGGTACCGCCGATTTTCCTGCGCCGCGCGGTTTCAAGCTGGCTTCGCCAAAATCCCGCGGACATCCCCCCAACCGACGATTCGGAACATCGGGTGGCGGGACCCCAAGCGGCCATCCTTGATAAGTTGTTAAGCTGGGAGGCTCATCGCATCGAGCGTGGATTGCGCGTTCCCTTTGGGTCGAGCTGTCTGGTTGTCGGGCGAAAGCCGGTACCGGCCTGACTTGAGCGCTGAGCGATAAGAGCCCTACGTCTCTGCCCGTGTGGCGCGTTCGAGGTCGGCTCGACGCCACGGCACCTCGGCCTACTTCTTGCTGACCCTTTCGGATTTGATCGTCTTTAAATCCTGCGCCGCCTGTCTGCGAACCAGACGATCGAGCCATTCATGGACGCTGATCCCGCATTCCGACGCCGCTTTGTGCGCGAGTGCCTTGGCCTCGGGTGTCACTCCCTCAAGTTGGCCGTAATACCGCGTGCGCATCGTGCCGCCGCGCCAACCCTCGTGTGGCAGATCGAGATTCAATGGCGGCGGGCCGTCCCCCTTGCGAAATGAGATCACATAAAAGCAGTTGCCGATAATCCAACGGACCGTCACATCGCGAGCGCAGTCCGGTAGCGTGTGGAGCGGGGCATCGGCGTTGAAGAGCGTGTTATTGGTCGACACAATCCGACCGAACTCCGTACCCTTAAGCCAGGGAGCCACCGCCTCATCGCCGATCAATATCCGACCACCTTGCCTGGCCACGCGAGTGAGTTCCGCCGCCGCTTTCTTTAAGTCGCCAAACTGGTTGAATCCTCCGAAGTGGAATACTGCGTCGAACGTTTCGTCAGGGAATGGAAGCGCCGTCGCGTTCGAGATCGAATATTCAAGACTGCATGAAATGGGTGCTTTCCGGGCCTGATCAGTCATATTTTGCATGCACGCATAAACCATCTTCGAAGACAGATCCTGCATGTGAAGATGCGCGCTCTGATCGAGCCGCTGTGCAAGGTGAAGGGAATCACGTCCAGTGCCGCAGCCTGCCTCGAGCACTCGCGCGCCGGGAACGAGTCCGAGCATATCGACCATGGTTTCGCGCACGTCGTCTTCAATCTCGAACATGGCGGCGAATTGCCAATCGATCATGGCATCATAAATGTGCTCGGCCACTCGATCGTATTGAGCCTGCGTGTGGGTTTCGAGCGACGTTAGCAGGTGCGGTTCGACGAAGTTTGGTACGCCATGCTCTATTGGGTAAATGCAGCCCTCCGGCGACACCAGCTTTCCCGACACGACCTCGCCATCCGCCATGGTTGCTTCGGAGAGACTTAGGGGCGAGCCGTGTCTTGGACAGCAAAAGCTAGCAACGCACTCGGTGCGCATTTAACTTTGACGCCTTCAGTTCAACGGGTCGGTCATTCGGAGTGCGCCCATCGGTCAGACGAACCCACACAAACGCATAGAACCTGGCAATTCAGACTGTACGGATATCACGTGGACCAAAAATCTGAGAGGGCTCACCTACATCCGCACCTCTCCGGTCCAAGCATGATATATATGGCTCGTGTCATGCGATTGTCCAATCCGAAATTGGATTGGGGGAGACAATGACCACGCTCGATGAGCACGGCATCATGTCGGCCACTTCCGTGGCATGATTCACGATCTCTGTTTCGCTCACCGCAAGAAGTTTTGCGCTGCAATCCTGCAATGATCGTCGGCCCTACAACGCACGGTGAAAAAATAGAGAAATCGCTCGCTTCCGGACGGCTCTTCGGCCGGCGCGAACTGTTTCTACTGGTCGTCGTTCCGGCTGTCTTCCTTTGCATCGGGCGCTTCCAATTCTTTCCGCCGCCCGGGTGGGTCGATCCAGGGATTTACCTCGGCTACTTTCTCAACTTTCCTCAGGCACTGAAAAATTTTGGTCCAGTTTACTTTTCAACACGCTTGCCATGGACCTTGGTTGGCTTCCTTGCACACAGAATTTTCGCTCCCGATGTGGCGCAATATGTCCTGGATTTCGGTTTCTACTACTTAGCACTCGGCGCGATCTATCTGATCGTGGCACCGCGTTACGGTCGCGCTGCGGGTGTCGTGGCGGCGTGGTGGCTTGCATTTAACCCGCTGTGGATTGCCGCGGTGATGCGAGGATATGTCGACGGACCAGCGATGAGCTATCTGTTCGGAGCGCTCGCCTGTCTAATCAATTCTGGCCGGCTATTTGGCCGACGCGTCGATCTCTGCTTGTTCGGCGCCTTCGTGGCGCTCTCCGTCCTGACACAATTAGTGCTCGGACTGTTCATCGTATGCGCCATTGGTGCTTACATCCTGGCGGAGCGGCCCCAGTGGCGCGACTTCTGCGGCATTGTCGTATGGGGTGGTGTCGGTATCGTCGCCGCAACCGTTTCTCTGAGCCTGTTTGGCGCGGTGCTTGGGGCGCCCTATTTCTTTTTTGCTGCCTCCCTTCCTCAAGTAAAACAAGCGTTCAGTGGCTTCGGCATAAATTATAGACTCCCGCTTGCCGAATGGCTGCCGACGGCTTACCGGCTGCTGCCCGCCTTTGCCTTCGCTATCACGGGCGCCGTTTTCGCATACTGGCATCGTGCTCGACGCCCTGCGATGGTGATCGGTGCGAGCGTGTTCCTATGGGCGTCAATCGCCGGTCTCGCGGCTAACGATTTCAGCTTGAATAATATATCACTCCAGGTGTCGCACTACGCGAGCTATCTCCTGCTTGGACAGGCCCTGACCTTTGCCGCCCTTGCAGGCGAGTTGGTGTGCGAGGGCGCTGAAGCAAGCGGTCGGCACCTCACCCTCCTGTTGGCGATGATATTTGCCGCCAGCATTCCGGTCCTCGCTGTTGAGCGAGTATGGGCATGGGAGGCGGCCTCTCGGGCAATATTCACATTCTGGATGCTACCGGCTGCATTGTTTGCGGTGGCAGCCGTGGCTGCGGTGCGAGGGCGTGGTCGGATCGCTCTGCCGTTATTGATGCTTGCGACGGCCTTGGCGGCGAGCGCCAACTTGGACACAAGGCGGATTTTCCAAGTTTCTGATAATCCGGATTACCAGCCATTCTATCAAGCCGCGATTCGATTAAACGACATAGTCGAGGGTGCCCACCGCGACCGACGACTGCTGCTTTGGTACAACGCCCAATCGTTTTCAACCGGCGATCCGCGGCGGGACGCTTGGCTGGTTTTGGACCTTTATTTTGATGGAACGGACTATCGTCTGAATGCTCTCGATAGCCTGGCCGCACTCTGGCTCTGGGATCGCGCCCTCTTGAATCGCGAAATGCCCGCGCTGACCGCCAGGGAAGCAAAGAAGGTAATAACGCCCGGCGGCATCACAAGCGTGGTATTGCTTTGCCAACGGGTGGACGACTGTGCTTCTGGAGTAGCTGCCCTCCAGGCGTATGGCATCACTACCGAGTTGCGGGTCCGCGAACGGATCGTTGAAGGGGAGCTAATCGACCTCACGGTGATAATCGTCGATGCGAGATCAACGAGCTGAGGAATGCCCATCGACAAGTCAGAGAGGCTGCCGATGACTCATGACCCCACTGCTCACTATGGCGTCCGGGAAACTTCTTCCGCGGTCAGTGAACTCGACGCGCACGCCGAGGAGCTCCGCCTCATCGGCTGCACAGTCCTGCCGGGGGAATTTGATGCGGGGACAATTGCTTCGCTGCGCAAGCGGATCACGCTACTGATAGAAAGGCAAGAAAGCGAATTCGGCGGTAGGGATGCATTGGCTCGGATCGGAGAGGAAGATACCGGCCGTGCGCTGCTTGCCTATGACGAGGCCTTCCTGTCGCTGGTCGCTAATGATCGCCTACTCGGTCTCGTTGAGCGCATGCTTGGTCCTTTCTTTGTCCTAGCCCAACAGAATTCAGTGTCGCTTCCGTCGCACCAAACGCATCACCAAGCTCAATATCACCGCGATCTTCCGTACCAGCACTTTACCTCGAGCCGTCCGCTCGCGATCAGCGCGCTGTACTGCGCCGACGCATTCACTGAGGAGAACGGCGCCACATGGATTATTCCGGGATCGCACAAGTTTGAGCCGTTCCCGAGCACGGAGGCGGTGCAACGATTGGCGCGGCCCGTCACAGCGCCCGAAGGCTCTTTTATCGTGTTCGATGCGATGCTGTTCCATCGCGCCGGCGAGAACCGATCGGATGCCATTCGGCGCGGGGTGAACCATGTGTTCGTTCTGCCGTTCATGCGCCAGCAGATCGATCTTCCTGCTATGTTGAATGGTCGGTTCGCCGACGATCCTCGGTTGCGCAGGTTGCTGGGTTATGAGAGCCGCACGCCAATGAGCGTTCTGGATTATCGGCGTGAGCGTTTGGATAAGCTATCCAAGACAAAGATTTAGTCCGAACGTCGATTCTCGGGGAACTGCTTTATGGGGTCGATGCCCGTCGTCCGGGATGAGCAACGGAGCGCGCTATTCTCGTTCGAGAGCCGCGTCGCCGTTGCCCTTCAATCTCCACCTCACCGGACTTTCCTCTCCAACTGTTTCTACGCTCCTTCCCCGGTGTCGCCGCAGGGTCGAATGGACCGTGGGAACCATCTCACGAACGTTGCGTATCGGCGGTTCATGAATTCCCGCTTGGCGCAGAATCTCCTCGGCGATCTGGCGCGCTGTTAGCGGCCTGCCGGACGCCCGCAGAACGTCCACGACAACCGAGAATCCCTGCCCACGCTTGAAAGGTGCGCGCGATTCATAGCGCCGCCGCAACGTGATGCCTTGCCCTTCGAAAGTCGGGTCAAGCATGCGCATCACCGCCTCGGCGTGCCGCATGGCGGCGGCGAGCTTCGCGGCTTCCTCGCGGTTGTGTAGTATTTGGCCTGCAAGCACCGTGAGGAGTTCCTTGAGTGCCTCGAGCGTGGGCCTAGAACGCTCCGTCATGCGCCCACATGCAGGCGCGGTCGCTACTGAGGACGACCGCTCCCGCATTCTCCGCAGACGACGCCCGCGCAGCGTCCGCGCTGTTGGTTAATCGCATCATCCCAACCTCCCGGGGCCTGACCTGCAGCTCTGCCGGCCTCTCGAGTGCGAAACGGCACTCGGTGCGCTCTCCATGGGCGACGCGTCCTACTTCGCCACTGCATAGGACCACCCAACGCCAGCGCCTCACGCGGTGACGTGACGCGCTCCCGGCCCGGTATTACTGTCCGAATATCGCGAATATCTGCAGCGTCTGGGCTCCATCGCCAAGAGGGGTGCCAGTTATAGCCAGGAAGCAGTTCGAACAGGGGCCGGCGAGAGGCCCGTTGACAATCGATAAAGTCACGCTGTCCTGGGAAATGTCGAGGCCAGAAAAGTTGAACCCGGCAGCGACTTTGTCCATCTGCTGGTCGGTGAGCGGCTGCGGTTGTCCCGCCAGCGACACGCCGGCAAGGAATGGCAGCACCGCAAGGCCAAGAACGAACTTCTTCATGTGTTCCTCCTTTGAGGGACGGTTTCAGAGAAATTGACCGGCTACGCCTCAGCCATCGAGGAGAGGCGACGCCCGTCAGGGCAGCGATGCGGCAGAATCCGCGTGGGTTGCGACAGCCGCCTGGAACAACGCCGAAGCGGCCGCGGCTTGCGACAGCGATCCGCCAAAGGCGATCCCGACCTGGAGCCCGTCGAGGGAGGTCACTGCGTTGGTAGCGGTCTGCGTCGCCGTGAAGGTCAGGAAGTCGCCGAGCGCGAGGGCTGCGGCATTCGCTGTCGCAGCGGCACCGGCGGTGACGCCGTCCATCTGATTGTCGGACAAAGCCACCGGCTGGCCCGCGTGAGCGGTGCTGGCGAGCGCAAGGACGGACGCGCCCACGAGCAGAGAGCAAATCTTCATCATGGTTCAGTATCCTTCCAAGGCTAGAGCATCAGTTTGGAGAGAGCCCAATCCCTACGGTGGGCAGACTGTTCGTCGCGCTCGACGCCGACTGCGCACCCGAAATCGACTTGAACAGGGTCAGCGTCGTCGAGCCGAAGGTCGCCATCAGCGGCTCACCCGTCGAGTTCGTGACCGCACTCACTTGGGCAACGGTCGCCGTCACCGAGGCGACGATCTTTCCGAGCGCCTGTGAGTCGGCGGTCGAAAACGCCGCGAACCCGGCGGTGACACCGTCCATTTGGTTGTCGGTGAGTGGCTGAGCTGCCATGGCCGTGCCGGCCATAAGCGGTGCCATGCCCAGCGCAAGAAGCAACTTCCTCATGCACTCCTCCTTACTGTTGGTGCGGCGGTTCGGGACCATCCCGAGCCTCGTCGCACTAGGCTTGTCGCAAACCGCATCGGCGCGTCCGCATCCGAAAATTATTCCGCGTCGACGTCTCCTCGGGCACTACAGTCCCGGTATTACGGCGTTGTAGACAGACGTGAACCCGCCCTGGATCGTTAGACCGCCAGCTGTCGATGTTCTATTGGCCGAGATCACGATGTTGTAGTTGCCCTCTGGCGTGCCGCCAGTGACCACACTGGTGGCCGATGTCGCCGGTGGAGCACTCGTTGAATTGCCGTCGGTTCCGAAGCTAGTCGCTTCGCCGGTCGCGATACCGCCCTCGGATCCGAATCCGTTCACGACACTTGGATTGGAGCCGACAACGGAATTGGCACTCGACGACCCCATGGTGATCAGTCCCGTTGACTGACCGTCTGCGGCCGAGAAAACCACGAAGGCGCCCGCGGTGATCCCATCAAGCTGTCTGTCATTCAGTTGCGTCGGCGAACCGCCATGAGCGGTTGTGCTCAAAACCAGCAGCACTCCAGAAGCCGCCGCTAGCCGCCATGATTTTGCAGTGCTTGGAAACATCGCCCGACCTCGCCTGATGTCGTTGATGAACACGTTGCACGCATCATGTCGCATACGGGTGCTGTCAACGCGGCGGTTCGGTCGCTAAAATCGAGACGTTTACGCACCTAACGTCGCGTCGGTCGCGCTGTTAACATCATGTCAATCGCTGACGCGGGCAAACGCGCATTGGGCGTATTCACTCATAGTCAAAATGAATGACGATAAATCGAATTGACAATCGATACTCCGAACGGAGGCAGTGCGGCAATGACCGCGTAGCTCCGTAATCGAACGGCTACGCGGTTCAATCATCGCGTCGGAACTTCGGCTGGATGTGCAGCGAGGCGGCGCACAGCTCGCATCGATAATGCGTCCGTTTCAGTCGCTTGCTGTGGTCTCACCAGCGCCGCCATCCGATAACTCGATGCGGCAAACGATGGTCCCACGAGGCCGAAAGCACGCCCCCGCGGCGGGTCGGCAAATCACCCGCGCGCCGGCCTCTACAATTACATGCGAACGCCGCGTCCTACTGAAGACAGATGGCGTTATCCACAATAGGTATTTTCTTTTGTGTAAACCCGGCGCTAACGTTTAATGCTCACACGCTGCTAATTTGGCGTTCATGCCATCCGATTAGCAGCATTGCCTGGATCGAATTACCGTTAGCCCTCGTTTCCGATGTCGACCTTTGCTTGCGTGGGCTGGAAACGAAAGTCCCGATAGAAGGAAAAGCGGCGACGGTAGCATAAGTCGGGAGGCGAAAATGGCGAGCGTGGCTGTTCTAGCATCAAATCTGCTGCTCCGCGCCGGGCTGGCGAGCCGGCTGCGCGAGATGGGCTTTCATCCGGTCAAGCAAGCGACCGACATTGCGGAATTGCGCGCCCAGATTGCAGACGGGATCACTCCCGAGATACTGCTTATCAATTTGTCGGCTGGGAGCGATCTGACGATCTCGGTGGCCGACGTGAAGGTTTGGGCGCCCGTTGCCAAGGTCGTGTTTCTCGTATCCGAGCTCGATGTGGGGCTCCTATCCGAATATTTTGCGGCCGGCGCAAGCGGCTATCTCCTCGAGAAGATCTCACCCGACGCGTTCGAGGAGTCGATACGCCTGGTGTGCGCCGGCGAGAAGGTATTTCCCTCAGATCTTGCCACATTGATCCCTGGTTTCCCTCCGACGTTGCGCCGGCTCCCCAATGGCGGCGCCGACTTGCAGAATTCCAAACTCTCGGTGCGAGAGATCGACATCCTCCGCTGCCTGACGAATGGCCAGTCCAACAAGGTCATCGCCAACAAGCTCCATATCGCGGAGTCAACGGTGAAAATTCATGTTCGCCGCATCCTGCAGAAGACCCATGCCGCTAACCGAACCCAGGCGGCGCTATGGGGCGTGGCACGAGGCCTCGCCGGGAAGGATGGGGCCGCGGCGAAGCCTTCGGCGAACGGGGGGCCTCACGCGCGCGGACCAGGATCAGATGGGCGACAGAGGCCAGGCGCTGCCGCGGCTGGCGCAACTCCGCCACAGCGCCCCCCATTGATCGGCACGACGCCGCGGCCTGGGCCCTGGCAAGTTCACGTGCGCGGCGCCCGATAGAACGCGCGGTTGCGTTGCGCGCAAGCGTCGGCTTCGACGCGGTTCCCAGCCGCTAATTCGGCGAGTAGGGCGAACTTGCCGGCAGCTTCAACACCGGTTCGCGTTGTTGTTGCGCTTTGGGCCAAACAACATAGCTCTGATCGTCGATATACTGCACCACAACCGGGTATGCGCGCTCGTTTTGACCCGCCATCGACTCGCCCGGCGGCTCGAATTTGATGCCGAAGCCGAGCATGGTCGAGCCGTCAGGCAAGTCGGTGTCGAGGGCAGCCTGGCGCAGATCATCGGCAGTGATGCCCCCGTATTTCGTGATGGCGCGTGGCAAGACATCGGTCAGGAAGGCGTAGGTATTTGAGGCCGCCATGCCCACATGCGCCGACTTTATGATCGTGTCGGGCTTGGCCGTCTGATAGGCATCGCCCACCAACTTGATGATCGGGACCAGCTCCGGTTTCAGGGATTTCTCGTTGGTCTGCCAAATCGAGATCGGATCGACGTCAAAGAAATAATTGGCGTCATTTCCAACGCTCTCCTTGAGCTTGGAATAGACGGTGTAGCCGGCGCCGTGCCCCACCAAGGCGGAGAATTTCAGACCGAGCTCCCGCGCCTGGCGCAAGAACAGGCTGATGTCGGGGTTGTAGCCGGTATGGAAAATCACGTCCGGCTGGCCCCGCCTCAGCTTGGTCACCAGCGACGACAGATCGGGAGCCGAGGCCGAATATCCCTCGTCTGCCACTACCTGGAAGCCAGCCTTCTTGGCGCCCTCGCGATTTCCCGCGGCGACATCGGTGCCGTAGGGGCCGTCCTCATGAATGATCGCGATCTTCAGATCCTTGGGGTCCTTGCCAAGTTGCGCCTTGGAATAGGCGGCCACCATTTCCGTCGACGCCAGGCCCCATTGCCTGCCGTAGGGCTGCGGGCGAAAAACATATTGCAGATTGCGCCCCTCCAGCACAGGCGAGGCTATGCAGGTGGTGATCCACATGAATTTCTTGAGCTGCTCGATGCGCGCGGCCGCCGGCACGCATTCAGCCGACGAGAAAAAGCCGAGCAGCATGTCGACGTGTTCCTGCTCGATCAGCCGGACGGATTCGTTAATCGCGACGTCGGGCTTGCTCTGCGCATCGACGTAAATCGGATCGACTTTGTATCCATCGATACCGCCATGCGCGTTGAACCAATCGATGATGATCTTGGCGCCGAGATAATGCAGGTCCGATCCACCGCCGGCAAAGGGCCCGGAGAGGTCGTACACCACGCCGATCTTGATTGTCTTGCCGTCATCGGCCCTCGCCCCGGCGGCCGGCGCGGTCGATACCACCGCGGCGAGCAGCATCGCGGAGGCCAATTGTGCGACATCGCGCAGCTTCATAAGCGCCTCCATATTTATAGTTGCCCAAACATAGCGAGGCATATGGCTGCGCTTGTCAAGTTGCGCCCGAGCACCGGAGCCCACTTCATTTTCCGGATGGCGTGGTCGTTCGATCGGATTTATCCGGGCGAGCCCCATCGTGGCCCGCGCAGACGCTCAAGTCTCCGTCACTCGCCGTAGTTTATGAGCGTCAGCTTGTCGTTGATGCCGCGCACGTCCGGATTTTGCCCGAGAATCCTCGTGATATCGCGCCGCTGGGAAGCATCCATCAGCACGCCGCGGAGCGTCACTCGGCCGTGCGCAACCGAGACGGTGATGTCGTCCGTGGGAATGTGAGGATCGCGTGCCAATGCGGCACGCAGTTCCCGTTCAAGCGCCGCATCCGACGGCTGGTTTTGCGGGTTGACGAGCATGCGGTTGTCGACGGACGTGACACCTGGCACGGATCGGGCGTCCGCCAGCACGGCGTCGGCAGCTCCGTAATTCGGTACCGTTCCCGAGAAGACGACGACATTCTCCGAGACGGCGATGCGGGGAGCGACGCCCCGCAATCGCGGATCCTGGCTCAGGACATCCCGGACCATCGATGCGAGGGTCTTGTCGCTCAAAGCGGGCGTCGGCCCGCCCTGCACCTGCAAATCATTTTGGACGGAGACCGGGCCCGCCAGAGCGGCAAGGTCGGACGCGTGCCGGCGCGCGAAATCGCTGTCGACCGATCCCGAAAAGACGACCTGACCCTGCACGACGCGGACATTGATCGACTTGTCCGCCAGCCATGCGTCCCATCGCAATAACTCCTCGACGTCCGCGGCGATCCGGGCGTCGGACCGGTTCGCCCCAGGCGAGATCGCGATGTCATTATTGACCTCGCGGACCCCCGGCGTGCCCTTCGCGGAGAGTTCCGCCAGATGGCTTTCTGCTTGGGAAGAGGCGACGCCGCCGAGTGTGACCGTTCCCTCGATGCAGTAGGCCTCGATGTTCGCCTCTTGCAAGGCGGGGTCGACGGCGAGCGACGCCCTGACGTCGCTCGCAATGTCGGAATCCGGGCGAGCGTCCGTCGCGACCGAGATCAGATCGATCACGCCGCGGACACCCGCAACCGCCTGGCTCAATGCCACGGCGCGGCTCCGGGAAAGCAATGTGGTGACGGTTCCCGATAGCGTGACGATACCGCCGTCGACGCCTATCTCGACCTTGGCGGCATCAACGCCGCCATAGCGCAACAGCCGTGCCTGGATTGATGCGCCGAGGCTCGCGTCTGGCCCCGAGGCGGCTGCCAACACTCCGCTCGCGGATAGGCCGAGCGCAATTAGAGACGCCAGTGCGAGCCGCAAGCCAAAACCGCCGCGCGCGCCAAATTTGTTCATGTTTTTCACCGACTTATGTAACGAGCTAAGCCTGACATTGGTGGACGAGCCCGCGCAATGCGGACTCAGGCGCCGATGGTCGAACGCTTACTCGTCACCAAAGGACATGGGTATTCATTCGCGGCGCTGCCATCGACCCCAATCATTGATTGAAAGAGTGCTACCCGAATCGTGCCGTTAGGAAATCGACGAAGGCGCGCACTTTGGGTGAAAGGTGCCGTGTCTGCGGATAGATGAGCCAGATCGGAACCGGACGCGCGGTGAATTCCTCCAGCAACGGCACTAGCGCGCCCGATGTGACGGCCTCGTCGCTGGCATAGTCATTGATCTGAGCGAGGCCGTGCCCCTCGGCGGCCGCGGCCACAAGTGCCGTGCCATCGGTGACCGTGAGCGGTCCCTTGGGCGTCAAGGTGACGGGCTTGCCTTCGCGCTCGAAGCGCCACTCGCGCACCACACGGCTGTCGCGGATCGCGTACGGTATACAGAGCGTCGGATCGATTTCCTCGATCGTGCGCGGCATTCCGTGCTCGGCGAGATGCCGCGGCGATCCCACGACGCGCAGCGGGCTCTCGGTCAGCCGCCTCGCGATCAGGCTTGAATCGCGCAATTCCCCCACGCGCACCGCGACATCGATCCCCTCCTCGACGAGGTCGACGAACCGGTCCGTGAAGCTCACTTCGAGATCGAGCCTCGGAAAGCGCGCACGGAATGCGCCCAGCAACGGCACCACCTTAATACGCCCGAACGCCAACGGCAGATCGAGCCGCAACGCTCCCACCGGCTCGATCCGCGCTTGGGTCAGGACCTGCTCCGCCTCCTCGAGATCGGCGAGGATGTGCCGGCATCGCTCGTAGAAGGCTGCGCCGTCCTCGGTGAGGCCGACGTGCCGGGTGGTGCGAGCCAGGAGGCGAAGGCCAAGACGCTCCTCCAAACGCAAGATCGCGTTCGAGACGCCGGATTGGGTAATGCCCAGCTCCTTCGCGGCGCGCACGAAACTCCGCCGCTGCGCGACTCTGACGAAAATAGCAACCGTCTTGAGGTCCAACATGGGCAACCTATATATCACACTTACTAATTAATAATATCACCCGATGCGGCATTAATTCCTGTGGCGTTAGAACCATTTTCTGGGGGTGAAATAAGTGCCGGCGGTTACCGGCTTATCAATGGAGCTAACCCTATGATTCCGTTCCAACCCGAAGCCACTCGCTATCCCGGTAGCGAAGTATCCGCTGCGAAGACCGGCGTACTGCTCGCGGAGCTACGCCAGGGAGTGGTATCGGCGATCCGTCGTGCCCTGCTTAGCCTCCCGCGGCTCGCACCGCGCACCACGGGCGACGAGACCGCTTGGAGCCGGAGCTTCCCATGACCATGCTCTCGGTCGGCGGTGATTCATTGTATGCGACATCACCGACTTTCTCGGTGGGGAGCTTATTGACACGCTGGCTGCGCCGCGCGCGCGAGCGGCGTGAGCTCATGCAGATGAGCGACCACGACCTCAGCGATATCGCTATCACGCGGACCGACGCGTGGCGCGAGGCGGAAAAGCCGTTCTGGAAGGACTGATCCCCCATTTCGCGCTGGTCCCGCGAGGCCCAAGGGATTAGGAAACTCCCTCGGCCCCGAGGGATCGATGATTCAGATTGGAACACTGACCGCGGAAGACCGCACCGATTGGGAGCGGCTCTTTCGCGGGTATATTGCTTTCTACAAGCGGACATTGACGCAAGCGATGTATGACCGCGCCTGGAACGAGTTCCAGGCGGGAACTTGCATGCACGCGCTTGGTGCCAAGATCGACGGCAAGCTTGTCGGCATCACGCATTTCCTGGTGCATGCCAACACGACCGCGCCCGACGTCTGCTATCTGCAGGACCTCTTCACTGATGAGGCGGTGCGGGGGCGCGGGGTCGCGCGCGCGCTCATCGCAGCGGTTGCCGACTGGGCCCGCGCACGGCGATGCGCCCGAGTTTACTGGCACACCCACGAAAGCAACGCACGGGCGCGGCTCCTCTATGACAAAGTCGCGGAGAATCGCGGCTTCATCCGCTACCAGATTGAGTTGGGCTAGGTAGGCGCCTTTGGGGTGTGTTGGGGCTTCGCAACCCGCGGCTTAGCTCCGGCGTCGCGGCCCCGCCTGGACGGGGCCGCGATGCCGCTTGTGCCGCTCACAACGTCTTCAGGAAGGCCACGAGATCGTTATGCTGCTGAGCCGTGAATCCGATACCGAAGCGCTGGTCGTAGAAATTCACGACATCGTCCAACGTGCGCGCGGAGCCGTTATGGAAATAAGGGGCTCGCGACGCAAGTCCGCGCAGGATGGGTCCCTTGAGCTTGCCGATGTCGGCACAATTGCCCGATATAAGCGCGCGCCCGAGATCGGTCACGACAAAGGTCTGGCCGTTCAATGGCCCCGCCACGCACTGCACGGTGAACACAGGGAGATCTGAGATATCGAGCGCGGGCGGCGCGTTGCTGCCCGCGTTGCCGATGCCGATATTGAGCGGCGCCTTGACCGAATGGTCGCCGACATTGGGTGTGTCATGACATGTGCCGCAGAACCCGGGGATGCTCGGCGTTTTGAGTACATCGTTGAGGCCGGCGACACCGGTGATGTTGATCGGCGTGTCGTTGAAGAGCGCCTGGCCGCGTGCAACGGCCTCACGATCGACTGCGACAGCGTCCGATCCGGCAATGTTGGTCCAGGGGTCGTAGATATTGAAGATGTCGGGCGAAAATGCTGTTCCCTTTGGATTCATTCCCAGGGGATCGTTGATACCGATGAAAAACGACGCGAGCTGCTTCGAAAGCGCAAGCGGCCCTCCGTTCGCACCGACGGCGCTCAGCCACTTCGCTCCGGTATCGAAGTATTGCGCCGTGAAAAGGCCGTTTTCGAACGCGAAGATTTGCTGCTGTTGAGGGGCGCTCGGTGGCGCGTTTGTCTGCGCGTGAGTGAGCGTGGCGTCGACGGCTTGGCTCAGCAAGTTGGGCTCGCGCCCATCCCACATGAATGTGCTTAAGAAGCCCAGATTGGTCGAGGGCAACGGACGGCGATAGACCGATACGATGCCGGTCGTCGGACCCGTCAGTCCCGTTGTCGGATTGGTATTGCAGTTATAGGGGTCGTCCACCGACACGATCTGGTATTGCGCCGCCGCCGGAACCTGGAGACCGATCCGAATCAGCCCCTTGCTCAAGAGCAGACTATAGGCTTCGAGTTTCGCATCGATGGTGGAGACATCATCGCTCGGGCATGTCGCGCCATCGACGAGGCGGAATATCGGGTCGGTACCAAAGCTCGCATAGAAGCGCGCCTGCACGCTTGACGCGCTCACGGTCCATCCGGTCTGCGGTTGATGGCAGGTGAAACAGGTCCTTCCATTGGTCCCGAGGTCCTGAAAGAAGGGATTGCGCGCCGTTACGGTGGAGCCTCCGGGTTGATCGGTTGCCACCAGTCCCGAGCTGTCGAAGTCGAATTCGAATTGCGGGATCAGAGGCGGCGTTATCTGCGTCCCTTCGTCCACGTCATGAAAGATGCGCATCTTTTGAGCGTGTGCGATCGCTCCCGCCTGCCACGCGAAATTCGCGGAATCGCCGCCGGAAGTCCCCTGTGCAAAGGCCCGAGAGGGTGGGGCCGTCACCAAACACAGAAGCGCCAGGCTCGCGGCCGAAAGTTTTATGGTGAGGAACGGAAGCTCGCTCCAGGGTCGGTCTGATAAGAATCCCATGAGACCCTCCATCGTTGCGCTCCCACGCGTAGATGCAGGCGACTGGGCCGTTTCGGCAACCGGCAGCGATCGGCGCCATTTGCCGTTCGTGTTCAGCTCGGCCTCGATATTGGATGGCGACCGGTCCCGACCGCACGCGGTTGGCCACCTAATGCGCCATTGCGCTTCGGCGGCCGGCAAGTAAATTAAAATTTTCCGATTACTTCGATAAGTGAAGCTTTGAGATAGAAGACAGGTTCTCGACCCGCGCGTCAGTCCACGACTTCCCCGGCAAGCGGTGTTGCAAGCATCGAGGAACGTTCTGCAAAGCGTTCGTACCAGCTCTTGAGGCGCGGGCGACCGTCGCGAAAGCCCGGGAGATTGCGGAACTCGATCCAGCTCAAGGCTCTCGCAAGCGCGATCTGCCCAATGTGCAGCGGGCCATCGAGCGCCGGTTCTCGCGGCGTCATTCCGCGCACAGGCGCTCGCCGGCACGATCGCAAGCGAAAGTAGACGGCTAAAGCTGCTTTGGATTGCCCGAGAGAATCTTGTAGCGCTGTCCCGTGCCATCTTCGTCGGTGAAGACCACGCTGTTGCCGATGACCTCGAGCGAGTAGCACTCCTTCGACGCGTTGGCGTACTGGAAACAAATCTTGGGATCTTCGAGCATCCACTTGCCGCGGCTGACGTCGCTGCCTTCCATGGAGCGAACTTCGCCGTCGCTGGAGAAGAAGTCGAAATCTTCCTCCCCATCGATTTTGGCGAAGACGGTGTTGCCGACCAGGGCGTTCCAGGCGGCGATGCCCGCGAGCTTGTTCGTGGCCTCGGGGTCCGGCGGAAGCGCGTAGGTTTGGCCCCCATAATTAGCGCTCACTCCCAGCGTCTTGGAGACACCGTCGGTCGCGGCATCCGCGATCGGGTGCGCTCCCGCCGCGTCGCGCGGCGGCGTCAAGGTAAGAGTGAGCGGCCCCCTGGGAGCCTGATAGTCCGCCAGCAGTGCCAGCGCCGCCTGCAGCAGCGGTCCCTCGTCATGGCCCTCGCTTGCCGCCAGAGATTTGAGGCTCTCCGACCACGCCGCGATGATCTCCTGCTCGCTCTTGTGCTGTTCTTTCGCAAAGCCGGCAACCGCCTTGGCGAGCAGCGAACCGTCTTCATAGCTCAGCCTTCCCGCGCGCAGCGCGGCGTCATCGAAGTTCGCGTCGGTGAAATTGCCGCCGCCGCTCTCGATGCCGTCGATATCGAGCGAGGCCTTGAGCCGCCCGAGCCCCGGCAGCTCGATTGCGAGCGTGTCGATGCGCAGTTCCCTGGCGTCAACGATGGTGTAGTCGAGCTCGAAATTGGCGCGATAGGGCCCTGCGCCCAGAATCTCCGTCAGCTCCTGCGGCGCCGCGGCAATGCCCTCGCTCGACACGCCGTCGAGCCGGACATGCAGGTGCGACGGTGCATCGCCCCGCGCGATACCCGCGAAATCGATCGCGTCGATGGTGACCGTCGAGATCGAGACCGGCTTATCCATCGGGCCATTCGCCGGCGGCGTCAGCACCACGTCCTCAAGCACCAGGCTCTGGGCGCCGGTAGTGGTGGCCTTGGCGTAGGTAATCGTTGCCGGCGCCAGCAGCGGTTCGACCAAGGTCTTGAACTGCTCGATCGTATCCTCCGCCCGCACCGAAGGAGTGACGATCAAAATTGCCAGGAGCGCCGCGGCGGCGGGCCTTGCGATCGAAATCATGCTCGTACCTCTTCCTGGGCCAGTCACTCTAACAGGCGCGCCAAATCAAGTCTCGGCTGGCGCCAGGCGCTTGACCGCCCATGGGGTTTGCCTTACCTAAGCTCCCTCGCCGCATGCCAGATACGCAAAAAATGCAAGGAATTGGCGATCTGGACTACGCCTCAGACTTGCGGCGTGCAGAGGAGGTTCGCATGGCAGTTGCGGAAACCGAATGTCAGGGCTCGGCGACGCCGTCTAAAGCGATCGGCGCTCAAGGGCTCAACACCTTTCCGAAGCTGCTCATGGAAAACGCGAAACGGCGGGGCAACCGCACCGCGATCCGCGAAAAGGACTACGGCATTTGGCAGAGTTGGAGCTGGGGCGCCGCCGCGCGGGAGATCCGCGACTTCGCGAGCGGGCTCGCGGCGATGGGGTTCAAGCGCGGCGAGAAGCTGGGGGTGATCGGCGACAACCGCCCGCGCCTCTATTGGTCGCTCACCGCCGCGCAATGCCTCGGCGGAATTCCGGTCCCGGTCTACCAGGATGCGGTCGCAAGCGAGCTCGAATTCGTGCTCGAACACGCCGAGGTGCGCTTCATCGTCTGCGAAGACCAGGAACAGGTCGACAAGGTGCTGGCGGTGCGCTCACGGCTCCCGCACGTGGAGGCCGTGATCTATTGCGATCCCCGCGGCATGCGCCACTACGACCGCACTTCGCTGTTCCGTTTCAGCGACGTGCAGGAGCAGGGGCGGCGCTACGCCGCCGAGCATCCGGGCGCGCTCGACGCCGAGATCGCCAAGGGCCGGGGCTCGGACATTGCGATCATGCTGTACACCTCCGGCACCACGGGCCAGCCCAAGGGCGTGATGCTCACTCACGAGAACGTCATGGTGACCGCCGAGCGCGGGATTGAGGTCGAGCACTTGACGGAAGTCGAGGAGGTGCTGGCTTATCTGCCGATCGCCTGGGCCGGCGACCATATTTTCTCGTACGCGCAGTCCTACTGCGCGGGGTTTTCGGTGAGCTGCCCCGAGTCCGGTGCCACCGTCATGACCGATCTGCGCGAACTCGGTCCCACTTATTTCTTCGCGCCGCCGCGCATCTACGAGAACATCCTGACCCAGGTGATGATCCGCATGGAGGACGCGGGCTGGGTCAAGCGCAAGCTCTTCCACTATTTCATGGGCGTGGCGCGCCGCGTCGGTGGCCGGATATTGGATCGCCAGCCGGTCCCGCGGGGCGATCGGCTGCTCTATGGCCTCGGGCGTCTTCTGGTCTACGGTCCGCTCCTCAACACGCTGGGCTTCAGCCGCATCCGCGTCGCCTATACCGCGGGCGAGGCTATCGGTCCCGATCTCTTCACCTTCTACCGCTCGCTCGGCATCAACATCAAACAGCTCTACGCGATGACCGAGGCCTCGATCATCTGCATCCAGCGCGACGGCGCGGTGCGGCCCGATACGGTCGGAACTCCGGTTGAAGGCGTCGAGCTCCAGATCGCCGAAAACGGCGAGGTGCTGTACCGCAGCCCCGGCGTGTTCGCGGGCTACTACAAGAATCCGCAGGCGACGGCGGAGACCAAGCGCGCCGACGGCTGGGTGCACTCGGGCGATGCCGGCTTTTTTGACGACCAGCAGCAACTGCACATCATCGACCGCGCAAGGGACGTGGGAAAGCTCGAAGACGGCACGTTGTTTGCGCCGAAATTCCTCGAGAACAAGCTCAAGTTCTTCCCGACCATCCGCGAGGCGGTGACGTTCGGGCCAGGGAAGCCTTACGTCACGGCGCTCATCAACATCGACCCGGAAGCAGTCGGCAATTGGGCCGAGCGGCGCGGCATCATTTATGGCGGCTACCAGGAGCTCGCGAGCCTCGATGCGGTCTATGAGCTGATCCAAGGCGCGGTCGAGCAGGTGAACCGCGATCTGGCCGAGGAGCCGCACCTCGCAGGCTCGCAAATCCACCGCTTCCTGATCCTGCACAAGGAGCTGGATGCCGACGATGGCGAGCTGACGCGTACCCGCAAAGTGCGCCGCCGCTTCATCGGCGAGCGCTTCAAGCCGCTGATCGAGGCGCTTTACTCCGGTGCCGATCGCGCGCGGATCACGACCGAAGTTACCTTCGAGGACGGCCGCAAGGGGACGACCGAGGCCGAACTCAAGATCCGCGACGCAAAGACCACCGCGGTGGTCGAGAAGCTGCGGCGTGCGGGGTGATCGCCGAGTGATGCAAGGAAAAGAAGGAAGGGGGATCGGGGAGATGATTGGGGATGAAGGGAAGTTCACCTTGATCCCTCATAGCTGTGTTACGCGGGGCCGTTTGGTGAGCTCTCCGGGCCGGCCGAAAGCCGGCCCAAAAAATTTGCGCGAATCGCGCCCGCAAGGGCCGGCGTCTCGACGAGGTTGGTCGCCGATATCCCCCCGATCCCCAGTCGTCCCCCCGATCCCCTTCCATATTTTCTTTTCTTCAGATGCGGTGGCTCTCCCCTGTAGGGGGGAGTTGGCCTGACCCCTTAGCCGATGCAGAGAACCAAGCAGATCGGCGCGCCGGTCCTCAATGCGGACCACATCAGCCTCGCCTTTGGCGGCGTCAAGGCATTGACCGACATCAGCCTCGTAATTCGCGAGCACGAGATTCTTGCGATCATCGGTCCCAACGGCGCCGGCAAAACGTCGATGCTGAACGTCATCAACGGCTTCTACCACCCGCAGCAGGGCACCATCACCTTCAAGGGCGAGACACGCCGGCGCATGCGACCGCATCAGGCGGCGGAGCAGGGAATCGCGCGCACGTTCCAGAACGTGGCGCTGTTCCGCGGCATGAGCACGCTCGACAACATCATGACCGGCCGTCTCCTTAAGATGCGGCGCAATTTCCTTTGGCAGGCGTTCTATTACGGACCGGCCCTGGAGGAGGAGCTCCGGCACCGCGAGTTCGTCGAGCGCATCATCGATTTCCTGGAAATCCAGGCGATCCGCCGCACGCCGGTCGGGCAACTCCCGTATGGACTGCAGAAGCGCGTCGAGCTGGGGCGCGCGCTCGCCATGGAGCCGGAACTGTTGCTGCTCGACGAACCGATGGCCGGCATGAATGTTGAGGAGAAGGAGGACATGTGCCGCTTCATCCTCGACGTCAATGATGAGTTCGGCATGACCATCGCCTTGATCGAGCACGATATGGGCGTGGTGATGGACATTTCCGACCGCGTCTGCGTGCTCGACTATGGACGCAAGATCGCCGACGGCTCGCCCGAGCTCGTGCGTACGGACCAGACCGTGATCGACGCCTATCTCGGCGTCGCGCACGAGGAATAGGGCGCGCTCGCCATGGACGTCCTCTCTGCCGTCTTCATCGCTCCCTTCGCGCAGATGTGGGACAACCCGGAATTCCTGCTCGAGGTGGTGCTCGGCGGGCTGCTGAGCGGCGTGCTCTATTCGCTGGTCGCGCTTGGATTCGTGCTCATCTACAAGGCCTCCGGCGTGTTCAACTTTGCGCAGGGCACCATGGTGCTGTTCGCGGCACTGACGCTCGCGGGCCTCATGGACAAGCAGGTGCCGAGCTGGGCCGCGATCCTGCTGACGATCGCGGTGATGGTGGCGCTTGCCTTCATCGTCGAGCGCGCCGTGCTCCGGCCGCTGGTGAACCAGGAGCAGATCATCCTGTTCATGGCGACGATCGGTATCACTTATGTGCTGCGCGGCGTCGGACAGATCATGTGGGGCGGAGACGTGCGCACGCTCGATCTTGGCCTCCCAACGACGCCGTGGCTGGTGGGCGGCGTCGTGATGGTCAACAAGTTCGATCTCGTGAGCGCCGCCGTCGCCGGTACTTTGGTGGCGGTGTTGGCGGTGTTCTTCCAAAAAACCGCTGTTGGACGCGCTCTGCGGGCGGTCGCCGACGATCACCAGGCGGCGCTCGCGGTCGGAATCCCCTTGAAGAGCATCTGGGTAATCGTCTGGACCGCCGCGGGCCTCGTGGCGCTGGTCGCGGGAACGCTCTGGGGCACCAATCTCGGCGTCCAGTTCTCGATCGAGTTGGTGGCGCTGAAGGCGCTCCCGGTGCTTATCCTCGGCGGCTTTACCTCGATCCCCGGCGCCATTGTCGGCGGCTTGATCGTGGGTGCCGGCGAGAAGATTGCGGAGGTTTATTGGGGGCCGGCCCTCGGCGGCGCGATCGAGGATTGGTTCGCCTACATGCTGGCGCTGGCGTTCCTGCTGTTCCGGCCGCAGGGCCTGTTCGGCGAGCGCATCATCGAGAGGGTGTGAGCCGATGCTTTACCGCGAAGCCGGCCAATTCAAGACCAGCTATCGGGCGGATCAGGCGATCTTTCCGATCCTCCAGGATCGGCTCTTCATGCTGGGTCTCGCTGCGGTGGCGCTTGCGGTCATCCCGGCGCTCGCGACCTTCGGCGGCGCCGATTATTGGCTCAACACCATCATGGTGCCGTTCCTCGTCTACTCATTGGCGGCGATCGGCCTCAACCTGCTGACGGGCTATGCGGGACAGGTCTCGCTCGGCACCGGCGGCTTCATGGCGGTGGGTGCCTTCGCCGCCTTCAAGTTCGCGACCGCCTTTCCCGGCCTCAACATCGTCATCGTGTTCCTGCTTGCGGGCTTGGTCGCGGCCTGCGTGGGGCTGCTCTTCGGTTTTCCGAGCCTCCGCATCAAGGGCTTCTATCTCTCGGTTGCGACCTTGGCATCGCAATTTTTCCTGATTTGGCTTTTCAACCGCATACCCTGGTTCACCAACTACGCGTCCTCGGGCGTGATCAGCGCGCCGCCGCGCGCGGTCGTCGACGACATATTCGTGACCGGCGCCCAAGCGAGCCCGTTCGCCAAATATTATTTCGTGCTGACCATCGTGGCGCTGCTCGCGCTTGTCGCCAAGAATCTGGTGCGCGGCCGGGTCGGACGGCAGTGGATGGCGATCCGCGATATGGACATCGCCGCGGAGATCATCGGCATCCGTCCGTTGCAGACCAAGCTGCTGGCGTTCGCGGTCAGCTCGTTCTATTGCGGGATTGCGGGTGCGTTGTGGGCGCACGTTTATACGTCGAGCGTCGAGGCGCTCGCTTTCGATATCGACCGGTCGTTCCAGATCTTGTTCATGATCATCATCGGCGGTCTCGGCAGCATCCTGGGTTCGTTCCTCGGCGCCGGCTTCATCATCCTGCTGCCCCTCTTCCTCGAGAGGGTGCCGCCGATGTTCGGATTCGACATCCCCGTCAACTACATCACGAACATTCAGCAGATCGTGTTCGGCAGCCTTATCATCTTCTTCCTGATCGTCGAGCCGCGCGGCCTTGCGCGCCTCTGGCAGATCGCCAAGGAGAAGCTCCGGATGTGGCCGTTCCCGTATTGACGGGCTTGCGATCGCTTGCCCAGCGCTGAATTGCGGTCCGGGCGGGATTGCCGCTCGCCGGAAACCCTGTTCGCACCGCGAATAGCGGCCTAAAATCCGCTTCGAACCACCCGCATTCTCGCCAGGGAGCTCCTGGAATGCTTCATGGTTTCGCATAAATGAGCCAACCGCCACCTGACGCGCAGCGAAAGCCAGTCGCCGCAAAAGGCCGCCGGCCTCCTGATCCAAGGTCGATCGTCGCGGGCGTGTTGTTCGTCTCCATAATCGGTCTTGCGATCTGGTATCTGGCACGACCCGAGCCGTTGCTCGTGCAAGGCGAGGTCGAAAGCACCCGCATCGATATGGCGGCGCGAGTATCGGGCCGCCTGCTGAAAATTCCGGTCGCGCGTGGCCAGGATGTCGCCGCGGGGACCACGCTTTTGGTGATCGACAATCCCGAGCTTGTGGCCCAGCTTCGCCAGGCCGAAGCGGAATTGGCGGTGGCCGACGCCGAGCTTGCGCGCATCAATGTGGGGACGCGCGCAGAGATCATCGCCGAGCGCAAAGCCGAGATCGACCGTGCCGCGGCGGAGGTCACGCTTGCGCAGAATACGTACGAACGCACGCGACAGCTGGCGGCGGACAAATTCGCGCCTCAATCCAAGCTCGACCAGGACACCGACGCGCTGACCACGGCACAAAAGCTGTTGGAGCAGGCGAAGCTTGCCTATCAGGAAGCCGTGACCGGATTCACGCCCGAGGAGCATAAGATCGCCGAGGCGAACGTGGTCAGCGCTCAAGCCAAGGTCGAAACGATCAAGTCTCTTGTCGATCAGTTGACGGTGAGCGCGCCGGTAGTGTCGCAGGTTTATCAGATTCCCGCCGAGGAGGGCGAGGTCGTGACGCCCGGCGTTCCTCTCCTATCCCTCATCGATCTCGATGATACCTGGCTCGGGTTCTCGCTTCGCGAAGACCTGATCGCCGGCCTCAAAGTCGGCGATCGGTTCGCGGCTCGCATTCCCGCGCTCGGTGGTCGCAGGGTCGTCGCGGAAGTCCGCGTCATCGCGACCAAGGGGGAATATGCGGGCTGGCGGGCAACCCGCGCGACCGGCGATTTCGATTTGAGGACCTTCGCCATAAGAGCTTACCCCGTTGACAAAATCGAGGGCCTGAGGCCGGGGATGAGCGTCTATGCGGATTGGTCGGGCCGGGGGCCGTGAGACCGTCGCCGCGGCCCGGCATCCTATTGGTCGCGATACGCGAAATCCGATTCTTTCGACGCGACCGCGCGGGCCTCTTTCTGCTCTTGGCGGTTCCCCTGATAGCCTTTGCGATTCTCTCATTTACCTTCAGCAGCGCGGTTGTCCGCGGTCTCAACGTCGTCGTCGTGGACGCGGACCGCTCGGCCGTCTCGGAAGACTTCGTCGAGTATGTGGCGTCGACCCCCAATTTGCGCATCGCCGCGCGCGGCGACAGCCTTGCGACGGCAACACGAGCGATCCGCTCCGGCGAAGCGATCGCGGCCGTTTATATCCCCGCAAACTTCGAGCACGACCTGCAGGCGGGACTCCGTCCACAGATAATCGCCTTCTACAACACCCAATACTTCACGCCCGGCAATATCGCCTCCAAGGGCTTGCGTGACGCAATCGACGCCGCCTCCGATCATTTCGCGCTGACAGGCAAGATGCGATTGCAGCCGGTCGGCGCGGGCCCCCTCGTCGTCGAGGAATATGTCCTCACGAACCCCGCGACCAATTACGCGGCATTCCTGCTCCGTGCCGTGATGCCGACGGTTCTCCACGTCGTGATCGCGATTGCCAGCGGTTACGCCGTCGGGTCGGAACTCTCTCGCCGGAGCCGGCGGGCTTGGCTCCGCTGCGCCGGCGGGAGCGCGGTTGTCGCGCTGACCGGGAAGCTTCTTCCGCTGTTTCTCGTGTTCTTCGGACTCCTCGGGGTCGATGCCCTGATCCTGGATGCCGGATTCGAGCTCTCTTACCGAGGAGACGTCGTGATGATCGTGGTGGCGGCGATGCTCTTTATCGTCGCCTATCAGTCGATCGCGACGATACTCCAGCTGGTAGTCCGGAACCTGGCACTCGGACTCAGTCTCACGGCCATCATCACGTCGCCGGCATTCGGCTTTGCCGGCGTCGGCCTTCCGGTGTTGGCGATGGGTGCGTTTCCACGAGCTTGGGGCGCGCTGCTGCCGCTCCGCTGGTATCTGCAAATACTTGTGGACCAGGCCGCACGAGGATCGCCGGTGCACGCATCCAGCTTGCCGTTCGCGATATTGGCGGCCATGGCAGTCGGGTTGTCTGGCGTCGCGTGTCTCTGCGTGCGCGGCTTCCTCGCAGCGCATCCGGAGGAGGAGCCGCCGTTGCCGGCGGATCGGCCCAAAGCCGGCCTGGCAGGTGCGTTCATCGGCGAATGGCGGCGCGTCATTTCCGATCGCGCCGTATTCAGCCTGTTCGTCATCGCGCCCGTCTTCTACGGCATATTCTATCCGCAGCCCTACCTCGGGCAGCTCGTCCGCAAAATCCCGATCGCCGTGGTCGATGACGATCGCACCGAGTTGAGCCGTCGGCTCATTCAAACTCTCGATGCCGACGAGGCGATCTCCGTGGCCCTTCGAGCACCTGCCCTCGACGTCGCTCAACAAGCGCTGTTCGAGCGCAGGATTTTCGCGATCGTCGAGATTCCGCCGGACACCGAGCGCGAGGTGCAAAGAGGCAACGCCGCGCGGTTACCCGCCTACGTCGATTCCAGCTATTTCATCATCTTCAACCGAACGCTGCAGGGGATACTCGAGGGCGCCGGCGACATGAACGTCGCGCTCGCCTCGCGGGGTGGCCGCGAGGACAGCTCATTTGCCAAGGTTGCGCTGGCGGCCACGAGCCCCGCCGAGCTGTTGATGGAGCCGCTCTACAACCCCACGGGCGGCTATGCGAGCTATGTCGTGCCGGCGGCTTTCATGCTGATCATCCAGCAGTCACTGCTGATGGGAGCTGCGATGCTGGCGGCGCTTAGCATCGCCATTCGACTGACGCCCGTTGCCCTGCTCGGCCGCGCCTTGGCTCACGCGACGATCTATGCTCCGGCGCTGGCGCTGTTCCTGATCGTCTTGCCGCGAATTTACGGGTTCTCGACCCTTGGTGCGGTCAGCGCCATGGCCCTGTTCGCGCTTCCCTTCGTTCTCGCCACCAGCCTGATGGGTCAGGCCGCCGGCTTTGTGTTCAAGTACCGCGAGACCGCGGTTTTGATCTTCGTCGCGACGACGCTGCCGCAATTCTTCCTCGTGGGCGTCTCTTGGCCGCGAGAAATGATTCCGCCGCTTCTTGAATACCTCCGTCGCATTTTCCCGAGCGAGTCCGCCATCGATGGATTGGTCCGCATCGATCAGATGGGCGCCTCGCTAAGCGAGGTGCGGGCCGATTGGATCTATCTCTGGCTGCTCGCCGCCTTCTATTTCGTGCTGGCGCTGGGGGCATCGCGACTTCGAGCCGCAAGGGGAGGCAGCAATGCGGCATAGCGGAAGCCAGCGAACCTTTACCATCGCTGCGGCAGCGGCGTTGCTGGGAGCCGGCGGGGTTCTGTTGTTCTTGATGCTGGGTTCGGGCGTCACGGCGCAACGCGCGCCGGGCGTCGTCCATGCGACCGAAATAAAGATCGCGCCGGAGATCAGTGGTCGCCTCGCTCGGTTCGCCGTGACTGCCGGACAGAGCGTCCGCGCCGGCGACGAGCTTGTCGAGCTCAGCAATCCCGAGCTGAGCGCGGCGTTGGTGCTCGCGACTGCCCAGCTCAACGAGGCACAGGCCGCACGCGACCGCGTTTATGCGGGAATTCGGGATGAGCGTGTCCAGATGCTTGCGCGCGAAATCGAGAGAGCCAAGGCAAATCTGACCTACGCGGAACAGGAATACGCGCGCAACTCGCAGCTCGTCAAAAGTGCGGATGTCTCGCGACAAAAGCTTGATGAAGCCGCCGCTAAGGTTGGCACCGCACGCGCGGACCTCCAGGCGGCGGAACAGGCGTATGAGGCCGCCCATAGCGGACCGACCCGCGAGGAACTCGCGATCGCGGACTCTAGGGTCGAGGCCGCTGCGGCCGCGGAATCCGTCATAGCGGCCCGCGTCGCCAAATTGCGCATTAGCGCGCCATCAGACGGTGTCGTCGCGCTGATCGTCGCTGAGCCCGGCGAGGCCATCGTCCCTGGTCAGCCCGTGATGACCCTCGAAGCCGCCGGGCGGCGCTGGGCCAGTTTCAACCTCCGCGAGGATCAGCTCGGTGATCTCCGCCTCGGCGCAGCCGTCGAACTCGTCCCGCTGGGTGGGGGCGCCCGGATCGAGGCGCGAGTGACGGAAATGGTTCCACGCGGCGAATTTGCGGTGTGGCGTGCGGCCCGTGTGGTGGGCGACCACGACTTGAACACGTTCGTGCTTCGGGCGGACACAATCGCGGCTTCCGCGTCCGGATTGCAACCGGGAATGACGGTTTGGCTGGAGCCCGTGGGGAGTCCGGGACAGCGATAGTGATGTTGGCATGATCCCGCTCGGGGATGAAACGCGGCGCCCGCTGCATGTTCCGATCGTAACCGCCGCCATCATCGCCGCGAATGCGGTGATGTTTCTGCTTGAGCTCGCGGGCGGCGATCAGTTCGTGCTCGACTGGTCCGTGGTGCCCGCGGACATCGTCGCGGGCCGGCATTGGATCACGCTGCTGACCGCCATGTTCATGCATGCGGGCTGGCTGCATATTTTGGGCAACATGGTGTTCTTGTGGGCCTTTGGCCCGCAGATCGAAGACGTGATGAATCCGTTCCGGTACCTCGCCTTCTATTTGGTGGGCGGACTCATCGCCATGCTGGCGCAGATCGCGGTCGATCCCTCCTCCGGAATCCCCAATCTCGGCGCGAGCGGCGCCATCGCCGCGGTCATGGGCGCGTTTCTTGTGACCTATCCGCGCGACCAGATCCGCACGGTCCTGATCCTTGGCTGGTTTTGGCGGGTGACGCTGGTGCCCGCGGTGGTCTTGATCGGGTTGTGGTTCCTCATTCAGCTCTTCAGCTTCGGTGCGGTCACCGATGTGGATACCGGCGGCGTCGCGTATCTAGCGCACATCGGCGGCGCCATATTCGGCGCCTTGACGGCGCGCGTGCTCGAAGACCCACGGCGATTGGCCGAGCAGCGGGATGCGGGTTTCGAGTGATCCGCCGCGGCTCCTGGACTAAGGCCGGCGTCCGCTGTCGGAACCACCACGGCTGCGATCGTCGCCGCCATGGTCACCGCCGCCATGACCGCCGAAGGTGAAGCCGAAGCCGAAGGCGCCGGGAAGGAAGGGTGGAACGCCGGGTCCGGTTTGCGGTGGCGGCACGCCTGCGGAGCAGGGGACCGTCAGGTCCAACTGATTCAGCTCGTCCACGTGTTGAGCCTGGGTTTGAAGCATCGACACCAGTTGCGTCGACGTCGCATCGATCTGGCCCATGGATGACACTAGACTCAGCGGGGCCGATCCAAACGGAAATCCGGCCAGCTGCAACTGATAGTCGGAGAGCAGCCGCTGGCCCTCCGGAGCGGCCGCCGCCAGGTCCGAATGGAGCTGCACGACCCGCGTGTCGCCGTCCGGCCCGCGGCAGGAGGTGGCGCCAGGGCAGTTGGGCCCTGTGCAGGCTTGGGGCGGCGCATAGGGGCAACCCATGGTGCCGGGGGTGCAACCGCCGCAATTGGGGCCGGTGCAGGACTGCGGCTGCGAATACGGGCAACCCGGACTGCCGGGACTGGTGCAGGGCGTCGGCGGCGTCTCGACGGTACAGCCGACGCAAGGCGGCGTTACTGCTGCGGCGCCTGGCGGCTGCGGAGAGGTCGCCGCGGTGACGAACAGGATCGGAATCTTGACGCAGGTATAATTGATCTTCCAGAGCGAGCGGGCGATGCCGTTGCCTCCAGTGCCGCCGGCAAAGGGCGGCCCATGGGTGAAGTTCCAGAATGGCGTTGCCATGCAGGGTTGGGGACAAGAGGGCGCATTCTTGAAAGCGGCGGCCATGGCTGCGACGGCGGCCTGGTCGGCCGCCTTCATCGCGGCAGCCTCGGCGTTGTCGTAAGCGGCACGGCCCGCCACGGTCGTGTTGAAATCGACCGGGAACACATAGGTCGACTGCGCACGTCCGTTGGTATAGGAGCAGTTGGTGCAGGGGCAATTGAGCAACCTAGCCTTGGCCAAGGCCTCGCCCGTCCAAACCAGCGCCGCCGCCAGAATCAGAATGAAGAAGCTGATCTTTTGAATGCTGTACATGCGCATGACGGCCCCCATCCGATGCGAACAGCTAGAGCAATACTAACCTAGGGGTTGTTTTCTATCAATCTCTGTTTAACCTGTTGCGCGCCGACTGCCCGGAGAACGTCCATGGAAAAAACGCTCGCAGCCGCTCTCGACTACGTGCCGCGCTGGCTCGACTTTCAGATGCGCGATTGGGAGCGGCCGGGCCTCGTCGTCGCGATCGCCGAACGCGGGCGGGTCGTGTTCGAGCGGGCTTGGGGCCACGCCGATCTGAAGCGCGGCATCGAACTAACGCCGCGCCATCGCTTCCGCGTCGCCTCGCATTCGAAGAGCTTCACTGCCGCCGGTATCATGAAATTGCGCGAGCGACGCAAGCTGCACCTCGACGATCCCGTGGGGCTCTACGTGGACGGGCTCCATCGCGGCCTCGCCGCCGTGACGCTGCAACAGCTGCTCTCGCACAGCGGCGGGGTGGTGCGCGACGGCCGCGACAGCGGTCAGTGGCAGGACCGCCGGCCATTCCTAGACGCTGACGAAATCCGCGCCGACTTGGCGGATGGGACCATTATCGATCCCAACACTCGCTTCAAATATTCGAACCACGGTTACGGGCTTCTCGGCATGGCGATCGAGGCGATCACCGGCGAGTCCTACAATCGCTGGATCAAGCGCGAGATCGTGGAAGCTGCAGGCCTCGAGGAGACCGAGCCGGACGTGCCGCTGAAGCGCGGCACGCCCTTCTCGCGCGGCCACAGCATGGTCCTGCCCTTGGGCCGCCGCGTCGTTATCCCTGGCGAGAATTCGACCCGCGCGCTGGCCGCCGCCACCGGTTTCATCAGCACCGCGGCCGATCTCGTGCGCTGGTTCAGCGGGCTCGATCCCAAGGCGCACCACGGCGTCCTCTCGGCCGCGAGCCGGCGCGAGATGATCCGCCGCCAATGGCGCAGTCCGCATTCCAGCATCGAAAGTTATTACGGTCTGGGCGTCGGCAGCGGCACGTTCGGCGATTGGGACCATTTCGGTCATGGCGGCGGTTTCCAGGGCTATATCACGCGCACCCTGCACGTGCCGACGCGCAATCTCACGATCTCCGTACTCACCAATTCCGCGGATGGCCTCGCCGGGCTCTGGCTCGACGGAATCCTGCACATCATCCGCTGCTTCGCGCAGAACGGCGCGCCGCCCGCCCGCCTCAAGGCGTGGTCGGGGCGCTGGTGGACGCTTTGGGGCACGGTCGATCTGGTGCCGACGACGAGGAAGGTGCTCGTGGCGCTGCCGGGGTTTCTCAACCCGTTCATGGACGCGAGCGAGATCGAGGTCACGGGCCGCGACCGCGGCAAGATCGTGCTCGCGAGCGGCGTCGCGAACCATGGCGAGCCGGTGCGCCTGGAACGCGACGGGAGAGGCCGCGCTCATGCGCTTTGGCTCGCCGGCAACAAGCTCCTGTCGGAGCGGCAGGTGATCCGCGAACTCACGCGCCGCTACGAGGGGCGGTGACAAGCAAGGTCACCGCAGAGGCACGGAGGTCGCGGGATAAAGCGATCGCGTCCCTCGAGAGAGACCAGTTTGACAAACCACTGGGGCAAAGGACGCACGCGGCCTCGAAAAAAAGGCGCTCCGTGTTCTCAGTGCCTTTGTGGTGAGTCCTTCGTCGATCCATCCGATTTCTTGCGTCGGGGATAGAGGCGCCTTGGCATGCCGGGGCTTCCGCGGGTAGTGTGCGCGGAAGGAGATTCATGATGGCAGTCGAGACAACCGTGACCGAAGCCGGTCGCGATTTCATCCGCGACATCGTCGATGCCGATCTCGCGGCAAAGCGCGTCACAACCGTGGTAACGCGCTTTCCGCCGGAGCCCAACGGCTATCTGCACATCGGACACGCCAAGTCGATCTGTCTCAATTTCGGCCTGGCCGAGGAATATGGCGGGCACTGCAATCTGCGCTTCGACGACACCAATCCGGCCAAGGAAGAGCAGGAATTCATCGACGCTATCGAGCGCGACGTGCGTTGGCTCGGATTCGATTGGGGCGCGCATCTCTACCACGCCTCCGATTACTTCGAGCAGCTCTATCAATGGGCGGAGCACCTGATCCAGCACGGCAAGGCCTATGTGGACGATCTCTCGGCCGAGGAAATGCGGGCGATGCGCGGCACCTTGACCGAGCCCGGCCGCGAGAGCCCGTATCGCAACCGGTCGGTCGCCGAGAACCTCGACCTGTTCCGCCGCATGCGCGCCGGCGAATTCCCGATCGGCGCGCGCGTGCTGCGCGCCAAGATCGACATGACCTCGGGCAACATCAATCTCCGCGACCCCGTGCTCTATCGCATCCTGCACGCGGCGCATCCGCGCACCGGCACGCAGTGGTGCATCTATCCCACATACGACTTCGCGCACGGCCAGTCGGACGCGATCGAGCACGTCACGCATTCGATTTGCACGCTCGAATTCGAGGATCACCGCCCGCTCTACGACTGGTGCCTCGAAAACCTGCCGGTGCCGTTTCGCCCGCATCAGTATGAGTTCGCGCGCCTCAACATCGCCTACACCGTGCTTTCAAAGCGGGTGCTGACGACCCTCGTGCGCGACGGCCACGTTACGGGCTGGGACGATCCGCGCATGCCGACTTTGGCGGGGCTCCGACGCCGCGGCATCCCACCGACGGCGATCCGAGACTTCGCGCGCCGGGTCGGCGTTGCCAAAGCCAACAGCCTTGTGGACATGGCGATGTTCGATCACGCCGTGCGCGAGCATCTGAACAAGGCGGCGCCGCGCCGGATGGCGGTGCTGCGCCCCCTGAAGCTCGTGATCGAGAACTATCCCGAGGGTACGCACGAGGAGCTCGAAGCCGTCAACAACCCCGAGGATCCCGCCGCCGGCACGCGGCGAATCCGTTTCGGCCGCGAGCTCTATGTGGAGCGTGACGACTTCATGGAGAATCCGCCGAAGAAATTCTTTCGCTTGGCGCCGGGGCGCGAGGTGCGTCTGCGCTACGCCTATTTCGTGACCTGCCGCGAGGCGATCAAGAACGCTGCCGGTGAAGTGGTGGAACTCCGCTGTACCTATGACCCCGCAACCCGCGGCGGCAATGCGCCCGACGGACGCAAAGTGCAGGCGACCCTCCACTGGGTCGCGGCATCGAACGCGGTTCCGGCGGAGCTTCGCCTCTACAATCCGCTATTCACCCGCCGCAATCCCGGCGCCGGCGGCGACGTGTTCGCCGACCTCAATCCGAATTCGCTCGAAGTGCTTGAGGGCGCCCTGCTCGAACCGTCGATCATCGCCGGCAACTCGCCCGAGCCCATGCAGTTCGAGCGCCAGGGCTATTTCTGCCGCGATCCGGACTCGAAGCCTGGTCGCCCCATCTTCAACCGCACGATCGGGCTGCGCGACACTTGGGCCAAGGTGCAGGCGGGCGGGTAACGCGATTGAAAACGACACGCAGATCAACGCCGATAAACACAGATGACACAGATTTTTTGTAATTCGTCTCAATCGCAGAAAAGATCCAAGACCATCCGTGTACATCTGTGTTTATCGGCGTGGATTTGTGTATTGACGGTCGGCATCGCCTCGCGACGCGATAAAGGATAGGCTCAGAAAAATCTCCGGGAGGACGCCTATGCAATACCGCCGCATTTCCGCCGATTGCCACCTCGATCTACCGTGGATGCCGCCCGATCTGTTCGTCTCGGAGGCGCCCACTGCGCTCAAGGATCGCATGCCGTTCGTCGCGGACGGCCCGGACGGACCGCGCTGGACCGCCAAGAACGGCGCCAATTTCGGCCTGGTCAACGGCGTCGGGCCCGCCGGCCAGAAATTCGTTCCCGGCAGCCACGCCCGCGTCGACATCATGGCCTCGACCGGGCTCTACGACGACGGCAAGAAGGGCATCCGCCGGGTTTCCGACCCGGATTTGCGCATCAAGGATATGGACCGCGACGGTGTCGATGCCGAGGTGATCTACGGCATCCTGGGCGCCGCGAGCCGGCTCAACGATCGCGAGGCCGCCAATGAGATGCTGCGCATCTACAACAACTGGCTCCGGGATTTCTGCCGGCACTATCCGGAGCGCCAGATCGGTCTCGCCTGCCTTCCCTACGGCGACATCGACGCAGCGGTGAAGGAAGTCCACCGCGTCGCGAAGCTCGGCCTGCGCGGCCTCGAACTGTCGTGCAGCTGGGACATGGAGCCGATGTGGCATCCCCTCTGGGAGCCGCTCTGGCAGGCCGTGAACGAGGTGCGACTGCCGCTGCACTTCCACACCTTCCCGACGATGCCGCACAGGAAGCTCGAGGATCAGACCGGCAAGACCCGGCGCGCCGCCTTCTTCACGGTGGTGTCGGGCTTCCAGATGAACCTCGTCAACATCCTCGCGGCGCTGATGGGTGCGGCGGTGTTCGAGCGCTATCCCAATATCCGAGTCGCCTTCGGCGAGAGCGGTATCGGCTGGATCCCCTATGCGCTCGACCGCATGGATTTCGAGTGGGAGGACCGCTTCCAGGATCTGGGCCTCAAGAAGAAGCCCAGCGACTATTGGCGCGAGCGCTGCAAGGCGACGTTCCAGTTCGACCGCATCGGCGGCAAGCTCATCGAAGATATGGGCGTGGAGACGCTGATGTGGGGCTGCGACTATCCGCACGGCGACGGCGTCTGGCCCGAATCCACGAAATACATCGCCGAGCAGTTCGGCCATCTGCCGGCCGAGACGACGCACAAGATCACCTGCGAGAACGCCGGTAAGTTCTATGGGCTCATTAATTGATGGGTGCGATGCCGGCCATCGGAAAAAGCGAGGGGATGGGAGGATGAATTGGGGATCAAGGGATATGGGCGGCTAATGTCTTCGCGGACCCCGAGCAATCGTGGTGTACGCCCCTCATCTCCCCGTTCATCCCCACATCTCCTGAACTTATTTGCGACCGGCATGTGCTTGCAGAGCGGAGGCATCAGATGAATTTGAGGGGCGCGGTCGCGCTGGTGACGGGAGGCAATGGCGGGCTGGGGCAGCGCATCTGTCACGCGCTCGCCAAGGAAGGCGCGCATGTCGCCGTCGTCTATGCGCAAAGCCGCGAGCAGGCCGAGGGTGTCGCGCGCGAGCTCGCATCGCGGTATCAGGTCAACGCTGCGGCGTTCGCCTGCGACGTGACCGACGGCGCCGCGGTGGAGCGGGTGGTCCGCGAGGTGAACGGGCGCTATGGCCGGCTCGACATTCTCGTCAACGATGCCGCCTTCAACAAGGCGATACCCTTCACCGACCTCGACAATCTTACCTTCGAGGTCTGGGACAAGATCATGGCCGTCAACCTGACAGGCCCGTTGCGTCTCATCAAGGCGGCGGCGCCGGTGATGAAGGCGCAAAAGCGCGGCCGCATCGTCAACATCGCCTCGATCGCGGGGCTCGGACCCACGGGTTCATCAATCGCCTATGCGGTCTCGAAGGCGGGCCTCATCCACCTGACGCGCTGCATGGCGGTGGCGCTCGCACCGGAGACGCTCGTCAATTGCGTGGCGCCGGGACTGCTCGAAGGGACCCGTGCGACCGCCAATCTCCGGCCCGAGCAGGTCGAGCGTTCGGCCACGGGATCGCTCCTCAAGAAAGCCGCCGACAAGGACGATTGCGCCGACATGGTGGTGGCGATGTGCCGCAGCGAGACCATGACCGGCGAGACGGTGGTGATCGACGCCGGCCGCACGTTTCATTGAGAAGCGATCGCGTGAGCTTCACGCAGATCATTTCATCGGCGCCGGCTGACTGAGCAGGTTTGATCACTGTCGGCGCGGTCACCCCGAGCAAGCGACATCAGGGTTAACGAAACGGATCGGACTCTAACTCACCGGTTTCCGCCGACTGATGAACATCAGCGCGACGATGCTGAGCAGCGCCGTCACCATTAGGTAATAGCTGGGCGACAGGGGATCGTTGGTCACCGCGATCAGCCATGTCGCGACGAACGGCGCAAAGCCGCCGAAGATCGTGACCGAGATGCCGAAGCTGAGCGCAACGCCAACCGCGCGAGTCTCGACCGGAAACTGCTCCGCCATGAGCGACGGCAAGACGCCGCTGTATCCGGCCTTGACCAGGTTGAGCCAGCCGACCGCGAATATCGCGGTCGCGAGCGAGGGATAGGACACCATCAGCCAGAAGACCGGATAGGAGGTGAGAAGGAACAGCCATCCCGTGATCAGCATGATGCGTGGGCGCGGCGATTTGTCGGACCAATGACCGGCGACCAGCGAGAAAATTGCGAGAATGATGCCGCCGACCAGGGTCGCCGTGAATCCCGTCGACGCCGGGAGGTGAAGCGTCTTAACGCCGTAAGTCGGTATATAGAGCAGCAGGTAATAGGAGCTGTTCGAGATGACCGCCGCGCCGAGGGCCAGCAGAAGCGGGATCGGCTGGCGCCGAAAAAGGTCGCCCACCGGAACCGTGCTCGACTTCAGGGGCATGGTGCTCGACTTGGCCGCGAGGTATTGCGGCGTCTCCGGTATGCGCGAGCGGATATAGAGTCCCGCGGGGCCGACCAAGAGGCCGAATACATAGGGAATGCGCCATCCCCAGGCGACCAATTGCTCGTGCGTGAGCGTCGTCGTCAGGATCACGCCGAACAGCGAGGCGATGATCGAGATCATCCCGATCGTGGCCCATTGCCAACTCGCCGCAAAACCCTTGCGCTCGGAGCCGTGCTCCGCCAGGAACGCGACGGCACTGCCAAACTCGCCGCCGACCGAGAATCCTTGCAGCAGGCGGGCGATGGTGATCAGGATCGGGGCCGCGACGCCGATCATCGCATAACCGGGGGTCACGACCATGATCGTCGTGCCGATCATCATCAGCGCGATCGAGAGCGTGAGGCCCGCTCGGCGGCCATGGCGGTCGGTGTAGCTTCCGACGAACACCGCGCCCAGCGGCCGCACGATGTATGCCAAGCCGAACGTACCGAAGGTCACCATAAGCGAAACCGTCGGATTGTTGTTCGGAAAGAACACCTCGGCGATCGTTACGGCAAAGAAGCCGTAGATGAGGAAATCGAACCATTCGAGGACATTGCCGACCGTAGCCGCCAGCACCACCCGGGTAAGCGGCTGCCGCGCCGGCATGACGCCGCTAACTGCCCCTTCCATGGTCATTCCTGCCTCCCTTTACCCTTTTATCTCCGCCGATTTTCCGAAGCGTGCAGCTCGGCGGATTTGTTACCGCGATGCGCGGACTCCGCACGGTACTTCGCGTGCGGTCTGCGTTCGAAAATTCACAACGAGCGTATCACATCCCGGAAAAGTTGAGAGGCTGTTTCGATCGTGGCGATCGACCTGGGCCGCCTTTCTCATTGAGAAGCGACAAACCCCCGGCAATTCTGCTATTCGGTTGCATCCGGCGGCAGCACGGGATGCGCCGCCGACTGAGCTGCACCCTGGAGGACAAACATGGCCGAGGCAAAGCGTCAGGGACGGGTCGACGTGCATCATCATTTCTGTCCGCCGGAGTACGTCGCGGTGATGGGCGAGATGGGAAAGCGGCCGGTCGTGCAGGAATGGACGATCAATCGCGGTCTTGAAGAGATGGACCGAAACGGCGTCGCTACTTCGCTGCTGTCGCTGTCGCCGCCGGGGCTCCATCACGTGGGAGCGGAGGAAACGCGCCGGCTCGTGCGCATCGTCAACGACTACGCAGCGAAGATGCGTTCGGCGCATCCGACGCGCTTCGGGCATTTCGCCTCGGTGCCGATGCCCCATGTAGACGCGACGCTCTCGGAAATATCGCACGCATTCGGGCCGCTCGGCGCCGACGGCATTCAGCTCATGACCAGCTACGGCGAGCGCTATCTGGGTCATCCCGATTTCACGCCGGTCATGGAGGAGCTGAATCGGCGGAAAGCGTTGGTCTTCGTGCATCCGCTGGCGCCCGTTTGCTGCGCGCCGTCGCTCAGTTGGATTCCGCCGGCGCTGTTCGAGTTCACTCAGGACACCAACCGCACGGTCTTCAGCCTGTTGTTCAGCGGTACCTTCGCGCGCTTCCCCGCGATCCGCTTCGTCTTCTGCCATTCCGGCGCGGGCGTTCCAACCTTGGCCGGACGCGCCGCCGTCATGGGGATGGGCAAGCAATTCGCCAACAAGATGCCGAACGGCATCGATCACGAGCTGCGCAAGCTGCACTACGACGTGGCGCTGCAGGCGAACCAGCCGGCTTTGGCGGCGCTCTTTGCCTATGTGTCGGCGTCACAAGTGCTGCTGGGCAGCGATTTCCCGTTCGGCACTTCGGCCGACGGCGTCCGCGGGCTCGAGGAGTTCGGCTTGAAGCCCGGCGATCTCGACGCGATCTATCGCGGCAACGCGGAACGCCTGCTACCTCGGCTCAAGGCCTGAAGGACGAGGCGCATGCCTGCCCCTCGCGGTGCGGCGAACGGCATCGGCCAGCCGGTGCTGCGCAAAGAGGACGTGCGCCTGCTGACGGGGCGGGGGCGCTACGTGGACGATTTCGTGCTGCCGCGCATGGCGCACGCGGCGTTCGTGCGCTCGCCTCACGCCCACGCGCGCATCCGTGCGGTCGAGAAGTCGGCGGCGCTTGCCGTCCCGGGCGCGCTCGCCGTTTTTGTTGGCGCCGATTACCGGGATGACGGGCTGCAACCAATTCCGCACAATGCAAGCGTTCTCGGGCCGCCCGATCTCGCCGTGCGCGTCGGCATGCGACCAATCCTGACGCCCCATTGGCCGTTGCCGCTCCATAAGGCACGATTCGTCGGCGAGGCGGTGGCGATGGTGGTCGCGGACACGATCGCCTCGGTAAAGGACATGGTCGAGGCGCTCGAGATCGCGTACGAGCCGCTGCCGGCGGTGATCTTGGCGGCCGAGGCGGCAAAGACCGGCGCGCCGCTGCTTTGGGATGAGGCGCTCCACAATATCTGCGTCGAGATCGAGGCGGGCGATGCGGCCGCAACGGCGGCGGCCTTCGCCCGCGCCGCTCACGTCGTCCGCTTGAACACCCGCGCGCAGCGCGTCACCGGCGTGCCGATGGAGCCGCGCACAACGATCGTCGAGTACGACGGCGCGAATGGCAGCTACGCGCTCTACAGCGGGACCGGGCGCGGCGTCGTGAAGGCGCGGCTCGATCTTGCACAAGTGCTGGGCGTGCCGGCGGAGCAAGTGCGCGTGCGCTGCGAAGAGATGGGCGGCAATTTTGGCACGCGGAACTTCTTTTATCCCGAATGGCCGTTGCTCGCTTGGGCGTCGCGCCGGCTCGGCCGTCCCGTCAAATGGACTTGCGAGCGCAGCGATTCATTCCTGACCGACTACCAGGGGCGCGACCTCACGGTGGAGGCGGAACTGGCGCTCGACGCCGAGGGCAATTTCCTCGCGGTGCGCGGTTCGCATCTCAGCAATCTCGGCGGCTACGCCATCTCTTTCGTGTCGCTGCAAAAAGGGATGGGACTCCTCTCCGGCGTTTATCGAATTCCCGTGGCCCATGTGCGCGGCCGCGGCGCCGTCACCAACACGGTGCCGACGACGCCTTATCGCAGCGCCGGCCGGCCCGAGGTGATCTTTGTCATCGAGCGGCTCATTGATCTGGCGGCGGACAAGCTGGGCATCGACCCCGTGGCGCTGCGCCGGCGCAACCTGATCCCGCCATCGGCGCAGCCCTTCACCAACCCGCTCGGCCTCACCTATGACAGCGGCCGTTACGGCGAAGCGATGGAGCGCGCGCTGGCGCTCGCGGATTGGCGGGGATTTCCGGCCCGGCGCGCCGAAGCGCGGCACCGTGGTCGATGGCTGGGGCTCGGCGTTGCCAATTATGTCGAGGTGACAAGCGGCGCGCCGCGCGAGCGCGCCGAGATCACCGTGCTGCCGGAGCGACGGGTCGAGCTGGTAATGGGGACGATGTCCTCGGGACAGGGGCACGAAACCAGTTTCGCGCAGATCGTGGCGGCATGGTTGGGCGTGCCGTTCGAATGCATCGACTACGTCGCCCACGACACGGCGCGGGTCGTGGCCGGAGGCGGCTCCCACTCCGGCCGTTCGATGAAGCTTGCGGCGACGGTCATCCCAAGGGCCGCCGACCTGATCATTGCCAAAGGCCGCAAGATCGCGGGATTTCTCCTCGAAGCCGGCGAGGCCGATCTCGAGTTCGCAGCCGGGCGCTTCCGCATCGCCGGCACCGATCGCGAAACCGACCTCTTCGAGGTGGCGCGTGCTGCGCTTCAGCGCACCGACCTGCCGAAGGAGCTGCAAGGGCCGCTCGCGGGCGTCGGCGACGAAACGCTGCCGGTCGCGAGTTTCCCCTATGGGACGCAGGTCTGCGAAGTCGAGGTCGATATCGAGACCGGAGCCGTCACGATCCTCCGCATGGCCGCGGTCGACGATGTCGGGCACGCGATCAACCCATTGATCCTCGAGGGCCAGACCCATGGGGGGATCGCCCAGGGCGTGGGCCAGGCGTTGCTCGAAGACGCCCACTACGATCCCGCGAGCGGGCAGCTCCTGGCCGCGAGCTTCATGGATTACGCCATGCCGCGAGCCGATGATTTTCCATCGCTCGAAACCACGCTCAGCGAAGTGCCCTCGCCGACCAATCCCTTGGGCGTCCGCTCCGGCGGCGAAGGAGGCACCACCCCGGCGCTCGCCGCGGTGATCAATGCCATCGTCGATGCGCTCTCCGAGCTCGGCGTCACTCACATCGAAATGCCCGCGACGCCAGAGCGCGTCTGGCGCGCGATTCGAGAAGCAACCAAAGGGCGTGCGGGCGCAGAGAAAACTGCTTGATGGGGGATGTGGCGATGATTTGGGGATTAGGGGGAGCTCACCCGAGATCGCTCAAGATTTTCTCAAAAATGATGTGATGGTTCAGCGTCAGATCGTGGATTTTGTCCTAAGCCGAGCTTCTTTCCCCAGTCATCCCCCGATCCCCTGATTTTTTTCAGCTAGGGCGTGTACTCATAAATCCGCCCGTACAAATGCTGGCCCAAGCGATGTCCGCTTTACCCTCCAGAAGAGGACATCGCAGAAGCGCGAAAGCATGTCAGCTAAGTGCCACAACCGGACCTATGCGAGTGGCGCCGCTAGCTGCCGAAGCTGTGCCTTCAAGAAAGCGAAATCGACCGGTTTGGTGATGAATTCGGCGGCGCCGTATTCGTGCGCCCGTCGCCGGCGCTCGTCATCGCCATAGGCGGTCACCATTATGACCGGCAGATCGGGGCGACGGGTCTTGATTTCCCGCAACAGCGTCAGCCCGTCCATTTGCGGTATGTTGATGTCGGACAGGATCACGATCAGCTGTGGCCGAATGCCACCAGCAAGCTTGTCGAGCGCCTCTTGGGCTGACCCGGCGAAGTGCATAACATAGGTGCCCTCACGCGCTTCACGCCGGAAGTGCTGGCGAAACAGGTCGGTGACGTCAGGTTCGTCGTCGACGACCAGAATGCTGACGCTCATGCTGCTCTCCCCTGGGGCGCTGCGTGCTGTTTGCGGGGCAATCGCACCGTGAATTCGGTGAAGGCGCCAACCTCGGTGTCAACCGCGATCGTGCCGCCGTGCTGTTGGGTAACGATCTCGTAGCTGATCGACAGGCCGAGCCCGGTGCCTTCTCCCGTCGGCTTGGTCGTGAAGAACGGCTGGAACAGCTTGTCGCGGTTCTCGGAAGCGATACCGGTACCGTTGTCGCGAATGCGCACTTCGACGTCCGAACCGAGATCGCGGGTCGTCACCTTCAGCACCGGCCGGCTGCCCGTTTCGCGGCTCCGCTTGTTGGCGGCGTAGAAGCCGTTGCCGATCAGGTTCAGGAACACGCGGGTCACGTCCTGTGGTACCAGTTCGATCGGGGCAATTGCAGAATCGAACTCACGCTCCAGAGTGATATTGAAGTTCTGGTCCTGGGCGCGCGCGCCGTGATAGGCGAGATTGAGCGCCTCCTCGATCAGGGCATTGAGATCGACACTCTGTCGCTCACCGCTTCCCCCGCGAGAGTGTTGCAGCATGCTCTTGACGATGCCATCGGCGCGGCGGCCATGTTCCGCGATCTTTTGCAGGTTGCCGGCCAGCATGTCGATGGCCTCGTCGATTTCGGCACGCTTGTTCGCGTCAAGGGAGGCTAGTGCCGGCGCCGCCGTTTCCTTGAATTCCTCCAGCAACTCGACCGAGAGAGAGGCGAAGTTGTTGACGAAGTTGAGAGGGTTCTTGATCTCGTGGGCGATCCCGGCGGTGAGCTGGCCCAATGAAGCCATTTTTTCTGACTGGATTAGATTGGCTTGCGCCGCCTTCAATTCGCCGAGCGCCATCTCGGCGGCATCGCGCGCGGCGCGGATCTCGACCGCGGCGCGCTCTCGCTCGCGCTCCAGCCTTTCGCGGTCAATCAAGCTGTCGCGCAGCATCGTCAGGGTCCTCGTCATCGCACCAATCTCGTCGTGGCCGGCGCGAGGGATATCGATCTCTAGATCGCCGCGGCTGACCGCCGCCATCGCGTGTTCCAGCTGCCGCAACGGACGGTTGATCGATCGCACGACCAGCGCCGTCAGCCCGAGCGTGATCAGCAGCACGATCCCACCGGCGACGATCGATGCGGTGACCGCCGCCTCGGCGTCGCGGATCGCGGCGTCGCGACGTGCCAATGCCGACTGTTCGAGCCGTTCGACGACCTGATCGAGTTCGCGATCGACACTGAGGATATGGGTCTGCGCCTCCGCCATCAGCTTGTTGCCGGTCACGGCATCGTCGCTCGAATAAGCGTCGCCGGCCTGCCTCGCTAAGCCTGTCAGAGTGTCGACCTCGCGGCCGACGGCTGCGACAGCGCCAGGATCGACCGCCGCGATCGACTTCAAGGCGGTATCCAATTGGGTCTTGGCCACCTCGGCGCTCTCCTGCGAGCGGGCGGACAGGGTGATCGCAAAGTCGGTCAGCCAGTATTTCAAATCGCCAAAATGCTTGCTCGCTATGTTGGCATTGCGTACGAGCGAGACGAGCCGGGCCTGCTCTGCCAGGGCGCGCGAGTCGCGTATCAGTTCACGGGTCAGCAGCACCGAGGTGCCGGCAAGAACCGCTAGCAGCAGGCCCGACAAGAGGATCAGCCGAGTTCGGATCGAGAGGTGCGGTATCATGTTCGTCTCAGCTCACTCGACGGGGCGCCAAAGGCGAAGTTGGCGATGAAGCGCATTCCGTTTCTGTTGCGGTGCAACAGTAAGCCCTGTCCGCGAAGATCGGCAACAGAGGCCTGAAAGCGCGCTCAGTTGGAAATAACCGATGACACGAACGCGCACCTCCGTATGATCCGACAGATCGACGCGGTCAGCAGGCAGGGAGTTGGAAGATGTATCGCACGCACGCGCGACAGAGCCTCACTATCATCGGTTGCGTCATCGGGCTCGCGTGGGCCTCGCCGGCCGAAGCCGCGGCGCAGTCGATCAAGGTGCCGCTGACCGGCGCACAATGCGTTCCGCCGGTCGAGACCTCCGCGACCGGCACCGCCGAGTTGACTTACGACCCAGGGACACAGACCGTCAGGTGGAGCGTCAGCTACAGCGGGCTATCGAGCGCGCCGACGATGGCGCATATCCACGGCCCGGCTGAGCCTGGCAAGAATGGCCCGGTGCTGGTCTGGCTCAGTAAACAGGGGACGGCGCCGGCCAGCCCGATAACCGGCGAGGCGACGTTGACACCGGAGCAGGCGAAGGAATGGGAGGCAGGGACGCTGTACGTCAACTTGCATACGCAATCGCATCCGGCCTGTGAATTGCGCGGCCAGATCAAGCCGGAAGGCTGAACCGCATCAGACGAGGCGGACCAGCGCAACGGTTGCGGCGGCGCTGAGCGCGGCGAGGACGATCGCGCGCATCGGACCCGCGAGGCGTGGCGCCGGCATGCCCGGTGGCAGCCGCTTCGTCCCGCTGATCATCGGAAGTAGTAGGTTCTGCCCCTTCGCCCAGGCGTAGCCGGCGATTGCCAGCACATGCAGCGCGATCGCCGCTAACAGGATGTTCCAGAGGACCCCGTGTGCCGTCGTGATCGCGTTTGCCACCGGCGCTGGCGTAATTTCCGTTAACGGGCCGACATCGGCGACGTCGTTGGCGTCGTAAATCCCGGTCAGCGTCTCAGCGAGCAGCAGCACGAGCAGCAGTAATATCATCCAACCGCCAGCCGGGTTGTGGCCGATTTGCTGATCGGGCTCGCGCACCAGCGAGCGCTTCAGATAGCGTGTCGCGGCCCTCGGCGAGCTTAGAAAGTGCGAGAACCGGGCCGTGTCGCTGCCGAAGAAACCCCACAGCAGCCGGAAGATCAGCGCTGCCAGCAGGGCCTCGCCGGCCCAGCCGTGCCACTGCATCCAGTTGAGCCGCAATGTCGCGTAGGCGGCTGCCACGAGCACCACGATCAGCCAATGAAAGAGTCGCGTCGGCAGATCCCAGACCCGGACGCGGCAGGTCTCGCCCATGCGCCTCTCCTCCGCCTGCGAGCTTCTCCGGGATGGCGCCCGGCGGATGCCGTACGAGCATTCTAACCGAAGTTCGCCGTTGCGGATGTGCGATAGGATAGGGCGGACGATGGTGTCCTTGCAGGCCCATCCGGGCTGTGGGAATGACCGGTTGCGGCAGGAATGACCGGTTGCGGCGCGAGACGGTCATCCACGCGGCCGTGGCGGATCGCCGGCAGATAGTCCTGGGCCTCGCGTGTCAGCACGAGGCTGCGGCTCCGCCGCACGAAGAGCCGCTTGCCCAGTTGCTCCTCAAGCCTGCGGATCTGATGCTGATTGCGGTTTGGGTCACGAACGGTAGTCGCAGCGATGTCCGTTCTGGGTCTGCTTTTCCCCCGGAAACTGACTCTCGGCACGTCGCAAATGTGCCCGACGTCAAACAAAGCCCGCATTCCCGGCCGCGGGCACATCGTCACCACTGGGTGAATCGTTGCGTCTGATCAAGTGCGGCTGACTTCCGCTTCGGATCAAAAGCGGAAATCTAGGTCCGCCAAGGGGGTGTCCGGTCTGACCCCGAAACCGGACATCAAGCGTTTATGAGTACACGGCCTTGATCGATCTTGGCCCCGCCGATCACTCGATCACTTCATCGGCGCGGGCGAGGATCGATTGCGGGATCGCGAGGTCAAGCGCCTTGGCGGTCTTGAGGTTGATGATCAGCTCGAACTTGGTCGGTTGCGTCATTGGAATGTCGCCGGCCTTGGCTCCCGTGAGTATCTGGTGCACGTCCTCAGCCATGCGCTTTGCGAGCTCGCTGAGGTCGGGCGCATAGGCCATCAAGCCGCCTTCCTCCACATAGTCGCGGTAGGGATAAAGCGTCGGAAGGCGCGATTGCGCGGCCAATTCGACGATCAGCGCGCGATGCGCGATGGTGCTCCCTTCAGCGCTGACCAAGATGGCGTCCACTTGCTGCTGCGCCATCTCGGCGAAGGCGCGGCGAATCGCCGGCTCGCTCACCTCCTGATCCAAGGGGGAGACGAGCGCGATACCCAGGCGCTGCCCCGCCTCACGCAGCGCCGGCACCGGGACCCAGCTTGCCTCGGCTTGGCCGCTCGTCCCCAAATACGCGACCTTGGTTGCCGAGGGAATGACCTCCTTCAGTATTTGCAGCTCCTTGCCGTAAATCTCGACGCCGGCATCGACACTGACGCCGGTGAGGTTGCCACCGGGACGCCCGAGATTCTCGACCAGACCGCTCCTGATGGGATCACCAATGATGGCGACGATTGGGATCGTTTGTGTTGCTTCTTTGAGCGCGTGCACGAGCGGGTTGAAATTCGCGACGATCACATCGGGCTTCCCGCGCACCACCAGAACTGCGATCGCGGCAAAGCGATCGGCGTGGCCCTCGGCGGAATAGCGCTCGACGACGAGGTTGCGCCCCTCGACGTCGCCCAATTCGCCGAGTGTCTTGAAAAAGCGTCGGACCCAGAACGGCCCCGCGGTTTCGGTCAACTGATCGGCGGGAATGCCGGAATGGACGAAGGCAAGCCGACGCGGCATCGGCTGCTGCGCCTGGGTCGACAGCGGCAGGACAAAGGCGGCACCACCCAGCATGACAATGAGATCGCGCCGGTTCATCGACCTCCCCCGAACTTCGGACGCCCGTGATTAGCGTTTAGAGGATATCACGCCCGCTACAGAGGAAGCGATCGGCCGTCATGTAGCTTCGGATTCGAAAGCCTCTGGTGAGCGTCGTGTTCTGTCGAAACACGCCCGCCAATGGGCAACTTGCTCGCCGCAGGGGTCTGAGGAGCGCGTTCCGCTATGCGTTTCGCGTGTCGGCGATCGAGGCGAGGGCGCTCAGGAGAGCGGGCGAGGGATCGACGAACCGATAGGCAGCTTCCACCGTGATGGGGTCGCGGCGAATGAGCTCAATGCAAATCGGATATCGCCCGCCGCGTCCGCGGATCGTGAGAAAACCTTCGACGGCGGAGGAAATCATTGAGTGCGGGTGTCGATCGGCGGTGAGGAAGCCCGCGGCCGACCAACTGACGGGCTCATGATCGGCGCCCATGAACGTCACGATGATCTGTTGCGATAGATAGCGCCGGTAAAGCCGTCTCTCGCCGTCGCGCGATCCGGTTCTTCGCAGCACCGATACGTTGTCCTGGGACATGCGGCAACCCATGGCTATCGCGGACGCGTTGGCTGTTGAACTGCGCGCCACCGCCCGCGAACAATGTGACCGGCATGGATTATATTCGGCGAGCGTAAACGCAGTATTGAGTTTCCAAATATCGTCAAATACGAGAAATTTGATAACCATTTATTCGGTCTCTCGCGGGCCAATAGTAGAATGGCGTGATTTTCTACTTCAAACGCCGGCATCTCTCGTCGCAAGCAAAGTCAGGGGATGTGGGCGGGAGAAATCGAGCGGCTCGATCTCTCCGCGCCGGCCGCTCGCTTCGTAGTGGCGTCACCGTTTGGACTTGGAGCGGTGCTCCAGGGGAATGATCTTGGCCGAGGGTGGTTCAAGGCGATAGGTGAAGGCACCCATCACATAACAGGGCTCGCGCTCTGCATTAACGAATGGCAGCAGCAGTGAGCGGTAGAGCACCCGAGCGCCGTCATCCCGCACAAAACTGCCATCCCGACGCGTCGGCGTTGCGTGGTCCAGCGCAAGGGCGATATCGCCGCAGTGGCGGACGATCGCGGTGATTAGCCATTCGCGGTCCGGAAGGTTTGTGCCTTGCGGCTTGAAGAGCGTGCTGATGCCTTCGCCCACATGCTCGAAGTGAACCGTCGAAGGCTTACCGCGCACATGCGCGAGGAAGGTATTGCTCCAGGGAACAGGGTTACGCTCGGGGTGAAAATCCCCGAAGAAAGGTCCCCGAGGCGACCAGCGCAGCGAGAGCCAGTAATTCTCCAGCCGAATCGTCAGGCGACGTTCGTGCTCGGCCGAAGGGGCCACTGAGGACGCGGCATCGGGGGCGGTGAACGGCTGCATTCGATCGGACGCGGCTTTAACTCGGACGGGCCGGGAACGGCCTCCAAACCCGCCATTGTCGCCGGTGATGGCTAATGCCCCGTTACCACCGGCCCGAGGCGGGCCAATTCCGATTTTGAGTGCAAGAACCGGAGTGTTGGGCGTCGCGCGCTAGGGTTAACTCGGAGCATGGTCACATCTTCGGGAGAACGACTATGAGCTTCCGCATCACCGGTTTGTCAGCAGAGGATTTCGCCCCATTGTTCCATCTGTCAGACGAGGAACTCGCCGCGCGCGGCGCCGTGCGCCGCATTGCCGATCGCGGCGGCTATCCTTGCCGGGTGAGCCTTACCGACGCCCAGCCGGGCGATGAGCTGCTGCTCTTGAACTACGAGCATCACGCGGTTCAATCGCCCTATCGTATGCGCTTTGCCATCTATGTTCGCCGGGGCGAAACAACCTATGACGCGATCGACACGGTGCCGGAGCAGCTTCGTGCGCGCACGCTCGCGGTCCGTGCCTTCGATGCCGACGCGATGATGGTGGGACGCGAGCTGGTCGATGGACGCGAGCTTCCCTCGACGATCGAGCGGCTCTTCGCCGATCCCCAGGCCCAATACCTCCACATCCACTTCGCGGCACCCGGCTGCTATGCGGCTCGCGTCGATCGCGCCTGAGCAAGCCAGCGGTTCGAGGTTGGGGACGGAGCCGATCTAACTCTCCTCCAACCACACCTTCGTTATCGGCGTGCCGCCGCGTCAAATGGCGCGGTGGGGCTGCTCGTCTGCAAACATCGCCGGATTGCGCTCTTAGGGGTGAGATGCTACGGTCGGGCGAGGTTCTAAAACCTCGGCCCGGCCGGCGTTCTTGGGCGCGGCTGGAAACTCAAATCCGTCCAGCAGATTGGGAGGACTAACATGCGACTTCGTAAGTTGAGCGTGATCGCGGTTGCCGCTGCGGCCGTCGGCGCGGGCTTCTGGGCGCCACCGGTCAAAGCGCAGAACGAACAGTTCATTCCGCGCCTCGTCTACCGCACCGGCCCCTACGCGCCCAACGGCATTCCCTTCGCCAACGGCTATGCCGATTTTCTCGACATGATCAATGCGCGCGACGGCGGCATTGGTGGCGTGAAGCTGACTTACGAGGAATGCGAAACCGGTTACGACAATGACAAGGGCGTCGAGTGCTATGAGCGGCTGAAACATAAAGGCCCGACCGGAGCATCGCTGGTGGACCCGCTCTCGACCGGCATCACCTACGCGCTCATCGAGCGCGGTGCGGCCGACCACATCCCGATCGTCTCCATGGGGTATGGCCGCGCGGATGCGAGCTACGGCGCGGTCTTCCCCTATACCTTCACGTTGCCCACGACCTACTGGGCGCAGGCTGACGCCTGGATCCAATACATCGCCGCGCAAGAGGGCGGCATGGACAAGCTCAAGGGCTTGAAGATCGCCTACGTCTATCACGACAGCGCTTATGGCAAGGAACCGATCAAGACGCTGGAAACCCTCGCCGGCAAATACGGCTTCCAGCTCCTGCAATTCGCGGTGTCGCCGCCCGGTATCGACCAGAAGGCGATCTGGCTGCAAATCCGCCAGCAGCGGCCGACCTGGACCTTGATGTCGGGCTGGGGCGTCATGAACTCAACCGCGATCAAGGAAGCGGCGGCGGTCGGATACCCGATGGATCACTTCATCGGCAATTGGTGGTCCGGCTCCGAACCTGACGTCGAGCCCGCGGGCGAAGCCGCCAAGGGCTACAAGTCCGCGACCTTCAACGGCTCGGGCACCGACTTTCCGGTGATCCAGCAGATCCTGCAACTCGTCTACGGCAAGGGCGGCGGACACGGTCCCAAGGACAAGGTCGGCGAGGTGCTGTACAACCGCGGCGTCGTCAACGCGCTTTACGACAGCGAGGCGATTCGCACCGCGCAGGAGCACTTCGGCAAGAAGCCGCTCACGGGCGAACAGGTGCAGTGGGGCTACGAGCACCTCAACGTCACCCCTGCGCGGATCAAGGAGCTGGGCGCCGAGGGTCTGATGGTGCCGGTGGCGCTTTCCTGCGGCGATCACGAAGGCGGCGGCGACGTTCGCATCCAGCAGTGGGACGGTAAGGCCTGGAAATACGTCTCCGACTGGATCAAGCCCGACCGCAGCTTCATCCGCGACATGTACAAGGACTCGGCGCTCAAATACGCGCAGGAAAAGGGCATCACGCCTCGCGATTGCAGCAAGCCCAACGCGTGAGGCTCGCGTTCGTTTCTGCGTGACGCCGTACTTTCGTGACCTGCCTCTCGGCCATCCGCTCCCCGCCGGGGAGAGGGGAGGCCGAGAGGCCAACTTTTTTTCTGAGCCATGACGCCGCAAGCGCCGCTGCTCTCGGTCAACAACATCGAGGTTATCTACAACCACGTGATCCTGGTGCTGAAGGGTGTTTCGCTCGAAGTGCCGGAGCGCGGCATCGTGGCGCTGTTGGGCGCCAACGGCGCCGGCAAGACCACGACCCTGAAGGCGATCTCTAACCTGCTCCGCGGCGAGCGCGGTGAGGTGACCAAGGGTGCGATCACCTATGAAGGCGCGCGGGTCGACAGCCTCACTCCCAACGATCTCGTGAAGCGCGGCGTGATCCAGGTGATGGAAGGGCGCCACTGCTTCGGCCATCTCAGCGTCGAAGAGAACCTGCTGACCGGCGCATTCACCCGCACCGACGGGCGCGGCGCGGTAAAGGCCGAGCTTCAGCGCGTCTATGAATATTTCCCGCGCCTTCGAGAGCGCCGGCAGAGTCTCGCTGGATATATCTCCGGCGGCGAGCAGCAGGTGGTGGCGCTGGGCCGCGCGCTGATGGCGCGGCCGAAGATGATCCTGCTGGACGAGCCTTCCATGGGCTTGGCCCCGCAGATCGTCGAGGAAATCTACGAGATCGTGCGCCGCCTCAACCATGAGGCCGGCGTCAGCTTCCTGCTCGCCGAGCAGAACACCAACATAGCGCTCCGTTATGCCGAATACGGCTACATTCTCGAGAACGGCCGCGTGGTCATGGACGGCGATGCGCAGCGCCTCAGAAGCAACGATGACGTCAAGGAATTCTACCTTGGCATCTCCAGCGGTGGCCGCAAGAGCTACCGCGACGTCAAGCACTACCGCCGGCGTAAGCGCTGGCTGACGTGAGGAGTCAGCACACAGATAAACACCGATTAACGCAGATGCACACAGATGCTTTGGCGAGGCGAAAGACCGAAAGCCGAGGATGCAGCAATTTTTGATCTGTGTTCATCTGGGTCTATCGGCGTACATCGGTGTATTGTTTCCTGCCCAGAGGGAGGCGCAGGAAAGAGTGATCGGTGACGCCGCCGGGAATCACTTCGAGGAATACACGTGACCGCGGCCCACTACGACGCGCTTGAGACCCGCCCGCCGGAAGAGCGCGAGCGCGCGTTGCTCGCGGCGTTGCCCAAACAGATTGCCCACGCCACGGCGAAAGCCTCCGCCTATGCGGCGCTGCTCGGCGACGTCGATCCCGCGGCCGTCAACTCGCGCGCGGCGTTGGCGCGCCTCCCAGTCACGCGCAAATCCGAGTTGATCGAGCGGCAGAAGGCCATGCCGCCCTTTGGCGGACTTGCCGCCACTGAGCCCGGCAATCTCGCGCGCATTTTCATGTCGCCGGGGCCGATCTTCGATCCCGAGGGCCGCGCGCGCGATTATTGGCGGTTCGCGCGGGCGCTGTTCGCGGCGGGCTTCCGCGCGGGCGACCTCATCCACAATTGCTTTTCCTATCACCTGACACCAGCGGGCTCGATGCTCGAGACAGGCGCCCAGGCCTTGGGCTGCGCCGTCGTTCCCGGTGGCACCGGGCAGACCGAGCTGCAGGTACGCGCGATCGAAACCCTGAAGCCGCAGGGCTATGTGGGAACGCCCTCCTTCCTGCGCATCATCCTCGAGAAGGCGCGCGAGCTCGGCGCCGATGTGAGGCACATGAAGCGCGCGCTGGTCTCGGCGGAGCCGTTTCCGCCGGCGCTGCAGCAGGAAATCGCGCGCTATGGCGTCGCGGCGGTGCAGTGCTACGCCTCGGCGGATTTGGGCCTGATCGCCTATGAGAGCGAAGCGCGCGAGGGCATGATCATCGACGAGGGAATCCTGGTCGAAATTCTCCGGCCCGGTACCGGCGATCCCGTGCCCGAGGGCGAGGTGGGCGAGGTGGTGGTGACGACCTTCGGATCCGACTATCCGCTGGTCCGCTTCGCGACCGGGGACCTCTCCGCGATCTTGCCGGGGATCAGCCCGTGCGGGCGCACCAACCAGCGTATCCGCGGCTGGATGGGACGAGCCGACCAGACAACCAAGGTCAAGGGTATGTTCGTCCACCCGAGCCAGGTGGCCGAGGTTATCAGGCGTCACCCAGAGGTGCTGCGCGCCCGCGTGGTGGTGAGCCAGGAGGCGCAGGTCGACCAGATGACCCTGCGCGCGGAAGTGGCGGCGGGCACCGATCCTCGCTTGGCGGAGCGTCTTGCCGACACTCTCCTTGCGGTGACCAAGCTCAAGGCCAAAGCCATCCTCGAATCGCCGGGTGCGCTCCCCAACGACGGCAAGGTGATCGAGGATACCCGCAAGCTCGTGTGAGTGGATGGTGTCCGGGCGGCGGGGGCCGTTAAATCCCTGTAACAGATTGAAATTACAAGAATTTAACCCGTCCAAAAATCACAGAATCGCCATTTTTCGTCGAATTGCCGACGTATTCCGCAGCCATGTTTGTGGTCGTGGAAGATGGCCTTGTGCCTCTTCTCACCTCCGCAAGCGGTCTCCCCCCGACCGCTCCCCTGACGGCCCCGGATCTCCCCCTCCGGGGCCGTCTTTTTTGGTGGACGATATGGCATCATGCGAGCCCCCTCGGCCATTGGATGCCCGTGAACCCTCCGCTATCAACTCAAGCGCGCTTTTCGGTTCGGGGCCTGGCCTGCCGCCGTGGCGACCGCCTGGTATTTCGCGGCATCGATTTCGCGCTGGGCGATGGTGCCGCACTGATCCTTCGCGGACCCAACGGCAGCGGCAAGTCGAGCCTGCTCCGGGTTCTCGCGGGGCTGACGCCTGCGTTCGGCGGCACGCTTAGCTGGGGGGGCCAGGACATAGCCGGAGACTGGCTCGCACATCGCGCGCGGCTGCATTTCATCGGCCATCTCGATGCGCTAAAGCCCGTGCTGACACCCATTGAAATGTTGGGGTTCTGGAGCCGGCTCCGCGGCGGTTCGCTTGCGGCCGCCGGCCGCGCGCTCGAACGCTTTCACTTGGCTGATCTCGCGCAGTTGCCGTGCCGCTTTCTCTCGGCGGGTCAGCGCCGGCGCCTGTCGCTGGCACGGCTGCTCACGAGCCAGGCGGCGCTCTGGCTGCTGGACGAGCCCACGGTCGGGCTCGACGAGGCTTCTACCGCAGACATTCTCGACGCCATCGCCGAGCATCGCGCGGGCGGCAGCATTGTGATCGCGTCCACTCACATGCAACTGGCGATCGAAGGAGCCCAGACCCTGGCGCTCGACGAGTTTGCGCCGGGATGACCGCCTTTCTTCTCTTGATTGGCCACGATCTGCGCCTCGCCTTGCGCCAAGGCAGCGACGCGGCCTTGGTGCTGGCGTTCTTTGTATTAGGGGTAGTGCTGTTTCCGCTGGGCGTCGGGCCCGAGCCCGAATTGCTCCAGCGCATTGCGCCGGGCGTGCTTTGGGTGATGGCGCTGCTCGCCGCCTTGCTCTCGCTCGATCGCATGTTCCAGCAGGACTACGAGGATGGCAGCCTCGAGGCGTTGGCGCTGGCGCCGATGCCGATCGAGCTGCTGGTGCTCGCCAAGTGTTGCGCGCATTGGCTCACCACCGGATTGCCGCTGGTGCTGATAGCGCCGCTGCTGGCGGCGCTGCTGCATCTCGACGGCGCCGGCTATCTTCCGCTGCTGATGGCGATGGCGTTGGGCACACCGACGCTCAGCCTGATCGGCGCGGTGGGGGCTGCATTGGCACTGGGCGCGCGGCGCGCAAGCGTGCTGCTGTCGTTGTTGGTCCTGCCGCTTTATATTCCCGTGCTGATCTTCGGCGTTGCCGCGGTCGACCAGGCGGTGGCCGGATTGGCGAGCCGGCCACATCTCCTGATGCTAGGAGCGTTCCTCGCGGCAGCGCTGCCGCTCGCGCCCTGGGGTGCCGCGGCGGCGCTACGCCCGGCCTTGGAGTAGACATCTTGTCAGGCGTTTTGTCACAGAATCATTGGGCTGCCGGAAACTCGGAACTGCGCTAGAAGACGCCCATGCATCGCTTCGCCAATCCGGCCCGGTTCATGCGGCTTTCCGAACGGCTGCTCCCGTGGTGTGCGGCTCTTGCGGCGCTGACGCTGGCGGTCGGACTGTGGGGCGCGCTGTTCACGGCGCCACCCGACTACCAGCAGGGCGAGGCCGTGCGCATCATGTTCGTGCACGTTCCCGCGGCCTGGATGGCAAGCTTCACTTACTTCCTCATGGCGGTCGCCAGCGCCGTGGCGCTGATCTGGCGCCATCCGCTCGCGGATATCGCGGCGCAGTCGGCGGCACCTTTGGGCGCCGGGTTCACGTTGCTCTGCCTCGTGACGGGTTCGCTCTGGGGCGAGCCCATGTGGGGAACCTGGTGGGTCTGGGACGCGCGCCTTACCTCGGTGCTGGTGCTGTTCTTCCTCTATGTCGGCTATATCGCGCTGGTGAACGCTTTCGACGATCCGACCCGCGGCGCGCGGGCGGGCGCGGTCCTGGCGCTGGTGGGGATCGTCAATCTGCCGATCATTAAATTCTCGGTCGATTGGTGGAACACGCTGCACCAACCCGCGAGCGTGTTTCGCCTGGGCGGCCCTACCATCGACAGCTCGATGCTCTGGCCCCTGCTGACGATGGCGGTCGGGTTCATGTTCTACTTCGCGGCCGTGCTGATGGTACGAATGCGCACCGCAATCCTGAACGCACGACTGCGCGCCGCGCGCCTCGGCGAAGCGGACGCGCTCAACGCTGCGGCCATGGGCTCGTTCTCGTGATGGACTTTGCGACGCATTTCCTGGCGATGGGCGGCTATGCGCGCTATGTCTGGCCCGCCTATGGTCTGGCCGTGCTGGTGCTGGGCGGCATGGGGCTCTGGGCCTGGCGGCAATACCGCCGCCAGCAGCGGCAATGGGCGGCAGAAGCGCAGATGCGGCCGAGGCGGCGCCAGTGACGCGCAAGCGTCGGCGCCTGATCGCGGTGTTGCTCGGGCTCGGCATGCTGGGCATTGCGAGCGCGCTCGTGCTGACGGCCTTTAATGACAATCTCGTGTTCTTCATGACCCCGACCGATCTTGCGACCAAGGGCAGCCCGGAAGGACGGCAGCTTCGGGTCGGCGGGCTGGTCGAGCAGGGCAGCGTCGAGCGCGCGGCCGACGGCCACACGGTCCTGTTCAAAGTGACGGATTTGAGCCGCGACGTCCCGGTGCGCTATTCGGGCGTGCTGCCGGATCTATTCCGCGAAGGTCAGGGCGTGGTCATCGAAGGGAAGCTCGGACCGGATCACGTCTTCATGGCCGATACGGTGCTCGCCAAACACGACGAGCGCTATATGCCGCCCGAGGTGGCGGAAGCCCTCAAAAAGTCCGGGCACTGGCAGGGTGAGCATCCCGTTGCCGGCGCGGCGGCGGGCGCGGAGGCAAAGCCGTGATCGCCGAGCTCGGTCATTTCGCGCTGGCACTCGCGCTGATCCTGGCGCTGGTGCAGTCGGTGCTGCCGCTGATCGGCGCGCGTCGCCTCGATCCTGCACTGATGGCGCTGGGCGGCAGCACGGCTTTTGCGCAATTCGCGCTGGTGGCGTTCTCCTTCGCGGCGCTGGTGCATGCCTATGTCACCTCGGATTTCTCGCTCGCGGCCGTGGTCGATAACAGCCACTCCGCAAAGCCGCTGCTTTACAAGATCACGGGCGTCTGGGGCAATCACGAGGGCTCGATGCTGCTCTGGGTGCTGATCCTGACCCTGTTTGGCGCCGCGGTCGCATGGTTCGGGGGCAACCTGCCGCCCGATCTGCGCGCGCGCGTGCTGGCGGTGCAGGGCATGATCGGCGCGGCGTTCTTTGCCTTCATCCTCTTCACTTCGAACCCGTTCCTGCGTCTCTCGCCGGCGCCGCTCGAGGGCAACGGCATGAACCCGATCCTGCAGGACCCCGGCCTCGCGATCCATCCGCCGTTCCTCTATCTCGGTTATGTAGGATTCTCGGTCGCCTTCTCATTTGCGGTGGCGGCGTTGATCGAGGGGCGAGTGGATGCAGCCTGGGCACGCTGGGTCCGGCCTTGGACGCTTGCCGCCTGGTGCGCGCTCACCGTGGGCATCGCGCTCGGGAGCTGGTGGGCCTACTACACGTTGGGCTGGGGCGGCTGGTGGTATTGGGACCCCGTCGAGAACGCGTCGTTCATGCCGTGGCTGGTCGGCACGGCGCTGCTCCATTCCGCGATCGTGGTGGAAAAACGCGACGCGCTCAAAAGCTGGACCGTCCTGCTGGCGATCCTCGCCTTCGCGCTGTCGCTCATCGGCACTTTTCTGGTGCGCTCGGGCGTGCTCACCTCGGTTCACGCCTTTGCGGTCGATCCGCGCCGCGGCGTCTTCATTCTGGTGCTGCTGGGGGTGGCGATCGGCGGCTCGCTCTCGCTCTATGCCTGGCGCGCGCCGGCGCTCGCGCCGGGGGGCCTGTTCGCGCCGATCTCGCGTGAGGGTGCGCTGCTGCTCAACAACTTGCTGCTGACGGTCGGCGCCGCCACGGTCTTCATCGGCACGCTCTATCCGCTCTTCCTTGACGCCATGGGCGGCGACAAGGTTTCGGTCGGTTTTCCGTTCTTCAACCGCACCTTCGTGCCGCTGATGGTGCCGTTGCTGCTGGCGGTTCCCTTCGGCCCGCTGCTGGGATGGAAGCGCGGCGATCTCTGGGCCGCGGCACAGCGGCTTTCGGTCGCGGCTGCCGTTGCACTGGCGGCACTCGTCTTGGCGCTGCTGCTGACGAGTCCGCGCATGGTGCTGGCGTGCCTTGGCCTCGGCCTTGCGGCGTGGGTCGCCTGCGGCGCGCTCGTCGAGTGGGGCGAGCGCCTGCGGCTGCTTCGAGCACCACTCCGCGACAGCCTTGTGCGCGCCCGCAATCTGCCGCGCGCCGCTTATGGCATGACCTTGGCGCATCTGGGCGTCGCGGTCTTCGTCGCGGGAATTGCGGCTTCCGCGTGGGAGAGCGAGCGAGTCGATCTTCTGCATGTGGGTGACAGCGTGAGGCTCGCCGGCTTTGACGTGCATTTCGACGCGGTGACCCCGATCGAAGGACCGAACTACCGCGCCGACCGCGGCACCTTCACCGTGAGCCGTGACGGCGCCGTCGTCGCCACAATGATGCCCGAGCGGCGTTTCTTCACGGTGCAGCAGATGTCCACTAGCTTCACTGCGATCCACACCGACCTGCTCGCGGACTTCTACCTCGTGCTCGGCGAAGGCGACGGCAAGGGCGGTTGGACCGTGCGCATCTATCAAAAACCCCTGGTGCCGTGGATTTGGCTCGGTGCCGGCGTGATGGCGCTGGGCGGCCTTGTCAGCCTCTCGGATCGTCGTTGGCGGGTCGGCGCCGCCCTGAAGCGCGCGCGGCTGCAAGCGGCGGAGTAGGCACGCTTGCGACGCCTTCTCTACATTCTCCCGCTTCTCGCCTTCTTGGCACTCGCCGGGTACTTCTATATGAGCCTCGGCGGCGATCCCTCGCTGCTGCCCTCGGCGATGATCGATCAGCCGACTCCGGCCTTCCGCCTCGACGGTCTCGACGGCGGCAAGCCGCTCGCGCCCGCAGACTTCGCGGGCAAGGTGGTGCTGATAAATTTCTTCGCGTCGTGGTGCGTGCCGTGCCGGGCGGAGCACCCATTACTGATGCGCCTCTCCGGCGATCTCAAGGTTCCGATTTACGGCATCGACTACAAGGACAAGTCCGAGGATGGCGGCGATTTCCTCCGCGTCTATGGCGATCCCTACAGCGCCGTCGGCGCCGATCGCGACGGGCGCGTCGGCATCGACTTCGGGGTCTACGGCGTGCCCGAGACCTATGTGATCGACAAGGCCGGCCGTATTCGCCTACGCCATGTGGGGCCGCTGACCCCCGATGATGTCGCGCACGAGATCGCGCCGCTGGTGCAGGCGCTGCAGCGGTCATGAGCGGGCTGAAAGTCGCGCTCGTGGTCCTTTTGCTGCTTCTGCTCGCGCCTTCCGCGGGCGCGGTGCAGCCAGGCGAGCAACTTTCCGATCCCCTGCTGGAGGCGCGAGCCCGCGCGCTCAGCGCCGAGTTTCGTTGCATGGTCTGCCAGAACGAATCGATCGACCAATCCGACGCCGATCTCGCGCACGATATCCGCGTGCTCATTCGTGAGCGGCTTAAGGCCGGTGACAGCGATCAGCAGGTGCGGGACTTTTTGGTGCGCCGCTACGGCGATTTCATCCTGTTAGAGCCGCCGGTGAAGCCGGTGACCTACCTGCTCTGGTTCGGGCCGTTCGTGCTGCTGGTGCTGGGAATGGTGGGGATCGGGATGTTCCTGCGCACGCGCGGTGCGGCCGCGCCGTCAGCGCCGCTCAGCGCGGAGGAGCGGCGGCGGCTCGAGCGCATGCTCCTGGACGAGGAAGGCGAATGATCCTCTGGATTGCCTTCGCCTTGATGGTAGCCCTACTGGTGGCGACGGTGTTCCTGCCGCTCGCACGCCGCGTCGGCGAAGCGCCCGCGCGCGCACGCTTCGATCGCGCGGTCTATCGCGATCAACTCGCGGAGATAGAGCGAGACCAGGCGCGCGGCGTGCTGAACGAAGCGGAAAGCGTGGCGGCCCGTACCGAGGTCGAGCGGCGCCTTCTCGCGACGGCGCAGGCTCAATCGAAGGCGGGGCAATCGCACCCTGGCCCGATCGATCCGTCATCGCATGTGCACACCTCGTTGGCGGTGATGCTCGCGGTCTTGGTGCCGATCGGCGCTCTCGGCGTCTATCTGCTGCACGGCGCGCCGACATTGCCCGATCAGCCCTATTCGGCTCGGGGGGCGGAGCGCGCACTTGCGCGCAGCACGGGCGGTGGCGGCGACCTGGAACAGGCCGTGACGAAGCTCCGGGTCAAAGTCAAGGACGAACCCGGCAACGGCGACGCGTGGTTCCTGTTGGCGCGCACCGAGGCGGCGCTCGGGCACTGGCAGGAAAGTGCCGCCGCTTATCGCCAGGCGCTGGCGCTCACGGAACAGCGACCCGACGTCGCCGCCGCCTATGGCGAGATGCTGGTGCTCGCTGCTGACGGCATGGTCACCGCCCCGGCGCACGATGCCTTTTCGGCGGCGCTGGCGCGCGACCCCAAGAATCCGATGGCGCGCTATTACCTCGCGCTCGCCGTGGCCCAGTCCGGCAACGCCGAGGGCGCCATCGATGCCTGGCAGAGGCTGTTGGCGGACGCTCCGAGCGACGCTCCATATGCTCCGGCGGTGCGGCAGAAGATCACCGAGACCGCGACGGCCGCGGGCCTGCCCGTGCCGACTGCCGCGGCGCCGCCGTCGGGACCCAGCGCCGACGACATGGCCGCGGCGGCCGGCATGACACCGGAGCAACGCGCGCAAATGATCCAGGGCATGGTCAACCGGCTCGCGGAGCGCCTCAAGGAGCAGCCCAACGACCTTGAAGGGTGGCTCCGCCTCGCACACGCCTATACCGTGCTCGACGAGACCGACAAGGCGGCGGACGCTTTTGCGCACGCAGCGACTCTCAAACCCGATGATCCCGAGATCCTCGCGCAACAGATCACCGCGCTGATGGCCCATCACAAGCCCAGCGAACCTATTCCCGACACGACGCGCGCTCTCCTCAAGCAGCTCGAAGCGCTCGACGCTGATGATCCGCGCGCACTCTGGTACTTGGGCCTTGCCGCGGCACAGGACCGCCATTTCGATGAGGCCAAGTCCTACTGGCGGCATTTGTTGGCGGTGTTGCCTGCGGAAAGCGACGATCGCAAGATCGTCGCGGCGGCGCTCGCGGCGCTGGACGCGAAATAACCGGATCGTGTGAAGCGATGGCTTACGACGAAACGACCGCCGAGCGGGTGCGCAAGGTGCTCTCCAGCCGGCGCGATGTGGTCGAAAAGAAGCTGATGGGCGGGCTCTGCTTCATGGTGAATGGCAAGATGTGCTGTTCGGTCAGCGGCCGTGGTGGCCTATTGATCCGGGTCGGTGCGGCAGTCCGTGAAGTGATTCTGAGGGAGCCGCATGTCAGGCCGATGGAAATGGCCGGCCGCACCATGAGCGGTTTCGTGCGGGTGGCTCCCGAGGGCTACCGAACCGAAGCGGCGTTGCGGAACTGGATAAAGCGCGGCGTCGATTTTGTGGCGACGCTGCCAGAGGACTCGTCGATGCCTAAGGTTTCGCGACGCCAGCGAGGAAAGCCATGAACCGAGGCTGGCTTTCTTTGTCAGTCCGATTCCGCCGACTCCGGCAACGCCGCAACGGTGTCGCCCGCCTCGGCGCGCGTTAACAACTGCGGCAACGCGAAGAAGCCGATGATCAACAGAACTGCGAGCGGTATGGCGACAAGGCCGAAATCATCGAGGAACCCGCGGCGATAGAGATAATAAGTACCGCCAAAAACCGAATAGAGCGCCAGCAGCGTCAGCAGCAAAAGCATCGTTTTCCTTTAGGAATGTTGGAAGGAATGTTCGGCGGCGTGCCTCTCACCACGCCGTCATGCGAAAGATTGGTCGTGTTTGAATCAAAACAATCCTACTGAAGAGCAATGCAATTTCCGACTTCGGGTGTATGGCGATGAACCGAAGCCATCTTTCGGCGCGCCGCCGCTCGATTTAACGTTAATCGATCACATCCTCGGCGCCGGCAACGACCGTCTGAATGCCGGCTCTCCACGCGCGCCTACCCGCCACGCTTCGACATTTCCTCGGCGACTAATTCCTTCTTGGACAGCTTCCCCACGGGCGTCTTGGGGAGGCTCGCGCGCAGCTCCATCTCGGTCGGGATTTCGTGGCGGCCAAGTTTGTCGGCGAGGAACTTTTTCAGCTCGTCGAAATCCAGTGCCGTCCCCGCCCTCAGCGCGATGAAGGCCTTCGGCGTTTGCCCCCGATACGAATCGGGAATGCCGATCACGCTCACCTCCGCGACCGCAGGATGCTCATAGATTGCTTCCTCGATGACGCGCGGGAACACGTTGAAGCCGCCGCAGACGATCATGTCCTTCTTGCGTTCGACCAGCACCAGAAACCCGTCGGAATCGAAATAGCCGATATCGCCGGTGTGGAAGCGGCCGCCGGCGAACGCCTCGGCGGTGGCGTTGGGGCGTTTCCAGTAGCCGAGCATCACCTGCGGTCCGCGCACGCAAATCTCGCCCTTCTCGCCCGGCGGCAATAGCCGGCCTCCGGTATCGATGTCGACGATCTCGACGATGGTGCGGGGACAAGGAAGGCCGACGGTACCGGGCTTGGCGGTGCCGTCATTGGGCGCCAAGGTCACGATCGGCGATGTCTCGCTGAGCCCGTATCCCTCCACCAAAGTGATACCGGTCAAACGCTGAAATCCGTTCAGTATCTCGAGCGGCAGCGGCGCACCGCCCGAGCCGCAAAAGCGCAGCGAGCTCGTGTCGGCCTCTTTCGCGCGGGGGTGCAGCAGGAGCGCCGCGTACATGGTGGGAACGCCCGCGAATAGGGTCGGCCGCTTGCGCGCGATGTCCGCGAGCACGCGCTCGGCGTCGAAGCGCATGTGCAAGATCATGGTCGTACCGCCGTTCAGCGCGGTCAGCATCACCATGCTCATGCCGTAGACGTGGAACAGCGGCAGCACCACGAGGGTCGAATCCTCGCCCGACACCAGCACGTTCTCGACCCAGCGGTCGCGCATTGCCACCACGGCCGCGAGATTGGCGTGACTCAGCATCGCGCCTTTGGGCTCGCCCGTCGTGCCGCCGGTGTACTGCAGGACCGCAATTTCCTCGGCGAGCGGACCATGCGCCGGCGGCGGCACGTTGCCGTCATTGTCGATCAGGTCCTTGAAGTCGATCTCGCGGCCGGGGCCTCCTTGACGCTCGGCGGGAGGGCCCAGGATGGCGCGCACCGCCGCAGCCGGTAGGAAGTCGGTGAGCGCCGCCACCACCACGGTCTCGAGCCTGCCGGCCCCCTTGATCGCCGCGATCTGCGGATAAAGCTGCGGTAGGTCGAGGGTGACCATCACCTGGGTTTCGGAATCTTCGAGCTGATGGCGTAATTCACGCACGGAGTAGAGCGGGCTGAAATTGACAACGCGTCCGCCCGCGATGAGCACGCCGAAAAACGCGATCAGGTAATGCGGCGTGTTGGGAAGATGCAACCCCACCGAAACACCCGGCCCCACGCCGAGTGCTCGCAGCCCCTTCGCGGCGCGGCACGCCAGCGCGAACCAGTCTCTAAAGCTGAGCTTCCAGTCGTAGAAATCGCAGGCGATGCGCTTGTCCCAGCGCTCGGCTGCGCGCTCCAGCAGGGTCTCGATCGCCACCGCTTCCGGCAGCGGCGCGCTCCAACTCACGCCGGCCGGATAGGACTTCTCCCAAATTTCGGCCATCCCGATGATCGGGTCAGAGCGGTCCCGTGCCGTCGTCGGCGAGCGGCCGGAGCGCGCGGCCACCGCTGCGCACGGTTTCCGGAAGGTTGCGCCAGCCATAAGCGAGCGCCGGGATCAGCTCGCCGCGCACGGCGATGCGCCGATGGGCGGTCGCTTTGCCGCCCATGCGCTCATAGAAGAAGCGCGCGGGATTGTTACGCAGCACCCAAATGACCGCCGAGGCGTGGCCGGTCGCTACCAAGCGACGGAACAGTGCCAGCAGCAAGGCGCGGCCGACGCCCCGGCCCTGATAATCCGGCGCCACGTAAAGCGTGTTCACTTCGCCCGAAAGCTCGCCGATCGGCATCCGCGCGGCGCCGCAACTGCCGAAGCCCACGACCCCGGCGCCGCTCCATTCGGCAACGCGCACATCTTCGGGACGATGGCCAAGTTGCGCCGCCCATTCGACCGCCAGCCGCGACGGCGTCAAGCCCAGCAGCACCTTATCCGGGAGGATCCCCGGGTAGGCCGTGCGCCAAGTTTCGACATCGATCCGCGCAATCTCGCCGGCATCGGCGCGGGTCGCAGGCCGAACGAACAGCATTGAACCTCCGATCTTGCCCAGAGTGCATCCTAAACGAGCGGCTACAGGGTTGACGAGTCCCCTCTGCGGGCGGCTCATCTGCGCATGGCATTTGCGCTTCCTGCCGCCGGACGAAGAGAGAATCGCGAAGCCGTGAATGTGTAGCGATAGTCGCGGCCACCGTGTTAGATTCAATCAAGATTTGTGGGGGGATGGTATGCTGCAAGCCTGATCGATACTGGACCCGGTAGCTTTCCCGGCGTCAGCAACACCGGCAGCCTCGACTTCATCTCGGCTACTGATTGGTGCCGGGGTCACTCATGATCTCAACGCCAATGCGGCATTCTTCGTCGACTACGAAGGCCGGTTCTCCGGCGACTACGACGCGCAAGCAGTCTCAGCCGGCCTTCGGGTTCGGTTCTGAATAACTGACTACTCGATCACCGCGTCGGTCGCGCGATGTCGGCTGCGGAAGGACGCGCTCTCATCCCAACAGCGCCGACAGTAGCGCGTTGAGGCGCTGGCGGCCGGCAGCGGTCGCGGCAAGGCGCTCGGCATCAAGACTCAGAAACCCCCCGTCGATCAGTGGTCTCAGGCGGCCATGGTCAAGTGCGGTTTCGACGCTGAGCCCCAGCTCGCTCTCGAAACGCTCGCGCGGAATTCCCTCGACGAGCCGCAGTCCCATCATCACCAATTCGGCGCGCCGTGCCTCTTGGTCGAGAGCAAAGCGCTCCTCCGTGCCATGTCCCTTCGATTCGACGGCGGCGAGCCAAGTTTCCGGCACGCGGCGCTGGCGCGTCGCCACCTTTTCGTTGCCGATGCTGAGCCGGCCGTGGGCGCCGGGGCCCACCCCCACATAGTCGCGGTAGCGCCAATAGGCGAGATTGTGCCGGCATTCGGCGCCGGGGCGTGCATGGTTCGAGATCTCGTAGGCCGGAAGGCCGACTGATTCCAGCAGCGCCCCGGTGCTCTCGTAAAGCGCCGCTTCGGTCTCTTCATCCGGCATGACGAAGTCGCCGCGGGCATGCGCCGTGGCAAAGGCAGTCCCGGGTTCGATGGTGAGCTGATAGACCGAGAGATGCTCGCCCGCGAGGCCGATGGCATGGGCGAGCTCGCGCTCCCACGCCTCGACCGATTGGCCGGGTCGTCCGTAGATGAGATCGAAGGAGAAGCGTCCAAAGCTGCGGCGCGCCAGCTCGATCGCGCCATAGGCTTCCGCGAGCCCATGGGCGCGTCCCAGGAATTTGAGCGCATGTTCGTCGAGCGCTTGAATGCCCAGCGAGACGCGGTTGATGCCGGCGGCGGCGAGCGCGCCGAAGCGCTCGGCTTCGACCGAATTGGGATTGGCTTCGAGCGTGATTTCCACCTCGGCGGCGACGGGCCAGAGCCCGCGCACGCGTTCCAGCACGCTAGTGACCGTCTCGGGCGCCATCAGCGAGGGTGTGCCGCCGCCGAAAAAGATCGAGGCGATCGGTCGACCCGCGGTTTCCGCAGCGTAGTGGCCGAGCTCGGCCACGAGAGCGCGGCGCCAGCGATCTTCGTCGATGCTCTCGCGCACATGGCTGTTGAAGTCGCAGTAGGGACACTTCGAGCGGCAGAACGGCCAGTGGATGTAGAGCGCGAGCGGCTGCGGCCGACAAACCGACTGAGGAGATCGGGGGGATGCTGGAGATGAGGGGGCGCTCGTCATGATCGCGCGAATGTAGGGCCTGTTCTGAGATGGTTCATCAATTCCAAGGAATCCACATCCCCTTGATCCCCATTATTCCCCTGCCTCCTTGATGGCGTCTTCACGCCGAGAGTACGACAGCGAGAAGCAGGTACAAGCCCGCACGCTCGGTCAAGCCCGCGACCCCAAGCAGGCCGCCATCAGCTTCGCGAAGGCGCGGGCGCGATGGCTGATACGGTGCTTCTCGTCAGGCGTGATCTCGCCGAAGGTGAGGGTTGAACCCAGCGGCTGAAACATCGGATCGTAGCCAAACCCCAAGGATCCGCGCGGCGGCCAGACGAGGTCGCCCTCGACTTCGCCGCGAAAGATCTCGTGGTGTCCGTCGGGCCAAGCGAGTGCCAGCACCGCGACGAAGATGCCGCGCCGGTCGGCGCCCCTGCCCAGACGTTCGTGGACGCGACGCATTGCCTGGCCGAAATCCCGCTCGGGGCCGGCCCAGCGGGCGGAATAAATGCCGGGCTCGCCGCCGAGCGCCGGAACCACCAGTCCCGAATCATCGGCAAGCGCCGGTATGCCGCTCGCGCTCGCGGCAGCATCGGCTTTCAGAAGCGCGTTCGCCTCGAAGCTCGAACCGGTCTCCTCGGGCTCGGGCAGCCCGAGGGCAGCGGCACTCACGGCGTCAATGCCAAAGGGGCGGAGCAGGTCAGCGATCTCGGCGAGCTTGCCCTTGTTGTGGGTCGCGATCACCATTCGGCCGCGGCCGAGCGCGCGAGCGACGTGCTCAGCCAAGGCCGAGCGCCCGACGCTGATGATTGATCAGCTCGCCAACGCCCTTGCGCGCGAGCGCGAGCAGCTCCAGAAGCCGCGCCTCGGAGAATGGCGCCTGCTCCGCGGTTGCCTGCACCTCCACCAGTCCGCCTGCGCCGGTCAGCACGAAATTCGCGTCCGCCTCGGCGGTTGAATCCTCGGCGTAGTCGAGATCGAGCACGGGGACGCCGACCGCAATGCCGCAGGAGATGGCTGCCACGGTGTCGCTGAGCGGCACCGACGCGAGCGCGCCGCCCTTGACCAGGCGCTGCAATGCCAGGTGGAGCGCCACGTAGCTGCCGGTGATCCCGGCGGTGCGCGTGCCGCCGTCGGCCTGGATCACGTCGCAGTCGATGCGGATCTGCCGCTCGCCCAGCGCCTTCAAGTCGCTGACCGCGCGCAGCGAGCGGCCAATCAGACGCTGAATTTCCTGGGTGCGGCCGCTCTGGCGCCCGCGGCTTGCTTCGCGGTCGGTGCGGGTGTGGGTCGAGCGAGGGAGCATGCCGTATTCAGCGGTGATCCAGCCGGTACCGGTGTTGCGAAGAAACGGCGGCACGCGGTCCTCGACGGTGGCGGTGCAGAGCACGTGGGTGTCGCCGAAGCGGGTGAGGCACGAGCCCTCCGCATATTTGGCGAAGCCGGGTTCTAGGATGATCTCGCGCATCTGATCGGGGGCGCGGCCGGAAGGGCGCGGCATGGCTGCCTCATGGGCGTTGTCGACGAGGGGCAGAACCTAAGCCGACCCGGCGGCTCAGTCCAGCGCCATGCCAATTCCGCCGCCGCCACTATTTGGAAATTACCGTGATCGTCAGCACGTCGGAATAGGCACCTGCAGAGGCGTGAGAAAGATCGCCGACGGTGATCTCGACTGGAAATGGCACGCCATCGGCGGTCGTTGCCGTGGAAAGGCTGGCTGCGGCCACGGTCCTGCCGGCGGTGAGACTGAGCGACCGTCCGCCGAGCGTCAGCGTGTAGGGGAAATAGTTCGGATCGCCCTTGTCGGGCGGCAGCAATGTTCCGCCGTTCTGCGATTGGATCGTGACGTCGAAACCGTTGTTCCCACGGACGCGCAGATCGAAATCGGCCTTCTGACCTTCGTGGACGAAGCCGAAATCGACACTGCGTTTCGGATTCGAAGCATTGAAAGTCAGCCCGGGATCGACCACCGATACTTCCGCAACCGAGCGCACGTCGACACGGTAGTTGACGTCCATCATCTGCACGAGGGTGTTGTTGAGGAGTGTTCCCTGGAAGAGCTTGAAATGCGCAAAACCCGAGAAGATGCCGGGTCCCGCTGCTTGATCCGGGGCAATCCAAAAAAAATGCAGGTGGGTATTGCTGGCGACGCCGGTCGTCGAAAAACTGCCCGCGATTACGTCGTTCGCGGTGGCTGCCGGCAGATCCAGTAGCGGACTGGTCCTGGTGCTGTCGGTGAAAATATTAAAGGCCAGGCGGCCGCCGCTGCCGATCATGACGCGTTGACCCGGGCCGCCGCCGAATTCGGTGGTGGCGGTTACGAAATAAGTGCAAGTGCCGCTGACCTTTGTCACCGTGAAGGTGACGGGCTGCACCCGATCGAAGGGATCGAAGACGTTGTATCCGGCTCCCGCGCCGGTCCAGGTCACGACCGGAGGGAGCAGGCCGAAGCGCAATCCCGTGCAATTTGCTTCCGCATCGAGGGGCAGCGCCGCGAGCGCAAGCAATCCGAACAGCGCTAGAACTGATCGCGTCATGGCCGTGCGCCGGCCGAAATCGTCAAAACGCCGACGCGGTCGATGCCCGTGGCGTTCGGGGAAATATCGACGCGGACCACCGCATCGCCGAGCGTCGGAAACACCAGATCGTAAGCGACGGGCCTGAGCCCATCGATGCGGAAGCGGCCGGTGCGGTTGGTGAAAAACGGCTTTACCGCGCCGTGGCCGTCGGCCGGCCGCGCTTCGCCAGCGACGAGCGCCAGCGGCATGCCGAGCTGGTCATGCAGCTCCCCGTCGAGCAGCACATTGGCGTCGCTGCCGAGGGTAATCACAGCTCCGCTGTGGAAACTCGGCTGGAGCTGGTAGAAGCCAGAACCGAGGTCGTACCCCGGCGGCAGATCCTTGGTGCCAACCGTCAGCGATTGCACTTGATATGACGCGATGTTGTTGACGACCGCGGGGCCCAGCCAATCGGGCGCGGCTTCGAAACCGCCGCCGGCGGTCGGTTCGACGCCCACTTGATAGTCAGCGAGGCTCGGATGCTTCGCGACGATGGCGAACGCGTCCCCGATCGGGCGACTGATGGCGAACGTCCCATCGGCGAAGGCGAGCGCGGTGCCGACGCGAACGCTGGAAACGCGCTCGAGGCTGGACTGATTGCCCGAGAAATTGGGCAGAGTCTCGTCGTGCACCAGCAGCGTCTCGATGCGCTGGGTATTGTAGGAGAGCGTGCCGCTGGCCTCCGTGGAGTCGCGCCCGCGCGCCAAGTTGAGGTCGACAAAGGGATCGTTGACGTCCGAAGTGGGTAGATATTCCCAGTCGAGCTGCGAGGCGTGTTGGTTGGTGTCGTAGGTAGTGGTAACCGATTGATGTGCCGATGAGAACAGGATTTGCACCGTGAACATCGCGCGGTAATTGGGCGCTCCCGTTGTTGCGTTCGTGCGGCTCAGTTCGAGATCGGTCGAGACGGCGCTGCCGAAATAGCGCCGGAGCGAAAACGTGACGTTGTTGGTATCCCGCGTTCCCGGGCGCGAGAACTGGTATGAACCCCCGAGCCCCCCAGTCACGCCGAGGATCAAGGGTTGGCTGATGCCGCCTTGAATGCCGAAGGACCCGGTATTGTCCGGCAATAGCGTGCCCAGCGTCGCAAAGCGCGTTCCGGTGTAGGTGGCGGAGCCGAAAATGGTTCGGCTCTCGCCCAGGAACGGGACGGGCTTGGCGCCAGGCCCGAGCGGTGCGTCAGTGTATTCATAGAGCAGGCGCCCGGCAAAATCGCAGCCGAATCCCTGCGTCTGGCTTGCGGCGCCGTCGATTCGAATATTGCCGAACGCGGTCGCGAACGCCACATTCCCGTCGGCCATCTGCTGAAGGCGATCGCCTTGGAAGCTTCCGCCCAAAGTCAGGAAATCGGTGACGCCGACGCGGTGGAACGCGGAGATTGCGGGCGTGCCCGGCTGATAATGGCGTGCGCCTGAGGCTTGCGTGGAGGACGGGGCGCCGATGGCGTAAGAGAACTGCTGTTCGCCCTCCGCAAGCAAATCGCTGTTGAAGAAGAACGGCACGCTGATGGTGCTGACGCGCCCCACCGCGTCGGTGATCTTGAGCTCGACATCGTTGGCGCCCTGCGCAAAGGGGAACTGGGTCAGGTCATAGCGTCCTGGCGCCAGCTCCAGCGTTTGCGTGCGCACGCCATTCACCAGCACCTCGACGCGTGACGGGCTTTCCAGCGTCACCTGTTCCTGTCCATCGGGCTGGTAGACCTTATAAGGCTGCAGCGTGAAATTGCGCGCGAATCCGAAGCCCGCCATGGTCTGGAACGCCTGAAATCCATCGACGGGATAGGAGAGATCGCCGAGCTGGTAGCGGATCGCGGCATCAGGGTCGTCGCGCACCAGGCTTACGTCGCCCCGCTGCAACGGAACCTGCGCCCCCTGCTGGTAGTTGATGTCGGCGAGGAGGACGGTATTGCGATAGTTGATCGCAGATTCGAGCGCCACGTTCAGCGGCTGGAATCCGAGCGCGCCGGGGCTGCTGGTGCCGCCGGTCTGGTGAACGTAATCGACGCCGGCGCGAAGGTTCATGAAGGCGCTGAAATCGGCATTGCGCACGAGGTTCGCCGCGTTTGCTTGAGGCGGATTGCCCCGGAGGCTGATCGTGCTGAGACGTCGGATCGCCAGAGGGATTTGGAGCGCGAGCGCCGCACGCGCCGGGTCGAATTCCGCCCCGACGCCGGCCTTGCGCAAATCGCCGAAGCCAAGTGTGCCATCCGCCGCGGCGGCCGATTGCAGCGTGGCGAGCGGCTTTGGCTGCAACACTTTTCCCAACAGTGCGAGCAGCGGCTTTGCGGCAATGCGGGCATGCTCGGGGTCTTCGGGAGATAGCACCACTACGCTGCCGATCTCTTCGCCGTCGTCGAGCACCACCGGCAATTCGGGCGCATGCGACGGTGCTGGCGGCGCGGGCGCGGTGCTGTGCTTGCCGAAAATCTGTTCGAAGATCTGTCGCCTTTGCTCCTCCGCGTCGAGGCCGTTCGATTGGCTTTGTGCGCGCGCGACATGCTGAATTAGCATGAGGGCCAACCCAGTCAGGAGGCAGAAGAACGCTGCTCTCTCTTTCGCGCGTTCTACGCCACGCCGTGCTCCCGCGCCCTCATAGACTCGGCGTGAAATCAAGCGTGACACGGACGGGACCGATCGGCAGGTCGGTCGGCCACGGCACCAGGAAGCGCCGGCTGTGGCCCGCGAGGACGTTTTGCCCGGCGAGACCATCGAGCTGATTGGTCTTCAGCGTGAGCGACTTACCGCCGCTCTCGGCGATCACGGTCGGATTGTAGATGACCGCGTGAGCGGTGCCGCTGTTCGTCACGTCGATCGCAAGCTTGCGACGATTGTCGGCCCCGCTTGCGGGCTCGGCGCCCGTCACCTTGAGGTCGGGTTTGACGCCTGGCGGCTGCATATAGAGCGCGCCCTCGTAGCGGACGACGACGGAGATTTGTGCGCCTTTGCCGGGCGCCGGCGCGAGCGCCACCGGAAGCTGCTCGGCGATGATGCGATAGGGAAGCTCGTCCTTGATCGCGGGCTCGCCCAGCCACTGCACGCGGACGGTTCGCGTCTCGTGACCGAGAAGCACGACCTGCGCCGGGAAGACAGCGAAGTCGGCTTCGGCGTCGGTTAGCGTCTCTTTGCCGTCCCCAGCCATCTCGCGATGCACGATCGAGATCTGCACCGCGGCGGGGCCGTCGCTATCGTTGTCGAGCTGGAACGACTGGCTGGCACCCTGTCCGTTTGGCGCCATCGCCACGATCAAGGGCGTGAACCGAAGCGCGTGCGCCGGCGAACACCAGAAAAACGGCGGCAACAGGATAAGCGGAGTGGCAAGCGCACGTCCGATCGACGAACGCACGATCGCAGTTGTCTGAGGCAATCGTGTCGTGCGGAAGGACAAAATCGACTCGCGCGACTGACTCACAAATATCTCAACCGCCATGTTGACGAGGCCACCCGCATCATCCGACTTTGCACGATCAGTTCGGCGTCATGGTGAAGGTAAGGGTGTCGGAGTAGGTATCCGGTTGCGCGAGGTTGTTGGTGATGACGGCGTTGATCTGCTTGGCGTTGCCGGCGAGCGGCGTCTTGGCTGCAGTGTTGACCAAGGTCTGCGCGGTCGTGGTCGGCGTGACCGTGGTGTTGGCGCCGCCGGTATCGTAGGAGATCGTGTAGCTCAGCGTGTCGGTGTTGCCGGCGATGGCGCCCTTGAGCGTGCCTGTGGTGTTGGCGGAGGTGAGCGTCAGCTTGTATCCGTTCTTGTCGTTGCAGGTTTCCGTGATCTGGACGAGACCGAAAGTCGTCGTCCCCGTTGCCGCGACCGAGAGCGCGGCGGTGGAGGGCGTTCCCGCCGTGAAGGTCGC